>JAKLET010000005.1 GCA_022711595.1 Deltaproteobacteria bacterium
CTGGGCAAGACACCTGGTGATGGCGCTCGTCAGGGTGGTCTTCCCGTGATCTATATGTCCGATGGTTCCTATGTTCACATGTGGTTTCGTCCGTTCAAACTTTTTCTTACCCATAGAGGACCTCCGTCACAAATTTATCTTTTCTTTTTAAACTCTCTAATATGTTTGATGGTACGGGATGGTAATGGAAGAACTCCATATTGGAGTAACCGCGTCCCTGCGTCAATGATCGAAGCTGGGTGGTATAGCCGAACATCTCGTCGAGAGGGATATGGGAAAGGACATGTTTGAAGCCATTTCGTTCCCCTACCTCAAGGACCCTTCCCCTGCGCGACGTGGCGTCCCCGATCACCGCGCCCATTGCCTCCTGCGGTGTGTGGATGTCAACTTTCATGATAGGTTCAAGAACCACGGGGTTCGCCTTCGACACCGCCTCTTTCACGGCGATGGATCCTGCGAGCTTGAATGCCAGCTCCGAGGAGTCTACATCGTGAAAAGAACCGTCGATGAGCTCCACCTTTACATTAATGAGCGGGTAGCCCAGGTAGACGCCCTTTTCCAGCGCTTCCCTGATGCCCGTCTCTATGCTGCCGATATATTCTTTGGGTATTGCCCCGCCTATGATCTTGTTCTCGAAGACAAAATCGGCTCCGTCGTGGGGGGCTATGTTGATCACGACATGGCCATACTGCCCCCGGCCGCCTGACTGTTTTATGTATTTTCCCACAGCCGATGCAGGCCTGGTAATGGTTTCACGATAGGCGACCTGCGGAGGCGAGGTGACCATTTCAAGGTTATGCTCTCTCTTGGCCCGGTCCATGATGATCTCGAGATGGAGTTCGCCCATCCCGGAGAGGATCACTTCGCCCGTTTCGCTGTCAAGCCTGACCGTGAGTGAAGGGTCTTCGACCGTATATTTATTGAAGACCAGCCACATCTTCTTCAGATCGTCCTTTTTCTTGGGTGTGATGGCACAGGATAAAACGGGTGACGGTATCTCGATGGTCTCGAAGACGACATCGTGACCGTTGGATGTAAGGGTATCTCCCGTTACGGCGCCTTTCAGTCCGACAATGGCACAGATATCGCCCGCGCTGACCCTCTTCACGTCCTCACGCTTGTTGGCGTGAAGCCTGAGGATCCTTCCTACGCGTTCTGTCTTGTCCCGCGAAGTGTTCGTTACGGTATCGCCCGCCTTGATCTCGCCGGAATAGACACGGATGTAGCTCAAATGGCCGACGAAGGGGTCCGTCATGATCTTGAAAACAATGGCGCTCATGGGCTCGTCTTCGACGCCCTTGAGGCTCAGCTCTTCGCCTTGCGAGGTCCAGCACTGGTAAGGTGAAACATCGTCCGGTGACGGCAGGTAATCGACAATGGCATCGAGCAGGGGCTGAATGCCCTTGTTCTTGAAGGCGCTGCCGCAGAGAACAGGCAGGATCTTCCCTTCAAGTGTTCCTTTCCTGATCACGCTTTTGATCATATCGTTGGTGATCTGTCCGCCCTCGAGGTATTGCGCCATGAGATGGTCATCTATTTCCGATAAGGTCTCGAGCATCGACTCTCTGAGTGCATGGACCTTGTCCCTGTACTCCCCGGGAACTTCTTCGTCCGCGCAGTCAAGACCCAGGCGGTCTTTATCGTACCTGTTCATTTTTTCTTCAATAATATCGATAACCCCGATAAATTCATCACCGTTCTTGAGGGGTATCTGAAGCGTAAGAGGGTTTGCCCGCAAAATGTCACGCATCATGGCGGTGCATTTGTCGAAGTCCGAACCCGGCCTGTCCATCTTGTTGATAAAGCCTATGCGGGGAACTCCGTACCTGTCGGCCTGTCGCCAGACGGTCTCCGACTGAGGCTCCACCCCTTCGACTCCCGAGAAAAGCGCGACCGCACCGTCAAGGACCCGAAGGGACCTTCCGACTTCGATGGTGAAATCTATGTGTCCCGGGGTGTCGATGATGTTGATCCGGTGGTCCCGCCAGAAACAGGTGGTTGCCGCAGCCGTGATAGTGATGCCGCGTTCCTTCTCTTCCTCCATCCAGTCCATCGTCGCGGCGCCGTCGTCCACCTCGCCGATCCTGTTGTTGACCCCGGTATAAAAGAGGATCCTTTCCGTTGCGGTTGTCTTCCCCGCATCGATATGCGCCATGATCCCCACATTTCTTACTCGATTGTTCATTGTAAACCTGTTACCACCTGTAGTGGGCGAAAGCCTTGTTGGCCTCTGCCATCTTGTGGGTGTCCTCTCTCTTCTTGACCGCGCTCCCCTTATTGTTGTAAGCGTCGATCAACTCTCCGGCGAGCCTTTCCATCATTGTCTTTTCCGCCCGCGCACGGGAATAGCGGATGAGCCATCTGATCCCCAGAGAGAGCTTCCTGTTCAGTCTGACCTCTACAGGTACCTGGTAGGTGGCGCCGCCGACGCGCCTTGCTTTGACCTCAATTTCCGGCTTGATGTTGTCGAGGGCCTTGTGGAACACCTTGAGGCCTTCCTCTTTCAGCCGCTCTTCGATGAGGCTTATCGCGCCATAGACGATCCCCGACGCCGTGCTCTTCTTGCCGTCGAGCATCACGCAGTTGATGAGGCGCTGCACCATCATGTCATTGTACTTCGGATCGGGCAGTTTTTCCCGTTTCGATATATGTCCTTTGCGTGGCATTTCTTATGCTCCCTTATTGTTTCGGTTTCTTTGCCCCATACTTGGACCTGCTTTTCTTCCTGTTCGCAACACCGCTCGCATCGAGTGACCCCCTGATTATGTGGTAGCGCACACCGGGTAAGTCTTTCACCCTGCCGCCCCTGATGAGAACAACGGAGTGCTCCTGCAGGTTATGGCCGATACCGGGGATATATGTCGTCACCTCAATGCCGTTCGTAAGCCTGACACGGGCAACCTTGCGCAATGCCGAGTTCGGTTTTTTAGGCGTTGTCGTGTAGACCCTGACGCAAACACCCCTCTTTTGCGGGCAGTTCGTAAGGGCCGGAGAAGAACTCTTCTTTTTGACAGCTTCTCTCCCAAGCCTCACTAATTGGTTAATAGTAGGCATCAATACCTCCAAAAAAATAATCCCTCATTACATGAAGGGATACAGGTCAAAATGGCGAAAAAAGCAGAGCAATAATAAACGATTACCCCTTCAATGTCAAGAGTTATTTACCTTATATCCAGGAAAAAACGTCTCTCCTTCGGGTCTTTCGTGGTGCTAAAAAATAAAAAAATGCCTGAAAAAAGGGGGCAGCCTCCTTCATTTATTTGCAACTAATAGATATCATTAATAAAAAAAGTGGATTATTTTTTCTGCCCCTCCATTTCCGGCGATGATGGAGGATAAACCATATATAGATGCTACACAGGCTTGTGAACGATATTACAAAAAAAACTTGACTTTCTTCGGCTGAGTATACTAATTTTCAAGTCACATTCGGGTTTAACAATCAAAAAGGGGAGGTAATCCATAATGTCCGAAGATACTAAGGTATTCGGTATGTCCGCGAACGCAGGCAGGTGGGTATTCGTTATCCTTGGCATGATCATCAACCTGTGTCTCGGTGCGGTTTACGCATACAGCGTGTTTAAAGGACCTCTTGAAAAGCTTTTCAACGCAACGGCAAAGCAGGGTAACATGCCCTTTATGGTTTTCATTGCAGTCTTTGCTCTTTTCACATTCCTGGCAGGAAAATTCATTGACAAGCTCGGACCCCGTATCGTTATGGTCATCGGCGGCGTCGTCGTCGGCCTTGGATGGATGCTTGCGAAATTCTCAGGCAGCATAACCATGGTCATGATCACATACGGAGTTATCGGCGGTGCCGGTGTCGGTCTTGTGTACGGCGGCCCGGTTTCAGTATGCACAAAGTGGTTCCCTGACAGGAAAGGCCTTGCCGTCGGCCTTGCGCTCCTTGGCTTTGGCGGCTCCGCCTTCATTACAGCGCCCCTTGCAAAGGCCTTAATTGCTTCTTCCGGGGCCCTGAACACCTTCCTTTATATGGGGGCAGGATTTCTCGTGGTCACGGTCATACTCTCTATGTTCATGAAATTCCCGCCGGCAGGATGGAAACCGGCAGGATGGAACCCGCCTCAGGCGGCGGGCGGTACAGCCAAGGCGATCACCGCGGGCGGCATGGTCAAAACATCGAGTTTTTACGGCCTCTGGATCTGCTACCTTTTCGGCACCACGGCAGGCCTCATGGCAATAGGCGTTTCTGCGACTGTTGGCGGAGAGGTCATCGGGCTCGATGTGGGCACTGCAGCCTTTCTCGTATCCATCTTTGCCATCTTTAATGGTATAGGCAGGCCCATTTTCGGCACTCTTGCTGACAAGATAACACCGAAATATGCAGCCATCGTCACCTTTGTGATCATCGGTCTTTCTTCTTTAATGATGCTAAGCGCCGGCAAGGGTTCGGTGGTGCTTTTTGCCGTTGCCTTCTGCGGCTTCTGGCTCACCCTGGGCGGCTGGCTCGCAATCGGCCCCGCAAGCACGGCGTCCTTCTTCGGCCTTGAGGGATACGCGCAGAAATACGGCGTCGTGTTCAGTGCATACGGCCTCGGCGCAATCATTGGCGGCATTATCTCGGGCATGGCAAAGGACACCTTTGGAAGTTACACGGCGGCCTTCTGGCCCACATTGATTCTCTCCATCATTGGAATCTTCATAGCATTTGCACTACTCCGCCCGCCGAAAACGAACTGATCCCGAAGTCAACGAATATAAAGGAGGCATGGCAGCATGCCTCCTTTTTTTGTCCAATAATCAACAAAACAACGGGGTTCCCTGATGGTATGGTAATCCAGTTTCTCTGGTTTCCCTGGTCTGTTCGTCTTATCTTGTTATTGTGATTTTTTCATTTCTTTACAAGCACAAGATACTCATACTCATAAAGATCGCTGATGAAGTGGCAGACCGCCTCTTCGTTATCGCTGTACAGACCCCTGGAAGCGAGGACGGCCTTCAGGTGTTCCGTGAGGTTTGGCACCAGATAATCCGCGAAAGGGCCGCGGACGGTCTCGTATCCGTGATACCCGGCTATTTTCTGCAGGTAGGAGAATTTGATTGTGTACTCGTCGTGCCCTTTCAGGGTGATCCGCCTGGGATTTCCGTCTGACATGAGGTTTATATAGGGCCCGAGCGCCGGTGGTGCCTTCGCCTCGCAGCTGTGTTCGCCTATGAATATGTGAGGCACTCCGGCCAGGCACAGCTTCTCTGTCATCTCCATCGCCCCGATATTGAGGTTGAAATGTTCCACGGCCGGCCTATCAAGCCCGTATGTTTCAAAAAAACGGAGCACTTTCTTTATAACGGGGTCATGGACAGTGGACGGGTCCCTTGCAAGGACGCGGCTATCGAGACCGACAAGCGCCGGGAAATCGCCAAGGTTCTCATTGAGCACAGCCAGGTTGTATTGTCCGAATACCTCCGGTTCCGTCTCCATGGCGTCTTCCAGACGATAGGAGACATCGTACCCTTTTAGCGTCTCCTTCTGCTTTTCCAGAAGTACGGGCGAGATATCAAGCATGCACGCCTTAAAGTGCCCGCAACGGTCCAGAAGGTCTTTCATCAGGTAGCCGTAGCCGCCTCCGATCTCGATCACCTTCTCTATCTTTTCGAGTGGAAAGAACCGTTTAAGATGGTCGTGAAGGAGATACCCGTATGAATCGCTTCGCACGAGGAATTTCCTCACCGGTGTATCGGGAGGGTGGAGTGTGTTGCAGACCGTCAGTTCCCATCCGAGCGAACCCAGTTTTCCCTTGTGGTACTCTTCTGTTGAATTGCATTGGTAGACGGGTATGCCGCCTGACGCGCCTGTTCGCGCAAAGCTTCCCAAAAAACCCCCTTTTATAAAAAGAAGCCCCCGGTTACCCGGGGGCTTCCTGCTGCCTTTTGAAAAGGCCTGGCGTGTTGTTACTGCCTGCCCTTTACGATCTCATCTACAACTGAAGGATCTGCCAGCGTTGTGGTATCGCCAAGCTGATCGAGCTCGCCTGAGGCGACCTTTCTCAGGATCCTTCTCATGATCTTGCCGGAGCGTGTCTTCGGCAGACCGGGTACGAACTGGATCTTGCCCGGTGATGCGATGGGGCCGATCTCTTTCCTGACGTGGGCAACAAGCTCTTTCTTCAGGGCGTCGCTTCCCTCTACGCCTGTTTTCAGAATAACATAGGCATAGAGATCCTCGCCCTTGACTTCGTGCGGGAAACCGACGACAGCGGATTCCGCGACTGCTGTGTTGAATGAATTGAGTGCCGCCTCAACCTCTGCGGTACCCATCCTGTGACCGGATACGTTGACGACGTCGTCTATACGGCCCATGAGCCTGAAATAGCCGTTCTCGTCCTTTAATGCGCCGTCACCGGAGAAATAGAAGCCGGGCTGCTGGACAAAATAGGTATTGAAAAACCTTTCGGGCTCGCCGAAAACGCCTCTCATCATGCCGGGCCACGACCTTGCGATGCAGAGCTCGCCCTGCTCGTTCACGGGTGCGTCCACTGCCGGCTGATCGCCTGAGGACCTTGACTGGAGTGCACGGGCGTCAACACCAAAGAACGGAAGTGTCGCGTAGCCCGGTTTTCCCGGCCATGCGCCAGGAAGGGAGGTGATAAGGATGCCGCCGGTCTCTGTCTGCCACCAGGTATCTGCGATGGGGCATTTTTCAGAGCCGATGTATTTGTGATACCAGAGCCACGCCTCAGGGTTGATGGGCTCGCCGACGGAACCGAGGAGTCTCAGCGAGGAAAGGTTCCTGCCCTGCGGCCACTTCTCGCCTTCTTTCATGAGTGCCCTGATGGCTGTCGGAGCGGTATAGAAGATGCTGACCTTGAACTTCTCGACGATCTGCCAGAACCTGTCAGGGTTCGGGAATGTCGGGACCGACTCGAAGACGATGGATGTCGCGCCGTTGCACATCGGTCCGTAGACGATGTAGGTGTGGCCCGTTACCCAGCCGATGTCGGCGGTGCAGAAGAACACGTCTTTGTCTTTGTAGTCAAAGATGTATTTGAATGTGGAGTATGCGTAGACCATGTAGCCGCCGACGGTGTGGAGAACGCCCTTCGGCTTGCCCGTTGAACCGGAGGTATAGAGGATGAAAAGCGGGTCTTCCGCGTCCATCATCTCGGCGGGGCAGTTGTCGGTGATGTCCGCCGCTGCCAGTTCGTCCTCGAACCAGGTGTCCCTGCCGGCCTTCATCGGTACGTCGAAGTTGTTAAGTCTCTTTACGACGACAACCTTATCGACGGTGTGGCCTTCTTTTGCGCAGAGGTCGCAGGCGATGTCGGCGTTTGCCTTTGAGCTGACGTTCTTGCCGCTGCGCCAGTAGCCGTTGGTGGTGATGAGCAGTTTTGCGCCGGCGTCGAGGATCCTGTCGCGGAGCGCCTCAGCGGAGAAACCGCCGAAAACGATCGTGTGGACAGCGCCGATCCTTGCGCATGCGAGCATGACAACGGGAAGCTGCCAGATCATGGGAAGATAGATGGCAACCCTGTCGCCCTTGCGGACGCCTTTTTTCTTCAGCACGTTTGCGAACTTGGAAACCATGGAAAGCATTTCCTTGTAGGCGAGTTTCACGACGTCGTCTTCCGGTTCGCCCTGGAACAGGATGGCAACCTTGTCTCCCTTGCCTTTCTCGACCTGATAGTCGAGGCAGTTATAGGAAATGTTCGTTTTGCCGCCGATGAACCATTCCACTTCGCCCTTGGCAAAATCTTCCCTGTTAACCTTCATCCACGGCTTGAACCAGTGAAGCTCTTTCGCGATGTTGCCCCAGAAGGTTTCGGGGTCCTGAACGGACTGTTTCCACATCTTCTCGTACTCATCGCGGCTCTTCACATAAGCCTGGTCAACAAATTCTTTTGACGGGGGATACAATTTGGTTTCTTCTGTTACATCTGCCATACATAACCTCCTCTAAAATGTTGGGGTAAAACTACTCGTATTCGCGTATTGAACAGACTATTTTAAACAGGCATTGCAGGGATGTCAACAAATTTTTGTTAATATTTTCACAATACTTGTGGCTTTGCGATGAACCTCCGGGTTAGTACTTGATGAATAACCGCAAATCCATTATGATACAGTACAAAACGATGATTAAGGGGGAAGGCCATGATAAAAGACGCCGAGATCGATAAAGCATTGCAGGCGCTCATTGAGGGAAACAAAAGGTTCGCCGGATCGAAACAGCTCCATCCCAACCAGGATAAAAAACGCCGTGACGAGGTCGCGAAAGGTCAGAAGCCCTTCGCCATAATCGTTGGATGTTCTGATTCCAGGATCCCGCCGGAGATCCTCTTCGATCAGGGCATCGGCGACCTTTTTATCATCAGGCTCGCCGGGAACATCGTCGACGATATGGCCTTAGGGAGCATCGAATACGCAGCAGACCATCTCGGCTGCCGCCTTGTAGTCGTCCTCGGCCATTCCAAGTGCGGCGCGGTGACGGCAACCGCACAGGGCGGCGAGGCCCACGGCCACATAGGAAGCATCACCGATGTCATAAGCACCGCTGTTGAGAATGTTAAGGGAAAAACGGGGGATCTCGTGGACAACGCCATCAGGGAGAACGCCAGGCTCGTCACCGCCGCCATCGCATCGTCAAAACCCATGCTTGAGAAAATGGTCCAGGAGGGGAAGATCGCTGTGGCGACCATGTATTACGATATAGATACGGGACTGGTCGAGATCCTCTAAAAACCGTGAACAGTAAAGTGTTAGACGTGAGGTGTTGAAAAACATAGGTTTTTTACACCTTGCAGTTTCACGATTTACGCTTCACGGCTGGAACGGCTGAAACTGTTTACGCCTGACGCTTCACTCTTCACGGTTTCTAAAGCACTTCACGGTTTCACGCGCTTTACGCCTTACGGCTTATTGAACGGTTTAAACGGCTCAAACGGTTGAAACGCTATTTTTGCTTTTTCCCCGCTTCGGAAGGTAGAGGAACATGAGCGCTGCCCCCAGGAGCACCATGATCAGGCTCAGGACCTGTCCCATGCTGAAAGGACCCAGAACATGCCCGAGCTGGGTATCGGGCAGCCTGAAAAATTCGCAGAAGGTCCTGAATGCCCCATACAGAATAAGGAACAGGGCGAATACTTCACCTTCCCGTTTCTTTCTGTCCTTGTAGAACCAGAGGATCACAAAAAGAAGCAATCCTTCAAAAAAGGCCTCGTAGAGTTGAGAGGGGTGCCGGGGCACCGGGCCTCCCTGGGGAAAGACCATGGCCCAGGGAACATCCGCCGGTTTACCGAAGAGCTCGCCGTTGATGAAGTTGCCGATCCTTCCCAGGCAGATCCCCACAGGGGCGGTTGGGATGATAAGGTCAACCGTTGTAAAAAGGGGAAGATTCTTTCTGATTATAATGATAACACCGGCGATGAAGGCACCGATGAGGCCGCCATGAAAAGACATCCCTCCATGCCATACCATGAATACTTCGAGAGGATTATCGATATAAAAACCCAGATTATAGAAGACCGCGTACCCCAGGCGGGCACCGACAATGAGCCCTATTATAAGATAGAAGAAAAGATCGTCCACAGCCTCCCTGGGTATGCCCGGTTTCCTGCCACC
The DNA here is from genome assembly GCA_022711595.1 of Deltaproteobacteria bacterium. Taxonomy (GTDB): domain Bacteria; phylum Desulfobacterota; class Syntrophorhabdia; order Syntrophorhabdales; family Syntrophorhabdaceae; genus Delta-02. Next base: position 9,577 of record JAKLET010000005.1, read on the forward strand.
CCTGAACTGGTACACCGTCAGGCCGTATGAGGCCAGGAAACCGAGGATATACATAAGCCCGTACCACCGCATGGCAAAAGGGCCTATCCTGAAGATAACAGGGTCAATATGGGGAAATTGGAGCATAAGTCGAGTGGCCTCCTAAGAACGGGTCATGGGTGATAGGTTATGGGTTATTAAAAACGGTTTCAACCGTTCCAGTCGTTTCACCAGTTTCAACGGGAAAAACTAAAAACTTAAAGCATTTAACTGCTGGAACGATTGAAACCGTTGGAACGGCTGAAGCCGTTTTCCTCATCACCCATAACCTATAACCTATAACCCGTCTTCATTACACACAATTCTCATGTATCACCTTCCATATATCTGCGGCCTCCCTGAAGACGATACCGGGGATACCGTAGGAGGCGGCAGCTTCGACATACTGGGGAATATCATCAATATACAGGACCTCGTGCCTCTCAACGGTCTTTTTTTCGAATATTGTGTCATATATCTTCTCCGACGGCTTCTTCGCGCCCACTTCGAAGGAAAGTATCCATTCATCGAGATAGTTTACAATGGGATATTTCTCTATGATATGGGCGAAATGAAGTTCATTCGTGTTGCTGAGAAGGAAAACGGGATAACCTTTTTTCTTCAAATAAAGGATGACCTCATTGACGGCCGGGTCCTCTTCGAAGATATTGTTCCATATCTCCTTGAACTCCTCGAATTCCAGGTCCAGCTTGTATCTTTCCCGGAGCTTCATGAAAAATTCCCTGGACGTCGTCCGGCCCTCCTCATAAACGTTCACAAAACCCCTGGAATGATCGAAAAGGAACTGGAAGACATCATCCGGCTTGAAACGGTCCCGGATCATGGAGGCCTCGTGGAGCTTCACAGCTATCTGGCGGTGCTCGAAGGGAAGGATGACCTTCCCGAGATCAAAAACAAAGAGCTTAATCATAGGGGTATATCTTTACGGGACTTAACGGGGTATAGAGGTCAAACGGGTCTTTCAAATGCTGCCAGCCGGTGATATGAAGGATGCGCTTACCGATGAAACGTCTCATGAGCACAGTGATCCTGCGGGACATGAACCTGTCGCGAAGCGCCATTTCGTCCGTGTACTGAAAAGCGCTGACCCCGGACCTGAAATAAAGCCCGGCCAGCACCTTTTGCCCATTCGACCTGCCGCCCGTGTCCTCGATGAGGTTTTTCCGTATGTTCTCTTCGCTGATAAGCTCATCGATCTTCTTCAGTTTCATGTACGAGAAAAGGCCCATGTCGACCAGGTAGAGGTCCGCACTGTTCACCGCACAATAGTCCCGGGCGATCTCGAACTCACGGGGAACGCTTACATATGAATAGAAAGACCGCAGGTCATCGGGCGTGCAGGAGTACCCCTCAAACTGCAGTTTGCGGCAGATGGCATCGATCCTCTTCATGTATGCACGGCCTTTTTCCTGTCTGAAGGCAAGGCCGTAAGGAGAAAGCTCGAGAGTGATAACGCCGGGCCCGACATCATCCATCCACCTTTTCACAACAGTATCATTCCTCGCATCCCCGTGGATGATGCCAAGCATGAAAAAACGGCTGTCCGAAAATCTGTCTTCGATCCGGGCCATAATAAAAATTAATGCATGACCCGTAAACCGTTTCAAGGAAAATGTTGAGGCCCTTTCCGGGCCGCTTATACTTTTTTGTTGTCAATTATCTTTAGTTATAATAGAATAGGCATCTGTCATACCTATGAAAACATCAATAAAAACGGCGTTATTGCTCGTCTTCATTGCATTTGCGCCGGCCCTTGCATCTCAGACACCCGCCATCGACATGATCATCGGCGGCGAGACGACCCACACCGTCGCAAAGGGCGACAACGTCTACCGGGTGGGCGCAAAGTACGGCGTGTACTGGAAAAACATCGTCAGGGACAACGGCCTCGACGAAAAACAACCCCTTGTCGAGGGTACCGTGCTGAAACTGAACAACAGGAAGATCGTCCCCAGGGTGGTCGAAAACGGCATCATCATAAACATTCCCGACCGCACACTCTATTTTTTCCAGGCCGGTCAGCTCATGGCCCTGCCGGTGGGCCTCGGCGCCATTTTCCGAAACGAGTTCGGAGACTGGAAAACACCTGAAGGAAAATTCCACATCAAAAACAAAAGGAAGGACCCTGTCTGGTACGTGCCTGAATCGATCCAGATCGAATATGCCCTGAAAGGCAAAGAGGTTGAAGAGGCCGTACCGCCCGGTCCAAAAAACCCCCTTGGCAAGTACGCCATCACGACCTCCATCCCTGCCGTTCTCATCCATGACACCATCTATCCCGGGAGCGTTTATCGTTATATGAGCCACGGGTGCATAAGGATGCTCCGCGAACACATCGAACGTCTTTTCCCCCTTGTCGAAATAAACACCCAGGGCGAGATCATATATGAGCCCGTAAAGATCGCCAGCACCGCCGAAGGCAGGATCTTCCTTGAAGTGCGCACCGATGTATACAAAAAGCACCGTTCACTGAAGCAGTATGCCACAAAACTGATCGAGTCCCGCGGCATCTCGGACAAGGTGGACTGGCAGAAGGTGGAAAAACTCATCAAGGAAGAAACGGGCGTGGCCGAAGACATATCTCTGTCGCCGCCGCCAAAGGCCGCCCCTTCAACGCAGTCATCCTCCTCACCGGGATTCACCCGGCGGATAATCGACTATTTCAAGACAAAGTTCAAAAAACCTGCTCAAACAAGCAGTCAAAAACTCTAAGCCAACAGGTTTAATACGAGGTTCGTTCTGAACTGCAGGTTAAAAAGAAAAAGCCCTTTAAGGGTTTTTAACCCGGGAATCATAATCCGGGGCCCGCAGCAGGTTGTTCCTCAGGCCCGGAGAACGCAGCACGTCCTTTATCGGTGTATTCCTTTGCCCTTCCGCACCTGATCTCTCCTGCCGGTTGTCCCGGGGAACGAGGTTCCAGAAACCATCATCCAGCCTGACCCTGTAGGTCCGCTGTTTTTCGTCGGAATTGAAAAGACCGGCATAAAGCTCCGGGCTCTTTCCCGGCTCAAGCCTGACGATCCATGTTGCCAGCGTCCGTATCTTCGACCCTTTTTTTGCCTTCCGCATAACGGCCCCATCGGAGCCTCCATTCTCATCGCGGCTCATCGAAATGAACCCTTCAAGGCTGTGGGGCCGTCCCGGACCATCGAGCAGCCTGTTTATCCCTTTGAGCCGCAGAAGGCTTTGCCGGCTCATCCTTTCGTTTGCATCAATGATCCTTTCATCCGTGAAATGATTTGTAAATGCCAGTGTCCCATTCTCTTTCACGCAGGCCGACACCCTCCCGCCCGGGGCCACCTCGACGGACATTATCTTTTTCGCATCGGCAATGATGTAGATCGCCGGATGCGTTTTTTCGAAAAAACCCTTCTGATCCAGGAGGGCATCCACAGAGTCAAACGCGGTCAGTATCCTCTCCGTGACATCCTCGGTTGCAGTGTGACGCTTGCGCGCAGGAACGCTGTTTGCCGAGGCGTTGACCACGACAAGCCCTTTCTCGTTGATGGCGGCCGCGACGTACCAGTCCGCACGCACATCAAGGATACCGAAAAAACGGAAACCCCCTGATGGAAAGACCATTTTAAGCCCCGTATACAACGATGACACGTTATCGCGGTTTTTGGCGATGATGGTGCCGCCTCCCCCTGCGGCGTCCCCGGCTGACGCCCAGATCGTGCAGGCCCGTGCATGGATGCACAGACCCGTTATGAATACCATCGGCGCTATGACATAAATAAAAATGATAAAACACGGCCTTCTCATGAACACCCCGACGGACAGTATAGCATAAAGACGGGTTATAGGTCATAGGTTATAGGTGACAGGAGAGAGGCCACGGTCTCTTTAATTTCTCTCGTTTTTCCAGTTTCTTTGGTTATTTATTAACCGAATAAATTAGAAAAACCTATGCATTACCCACAATCCATCACCTGCTTTTTCTTTCCCATGACCTATCACCCATGGCCCATGACCTGTACTTTTTAATTGATTGCCATAATCCAGCTTTTTCCTTACAATATTCCCATGACGACAAAACTGAAGAAGGAATCTCCCGACGGACGGCTGGCCGCCTTTCTTATCGACCAGCGGCTCATCTCCACCGAACAGCTTGAGAAAGCCATTGAAATACAAAGGACAGGCGGTGGTTATCTCAGCGAGGTCCTGGTCAAAAAAGGTCTTATCGCCGAAGACGATGTCGCCTTCGCTCTTTCTCAGGAATTCGGCATTCCCCTCCTTTCTTCCCAAAACGGATCATTGAGACCGACCTACGACCAGAACCTTGAAAAGCTCATCCCAAAACAGTTCGCCATGCGCAACGTCATTCTTCCGCTTTCCCGGGAAGCCGGCGTCTTCACATGTGTCATGTTCAACCCTCTCGACGTGATGCTTATTGACGAGCTGAAAAAGATCACCGGCTGCGAGGTCCGTGCCATTGCCGCCACCAGATCAGATATCTTAAGGGCGATAGAGGGATTCTACGACACGACATCTCTTTCTAAAAAATTCTATCATCAGCCGCTCGCGATCAACCGCCTCGACCTGAGGTCTCCTGAGGCACAGGAGGAAACAGCGGGCACAGAAGGCATCCTTGCCAGGGCCAAGGCGGCACCGACGGTGAAACTCGTCGATCTCATGCTCTGGCAGGCCATTGATAAACGCGCATCGGACATTCATATCGAACCCTTCGAGGACCATGTTTCACTCAGGTACCGCATCGACGGGAAGCTCTATGAGATGGCGCCGCCCCCGAAGCACCTCCACCTCCCCATAGTGTCCCGCATCAAGATCCTGTCCGGCCTGGACATATCCGAGAAACGGCTTCCCCAGGACGGGACGTTCATGGTCAAGCTCGAAGACCGCACCATCGACCTGAGGATCTCCATCATCCCCACGATCTATGGCGAAAAGGTGGTCATGAGGATACTCGACAGGACCGGGGTGATCCTTGAGCTCGATCAGATGGGCTTTGAAGATGACGACCTTGAAAAGCTGAGAAAGGCCATATTCAGCCCCTACGGCCTCGTCTTCCTGACGGGACCCACTGGCAGCGGAAAATCCACCACGCTCTATGCCATACTCCAGGAGATCAAATCCACAGAGAAGAACATCGTCACCGTGGAAGACCCCGTCGAATACCGGCTCGCCGGCATCAACCAGGTCCAGGTAAAACCGGAGATCGGCCTCACTTTCGCCTCGGCCCTGCGCAGTTTCCTGCGCCAGGACCCGGACATAATGCTTGTCGGCGAGGTGCGCGATCTCGAAACGGCGGAGATATGCGTCCGTTCAGCCCTGACCGGCCATCTTGTCCTTTCCACCCTCCACACGAACGACGCGCCCTCGGCCGTCACAAGGCTCATCGATATCGGTGTGGAGCCCTTTCTCCTCGCCCCGACTATCCTCGTTGTCGTTGGCCAGCGGCTTGTAAGAAAACTCTGCCCCGAATGCAAGGAGGAATACAAACCCACCGCAAAAGAGCTCGGTTCCGTGAAGCTTCGCGCCGAGACCATCTACCGCGCCAGGGGGTGCCCCGCATGCAACAACACGGGCTACCGGGGCAGAACTCTCGTCGCGGAGATCATGTCCACATCGGAAGATATCAAGTCAATCATCACTCACAGCGTCTCGTATCAGCAAATGCGTGATACCGCCAGAAAGCTCGGCATGAGCACCCTCTACGAATCAGGCTTAAGAAAGGTTGAGAAGGGCATCACCAGCCTCGAAGAGGTGATGACGGTGACCTTCGGGATCTAAAAGACCGTTTCAACCGCTTGAACCGCTTGAACAGCTTGAACGGAAAATGCAAAGGCAAGGCCTTTTCTTTTCTGTAACGTTCGAGCGGCTGAAACGGTTCATACGGTTCAAACGGTTTTTTAGTCGATGTTGACGATCTCGTAGGTGCGTTTTCCGCCGGGGGCGTTAAAATTCACTTCATCGCCGATGGACTTGCCCATGAGCGCCCTTCCCAGGGGAGATGTTATGGAAATGGTGCCTTTCTTGATGTCCGACTCGTAGGGGCCGACGACCCGGTAAAACGACTCCTCATCGGTATCGAGGTTGACGAGCTTCACGGTGCAGCCGAACTCCACGGTCTCACCGTCGCCCTTTTTTACATCCAGGATCTCGGAGTTCTTGATCATCTCCTCGATCTCGGCAACCTTTTTCTGAAGGAACTGGAACTCTTCTCTTGCGGCATCATACTCGGCATTTTCCGAAAGGTCGCCGTGGGCCCGGGCCTCTTCGATGGCCTTGAGTATCTGCGGGCGTTTCACGCTGAGCAGGTTCTCATGATCTTTCTTTAATGCCTCATAGCCTTCCCGTGTAATTGGCACCTTCATTGACACTCCGATAATTTGCGATGGAGTAAAAGACTACAACGAGGTGAGCAAATTATCAACAGTTTTATGCGGGTACTGTCCCGCGGCCGGCTTTTTACAAGCGTTACACAACGCAGATAAACAAACCGCAGATAAGACATTTGACATCAGCGGAGGTCCCCGCCCGGCCGTCTTCGTGAAGGAACTCACCTGCAACAGACAACCGGGGACCTCCGCCGATGTGAAGATTAAGAAAAAACAAAAAAAGCCGATTATCCTCAATACAAGGTAAACCATGCCTGTATTTTTCATGTCATTATGCTTAGTCGCGCTTCTTTTCATCGCATATGCCCTGTATCATGCGAAACGGCTCAAGGCGGCGCAGCACGTGCCTTCCACGGGCCCTGTATCCTCCGGCCCGGAAAAATGTGAAAATACCGCCATTCCTGCGAGGGCACGCACCGTCCCGGATGAGAAAACGGCCATGCTGGAAGCCTATCCGGCCCTGCGGGGGATCCATCACATCCCCGTCAGGGAGGGGCTTTTCCCTGTTTCCCATTTCACCGTCGATGAAAAAGCCAAAAAAGACCTCGAAGCCAGGGCATCGATCCTTCCCAATGTTCAGACGGCATCACTCAGGCTCCTTGGCCTGCTGCAGACGCCTCAGTCGAATCCCCATGAGATAACCTCCCTTGTTTCGACGAATCCCGTTTTCTCGGCAAAGATCCTCCAGGTGATCAATTCCGCCTATTTCAAACAATTTGAAAGCGTGACATCCGTGGGACGGGCCATTACGCTCCTTGGCTACAACAACGTAAGGTCGCTGGTCCTTGAGGACATTCTCCAGAACACCTTGCCCTCTTTCAAGGACAACAACCGGGAACTCTATGTGAAGATATGGACCCATTCAGCTGCCGTCTCCACATGCGCGGGCCATCTGGGCAAAACACTGTTCCAGCTGCCCGAATACACCCTCGGGACAATAGGGCTCCTCCATGATATCGGAAAATACTTTTTCCAGCTCCTGGAAAGGAGGGATGTCTTTGCAAAGAACCTGCCGGCTGATCTGCCGGCCGTCATCAGGGAAGAGAAGTGGTACGGGATGAACCACGCCCTTGTCGGTGCGATCATCGCGCATAAGTGGCAGCTCCCCGATGTCGTCACCGAAACCATCGAGCACCATCATGCCCCGGCATTTCTTCCGCCCGAAGGCATCCCCGGGGAAGTTGTGAAGGAGAGCTTTATCATTTGCCTTTCGGACCTTATCTGTAAAGCCCTGGGATACACCGGACAGGATGAAGATCTGCCGGCCCTGAAGAAAGAGTATTATGAAAGGTTTGGTTTAACCGGGGACCTGTACGATCTGGTCACACCGTCCCTCATCAGGGACATCGAGAAGGCGCACCTGACCGTCCTGTCATACGTGAACACAGGTTCATCGGAATAGCGCCTGTCCGGCGTCAGTTCAATCATCGTGAAGATGCCCGCGTAAAAAAACCTGCCGCCTGAAACTCGCTGCGGAGGTCCTCGCAACACAATGCCCGCCTGACATTCCCCGGGTTTCCCAAAAGAGAAAAAGACCGAAACAGGGCAAAAGCGGAAATGAACAAAAAAACCTTGACAAACTATAGAGTTACCAGTATAAATGACTAAAGTGGTAAAAAGTGTAAAAAGGTGGGAAATTGTTCGCAGGCCGTTATGAGTACACGATTGATGACAAGAGCAGGGTGAGCATTCCCGCAAGGTTCCGGGAATCGTTGTCCCAGAACCACGACCTGCGCCTTATCCTCACCAACCTGGACGGCTGCATCGTCGCTTATCCTTACCAGGAATGGCTGAACATACAGGAAAAGATATCAAGCGCCGGCTCCATACGAAAAGAGGCGCGCGCCTTCCTGCGTTATTTCTACTCAGGCGCATCCGAGTGCCCCATAGACAAACTGGGAAGGATCCTCATTCCCCAGGCACTGAAAACGGATGCCCATATACAGAAAAGTGTCGTCATAATCGGGGTAGGGAAAAAGATAGAGGTCTGGGCAAAAGAAAAATGGGAAGAACTGGTGAGACAGGCCACTGCCGATCCCGATCAGATCGCCGATATCGTATCGGAACTTGGTCTTTGAACGACCAGGGGCACATAGCCGTTCTTTCCAACGAAGTGTTTGAAAATCTGATCAGTACCGGTTGTAGAACATTTGTCGATGCCACCGTAGGCGCAGCCGGACATGCACTTGGAATGCTGGTCAGAAACAGAAATTTACACCTTATAGGTATTGATAGAGACCAGGAAGCACTGGACCGGGCAGGACAGACGCTCAAAGAGTACTCCGGCCGGGTAACGTTACTGAGGGGAAACTTCAGGAACTTGAAGGAAATATTGCAGGGAATAGGGATATCGTCCATAGACGGCATACTGTTCGATCTCGGTATTTCGAGTTACCAGCTGGCTGACTCGCGAGGCTTCAGCTTCAACGATGACGAAGGGCTCGACATGAGAATGGACACACGCGAGGCGCTCACGGCTTACGAGATAGTCAACTCCTACCGTCAGGAGGACATCGCCCGCATTCTTTATGAATACGGTGAAGAACACAGGTCCAGGAAGATAGCAAAGGTCATCTTCGACAGCAGGAAAAAAGAGAAGATACGCACAGCCAGACAGCTCGCAAGCATCGTCGCATCAGCGAAAAAAAGGACCGGCAGGATCCATCCCGCCACCAAGACCTTCCAGGCATTGAGGATAGCTGTGAACGACGAACTGGGCAGCCTTGCGCAGGGTATGGATGCGGCCGTCGGTCTCCTGGCCGCCGGAGGCAGGATCGGCATCATCACCTTCCATTCCCTCGAGGACAGGATGGTGAAGGAACGTTTCAGAAACGATAGAACCCTGAACGTGCTGACGCGAAAAGCCATAAAACCCGGGAGGGAAGAGGTCTTGAGCAATCCCCGGTCGCGCAGCGCCAAGCTCCGCGTGGCGGAAAAAAACTAACGGGGGAATTATGCAAAGAATATACATCGATTCACCGAGGGCCACGTTCAGAGGGAGCCTCAGGCCCATCATCTTCTTCTGCTTTATCGTCGCCGTTGTGATGATGGTAAGTTTCGTACTGGTCAGCGCTCATAATCGCGCCAGGGAAGACCTCATCGAGACGCTTAAGCTTGAGCGGGAATTGATGGAAACACACAATAAACTGAAGCTGGACCTCGCGGGCATCACCCAGACAAGGCTGCTTGAGCTCAAAGCCAGGGAACGGCTGGGGCTCACAAAACCGAAAGAAGAAGAGGTCGTCGTCTTGAAATGAACAAGCGGGCGATCCAGAAAGCCTTCTTTGTATGCGCCTTCATCGGGCTTACGTATGCGGCGTTGGCATTCAATATTCAGGACAGGTTCGTAATGAAAAGGACTTTTGATATATCGGCAAGACCGGCGCCAAAGGGCATGAGCGTCGCCGCGCCGGGGGCAGACACCGGACATGCGGCGCAGGTGCATCAGCCCGTTATCGCCAAGGACAGCCCCTCCATAGAGCCGTCTCTCCTGATCGCAATTCCCATCGTGGCCTCATCGATCAAAGAGGGCCTCATCGAGAAAGAAGGTCTCATCCTCATCAAAAAGGACGGGGATCCCTCCCGCGTGTATCTGAAAAAACCCTTCGATATCCTCCGGGACAAAGACAGGGAAGGATTAAAAAGCCTCTCCAGGGTCATCGGCAAAAAGAATATCGAGGCATTTCTAAAAAAAGAAGGGATCGTGCTTCCCGACAGGTCCCTGCCCTTCGATACCATGACAGGGAAGGGCTTCAGCGTGGACAAAAAGGTGCTCACGGCGCTTTACGGTAAACATGTCACGGAAGGCTTTGATTCATTGTTTCCCTTCGCCGACGGCGCCTTCGAGGTGCGGAAACAATCGGGCGTCTTCGAGATCACAAGTGCGGGCGAGCCGAGACAGGGCAAAAAGGCCGAGAGCGACACCGCCTTCGACATGCCCGATCTTTCGGGGCTTTCCATGAAAGCGGCCCTCGACATGCTCGCACCCAGGACACAGAAGATAAAGATATACGGCTGGGGCACGGTTGCCGATCAGCTGCCGAAACCTCAGGAGCAGGTAAGGGGCGATACGCAGTGCGTTCTATACGGGAGGTCAAACCAGCGTTGAAACTCGGTGAGATCATACGCGGCATCGATAAAATAAGCATCCACGGCGACACCTCCGTGGAGATCACGGACATTACCAAGGATTCCCGCAGCGTGTCCGAAGGCTCCCTCTTCTTCGCGGCGGGCACCGGGCGGGCCTTTATCGATGACGCCCTGAGGCGCGGGGCGCGGGCTGTCGTCACGGACGGCCCGACCGAAGGACCCTTCGCCTGCATCGTCCGCGTCGGGAACATCGCGAAGGCCCTGGGCCAGGCCGCTTCAAAATTCCATGGCCATCCATCACGGAAGATGCACGTGACGGGCATCACCGGCACAAACGGCAAAACGACGACAACCTATCTTATGGAGTCCATTTTGAAGGCGGCGGGCAAAAGGCCCGGCGTCATCGGTACGATATCCCACCGCTTTGGCGGCAGGATTGTCAAGGCGGAAAACACCACCCCGGGTGCCAGCGAGATAAACCGGCTCCTTGACGACATGGCCCGTTCAGGCACAACCCACGTCGTTATGGAGGTTTCCTCCCACGCACTCGACCAGTGCCGTGTCGAAGGCATAGATTTTGATACCGCCGTATTCACAAATCTCACCCATGACCACCTCGATTACCACAGGGACTTCGACAGCTATAGGGCTGCAAAAAAGCTCCTCTTCGAAGACTACCTGATGAGAAGCAGGAAAAAGAAAAGATGCGCCATTATGAACATTGACGATCCCTCCATAAGAGAGTTCGCCATCGGCCAGCCGGTGAAAACGCTCTCATACAGCATAAAGGGTTTCGCGGATGCCTGCCTTTCGGACTGGTCCGAAGGCATCCATGGTCTGACACTCACCATATCCCTCCAGGGGAAAAAGATCCCCATCGCCTCACCTTTGATCGGCATGTTCAATGCCTCAAATATCCTCGCAGCAACATTGTCAGGCCATGTCGCAGGTATACCGCACTCCGTTATCAGGGAGGGCGTCGAAAGACTGGACGGCGTTCCGGGCAGGCTCGAGCGCGTAAAGAACGACAGGGGCATCTTTGCCTTTGTCGATTACGCACACACTCCGGACGCACTGGCCAGCGTGCTCACCCTTCTCGGAAGGCTCAAGAAGGGAAGACTCATCGTTGTCTTCGGCTGCGGAGGCAACAGGGACACCACAAAGAGGCCCGTCATGGGCGCCATTGCGTCGAGCATCGCGGACCATGTCATCGTCACCTCCGACAACCCGCGGGGTGAAGATCCGCTGCGGATCATCGACGACATCTCGAAGGGCTTCGACGGCAAACCGTTCAAGGCCATCGAGAACAGGCGCGAGGCCATCCTTGAAAGCATACGGATGGCAAGACAGGACGACGTGGTGCTCGTGGCCGGCAAGGGCCACGAGGATTACCAGATCATCGGGGACAGGACATTCCACTTCAGCGACCGAGAAGTCATCGAGGAGTTTCTCAATGTGGCGACTTGAAGACGTGGTAAAAGCGACAGGCGGAACGGTGCCGCAAAAAGGAAAGGAGGTCTTTACCGGCATCTCGACGGATTCACGCACCATAAGGGAAGGCGAGCTTTTCATCCCCATCGTGGGACCGAACTTCGACGGCCATTCCTTCATCGGCGAGGCCCTGAAGAGATCCGGGGGAGGGACGCTGTCCGACATCGGCCATTCGGGTTCCATCGCCGGCTCACCGGGCACTGTCATTATAGTTAAAGACACGGGGGCGGCCCTTCTCGATCTGGCGCGCTTTAAACGTGATGGTCTTTCCGGCAGGTTCATTGCCATCACGGGAAGCAACGGCAAGACAACGACCAAAGAGGCCCTCGCCGGCATGATGAAAAAGCGCTACACCGTCCACTTCAATGAGAAGAATCTCAATAACCTCATCGGCGTCCCCATGAGCATACTCTCCATAACAGGCAACCCTGAGATCTGCATTTTTGAACTGGGGACGAATATGCCGGGGGAGATCAAAAAACTTGCCCTCGCAACAGATCCGGATATGTCGCTCATCACCAACATCAATCCTTCCCATCTCGCGGGGCTCGGGACGATCGAGGGCATCCTCGAGGAAAAGCTGGACATCTTTTTCAATACCAGGGAAGGCGGAGAGGTCTTCGTCAACGCCGACGACCCCCTCATCCTGCCGCGGTACCGCGACTTCAGGCACAGGGCCGTTACATTCGGCATCGACAATGATGCCGCCTGGCACCTTCATGTGGATGAAAACCTCGGATGGGAGGGCTCAAGGATATCGATCACATCCGCCGGAACGGCAATCAGAACAAAGACGGCCCTTCTCGGCAAGCATAATCTCTATAACCTCCTCGCTGCAGCGTCAATGGCCTCCTCCATGGGGGTGGAGGAGGCCTTGATCGCCTCGGCGATCGAAGAATTCACGTCCTATGACAAACGATTCCAGCCGATTAAAGCCAAAAAAGGGTACGTCATCATCGATGACACATACAACGCAAACCCTTCATCCATGTACTGGGCCATACAGACCCTCCTGAACCTTCCGGCACAGGGAAAGCGGGTGGCCATACTGGGGGGCATGAAGGAGCTGGGAGAGGACAGCTCCCGTTACCACAGGCAGCTCGGCAGCACGCTCAAGGCAGCGGACATCGCCCTCATAGCCCTCATCGGCGAAGAGGCGCGCGAGACATACGAGGAACTCGGGCCGGCCCGGGCTGCGCTTTTTGACGACAGGAAAAGGCTCGTAGAACATGTCGCGGCAAGCCTTAGCGCAGGCGACACGGTCCTGGTAAAAGGCTCACGGGCATTCAAAATGGAAGAGATCGTGGAGGCGCTTAAGTAATGTTATACTATCTCCTCTACCAGCTTCACGTAAAAGCCACGGTCTTCAACGTGTTCCGCTACATCACCTTCAGGGCCGTCCTGTCCATACTCTCGGCACTTATTATCAGCTTTATCCTCACGCCTTACGTGATAAGGAAATTCCACGAATGGAAGATAAGGAGCGGCAAGCGGGAAGATGTTCCCGACCGTCACGAGGCAAAGAAGGAAACTCCCACCATGGGCGGTTTCGTGATCCTCATCGCCACCATCATACCGACGCTCCTGTGGGCTGACCTGACCAACTATTATATATGGATAGTCACCTTCGCGCTTCTGTCCTTCGGGGCCATAGGCTTCATCGACGACGTGCAGAAACTGAAAGGCACGAGCGGAAAGGGCATATCGGGGAGGACAAAGTTCACCCTGCAGATAGTCTTCGGGCTGACAATAGGCGCACTCATCTATTTCAAGTACGGTTTCATCACGCAGCTGACCGTACCGTTCTTCAAGAACATACTCCCTGACCTCGGGGTCTTCTATATCCTGCTGTGCATCTTCATCATCGTCGGCACATCAAACGCGGTCAACCTCACCGACGGCCTCGACGGCCTTGCCATCGGTCCCGTCCTCACCGTCTGCACCACCTTTTTGATCTTTTCCTATCTCGTCGGCAACATCATATTCGCGCAATATCTCCAGATATTCTACGTCAAGGGCGCAGGGGAGCTGACCATCCTTTGCGGGGCCATGCTCGGCGCCGGCATAGGTTTTCTCTGGTATAACGCCCACCCGGCAGAGCTTTTCATGGGCGACACGGGGTCTCTCTCCCTGGGGGCGGCCCTTGCAACGATAGCGGTCATCATCAAACAGGAGTTCCTCCTCGTCATCGCCGGCGGGATCTTTGTCATGGAGACCCTCTCCGTCATCATCCAGGTCTATTCCTTCAAGCTCCGGGGCAAGAGGGTCTTCAGGATGGCGCCCATCCATCATCATTTCGAACTGAAGGGATGGAACGAGGGAAAAATAGTGGTACGGTTCTGGATCATATCCGTGATCCTTGGGCTTATAGCTCTTAGTACATTGAAACTGAGGTAAGATGGACATACCTGATCGCATACTGATAGTCGGGCTCGGTGCCTCGGGCATCGCGGCGGCGAAGTTCCTTTCCGGGCTGGGAAAAAAGATCGGCCTTGCCGATGAAAAAAGCGAGGCATTCCTCGCGGATACACTCAAAGGCCTCGGCGGGATCCCCTTCACCGGCCACTTCGGGCCCCACCGGCAGGAAGACTTCAATGCCTACCCGATGATCGTGCTCAGCCCCGGCGTCGACAGCGAGCTGCCGGTGCTGCGCGGAGCACGGCAGGCGGGGGTGCGGGTCATCGGTGAAATGGAGCTTGCCTTCTCCTTCATCAGGGAACCTGTTATCGCCATCACCGGCACCAACGGCAAGACGACGACGACAAGCCTCATCGGCGAGATATTCGAAAGGGCCTTCGGTTCCGTATTTGTCGGCGGCAACATAGGGAACCCCCTCATCAATTATGTCGCGGAAGGGAAAAAGACGCCCCATGTCATCGTCGAGGTGAGCAGCTTCCAGCTCGAGACCATCGAAACCTTCAAGCCCCGGGCGGCCATCCTCCTCAACATCACCGAGGACCATCTGGACCGCTACCGCAGTTATGGCGAATACAAAGAGGCGAAGTACCGCATCTTTGACAATCAGACAAAAGAGGATTTCGCCATCATCAGGAAGGGGCTCGACGCGGTCATCAGGGGGACTCCCCGGGTGCTTGGCTTCTGCGCCGCCGGAGAACTTGAAGAAGGCGCCTTTTTCAAGGACGGCCGTATCTGCGTGCGCCTTGACGGGAAGGAAACGTCATACCCAAGGAGCCTGTCGCCGCTCGTCGGAATCCACAACACGGAAAACCTCCTGACGGCTGTCCTCACCGCGCAGATATTCGGTATCGACGCGAAGGATGTAGAAGAGGCCTTGAGGGGCTTTAAGGGCCTGGCCCACAGGGTCGAGTTCGTCCGCAGCGTGAGCGGGGTCTCCTTCTACAACGATTCCAAGGCAACGAATGTCGATGCGGCAAAAAGGGCCCTGGAGAGCATGGAAGGCAATATCATCCTCATCGCGGGCGGAAAAGATAAGGGCGGCAGCTACCGGGCCATCCGCGGTGAGGCGGGCAAGATAAAGGCGATCATCGCAATAGGCGAGGCCAGCGGCAGGATAACCTCGGAGCTTGGCGACGCGATCCCCACCGAGCATGGTGACGATATGGCCTCGGCCGTGCAGAGGGCGTTCTCGATAGCCACAGCGGGAGATATCGTGCTTTTGTCCCCCATGTGCAGCAGTTTCGACATGTTCAAAAACTACAAGGAGCGGGGCGACACGTTCAGGAGAATGGTAGAGGCGCTGTGAAACAGATCTTTATCGCGATGACGACGATGCTTCTCACGTACAGCTTCTTCAGGGAGTTCACGCTGGCGAGGGCGCTTATCGTCTTCGCCGCGGCGGCGGCCGCCTTCTGCATCTATCGTCTCCCCCAGCGGGCAATAGAGGCAATGAAATACCCGCTCATCGTCCTTTGCTTCATGGTAACGGTCCTGTTCTTCTTCTATCCGAAGATAGCCCTTGCCGATCCCGCCCGTATGGCCATCATCTTCCTCTCCTTCTACAGTTTTATCCTCTACCTCATGGGCATGGAGGAAAAAAGCCAGGATTTTTTCAAAGAGGTAACGGCCCTTTCGATCCTTTTCTTCTCGGCTGGCTTCAACCTCTTTATGACGGGCAGGCTGGTCCTCATGATATCCTTCGCGCTGGCGCTCATCCTCTTCCTCTTCATCCTCGGAAGGCACCGCATTATACCTTTCATAGGGGCATACACGATCATCGCTTCCTTCATGAGCTACCGTCAGGGTGCCGGCATCCTGGGAAGCGGCCTCACCGGGCTCTCCGGCATCAACAAGTATATACTGCTCGGGGCCTCATTCGCCCTTCTCATCGCGAGCTTTGTTCTTGTCATGAAAAAAAGCACCCTCACGGGCATGCTTCCGTTCTTCGGTTTCCTCTATATATCCATGGACATCCTCATGGTCCTGGGAGTGAAATTCTCCTCCGGGCTCCTCTATCAGCCCATCCTGTTTTTGGCCATCCTTGTACCCCTCACCGGGGTCATGCTGAAAACGGAAGGGGGGCGCTCATGAGACTTGTCATATCCGCGGGAGGAACAGGCGGACACATCTTTCCGGGAATAGCCGTGGCCGAGACGCTTATGAAAAAAGACGCGGACAGCAGCGTCCTTTTTATCGGGACCCCCTATGGACTCGAAGGAAAATTCATTCCCGGCGCCGGCTTCAGGCTCAGTTTTATCGAGGCGCACCAGTTCCTGGGGCGCTCCCCGGTCCACAAGATGATCACCATCCTGAGGGTCTTGAAGGGCATTGTCATGTCACGCAGGATCCTGAAGGAGGAAAAACCCGACGCCATCCTCGGTATGGGAGGCTTCACCTCGGTGCCGGTCATAATCGCGGGCCGGCTGCTCGGCATACCCTGTTTCGTCCATGAACAGAACGTTCAGCCCGGGCTTGCCAACAAGCTCCTTTCAAAGATAGCCCGCATGACCTTCATAAGCTTCGAGGGGACGCGGGAATACCTCAAGGGGAAGAAGGTCCTCCACACCGGCAACCCGCTGCGCCAGAGACTGAAAAAGCTTGAAGGCCTCAGAAAGGAAGGCTCCTCCTTCGGCATCTTCGTCTTCGGCGGGAGCAGAGGGGCAAAAAGCATCAATGACGCCGTACTGACCCTGCTGCCTTATCTCGAAGGCCGCAAGGATGCCGTCATATACCATCAGACGGGCGCCGATGACCTTGAAAGGATAAGCGCCGCCTATTCAAAAAGCCCTGTGGCCCACGAGGTCTTCGCCTTCACCGACGAAATGGAGAAATACTACGCCCTCTCCGACGTCATCATATCCAGGGCGGGGGCCACGACCATATTCGAACTTGCCTTTTTCCGCAAGGCCGCCATACTGATCCCCTACCCTTACTCGGCAGGCAACCATCAATGGCAGAACGCCGCTTATGTGGAGGCGACAGGAGGGTGCTACCTCATCGGCAACGATGAAGCAACGGGAGAGAGGCTTTTTGGCGTTATAAGCCATCTCATGAAAGAACAGGAACTGAGCAGGGAAATGGGAGAAAACCTGGGAAAGATATTCGTGGAGGACGCGGCGGCGCGCATCATCGGAGGAATAGAACATGGTCTTTCATAAAATAGAGCGGGTGCATTTCGTCGGCATCGGAGGCATCGGGATGAGCGGTATAGCCGAGGTCCTCATAAACCTCGGCTTCAAGGTCACCGGCTCTGATGTTCGCCAGACGGAGATCACTCAACGCCTGGAAACGCTGGGCGCGACGATATTTTACGGCCATCGCGGGGAGAACATCGTCGACTCCGACGTGGTCGTCATATCGTCGGCGATAAGACCCGACAACCCGGAGGTGAAAAAGGCAAAGGAACTCTTCATCCCCGTCATCCAGCGCGCCGAGATGCTCGCCGAGCTCATGCGTATGAAATACTCCATTGCCGTCGCGGGGGCACACGGCAAAACAACAACGACATCCCTTGTTTCCTCCATCCTCGGCCACGCCGGGCTCGATCCCACCTGCGTCATCGGCGGAAGGCTGAATTCCCTGGGAAGCAACGCAAAGCTCGGTGACAGCAAGTTCCTCGTCGCCGAGGCCGACGAGAGCGACGGCACGTTCCTGCTCCTTTTCCCCACCATCGCCGTCACGACG
The DNA here is from genome assembly GCA_022711595.1 of Deltaproteobacteria bacterium. GTDB lineage: Bacteria > Desulfobacterota > Syntrophorhabdia > Syntrophorhabdales > Syntrophorhabdaceae > Delta-02. The sequence continues at coordinate 27,660 of JAKLET010000005.1, forward strand.
AACATCGACCTGGAACACCTCGATTTCTACAAGGACATAAACGACATCAAGGCCGCCTTCCTGGCCTTTCTCAACAAGGTCCCCTTCTACGGGCTCAACGTCATCTGCATCGACAACGCGAACGTGCAGAGTCTCATCCCCATGCTGAAACGCCGTTACATGACATATGGCCTGTCCAAACAGGCCGACCTGAGGGCTGAAGGCATCTCCTATGAAGGATTCCTGACGAGGTTCAGGGTCATTTACAAAGGCTATGACCTGGGTGAAATAGAGCTCACCCTGCCGGGGATCCACAACGTGGTCAATGCGCTGGCGGCGTGCGGCGCCGCAATCGAGCTCGACATACCCTTTCGGACCATACAGGAGGCCCTGAAGGACTTTTCCGGGATACACCGCAGGCTGGAGGTGAAATGGGACGGCGAGATCAAGCTCATAGACGACTACGGACACCACCCGACGGAGATCAAGGCGACCCTGTCGGCGATACGGAAGATGTGGAAGGGGCGGATCATCGTGGCCTTTCAGCCTCACCGCTACACGAGGACACAGGCGCTCATGGAAGATTTCGTGACATCCTTTAACGAAGCGGACATCCTCATCCTCACCGAGATCTACGCGGCGTCGGAGGACGCCATCGAGGGGGTGACGGGGTCCAACCTCGCCGAGAAGATACGTGCGAGCGGCCACAAGAATGTCGTCTTCGCGCCTGAAAGAGAAGATGTTGTGCAGAAGATCCTGGAGAACGCGGCCGCGGGGGATGTAGTCGTCACCCTCGGCGCCGGCGACCTCTATAAAATTGACGAGAGACTGAAAAGCGCATGGAGTGGAAAGGAATAAAAGGGACAGTGCTGAAAGACGTGTCTATGAAGAGATACACCTCGATGCGTGTCGGGGGACCGGCGAAGCTGCTTTGCTACCCCGCCGACAGGCAGGACCTCGCGGCGATGGCACGGCGCCTTAACGATAAGGGCATCCCATACCGCTTCCTGGGCAACGGGACGAATGTCATCGTCAGCGACGAAGGGATAAAAGAGGCCCTGGTGCGTATAACGAAAATGAACCGCCTGCACTTCACAAAGACCCCGGACGGCGCCGTCGCCGAGGTGGGCGGGGGATATTCGCTGAAAAGGTTCATCAGCGAGTGCGCACGCCGCGGCCTCGCGGGCCTGGAAAAACTCTACTGGATTCCGGGCAGTGTCGGGGGAGGCATCAGGATGAACGCGGGCAGTTTCGGCCAGTCCATATCTGACACGCTCACCGCCGTCGACATCATGAACAGCAGCGGCGAGATCATCGAAAAACAGCCCGGCAAAGAAGAATTCAGTTACCGGGCATCACCCGTCGGCCGCAGCGACTGTGTCATCAACGCCCGGTTCCGCCTGAGGTCGTCAGATGCAAAAAAACTTCAGGAGGACATGGACCGCGTTTACCTGGAGCGCAAGAAGAACCATCCCATGGAATACCCTTCCGCCGGATCGGTATTCAAGGCCGTGGGTGACCGGTCGGCCTGGTGGTTCGTCGACAGGGCAGGTCTTCGGGGCTATCGCATAGGAGACGCATGCGTCTCCGAAAAACACACGAACTTCATCGTGAACTTAGGTCACGCAAGGGCCCGCGACATCGCGTCCCTCATAGACAAGATAAAGGGAGAGGTCTTCTCCAGACTCGGTGTGAAGCTCGAGGAAGAGGTGGAGCTCTGGGGGTTCAATGGATAAAAAGACACTTAAGGACATGAAGATCGGTGTCCTGCTGGGAGGAAAATCGTCGGAGCGCGGGATATCCTTAAAGAGCGGCGATGCCGTTCTGGCAAGCTTGCTCAGATCGGGATACAGGGCCGTTGCCATCGACGCGAAGGCCGGCCTCGCCGGGAAGCTCAAAAAAGAGAAGATCGGTGTCGCCTACATCGTCCTTCACGGCAGGTGGGGCGAGGACGGCACCGTCCAAGGGCTCCTTGAGATGATGGGTATACCTTATACGGGCCCCGGCGTCCTCGGTTCCGCGGCGGCCATGGACAAGGCCGTCATGAAGTTCATCCTTGAAGCGAAAGGCATCCCCACCCCGGCTTACGCGATCGCCTCGGCCGGAAGCAGGATAAAGCTCAAGCCCCCCTTCGTCGTCAAACCAGCAAACGAGGGCTCAACGATCGGCATATCCCTGGTCAACAAAAAAGCGGAAATTCCGGCGGCCATGGAAGAGGCCCTCAAGTATGACAGGAAGATCGTCATCGAGGAGTTCATAAGCGGCCAGGAGATCACCGTGGCCGTAGTGAACGGCAGGCCCCTGCCTGTCGTCGAAGTAAGGCCCCTGAAAGGCTTCTACGATTTCGAGGCAAAATATACGAAAGGGATGACCCGGTACATCGTCCCCGCCCAGATTCCGGGGACGCTTGCGAAGAAGGCACAGGCCGTCGCCATGGACGTATGCGACAGCTTCGACCTGACAGGGTGTGTCCGCATCGACATGCTTATCATGGACAAGGTGCCTCTCGTAATCGATATCAACACATCACCGGGCATGACGGAAACCTCTCTTGTCCCCAAGGCATGGATCTACGAGGGAGGGACCTTTGATTCACTCGTTGAGGAGATACTTGCGGGAGCGTCACTGAAGACATGAAAAAATTCTTATACATACTCTTTGTCGGACCGGTGTGCATACTTTCAATGCTCTCCGTCATCTATCTTTTCTCCCGGGAAGAGCCTCTCTTCTTCCTGCAGAACGTCAAGGTGAACGGCATGAGCCAGCTCAGCGACAGGGAGATGGCGGGCAAGATCACGCCGCACCTCACGGAAAGCATCCTCAAAGTGGACGTCGCCAAGGTGCGCGACGCCGTCACCTCCCACCCGTTCGTGAAAGAGGTGAGCGTGAAAAGGGTCTACCCCTTCTCCATTGTTATCGACGTCAAGGAAAAGAAGCCTTCGGCCCTGTGGGTGGCGGGCGACGGCAACATCCAGATTCTCGATGAAACGGGCGAACCCTACCGGGCCCTCGGCAAGGATGACGTAAAGGGGCTCTACATCATCAACACAAGGGAGAGATCGGACGCCAAGAGCGTCTTCAATGAGGCAAATTCCTGGATCGCCTCGGGCATGGTGAAAAAGGGACAGATATCCGAGGTGGCATACCAGGAGGGCAGCATGACCATCTTCAGTCTCAACGACGGTGTTGAGATCATCCTCGGGAGAGAGGAATACAGGACAAGGCTTAAAAGGGCCCTGGCCGTTCTTGAGAACGCCAGAAAACGGGGCCTTCTCATAAAATGCATCGACGCGCGCTTCGAAAAAGGCGCCATAATACAGGAAAGGAAGGGGTGAGACGGTGAAGGACGATGAACTTCTCGTAGGGCTCGATATAGGGACGACAAAGATCTGTGTGGTCGTCGGAAAGGCGGCGGAAGGCAAGGTCAATATCGTCGGTATCGGTTCGCACCCTTCCACGGGGCTGCGCAAGGGCGTTGTCGTCAACATGGACAGCACCGTCAATTCCATCAAGAAGGCCGTTGAGGAAGCGGAGCTCATGGCGGGCATCAAGATAGATTCCTGCCTTGCCGGGATCGGCGGCGCCCACATCAAAAGCTTCAACAGCAACGGCGTGGTGGCGGTCAAGGACCAGGAGGTCCGTCCCGATGACATTGAGAGGGCGATAGACGCCGCCAAGGCGGTTGCGATACCGGCAGACAGGGAGCTGATCCACGTAATCCCCCAGGAATTCATCGTCGACGACCAGGACGGTATAAGGGACCCCGTCGGCATCACCGGCGTGCGGCTTGAGGTAAAGGTCCACATCGTGACGGGGAGCATCTCGTCCGCCCAGAACATAATCAAGTGCTGCAAGCTTGCAGGTCTCAACGTCGACGACATCATATTGTGTCAGCTCGCCTCCGCGGAGGCCGTGCTGACACCCGAAGAGAAGGAGATCGGCGTGGCCGTTGTAGACATCGGCGGAGGGACGAGCGACATCGCCGTCTACGCAAATGGAGCTATAAAACACACCTCCGTCCTGCCCTTCGGAGGCAACAACATTACAAACGACATCGCCATCGGGCTGAGAACGCCCATCGATGATGCAGAAAAGATCAAGAAGAAATACGGCTGCGCCATGGCGAACCTGGTCGGACAGAACGAAACCATAGAGGTGCCCAGCGTCGGCGGCAGGAAACCGCGGACGCTCCAGCGCAAGACGCTCGCGGACATCATCGAGCCGCGGGTCGAGGAAGTGGCTTCGCTCATATACGACGAGATAAAGAAATCAGGCCTCGAGAAGCTTCTTGCATCGGGCGTTGTCCTTACCGGCGGGTGCGCCAATCTCGACGGCATACCCGAGATGTCGGAGAACATATTCAACCTCCCCTCCCGCAAGGGGGACCCCATCGGGGTGGGAGGCCTGATAGATGTGGTGAACAATCCCGCCTACGCGACAGCGGTGGGGCTTTTACTTTTCGGTTTCAAGGAGGGAAGGGGGAAGAAACGCGGATTCGATGCAGCACGGTCGATGAAGAAGCTCTTCAGCAATCAGCGGCTGCTTACAAAAATGAAGGATTGGTTTAAAGAAATATTCTAGGAGGTGTATCTGTGAGCGCAATGTTTTACATGGACGAGAACAACGGATTTTCTGCAAAACTCATTGTCATCGGAGTTGGAGGAGGCGGCTGCAACGCGCTCAACAACATGGTGGACGCGGGCATTCAGGGTGTCGAATTTATTGCGGTCAACACCGATATCAAATCCCTGAGCACCTGCAAGGCTCCCGTAAAGATCCAGATCGGGACGAAGCTCACCGAGGGCCTCGGCGCGGGCGCGAACCCGGAGATCGGCAAGAAGGCCGCCCTCGAGGATGTGGACAAGATAAAGGACCACCTCAAGGGCGCCCACATGGTCTTCATAACCTGCGGCCTTGGCGGCGGCACCGGCACGGGAGCGTCCCCGGTCATTGCGGAAATTGCCAAGGAAGTAGGCGCGCTGACCGTGGCCATCACCACGAAACCCTTCGCCTTTGAAGGCAAGGACAGGATGACCCAGTCCGAGAACGGCGTCATCCAGTTGAAATCACGCGTAGACTCTCTCATCACCATACCGAACCAGCGGCTTCTTTCCATCGGCGGACGCCACATGACGATCATGGAGGCCTTTCTCAAGGCTGACGAGGTCCTCCTTAACGCGGTAAGGAGCATCTCCGATCTCATCGTCGGCTCCGGACACGTCGTCGTCGACTTCGCCGACGTAAAGACCATTATGAGCGAGCGCGGCATGGCGATAATGGGCATCGGCGAGTCGACAGGCGAGAACAGGGCGCACGACGCGGCACAGAAGGCCATATCGAGCCCGCTTCTTGAAGACATCTCCATTCACGGAGCGCGGGGTGTCCTCATCAACGTCACGGGCAACACCGACATGACCTTGAGCGAGGTCAGCGAGGCGTCCACGCTCATACAGGAACAGGCCCACGAGGATGCAAAGATCATCTGGGGCCTCGTCTATGATCCTTCCATGCAGGATTCCATCAGGATCACCGTCATCGCCACCGGCTTCGAGGAACGCGCCGTGATCGACGAAGACAAGACGGAGCCTTTCCTTCGGGGCAAGCTCTTTGATGACGAGAACGTCCCGTCATTCATGAAAAAGAAGGTCGCCATCGATTACAAGGTCGATTATAAAGAGATCAGGCAGAAGAGCGACACCATAGACATCGACGATGATCGCTACGATATACCCACCTTTTTAAGAAAACAGGCAGACTAACCTCCTTTAACCGGGGTGGCGCGCGCAAATTCTCGTCCCGCCACCCCGAAAAAAAAGCTTCAACCGCTTGAATGTTTGAATGGCTTGAATGTTGAAAGAACAGATCCAACAATCCTTGTTATATTTTCGATTGCACTTTCAAAACAGTTCAAAAAAACCTTGCACGCAGGAACACGGAAACGGGCTGACCAAAAATAGAGGTCAATGATGGACAGCGGGCGATTGCATCGCATATATAAAAGACTTCGGGAATTCCTGACCGATCCCGCGGAGCCCTTCCTCGTCCAGTCGATAGAGGCGCAAACCCTCTTCGTCTGCGAGAAAGACACTGTCACCATGAGCTATGGTGCTTCAACCTCCCGCTTCGGCTGCGGCATCCGTGAAAACTCCTTCAAAACACCCCCGGGAATCCATCGGGTCAGGGAAAAGATAGGGTCAGAAGCGCCCGCTGGTCGTATCTTCAGGGACCGCCGGGACACGGGGATCGACTGGGACCGCAGCCTGACGGAAGACAATCTCATATTGACACGCATCATTCGGCTTGAAGGCCTGGAGGAAGGGATCAACAAGGGTGCGGGGGTGGATTCATATGAGCGTTTCATTTATATCCACGGCACGAACCGGGAGGACCTTGTGGGCACCCCGCTGTCCCACGGGTGCATTTGCTTAAAGAACCGGGATATCCTCCACCTCTTCGAGAGGGTCAGTGAAGGCACCGTCGTTTACATCGACCCGCCGCCCGTAATGGTCGGCGAAAGACCCTGCCGAAGCTTCCATTTCACCGGCGTCTTCGGCACCGGCATGAGCGCCCTCGCCCAGTATTTGCGCTTCCAGGGGATCGAGGTTTCCGGTTCCGACCGCCTGCTCTCCAGCGAGGACACCGCTTCCATGAGACGATCTCTGGAAAGGCTGGGGTGCGTCATCGTCGACCAGGACGGCTCGGGCATCAGCAAAGACACCGACGCCCTCTGCGTTTCAACAGCGATAGAGCTGTCCAATCCCGACATCGCCGCCGCGCGGACCCATGGTGTCCCCGTCATACACCGGTCCGACCTGCTCGCCTCGATCATCGCTTCAAAAAGGACGATAGCCGTCGCCGGCACAAGCGGCAAATCGACGGTGACGGCGATGATATTCGAATTCCTTAACGCGTGCGGCAAGTCGCCATCGCTGATAAGCGGCGCGCCGCTTATCAGCCTTGAGAGACAGGGACTCATAGGCAACGCGTTTTGCGGGGGCTCTGATCTCCTGGTCGTCGAAGCGGACGAGAGCGACGGGACACTGGTCAAATATTCACCCGAGGTCTCCGTTGTTCTCAATATCTCCAAGGACCACAAGAACGTTGATGAGATAAAAGAACTTTTCAGCACGCTCGTTTCAAGGTCTTCCTGGACCGCGTCAAATTCGGACGACCCGGGGCTTGCCGGTATCCCGGCCTCAGAGGGATTCGGCAGCGGTCCATCCGCCTCGTGGCGACCCGACAGCGAAGAGACCCTGAAGACCTCGGTCCGGCTCCTGCGAGGCGGTATCGGGTATCACCTGCCCCTTCCGGGAAAACACAACCTTGAGAACCTGCGCGCAGCACTGTGTGTCTGCGAACATTTCGGCTGCGAAGGACAGGCCGTTGCCGACGGCGTTAAGGATTTCAAGGGTGTGGCCAGACGCTTTGCCGTAACAATGACAAAACAGGGAGTGCATGTTGTCGACGATTTTGCGCATAACCCGGCAAAGATAGCGGCCGCTGTGGATGCCGCACGGGGCCTTTCCCGGCGCATCATTGCCGTGTACCAGCCGCACGGGTTCGGCCCGACACGTTTTCTGAAAGATGAATACATCGAGACCTTCCGGTCTGTCTTCCGCCGCGGCGATTCCTTCTACATGCTGCCCATCTACTATGCCGGAGGCACCGCGCAAAAGGACATTTCTTCGGAAGACATCATAACCGGCCTCGGCCCCGTGGAGTTCGACGCGCAAGCGTCAGGCGGACGGGAGACATTACTGACCGCGCTCAAAACAGACGCAAGGCCGGGGGACTGCGTCCTTGTTATGGGTGCCCGCGACCCGTCCCTTCCCGCCCTGGTGAAAAAGGTCATTGAACTCTTCGGCGGGTGAGCAAACCGGCAAAACCTCATCTCATGCCCGTCCATGAAGGCAGTTCTAACTGTTTCAGCGGTTTCAACTGTTCCAACCGTTAAAGATCAGGTCGTTTTAGTTTTTCCAGTTTAAGAGGCTGTTGATAAACCTCCCATAACTCGTCACCCCGGCGAAGGCCGGGGTCCAGATGGTTTCTAAGCCCTTGTTTTTCCTGGATACCGGCCTTCGCCGGTATGACAGAAATGATCAAATGCAGCAAAAAATACTTTATCAACAACCTCTTAAACGGATGAAACGGCTGAAACTGTTCAAACGGTTTCCTGTATCTCCTCCGCCAGCGCCTTCGCCTCTTCCTTTTTCAGCTCCAGCCGGGCCTTACCCCCGCCCGGGTGCGCGATGGTGAGGGCAATGCCATCCGGGACCGGCGCGATCTCCCATTTTACCCCTTCCGGGAACCTCTGGGGCTCCAGGAGGAAATCCTCCGGTTTGAATTGAGCTATCTGTATGAGAACCCCGAAGGCATCCCTGGGATGGATGAAAAGCTCCTTCCAGTCCCCGTCGGTGTTGTAACCGAAATAGGGCACCCCTTTTTCCTCCAGCGATTTTCGGGCCTTTTCGATGTCAAGCGTCTGAAAACACAGGTGGTGGGCCCCTTCCCGTTCGGACAGGAATTTGTCCAGAAAACTCCCTTCTCCTGTCGGCGTTATCATCTCGATCCTTGTCAGGTCCCCCGCCGAGAACACCTGCCCCAGGTACTTCATATCTTCCAGTACAGACCACGCGCAGGGCACGCAGCCGAGAACATCGCAGAAGAATTTTTTTGCCTTTTCAAGGTCCCTCACCGCGAGGGAGATGTGATCGATCCTCTCTATCATGGTCACCTCATATACTGGCCGCAGAGCAACCGATGCGGACAGCTTTTTTGCTCCTTTATGTTAGCCTCAACCGTGTTGTCATGCAAGGGAATGTTTTCTAAAAAAACAGGTTGTCCCGGTGTGAAGCGATACCCTGAAATGTCCCCAGGGTCACGATGACGGTCTAACTGATTTATCTATAAGGTTCCCGGCAATGATGTCTTGACACACCGGACAGAGGCTAATTGAGTATGTTGAAACTTGCGGGTATCTTTCGTTTGCATATGGGGCATACGGGCTCGATAAGCGTGAATGTCTTGCCGAAGACGTCAACGTTCTTGAAGAATACACCCGGCGCCTCGCAGATCTCTTTTTCGCTGAATATCTTGCCGCAGTCGCACACGGGGTATTCCTGGCGTATCGTCTGTCCCCGGAATGCCTGATCCGCATACTTGGTGACCATTTTCTGTTCTTCTGTAGTCATAGCTTTAATATAACCTCCGTGATGGTCTTTGACAACCTGGGCCCTGTGCGCTGCCGGCATATTTTTTTCTTCCCCGAACTTTCATACATGTATAATCGGTATTACCCGGGGAAACTTAAAGAAACAAAGGACAGACCTTTCTATTGAAGAACATTCTTTTCAATGGTAGATTTACAGAACTATAATCCACTGGAGGTGTGCCGATGAAAAAACAGGTTCTTTTGGTCGTCATCATTGCATCGTGCATCTTTGTTTTTGCGTCCATGCCCGCGAAGGCGGCCTACGAGTTCTACGTGATCCAGCTTGAAGGCTTTAACCAGGACAAGCACAAGGACTGGAACCAGGTGAACAACATCGTCCGTTCCGTCAATGGTGTCAAGAACGTCCAGATCGACCGCCGCAACAATCAGGTCAGGATAACCTGCGGCAACAACGGCTGCAATGATGTCATCGTGAACCAGGTAAAAAGCAAGCTCACGCAGAACCGCTACATCGTTCGCCCGACATCGTGGGGCGATCCTCACGTCGGGAGCGACAAATGGAAGGGCCCTGCGGGACGGTAAGAAAGACATAAGGAGGAATCATGAGCGGCGTATTCGGCATACTATCAAGGAAGGATTGCGCGAGCAACCTGCTCTACGGCACTGACTACCACTCGCATATGGGGACCGAATACGGCGGAATGGCCGTGCTGGGAGAGAGGTTCTTCCGCAGCATCCATGATATCAGCAAGTCCCAGTTCAAATCAAAGTTCTATGAAGAATACAAGGAGATGAGGGGAAATGCCGGCATCGGCGTCATCAGCGACCGTGACGCCCAGCCCCTTATTATCGGCTCCAGGTTCGGCAACTTTGCGGTCGTTTCCTCGGGTATCGTTGAAAACGTGAAAGAGCTGGCAGCGGAGCTTCTTTCCAGCGGCGAGTCCTTCAGCGAGATGTCCGCCGGCGGCATCAATTCCGTGGAGCTCATCGCCAAACTCATCACCAGGGGAAAGACCCTTATCGACGGCATCGAGGGCGTCTACGACCGGATCGAAGGTTCCGCCTCGATCCTGCTCCTCAAGGAGGACGGCATCTATGCCGCCAGGGACCGCCTGGGGCGGACACCTCTTGTCATCGGAGAAAAGGACGGCGATTATGTCGTCGCCACCGAGACCTGCTCTTTTCTCAACATGGGGTATCACATCCTGAAGTACATAGAACCGGGGGAGATCGTCCGCATCAGCCCATCAGGGCTTGAAAGCAAGCTTCCAGGAAAGGACCGCAACCAGATCTGCTCCTTCCTGTGGATCTATACGGGTTATCCCGCCTCAAGCTATGAAGGGATCAGCGTCGAGGTGGTCAGGGAGCGCTCGGGAAGGCTCCTTGCCAAGAACGACAATATCGAGGCCGACCTCGTTGCCGGGGTGCCCGATTCCGGGGTGGGCCACGCCATCGGTTATTCCATGGAATCGGGTCTGCCATACCGCCGGCCGCTGGTCAAATACACGCCCGGGTACGGAAGAAGCTACACCCCTCCCTCTCAGGAGATACGGGACCTTGTGGCCACCATGAAGCTGATCCCCATCAGGGACATCATCGCCGGGAACCGGATCGTCCTTTGCGAAGACTCAATCGTCCGCGGTACTCAGCTCAAGAACTTTACCGTCAGCAAGCTCCTTGAATCCGGTGCCAGGGAGATCCACGTCCGGCCTGCCTGCCCTCCCCTGATGTTCCCGTGCAAATTCGCACTCTCGACACGTTCCATCGATGAGCTTGTCGCCCGCAGGGCCATCAATGACCTCGAAGGCAAACGCACCGACAATATCGCCGAATATCTCGACGATACTTCGGAAAAATACGGGAAGATGGTAGACTGGATCACAAAAGAGATCGGGGTGACCACCCTGAAGTATCAAAAGATAGGCGACATGATAGAGGCCATCGGCCTGCCGCGGGCAAAACTCTGTCTTCATTGCTGGCTCGGGGAAGGTAATTGAAAAAGACCGGCCGTCATCGACCTTGAGGGATCATGAAGGGAGACGAACTCTTCCGCCAACTGGCGGCGCGTGAGCCTTTTGCAAGCCTTCACCCTGCGGTGGGAGGCTTCTTCAAGGAATATCTCTCCCACGAGAAAGCGGTGAGCTTCAACGGCCGCTATGTTATCAACACCCATTTCCCGCCCTTTCCGGGCAAGGCTTTCGACAACCTGACACATCATTTTGATTCTATCGGCGAAACTGCCGGGCGCAGGCTCTACTCCGTCACCTTCGGCGTCACCAACCGCTGCAATTACAGTTGCTGGCACTGTTACAACGCCGGGCGCTCCCAGCAGGACATGAGTTTTGCAAATATCGAAAGGATCGCAAGGCAGCTTTCCGGGTACGGCCCGGTCATGGTCAATCTCTCCGGCGGAGAACCGCTCCTTCGCAAAGACCTGGAAGATATCGTCGCGCTGTTCGATGACTCTTCCTGCCTGATGCTGAACACGACCGGCTCGGGACTGACCGGCGGGCGGGCGCGCTCGTTGCGTCAGGCGGGTCTTTTCGGCGCCGGCATCAGCCTTGATTCCATCGACCCCGGGCAGCACGACAGGATGCGCGGCATCAAGGGCGCCTTCAAAACCTCCCTTCGCGCCATAGAAACAGCCCGTGATAACGGCCTGTACCCTTATATCGTGACCGTCGCCACCCACGAATTGCTGCAATCGGGCGGGCTGATGAAGTTCATCGAATTCGCCGGAAATTGCGGGGCCCTGGAGGTGCACCTTCTTGAACCGTGCCCAACGGGACGGCTAAAGGGAAACAGCGGCGCTGTCCTCTCGGACCGTGAAAAACGGGACGTTCTCAGCCATCAAAAGACCATCGCGGCCAGAGACGATCTGCCGATCCTTTCCACATTCCTCTACCTTGAATCGGCAAAGGCATTCGGATGCGGCGCGGGCCTCACCTATCTCTACATCGACGGCACCGGAGAGGTCTGTCCCTGCAACCTGGTGCCGCTCAGCTTCGGCAATGCCTCGAAAGAGGAACTCTCCTCGATACTTTCGCGGATGGGAAAACACTTCGCAAGGCCCCGCACCTTATGTGCGGGCCACGTCCTCAGCGGGCATATCCCCGATATTCCCCTTCCCGCCGAGCGTCATATCTCCGAAGAGCTTTGCCGGGAACATCTTCCCTCCAGGCATGGTATGCCGTTGTTCTTCAGGGTCAAAAAGAAGGCCTTATCAAGCGTCGGACGCGAGGAGCTGCGGGCGGCATACGACAGGATACACGATGACTATGACGCCTTCTGGCTCTCTGAGGCCAAAGGGCCCATAGAGCATCTGGTGAAAAAGATCATTCCCGCGCACTGCGGGAGAGTGTTCGAAGCAGGCTGCGGAACCGGCTACGCAACGGCCCTTCTCGCAGGGGCCCTGAAACCCTCATGCCGTATCGTTGCCGCCGATATCTCAAAGGGGATGATAGGGGTTGCGAAGGTACGCATCCGGTCAGAAGGTCACAGGAACGTCCGCTTTATCCACGGGGACGCGCTTGAGATAATGCCCGGACACGGTCCCTTCGACCTTGTCTTCAGCAGCTGGGTCCTGGGATATATCCCGCTGAGGCCTTTTTTTACCGCCGCCGCCTCTTCTCTCAATGATGGCGGACGTCTTGCCTTCGTCGTTCACAGACAGAACTCCCCCGCCCGGGAGATCGGAATATTCCGCGAGCTTGTCGCCGAAGACCTTTCGGTTCTGCAAAAGAAGGTTCACTTCGACTTCCCCGAAAACAGGGGGCAGGTGGAGGCCGCTCTCGAGGAAAACGGCCTTTTTCCCGAAGAACTCACCGAGGGACATATAACCTTCACATACACATCGCCCGGCGGGGTGCTTGAACACCTGCTCCGCTCCGGCGCCGGGACGGCCTTTTACGACGCCATAGACCCTGTGAGACGAAGCGAAATGGAGGGGCGGTTCAAGGCCTTGCTCGTCGAAAAGAACAAACCCGCAAGGGATTACCCTGTCGTTCATGACTACGTCCTCTGTGTGGCGGCAAAGAGAGGAAGAAAATGAATAACATCATCGCTGTTGACATTGGGGGGACAAACAGCCGCTTCGCGCATTTCACGCTTGACGACACGGGCAGGCTCTCATTCATCGGCAAACTGCAGCTGAAGACCGTCGAAACCTCCTCTCTTGACGACCTTGTCGGAAAAGTGCGGCAGGAAGAGGGTCCCATGGTATCGTCAGGAAAATGGGACGCGGCGGTGTTCGCCGTTCCGGGAGCGGTGGAGGGAAACACCCGGGCAAAGCTTGCGAACGTGGCCTGGGCGGTGGACATATCCGGCCTGAGGCAGCGTTTCCCGGATAAAAAGATCTTCCTCATCAATGATTTTGTCGCCCAGGCATATGCCTGCCCCTTGGAAGACAAGACAGAACAGAAGATCGTCCAGGAGGGACACAGGGAAGAAGGCGCCGCAATGGCGGTGATAGGGGCCGGGACGGGTCTCGGGCACTGCGCCCTTGCAACGGACGACCTGGGCGGCTTCACCGCCGTTCCCTCCGAAGCCGGTCACGCATGTTTCCCGTTTTACGGAAAGACTGAAAGCGCCTACCAGGACTATCTCCTCAAGGCAACCGGCGCGGCCTATCCATACGGCGATCTGGTTGTATCCGGGCCGGGCCTGTCGCATCTTCACGCCTTTCTGACCGGCAGAAAACTTGCTCCCAGAGAGATTGTCCAGGAGATCGTGCCCGATTCCGAGACAACGGCCCTGTTCGCCCGTTTCTACGCGCGTGCGTGCCGCAATTACACCCTTACCGTCCTTGCCACGGGAGGGCTCTTCATCGCGGGCGGCGTGGCCATGAAAAATCCCTTTCTGGTGGTCAACGACCATTTCAGAAAGGAGTTCAACAACTCTGAGCACTTCGGCGCGATGCTTGGAAAGGTGCCCGTCCGGCTCATATTAAGCGAGGACAGCGGCCTCTGGGGTGCGGCGAATTACGGCGCCATAAGATTGAAAGAAGATCATAAAGATTCAGGTCATGGGTGATGAGAAGAAAAGTTTAACGGCTTGAAAGTTTGAACGTTTGAAAGTGGAGAGGCAGGAAACCCCTCTTCCTTTTTTAATCGATTCACAAACTTTCGAACGCTTCATAAACTTTCAAACTATCTTTCCTATCACCCATGATCTATAACCCATTACCCGTTTTTAATTAAAAAGGAGGATTGCTATGGCAGGCGCAGGAGAGATCAAGGCAAAGGGAATGAACGTAAAGAGATTCATCGATGAAAAAGTGGAAGAGATACGGGCTGCCGTCGGCAAGGGTGTGGCCATCAACGCCCTTTCGGGCGGGGTCGATTCATCGGTCGTCACCATGCTGGGACACAAGGCGCTTGGCGACAAACTGAAAACCTATTTTATTGATAACGGCCTCATGCGCAAGGACGAACCCGAGCGGATCGCAGCGATATTCAAAAAGCTCGGCGTTTCCATCGAGATCCTCGACGCAAAAACAAAATTCTTCAAGGCATTGAAGGGCCTTACCGACCCTGAGCAAAAACGTGAGGCCATCACACAGACCTTCTACAAGGACGTCTTCGGCAAGCTCGTCACAAAAAGCAAGGCAAAGTATCTCCTGCAGGGAACGATCCTTACCGATGTCGATGAAACGGTGGCGGGCATCAAGAGGCAGCACAATGTCTTCGAACAGCTCGGTATTGATCCCCAAAAGGCCTTCGGGTACGGCATCCTCGAGCCCTTGGTGCAGCTCCGCAAGGACGGGGTACGCAAGGTGGGTTCGGCGCTTGGACTTCCGGCGTCCATGTACAAACGGATACCCTTCCCCGGCCCCGCGCTTGCGGCCCGGGTCGTCGGCGAGATCACCCCTGAAAAGATCGAGATTGTCAGGCTCGCAACGGTCGTCGTTGAGGAGGAGCTGGAAAAGGTGAAGGCGTTCCAATACCTGGCCATCCTTCACGAGGACAGGATGACCGGGATGCGCGACGGCAGGAGGGACTTCGGCCGGCAGATAGAGGTGCGATGCTGGGATTCCATAGACGCCCGGAAGGCGACACCGACGAACCTGCCTTTCGCGAAGCTCACAAGGATCGCTGCGAGGATCTGCAGGGAAGTTCCCGGGGTGGTCAGCGTGACTTACAATATTGCCTCGAAACCGCCTTCAACGATAGAGGCGATCTGAAGACGGGTGACGGGACCCTTCTTTTTTCATTCAGGCTTCCGGTACGGCTGGAAAGTTCTAATGCGTTTCCAGGAAATGGTATCCCCGGGGCCCCAGCTCCACATAGAGCCCTTCGCCGTCCAGTGAACGTTCATAGACCTCAGATGTGAAAACATCCTTGAGATGCCAGACCCTGCCCGTGATATCATCCCAGGGGACCCTGACCAGACCCTGGGAAGGCCTGCTGGAGAGGTTTACCACGATGAGGCAGCGCGACTGACCCTTCTGCCAGCACCAGGAAACCAGGTTTTCGCAGCTTCCATTGTCCGGCCAGCCGGTGCATGAACACAACTGCCACGTTCCCCGGATAAAGTCCCCATGACGCAGCGCTCCGAGCAGCTGTTCGTAGAACGTCAGCAATTCAGGGTCCGGCCGCTCCTCGATGCGCCGCGCCAGAAAGACAGGCAAGCGCGCTTTTCTCCCTTCCATCTGGCCTTCGTGAACGAGTCTGGCGCCCGGCAGTGTCAAAGCGGTCAGGGCCGCGGCCTTGTTTTTCAAGGGGTCGAACACCGCGTGTGCGCGGGGCTCGTCATGGTTCTCGATGAACCTCACCAGTTTTTCCTGGTATGGGAGGTCAGCGCAAAGGTGCATGCGCACGTTTTGCGCCGGGCCGTGCCGCAGGCGGTCGTAGAGGCGCTTGTCGTAGCACAGGTCAAACCCCTGCTGCTGCAGCTTCCATTCCAGGTCCCAGTATGCCTCGGCAATGAAAAGAAATTCGGGGTATTTCTTCCTGACTGCAGAAATGATCTCAGGCCAGTAATCTTTCCCGGGAATGGCCCCCCCGCGGTTTCCCCACGTCTTGGCGAAGATGGAATTCATAAGGAGCATGGCCATGTCGCAGCGTATCCCGTCGCACTGTCCGGCAACATCCAGGATGGTCCCGATGACGGCGCGGCGCAGCCCTTTGTCAAATGCGTTCAACTGCAGCACATCGGGCCAGGCCGGAAAAAAGGGATCACGGCCGCAGGCGAACACCCTGCCGTTTGCCGCAAAGAATGACGCGGGATCGCCGGCAAGATCCCCTTCGTCTCCCTGAATGAAGAAGCCGGGATGATCGAAAACCCACGGGTGATCGGGCGCCACGTGGTTGGGTACAAAATCCAGAATAAGGCCCAATCCCAGGCCGGCGAGTTTCTCTCTGGCCCGGGCCAGGGCCTTTTTGCCTCCCAGATGGGCATCGACCGCATAACGCCGCACACAGTAAGGAGAACCAACATTGTCCCGTTCTTCAAAATCAGGCAGGGCCCGCTGAAAGTCGGCCAGGAGGCCGGCGTTCGCCATGGAGATCCGGATACCTTCCGGGCTTCGCTCCCAGACCCCCATGAGCCAGACGGCGTCAAAACCTGTCGCCGCGATCTTTTCCCACTGCCCGTCGGGAACCGACGCGAGGGTCAGCTTGCGCCCGGCCTTCCGGCTGAGCTCATCAAGCCAGACCCATGTGTTGATCTCATATATCAGCGGATCCCCGGGTAAGGGCCTCATGCTTCGCCCGATGAGGGCGTCTTCCCCACAAACACCCTGGTGCTGTCAGATTCGAGCATGGCCCGCGCGTCGACGTAACCGAAAAGCTGGATCAATTTTGCCACGATTCCCGTCCATCCTGTCTGGTGGCTCGCACCCAGACCGGCGCCATTGTCCCCGTGGAAATATTCATAAAAAAGGATATTGTCCCGCCAGTGAGGGTCGGATTGGAATTTTTCCGTGCCTCCGTAAACGGGGCGCCTGCCGCTGCCGTCGCGCAGGAATATCCGGGTCAGGCGGTCCGAGATCTCCCGGCTCACATCGAAGAGGTTCATCATCCTGCCGGACCCCGTGGGACATTCGATCTTGAAGTTGTCACCGTAGTAACGATAATACTGGAGGAGCGCCCGGATGATGAGAATGTTGACGGGCATCCAAACGGGTCCCCTCCAATTCGAGTTCCCGCCGAACATTTCGCTGTCCGACTCAGCGGGAGTATATTGGACCCGGTATTCCTCTCCGTCCACATGGATGACATACGGGTGCTCCAGGTGGTAGCGCGAGAGGGCCCGGATACCGTATGGGCTCATGAATTCATCTTCGTCGAGCATCCGGGCAAGGATCCTCCGCAGCCTCTGCTCATTTATCAGGGCGAGGATCCCGCGGTCGGCAACACCCCTGTGACCCGGCCCGGTGGGATGAATGCTCCGGAAGAGCTCCGGCATACGCTCAAGGTGCCTTGTCAACCTGTCGCTCACATGCGGCATCCGGTCCCTTTGACCTGCTTCGATGACAGTCGCGGCACAAAGCGGTATGAGCCCGACCATGGAACGTACTTTAAGCCGCTGCGCGCTTGAGTCGGGCAGCCTGAGCAGGTCGTAATAAAAGCCATCCTCCTCGTCCCACATACCGTCATCGCCCGCACGGTTGATCCCTGATGCGATCCACAGGAAATGTTCGAGGAATTTGTAGAGGAGGTCTTCGTAGGCAGGGTCGTACAGGGCCAGTTCCATGCTCATTTCGATCATGTTCTGACAGAAAAAGGCCATCCATGCCGTGCTGTCAGCCTGTTCCAGGTGTCCCCCGTCGCGAAGGGGCGCGCTTCTGTCGAAAACGCCGATGTTGTCGAGCCCGAGGAAACCGCCTTCAAAGACATTCCTGCCGAAGCGGTCCTTGCGGTTGACCCACCAGGTGAAATTCAGCATGAGCTTGGCAAAGGAACGTTTCAGAAAGTCAATATCGCCCTTTCCGTGCAGGGCCTGCTCTGTCCGGTAAAGAAAAAGCGTTGCCCACGCGTGTACCGGCGGGTTCACATCGCTGAAGTTCCACTCGTAGGCAGGGATCTGGCCGCTGGGATGGAGGTAGTCGGTTTGAAGCATGAGATCAAGCTGTTCCCTGGCAAAGTCAGTATCAACCAGGGCAAGGGGGCCGGAATGGAATGCCAGGTCCCAGGCGGCATACCATGGATACTCCCACTTGTCGGGCATGGAGATGATGTGATCGTTGACCATGTGGAACCATTCCTTGTTCCGGAACGGACGGCTGCCGGCATCCAGCGGATGCGCGTTGTGCTCCTTGAGCCACACGTTGACATCAAAATAATAATACTGCTTGCTCCACATCATCCCGGCCAGCGCCTGGCGCATAATGCTGGCAGCATCTTCGCCGGCATCAGGGGGGGTCACCGACCGGTAGAACAGGTCGGCCTCGCGAAGCCGCGCCGAGAAGACCCCGTCGAAGGCGCTGCCGAAGGCGCCCCCTTTGATGGCCGTTGACGCGGCGGAGAGCCTCAATTTGATGACCGCGCAGTCACCGGCGGCTATTTCAAGACGGTAATGCGCGGATGCCCTGGTCCCCGTCTTCTCAGGATTCACCGCCGCCCGCTTTCCATGCACCACGCAGTCGTTGATGCCGTCTTTCACATAAGGCCCGGCATTAGGCGTGCCGAAAATACGTTCGTTGTTGGTTTCGTTTTCCGTGAAAAGAAGAACCGGATCGCCGTCGCACCGGAGGATATAATCCGATATGGCCCCCTGGAAGAGAGGATCGGTATGATGGGCCTGAACCGCCCGGTGCTTCTGTGTTTCAATGGGTCCGAGATATGGCCTTGATCCTCCCCCCGGCCATGACCAGGTGTTGCGAAACCACAGTGTGGGCAATACATGGACAGGCGCCGGATCGGGACCCCGATTGCAGACGGTGATCCTGATCAGTATATCTTCCGGGGCGGCCTTGGCATATTCCACAAAAACATCGAAGTACCGGTCGTCTTCGAAGATCCCCGTGTCGATAAGCTCATATTCCATCTGTGCCCGGGAACGCCCGCGGTTCGTCTCCACGATGTCCGGGTAAGGGTAGGCCTTATGGGGGTACTTGTAGAGGAATTTCATGTATGAATGCGTGGGGGTGCTGTCGAGATAAAAATAATATTCCTTGACATCCTCGCCGTGGTTGCCCTCGCTGTTGGTAAGACCGAACAGCCGTTCCTTCAGGATAGGGTCTTTCCCGTTCCAGAGGGCCAGCGCGAAACAGAGGACCTGCCTGTCGTCGCAGATCCCTCCCAAACCGTCCTCTCCCCACCGGTATGCACGGGAACGGGCCTGGTCATGTGTGAAGTAATCCCAGGCATCCCCCGAATCGCTGCAGTCTTCCCGTACGGTTCCCCACTGCCGCTCGCTCAGGTAGGGTCCCCATTTTTTCCATGGCGCCTTTTTCTCCCGCGCCTCTTCGAGCCTTTCCTGCTCGGCGGCCTCTTTACCACCGGCCGTGCCCTTCGTCTTTTTCGGCATGCGATAGAAATAACACAGGCAAGGCAAACTATCAATCGGTAATCGAACACCTGTCTTTTTAGTTCTTTTTTCTTTTCTTTTCCATGCGGGCCTCTTTTTCCTGTTCGTAGATATCCTCGGTGAGTGTGGCCACCCGCTCGCGCCAGCGCGGGTCGTTCTTGTTTATCTCCACCTCTTCGTAGAAGTCGGATATACTGTGATTGAGGAGCCTGTAGGGGTTCTCCTCGGATTCGATATCGAAGAAGGTGTGCCTCAGTTCATGGCGCAGTATCTTCACCCTGTCCAGGTCTGTGATGTTGTCCCAGCATTTTTTATCGATAGTGATGATATAGTCATAACCCTCTGTGACATCCGCCTTCTGCCTGGTAAGATGGCGCATGAGGTCGTTCGTCTTGATTATCCTTGCAAGGACGATCAGACCCCCTGATTTTCTTTTCTTCAGATCGAAAAGGACCTTGATCTTCGCGTTCTTCAACTCCGGGAAATCCTGTGATCTCACTTCTTTAAGCAGGTCGAGGACGTGCTCGTTCACCTCGTCATAACGCAGCCCCATGGTGTGTGCCTCCTGAGAAAAAACGATTTTTGTGCGGACGGGGAAGATTAACATGAGGGGCGGTTAAAAATCAAGAAGACCAGCGCCTTCGAGCCCTTGACAGGGCGGCGCCTCAACCGTTATATATGCACAGGGAGGAAAACAATGGATTTCAATTACGGGCGGCGAAAAAGACAATACATAAAAAAAGCGCTATGGGCATGCCTTCTTTTCGTTGCCGTCCTGTCTCTCGCGGCATGTTCGACAAATTCCGGCTTCGCCGTACGCGAGGGGTTCATCGACGTCACCGGCGGCAGGGTGTGGTACCGCATCGTCGGCTCCGGCGACAGGACCCCCGTCATACTCCTCCACGGCGGCCCGGGAAGCGCCAGCGATTATCTGAAACCGCTCGAGAAGCTTGCCCTCGACAGACCCGTGATCTTCTACGATCAGCTCGGCTGCGGGCGGTCCGACCGTCCGGAAGGCAGAGGCCTCTGGCGCATCGAGAGGTTCGTGGAAGAACTTGCCCAGGTGCGCAGGGCGCTGAAGCTCAAAGAGGTCCACATATACGGCCACTCATGGGGCACCATGCTCGCCGTCGATTACATGCTCACGAAACCGGAAGGCGTAAAGGGCCTCGTGCTTGCAAGCCCGTGCCTGAGCGTGAAAAGGTGGGTGGAAGACGCCCGGGTCTTCGTCGAACAGCTCCCTTACAAGGCTCGAAGGGCCATCAGGAAGAACGAAGAAGCGGGAACGACGGATTCAAAGGAATACGAACAGGCGGTCGCGGAGTATCTCAAGCGCCACCTGTGCCGTCTCGATCCTTGGCCGAAAGACCTTCTGCAGTCATTCGACATGTCAAGCCCGGCTGTATACAAGATCATGTGGGGGCCAAGCGAGTTCTATCCGACGGGGAATCTGAAGACCTACGAGCGGGTTGAGAGGCTGCACGAGATAAAGGTGCCGACTTTTTTCACCGCCGGGCGCTACGACGAGGCCACACCTGAGGCGACTGCCTGGTACCGCTCGCACGTACCCGGCTCAACCCTGCGGATCTTTGAGAACAGCTCACACATGGCCATGTTCGAAGAGCCTGATGCCTACGTCGGGAGCATCAGGGAGTTCTTGAAACACGCCGACGGCCGCTGAGTCCGGCACGGCCGCATCACTCTCACTTCGTGTACCAGTTTTTGCCCGTGGTTTTCACATAGACCCGCACGATGGTCCCGCAATCATCGCATACATCGGCATAGAACGGCTCGGTGGCGATCACTGCAAATTTGGTCTTGTAGGCAAGTCCGATCCTTCCCGCATCCGCAGTCTGATCGACCTTTACGCCGCTGACAATGTTGCCGCCGCCGCAATGCGGGCATTTTTGAGCGGGCCCGTATGACTTTTCCATTCACACCCCTCCTGCCCTGTCACAATTCATTCAAATTCTTCAAATTCTTCGGCAGAATAAAAAAGATGTGTTTCCCGTATTGTTTCCTTATCCAGGCTGCCGTCCAGTATGGACCTTTCCGCCTTGTCCCTGAAAACTCTTGCCAGCCCTTCAAGCTCACCCAGTCTTTCCGCAAGCCCCTTTTCCCGTATTATCTCCTTGACGGCGCGGTATACGTCCTCGCTCCCATAAAGCAGCAGCCCCTCGTGGAGGATCTTGATCGCCACCATGCGCTTGAAGTCATCAAAACACGCCTGCTCCCTGATGAGACCCAGCCGTTTTATTTTGTAGTCCACTTCCTCATTGACCGATGGATTGATGAGCATCCTGTACTTCTTCCGGTAAATAAGCTCATCAAGCCTGTGGATATCGTCAACAGGCAGGTCATCGCCGACGACGACCACGAGGTCGATATCCGAACCTCTTACAAGCTTGCCGGTGCTGCGCTCCGGCCTTGGCACATCATGGGCCATATTATAGACTATGTCTCCGGCAATTATAAAACATATCTGGTGCCCCTTTTGCGCGGCACCCTCGAATTCCTCCATGACCCCGGAAACCATTTGCCGTGCGAGTTCAAACTTGAACTTGCTTATCTTGTGGGTCCGGTCGGCCACCTCAACACATCTTTTTTCGATCATTTCCGTGTCGCCGATGAGGCCCACGACCGTATACGTAAGGAATTCCCTTAGAATTGAAGGGGAAAGGCGGGCAAAACCGTCCACATGGCGGTCAAGCCTCATCCATCTTTTTCCCAAAGTCCGAACCTGGAGCTTTCCGGAAACCCTGCATGTCTTCCAAATCATGAGACTGTCGGCATCTATATCTGCCTGGATCTCAAACCCCGTGCGCGGTCCTTTTGTTCTTATGAGATCAACGATGGAATCTTCAAGGTCGGGCATTTTACTTTTCAGCCAAGCATGTTTCTTATTACGTCCGCGATCTCTTTGCAGTGCTTTTCCGTCACCTCGTCAGACGGCCCTTCGACCATCACCCTGCACATCCTCTGGGTGCCGGAATAACGGACAAGGACACGTCCCTCGTCCCCCAGCTTTTTTTCCACCGCCTCTATCACCCTGGTGATCTGGGGCACTGTTGAGATGTCCGGTTTGCTCTTCACATCCACATTGATCAGTTTCTGGGGATAGATATCCATCAGCCCCGCAAGCTCCGAAATGGGTTTGCCCGATCTTATCATGGCAGCGATAAGCTGCATGGCGGTAATGATGCCATCACCGGTTGTGTGGTGATCAAGGAATATCATGTGGCCCGATTCTTCTCCGCCGATCACGCTCCCCAGCCGCATCATATCCTCAAGTACATAACGGTCTCCGACATTGGACGCGTGATATTTGAAGCCGTATTTCCTGCAGGCGACCCTCAGTCCCAGGTTGCTCATTACGGTACCGACAAGGAGGTCGTTTTTCAGCCTGCCCTGTTCCTTAAGGGCCTTCGCGCATATGAGCAGTATCTGGTCGCCCGTTATCTCCCGCCCTTTTTCATCGACTGCTATCAGGCGGTCACCGTCGCCGTCAAAGGCAAGACCTATCGCCGCTCCGCTTTCAACGACCTTCTTCTTCAGGTCATCCGTGTACTGCGAACCGCATTTATCGTTTATGTTGATGCCGTTCGGGGTATTGTGGATGACCTCCAGGTCCGCGCCCAGTTCCCAGAAAGCGTCCGGGGCAACTTTATAGGTGGCGCCATTGGCGGCGTCTATCACGATCTTCATTCCCTCAATGGAAAGGTCCCTGGGAAAGGTATTTTTTAAAAAAACAATGTAGCGGCCGTGCACGTCATCCAGGCGGTATGCCTGCCCCATGTCCCTGACCGCCGGTACCAGGGTGTGAAGGGTATTGCTCAGCATCAGGTCCTCTATGGCCTCTTCCTGTTCGTCCGACAGCTTGAAACCGCTGCCTGAAAAGATCTTTATACCGTTGTCCTGGTATGGGTTGTGCGATGCGGAGATCACGATGCCCGCGTCGGCCCGCATGCTCTGGGCGACAAAAGCTATCCCCGGGGTCGGCAGGACTCCCAGCAAATAAGGGTATCCGCCCATTGAAGTGATCCCCGATTCCAGCGAGCTCTCAAGCATATAACCTGAGATGCGCGTATCCTTCCCGATAACTATTTTTGGACGATTATGTGTCTTTTTCAGCACATAGACCACTGCCTGTCCTATGGCAAAAGCTATTTCAGCATTCATCGGATAGCGGTTCGCTTCCCCCCTGACGCCATCAGTACCAAAGAGTTTACCCATAATGGTCCTTTCTAATTATTATTTATTGCACATAAAATCACTTACCGAACATGTTCAATGACGGTATCATCACCTTCGCCTTTTCACAATAGAGATTGACGATCCCCTGGAGCCATACCACTCCTTTAGCCGAGGTACCGGCATCAAAACCCTGGACGGCGTCTATGTAGTTTGTCCCGTTTGCCTTTCCCGCCACGTCCGAGGTCGAGAGAAAATCGTCGCGGCATTTTTCCACGGCACTGTCTTCCAACGTTGCCGCAAACAGCCCTTCTATCTCCGCAAACCTCTCATGAAGCTCGTTCCTCCCTGCCGCGTACGCCTCGTTTTCTGAAGATGTCTTTGCTTTTTCCGCCAATATCCGCAAGCGCTTCATTCGCTCTTTTTTCGCGATTGCCAGCTTATCGAGCAGTCCGGCAAAGATGAGTCCGCCGAATTCCAGGGAATCAAAGAATGGGCGCCTTACATGTATGTACCACTGTTCAAGGGCCATGAGGTTCGCGATGTAGACGATATTGCTCTCAACGATGCGGCGGATGTTCGCGTATGCCCTTGGCTTAAAACCAATCGTCTTTGCGGAGTACGTTTTTCCGACAATGAGCTTGTTGTCTTCTATAAAATCACTCCTGAGCACCGAATTGGCCGCAACCACGTTCCCGTACCCCATGCGCAGAGGGCCCACGATGCCCCCCTGGCCGCCGAGAAAAATGGCAGGCTGGTTGAGCATCACGCCCCTCGGGACATCGCCGATAAGCGATGCCGTGGCCTTGTCCCCGTCCGGCGTGAAGTTAAAATGGATATAGGAACTGCCCACCTCGCTGTGGTCCTTGCGGCTTGTCCCTCCCGCCATAAGGCAATCGCAGAAATTGATCAGGCTGCCAAGCGTTACAAAGGGAAAAAGAATGGTCTGCTTTATGCCCACGCAATGCGCGCCGCTGGCCTCTTCTTCAAGGATGCATCCTTCACGCACATGCGCCCCCAGACCCATGTTTGCCTTTTCCAGAAAAACGGACTTGCTGAAATATCCGGCCCTGAGCTCAACAGAGGGCCCCAACTGGCAATTGTCTATTGTCGCCGGCCCTTCATAACCGATCTTCGATCCGGCCGATATGACCGTCCTTTCGCCATAGATCCTGCACCCGGGATAGATCCTTACACCCTTTCCGGATATCTGGTCGACGTTAACCTCGCCGCCTATGTCTATGGTCAACGGGTTCGGGATATCAACCCCTTTATTGATCATCTGTACAACTTTATCATAGCATCGAGGTTGGATGTCCATTTCAGCCCCTGTCAATATATCTATAATTTATAGATTTTAAGATCATTTGTCGCAATTTGAAAAGATATCAATTATGTCACATCTTTTCAATAGTCATAAAATTCCGGGTTTAACAACTCTATTTCAACAATGTGTCAATAAGGTTAGGATAGTTCCCTTGTAAAGCCCGGACGTTCGGTGGTATCGTATGGGACGAAACGGACACCGATCAATGCGCTTTATTGCCGACCTCCATATTCATTCCCATTACTCGATCGCCACAAGCCCCGGCACCACGCCGGAGGGTCTCTGGAGGTGGGCGCAGATCAAGGGGGTTACGGTCATCGGTACCGGGGATTTCACCCATCCCGGCTGGTTCAGGGAACTCGGGCGCAAGCTCGACTTTGAAGGCAATGGACTTTTCGCGCTGCGCGAAGAGTTCCGCGGTGACGACATACCCGCCTCATGCAGAGCGGATGTTTTCTTTCTCATGAGTGCCGAAATAAGCTGCATCTACAGTAAAAATGGGAAAACCCGGAAGGTCCATTGCGTTGTTCTCGTTAATGACATGGAGAGCGCCCTTCGCCTGCAGGGCAGGCTTTCGAAGATCGGCAACATCTCCTCCGACGGAAGGCCCATCCTCGGGCTCGACGCAAAGAGACTGCTCGGGATCGTCATCGACGAATGCCCCGGTGCCCTGTTCGTACCCGCTCATGTCTGGACGCCGCACTTCTCCGTGTTCGGCTCGGCCTCCGGCTTCGATTCGCTGGAGGAGTGCTTCGAAGAGCTCACACCAAGCATCCGCGCCATCGAGACCGGCCTCTCTTCGGACCCCTCAATGAACTGGCGGTTGTCCGCCCTCGACCAGCTGACCCTTCTTTCCAACTCCGATGCCCATTCACCTCAAAAGATCGGTAGGGAAGCGAACATCTTCAATACCGACCTTTCCTTCGACGCCATTGCGGATGCCATAAGAACCAAAAAAGGTTTTGAAGGGACCATCGAGTTCTTCCCCGAGGAAGGCAAGTACCACTATGACGGGCACCGGTCATGCAAGGTGAGGATGGCGCCGGAAGAAACGGTCGCGGCGGGCATGAGATGTCCTGTCTGTGGGAAAAAGGCGACCCTGGGTGTGCTCCACCGGGTGGCCGCGCTTGCCGACAGGCCGGGCGGGTCAGTGCCAGACGGCGCAAGGCCATATCGGTCGCTCGTCCCTCTCAGGGAGGTCATCGCCGATACCCTTGGGGTCGGTGTCCAGGCAAAAAAGGTCGACAGGGCGTACTTCGACCTTCTTGAAAAGCTCGGCAACGAACTTACCATTCTCATGGAAACATCCGCGGAAGATATCGTCGGAGCGGGTCACCCGGATGTGGCCGAAGCCATTGCGCGTGTGCGCTCCGGCGATGTGACGATCGAGCCCGGTTATGACGGGCAGTACGGAAAGGTCGGCATATTCAAGGAGCATCAGAAGACCCGGCTTTGACCATTGGAAAGGGGAAGGAGCGGCCGCGCGCCGCAAAGCCGTGCCGGTCGTCGGCAAAAAAGGTGCCCCCGCAAAACACACGCTTACGGTATTATTTCATCACGCCACTTGAGCGATCCTATCTCGCTGTCCACCATTTTCTTAAATTTCGACTGATCGGACGACAGGACATGGCCGATCATCAGGACAAGGTGCCGCGCCGTGAGTATCCTCGGGAGGAAAACATAGTCGGCCCCCTCGGCATACATCTTCAGGGCTCCCTGAGCGCTTTCGGCGGTAACGATAATTTTCGCATGGGGGTTGATGTTCCTGATGTGCCGTATAAACTTCAGGTTGTCCGTACCGACCAGTATACTGTCCGATATCGTGGAGATAACCAGCTTTGCATCGTGTATGCCTGCATGGTGGAGCGTGTCAATGTGGCCTATGTCCCCGTAAATCACCTTGATGCCCATTGTCTGGAGCATCGAATGCACTTCGGGGTTGAAATCGACCACCACGATCCTGTCTTTCAGCCGGGCCAGAGGCGCCTTTTTGTCCATGCTCATTATCTCGCTCACAAGAGAGCTCGCCGTGCGGTGGAACCCCAGAATCGCGATCTCTCTGCCCGATACCTCTTTTCCCTCGTCGGCATGCACCCCGATATCCTTCAGCCCTATCTTCTGCAGTACGGCATTCAGCATTTTTTGCAGGTTGTCGCTGTATTTTATCATGTAGGTCGAAACAACCGATGTTATCACGAAAACGAAGATCACCACGGACATCACATTTTGGCCTATATGGCCGGCCTTCATGCCAAGGGCCGTTATCACGAGGGAAAACTCGCTTATCTGTGAAAGGTTTATGGATGTCAGGATGCTGACCCTGTTGCCGTTTTTCAAAAAATATAGAAGGGGGTAGATAGAAAAGAACCTTGAACAGATGAGAAAGACGGAAACAATCCCGGCAGTGGCCAGGATGCCGGGGCTGCCCATGGGATTGGGGATCTGCATGCCAAGCCCCACAAAGAACAGGGTGACGAAGAAATCCCTGATGTTGACCACCTTTGCCATGACATCGATATTATAGGGAAATGTCGAGATCGCAATCCCGGCGATGAGGGCGCCCATCTCAAGGGAGAGATCAAGATAGCCTGCCAGGCCGCATATAAAAAAACACCAGCCCAGGGAGGAAACGAGCACAAGCTCAGGGATCTTGGATACCGTCCGGAACAGGCGGGGAAGGACGTATTTGCTGAGCAGGAGGCTCACCGCCACCAGCGCCGCCCCCTTGATGAAGGATAACAGGATCATAAGCACCTGGGGGTTGGAAAGGTTGGGCTGGATGCCCAGCAGTATGATCGCCCATATGTCCTGGAACACGAGGACTCCCAGCGTGATCCTGCCCGCCAGGGTGTCGATCTCGAATTTCCCGTACAGGAGTTTAACTACGATGGCCGTACTGCTCAAGGCGCAGCATGCTGAAAGGTAGAGCAGGTCATACCGTCCGCCCCCGATACCGTACCCGAGGAGATAGAAAAAACCCATCCCCAGCAGGACGCAGATGATGAACTGGAAAAGACCACTGACGATCAGCGATCTGCCCGATTCCCTGAGCTTTTTAATGTCTATTTCGAGACCTATCAGGAAAAGGAGGAGTATGAGCCCTATGTGGGCGATTGTCTCGATGTCGTGCAGGTTCGTAACCAGTCCGAAACCGATGCCCGGGCCTATCATCACGCCGGCGGCGATGTATGCAAGCAGGAGGGGCTGCTTCAACACGTGGCCGACAAAGGACATGATCGTGGCGGCGATTATCGCGATGCCGACGCTGCTGACAAGACTGCCGTCACCGTTCTCGGCTGCCAGCAGGGGCGTTGAAAAAAGAACAAAAAAAACCGTCAGAACACACGCGCGAAAGGGCAGCTTATGCGCGAGGCGTTCAATTATTCGCACTATACTCATTCATTCCCCTTACATCCCTCTTATAAGCCCGCAACAACAGTTCGAACTTTTTTGACCTCATGATGCCTTTGCACGCAAATATGGCGATCGAGAACGCGAGATAGAAATAGCCGAACACGGACTGGACGATTGAGCACACCTTTGCCGGTACGGAAGCGGCAACGATATCGCCATAACCCACGGTCGTCTGCGTCGTGATGCTGAAATAGAAGCAGTCCAAATAAGTTGCCGGAAGCGCTCGATCCGAGGCCCGCAGGTTGTGTGCCAGCGCCTGGTGTCCTTCAAAAAACGGCACTATCGAATAGTATAAAAAGGAGAACAGGATCGCCACGGCCACAAAAAACGACACAAGATAGTACGTGCTTTTATCGTCATTGACCATATCCATGAGAAACTTTTTCATAACCACTTCGGCCTCCCTTGTTTCCAACTCTTCAAATGCGATGCCTTTAAAGTTTTATGTGTACCAGGCTATCTTTTATATTGTGGATTCGCTTGATCTTTTTACCGACAATACGTATCTGCCGCTTATGCTGCCCGTGATAGACTATATTATTAAAAGGAACGATCAAAGTCAACGGACAAAAAATTTATCATCCTGTTATCCCCATACCGTACTGTGGTATCATCCTGTCCATGGATGCGTTCCTTCTCGGGCTTGCCAACGGCACCGTCTGCATCGGGTACTGCGCGCCGGTGCTCGTGCCATACCTGCTGGGGCAGCAGGCCGGCGTAGCGGCAAATGCCGGTATCGTGGCCCGTTTTCTCGGAGGGCGCCTTACCGGCTATCTCATTTTTTCCGTTGCGGCATGGGCCTTACAGGCTTCCCTTTTAAGCTCCCCGACCGCGCGGGATGCCGTTGTGGGCTGCTCCCATGTCATCCTCTCCATCCTTCTTGTCATCTACGGTTTCGTCAGGAAAACGGCCCCGGTCTGCACCGCGCGGACCAGCGGGGGGCTCATCGCCCGCATTGACAGACTGTGGCCCCCCTTCGCACCCGTCGCCCTTGGCCTTCTGACGGGGCTCACCATATGCCCGCCTTTTTTGCTGGCATTCACCGCCGCCCTCGGGAAGACAAGCCTGATGGGAAGTGTCACGTTTTTCCTGCTCTTCTTTTGCGGCACATCGGTCTTCTTCCTCCCCTTCCCGCTGATCGGCGCCCTTAAAGGTCTTCGCGCCCTGTCCATAGTGGGCCGGCTCGCCGCCGGGATCATCGGCCTCTACTATTTTTATGCTGGTCTTGTCCTTCTCATCGGTGTTATAAAAAACCTATAAAGCAATGACCAAAGAACCCGGCAAAAATCATTTCGAAGAGATGAGCAGTTTCAAGGCCCTTCTTTTTACCCTCCCGATGATGGCCTTCACATTCATAATGTTCTCAGAGGGCAAACTTCCCCATGGACCCGTAAATGTCATCGCGTTTTTCGCAACTTATTTCTTTTTTAACGCACTTTTTTTTCTCATGCTCAGGACAGGCCGCACGGACCGCTGGCGCGCTATAATCTTCATCACTTTTGCAGCCGTGTTCACCTTCTCTTTCATAACGCATTATATCGAAGTGCGCGGCAGCATGGCCATTGATGAATCAAACCTCCTGGAATGCAAGACCCCCTTCTGTCACATCGTCATACCCATGACGATCATCCCCATAGCCCTTACAAGGACAATCATCTTCCCGGGGACCATGACCGGGATCTACGCGGCGATCGCGAGTATGTTCATCCTGTGGATAGGTGCGTCGCTCGCACTGGGTAGGGGCTTTTGCGGATGGGGTTGTTTTTTCGGCGGTTGGGACGACGGTTTTTCCCGCATCCTGAAAAGACCTTTCATAAGACATATCGGGGAAAAGTGGCACTATCTTCCCTTCGCGGTCCTGCTCGCTATTGCCCTCACTTCGGCGGCCATATTATCACCCACGTATTGTGAGTGGCTGTGCCCTTTCAAGACCGTCACCGAATACGTTCAGGTCACTTCCGTGAAAACGCTTCTGCAAATGGTCTTATTTATCTCACTTTTTGCCGGACTGGTCGTTGCGCTGCCCGTTCTCTCCAAACGACGTATCCAGTGCGGGCTTTTCTGTCCCTTCGGGGCCTTCCAATCCTTCACGAACAAGATAAATCCTTTTGAAGTCCGCGTGGATAAGGACCTGTGCATTAAATGCAAAAAGTGCGTCAACATCTGCCCCACCTTCTCAATAACGGAAGGAACGATCGAAATGGGCAAAACGCGCATGACCTGCATCAAATGCGGCAAGTGCATCGACAACTGCCCGAAAGGGGCACTTTCGTTCCACATCAAGGGAACCGTCATTGGTAAGGGGCGGCAGGTGCAGCGCCTCTTTTTTCTCTACCCTGCCTTCCTCTTTCTGGCAACCATGGCAGGTCATAGTTTCCAGAATGCGATAGTTCGGATTGCGGGGCTTATAATATCGGGAAGGCCGTTAACGCATTAGGATAAGGATCGAATGATCGAGAAATTCAGATCTGCAACTGGATACACAATGGCCGCGGCGGCCCTTGTCGTTGTCCTTGTCACCTTCATCTGGCAGGACCGTCTCAGCCTGGCATTTGTCCGCGCGACAGGCATCACCGTGTCAGCGAGATATACAGGCGGCAAGGTTGTCAAAACCATCGATCACGGCAGCTACAGGACGCTCATTCACCGCCCTGTCTTCGACGGCCTCCTTTCAGAGCGCCGTGACGGCTTCATACAGATAAATTGGGATGGAGCGCCGCCCTGGCCGGCCGTCCTGAAAGAAGCCATAGACTATGACGGGGACAACGCCATTGACCTTGTCATCACCTTTGATACCAAAACACTGGAAGCCGGCCTTTCGCAGAAAAATCCCTATGTGACCGGCATTGAAAAAACATATAAGATCGACAAAGGTTTCGCTGTCAGGATCGCCCTGCGGAAAAAACCATTATGAGGAGACCCTCGAACAAATGACCGACCCCGATTACATACCCGTCACCGCCGCTGTCATCGAAAAGGACGGCAGAATACTCATCGCTCGCCGAAAAAGCCCCTTCATGGGACATAACTGGGAATTCCCCGGCGGCAAGATGGAAGACAACGAGACCCTCGAGGAGTGCCTGAAACGCGAGATCCGCGAGGAACTTGGCATCGACATCGCCGTCGGAGGGCTTATCTCATCAAGAAAGCACGTCCTCAACTGTCAATCCGCCATCATGCTTTATGCCTACCATGCGGAATATCTCCACGGTGAGATCGTACTTAACGACCACGACGAGATCGCCTGGGTCTTGCCCGGAGACCTCCGAAAATACAGCTTCCCCGATCCCGACTGGCTTGTCGTACAGGACATATTGAAATAAATGGCTCGAACGGCTTGAGATGCTTGAACCGTTTGAACGTTAAAAGGCCCATCGAGGACAGCTCTTCGAATTCAACAAGTGCATTAAAAAAATTTACAGAAAAATCCGGTATTGTAGTGTGCGCTACAGAGGGAACCCCCTTTATGGAGTTAATTTGATAGCAACGAAAAAAGGGGGTTATTATGTTCAACGTTATCATGATCGTCACGGGTATTGTTATGTTCGGCTTCGTACTGGGCATGGTCTTCTACAACATGAAAGGATCGAAGAAGTAGTCCCTTCCCGTATTTTCCGTACGCTCTGATCGAAAAGCAGGGGAAACAGGCATCAGGACAATCCGTACACCCTTGCTCAAGGACCACGCGGTGGGACGCGCCGGGAAATTGCGGGAAGAACAAAAAAGATAGCGGCAGCGTCCTGCTGTCAGCATGGGATGGGCCTTTAAGAGGGCCTCTAAGGGGTTTGTTGCCTCATCTCCATCGGGCAGATCATCGGGTTTTATCCTGACATAACGGAACGGGGTAAAACAAACAGTGAGGTTTACCCTCAACCCTTGGGCATGCCGCAGCAGTTGGGACCGCTCTTACCCCTTCACCGTCACCGACCTTCCTGTGTCAAAGGGGTTTGTCCTTATGGCGAGGGAAAAGAGGAACGGGTAGTTGTTCCTGAGATATTTCATGTAAACAAGCCACTCGCCGACAATGAGGTGATACGAGCGCTTGATGTCGCCTGCCAGGTGGTCGCTGTCAGCCCTGGGGATATCTTCGAAACCCTTGCGATAAGCAAGCTCTTCGGTGAGGTGGAAGACTGCACGAAGCAGGTCCGTGAAGGACTGGTGTTCCATGAGCACGGGGTTCTCGAGAAGCCGCACAAGGAAATCGCGCCTCTCCATGAGAAATCCCTTGAGCGAGGAAAGGTCCACAACTTCCATGCGTACGCCGAATGCGTGGTCCCGGGAATCCTTTATCGCCCTCTGAAAATCCCTGTCTGTCCAGTTCGCGGTGACGATGAGGCCCGGCCGTATGGAATCGAATTCCGGGTCATAATGTGAAAAGATGTCCAGCAGTCCAACACCGACCTCGCTGAAAAAAACGCCGATGACCATATTGAGCTTTTGCATGCGGGCTTCCATCTCCCGCTTGGCGAGCATCATCTCCGTCGCGTTGGCGATGACCCCAAGGAAGGTGCTCACCCCCATGACAATGATTACGATGGCGATGGCCTTTCCGCCGCCGGTGACCGGGTGGATATCCCCGTAACCGACGGTGGCCATGGTGACGATCACGAAATAGAACGAATCGGCGAGGGATTTTTTCTCGACATACATGAAACCAAGCGTCCCGAAGACCATAACCGTGAAAAAAACGACAAGGAAGATCTTGAAACGCGTCTTGAGATGGTCCTGCATGGAATCCTATTCTACACAAAATACGGGAACCTGGCAAATCAAAACCAGCTCGCAGAAAGATTACCCGTACGCTTTCGAACCTGGCACCCTTGTGGAGGGGAGATATTTGTGCTAAAGGTATTTCATATGAAAAATATTCTTATTGTCGATGACGAAAAGAACATACGATCCACCCTTTCAATCTGTCTTGAAACGATGGGACACAGGGTTACCGCTGTAGGCGGCGGCGACGGCGCGCTGATCGCTCTCAAGCAGGGAAGGTTCGATATCGTTTTTCTTGACCTCAGGCTCGGCAGCGAGAACGGGATGGACCTCCTCCCCCATATCCTTACGCTCTCCCCCGGTATCGCCGTCATCATAATCACCGCTTACGCCACTTTTGAAACAGCCGTGGAAGCCATAAAGCTTGGTGCCAGAGACTATCTTCCCAAACCTTTCTCCCCATCCCAGATACGTCATGTAATAGACAAGATCACAAGCACACTGGAGCTTGAAAACCGGGTGGCGGATCTGGAGGACCGATTAAGAGAAACCGTTCCTGAGATCAGCCTCGAGAGCGGTGCGGCGCAGATGTCAGCCGCCGTCGATACCCTGACAAAGGCATCGGCATCCGATGCGGCCGTGCTGATACGCGGGGAAAGCGGGACGGGAAAGGGGATCCTCGCGAGAATGCTTCACATAAAGAGCCCGCGCGCAAACCGTCCCTTCATTACCATAAGCTGCCCCACCCTCTCGGAAGAGCTTCTTGCCAGCGGGCTTTTCGGGCACGCAAAGGGTTCCTTCACCGGCGCGACACAGGACAAGGAAGGTATGGTAGAGAGGGCCGAAGGAGGAACCCTCTTCCTTGACGAGATAAGCGAAATATCCCCCGCTATTCAGGCCAAACTCCTGAGGTTCCTCCAGGAAAAGTCTTTCGAGCGTGTTGGTGAGACAAGGACACGCAAAGCAGATGTGCGCATCGTGGCGGCCACGAACAGAGACCTGGAACAGGCGGTACGTCAGCAGAAATTCCGCGAAGACTTGTTTTTCAGAATAAATGTCATTGAAGTTATGGTGCCTCCGCTGAGGGAAAGACAACAAGACATAATCCCCCTGGCAAAAAGATTCCTTGCTTTCTTTGCACGGGATGCCAAGAAGACGGTCCCCGAATTGTCTGCAAGCTCGCAGGAGGCCATTCTCTCCTATCACTGGCCTGGAAACGTCAGGGAGCTTCGCAACGCCATGGAAAGGGCTGTCATCCTGTGCCCCTCCATCATCATCGAGCCCGAATCCCTTCCCGAAAGGATAAGGCCCGGCGCTTCAAGCAGTGTACGGATAGGAGGAAGGCACTCTCTGGAAGAAGTGGAAAGAGAGCACATCGTTTCCGTAATAGCCTCATCTGCAAGCCTCGATGAGGCATCCCGCATACTTGGTGTCGACGCATCGACGCTGTGGCGCAAACGAAAGAAATACGAAGGAACATAAGGCCCTCATACCCCCTACCTATTGCAATTTGCAATTCGAAGATGCCTGCGCCTTTCATTCTGCAATGCCAATTTCAAACCCTGCCCGGACAACATACCGATATCATTATTTTAACCAATATCCGATCAAGGGTATGCGGTTTGCTGTTATCCTGTCATGCTTATGGATGGGGCCGATATGTTTGATAATTTGTTTGCTCTGGCAATACTAGTTTTTTTCATCATTGCCTGGCTTTACATGATCCGTTTCGGAAAAAACTAAAAAGAAAAGGAGAACACTTCTATGGAATACCTGGCCGGATCAGTTTTATCCTTACTGCTCGCCGTATACCTTGTCTACGCCCTGTGCAGGCCGGAGCGTTTTTAGAAGGGCGCGTCATGAATGTTTACGGCTGGGCACAGATATTCCTTTATTTCCTTGTAATACTCGCACTGACACGGCCTATGGGGAACTACCTCTACCGGGTGTTCGAGGGTGAAAGAAAGCCCTTTCCCGGGATCTTCGGTGCGGCAGAGTATTTCGTATACCGCGCGTTGATGGTCGACAAAAACAAGGAGCAGACCTGGAAGGAATACGCCTTTTCGCTCTTCATCTTCAGCTTTTTCGGCATCCTTGCCCTTTACGCCCTGCAAAGGCTCCAGTTCTTCCTACCCTTCAACCCTCAAACATTAGAAGGGGTGACTCCAGAGCTTGCCTTCAATACCGCTGTAAGTTTCGTCACCAACACGAACTGGCAGGCATACCCTGGAGAGTCGACCATGGGCTACCTCGTCCAGATGGCGGGATTAGCCTGGCAGAACTTTCTTTCCGCCGGGGCTGGAATTGCAGTCGCCTTCGCTCTTGCACGGGGCCTCACCAGAAAGGCAAACCAAGCAAAAACTGCAACGATAGGTAATTTCTGGGTCGATATCACCCGCTGCACCATATATGTACTGCTTCCGCTTTCGCTCCTTGGCGCGCTCTTTCTGGTATCTCAGGGCGTCATTCAAAACATAAATCCCTACCGCGAGATCGTGACCCTTGAAGGAACCCGCCAGAGTGTTGCCATGGGGCCCGTAGCATCGCAGGAAATCATCAAGGAACTGGGGACGAATGGTGGAGGTTTTTTCAACGCCAACAGTTCCCATCCCTTCGAGAACCCCACGCCACTTACCAACTTCATCGAAATGGTGCTTATCTTCCTGATCCCTGCCGGCCTGACCTATACCTACGGAAGGATGTCGGGCAACAGACGGCAGGGATGGGTGCTCTTCTGTGCAATGGCGATCCTTTTCATGACGGGCACTGCCGCCTGCTATCAGGCGGAGTCACACCCCAACCCAATACTGGCAGGGTTGCCCCTTGATCACAGTCAGGGGAACATGGAAGGGAAAGAGGTGCGTTTCGGCACATCGGGATCGGCACTCTTCACCGTGATCACCACGGCGGCTTCCTGCGGGGCAGTGAACTCCATGCACGACAGTTACACGCCGATGGGCGGACTTGTCCCCCTTGTAAATATCATGCTCGGTGAGGTCGTCTTCGGCGGCACAGGCGCCGGGCTCTACGGTATGTTGATATACGCAATCCTTGCCGTTTTCATAGCAGGCCTCATGGTGGGGCGCACCCCTGAATATCTTGGTAAAAAAATTGAGATCCGCGAGATGCAATATGCCATGGCTTACATCCTCATTTTCCCGGTGATCGTCCTTATCACGGCTGCCTGGTCCGCCGCCGCTCCGTATGGAGCCGGTTCCGTAAGCAACGGCGGCCCCCATGGACTCAGCCAGATCCTCTATGCAGCGAGCAGCGCCGGAGGAAACAACGGTTCCGCCTTTGCGGGCCTCAACGCGAACACACCCTGGTGGAACATCATGCTTGGCATCGCCATGCTTGCCGGCAGGTTCCTCATGATCGTCCCCGTCCTCGCCATCGGCGGTTCAATGGCGGCAAAGAAAGATATCCCTCCCGGTCCAGGCACGTTCCCCACGGATGGATTCCTTTTCGTGATCCTCCTCACGGGTGCCGTTATCATAATCGGTGCCCTCACCTTCTTTCCGGCACTTTCCATTGGGCCGATCGTGGAACACTTCATGGCACAGGCAGGCAGGAGGTTCTAAAATGACAAAAAGATCCAGGAAAAGTATATCCATTTTTGACGGCAATATCCTCCGGCAGGCCATCGTCGAGAGCCTGAAGAAGCTGTCGCCCCACATCATGGTCAAAAACCCCGTAATGTTCATCGTCGAGGTCGGATGTGCCGTGACGACGCTCCTTTTTGTTCGTGACATGCTCACTTCGGGACACGCTTCCGCTCCGCTGTGGTTTACGGTCTCGGTGAGCGTCTGGCTCTGGTTCACCGTCATTTTCGCAAATTTTGCGGAGGCGGTGGCGGAAGGCCGCGGAAGAGCACAGGCTGAAAGCCTGAGAAAGATCAGGAAAGACACCCTTGCCCACCTTATAAAAGACGGCATCGAAACAGATGTCTCTTCCACAATACTTGCCAGGGGTGATATAGTCGTCATACGGGCTGGAGAAGTGATACCTGGTGACGGCGAGGTCATCGAAGGTGTCGCGTCCGTAGATGAATCCGTTGTGACCGGAGAATCGGCGCCTGTAATCCGCGAGAGCGGCGGGGATCGATCTGCCGTGACAGGGGGCACACGCGTGCTTTCCGACGAGATCCATGTCAGGATAACAACGGATCCTGGCAGCTCTTTTCTCGACAGGATGATCTCCCTTGTGGAAGGCTCTTCAAGGCAGAAGACGCCTAACGAGGTGGCGCTCCATATTCTGCTTGTAGGATTGACCCTTGTCTTTCTCCTGGTGTCGGCAACCCTTGTTCCTCTGGCCAGGTATTCGGGCATTACTCTTTCCGTTACCGTCATAGCAGCGCTCCTTGTCTGTCTCATACCGACAACGATCGGCGGCCTCATCTCCGCCATAGGGATCGCGGGCATGGACCGCCTCATCAGAAAGAATGTCCTTGCCATGAGCGGCAAGGCTGTTGAGGCGGCAGGGGACATCGACACGCTCCTTCTCGATAAAACAGGCACGATCACACTGGGGAACAGGATGGCAAGCGAGCTTATCCCGGTGGGCGGCGTGACCCAGGAAGATCTCGCGGAGTCGACCTTTCAGGCAAGCATTTCCGACGAAACCCCCGAAGGCAGGTCCATCGTCTCTCTCATCGGTTTGCAATATGACACGGCCGGATTTAAAAAAAAACTCAACGGAATGGTCGAATACATACCTTTCAGCGCCTATTCAAGAATGAGCGGGTGCGATTTTGACGGCATCATGATCCGCAAGGGAGCGGTTGACGCGATATGCGCATTCGTTGAGGGCTCAGGCGGCACTGTTTCGCCGCAGGTCCGTCAAACAGCCGAGCGGATAAGCGAGGGCGGCGGAACACCGCTCGCGGTTTCAAGGAACGCAGATGTCCTCGGCATCATCCACCTAAAGGACATGGTCAAAGAAGGTATAGGTGACCGGTTCGACCGTTTCCGGGCGATGGGCATAAAAACGGTCATGGTCACCGGTGACAATCCCAGAACGGCTGCTGCCATCGCAAAAGAGGCCAATGTCGACGGTTTCCTCGCCGAGGCAACCCCTGAAAAAAAGATGGCCCTCATCAAGGAGGAGCAGGCAAAGGGCAGACTGGTGGCGATGACGGGCGACGGCACGAACGACGCCCCTGCGCTGGCCCTGGCAGATGTGGGAATAGCCATGAACACAGGGACCCAGGCTGCCAAGGAGGCCGCCAACATGGTCGATCTCGATTCTGATCCCACAAAACTCCTGGAGGTGGTCGAGGTCGGAAAACAGCTTCTCATGACCAGGGGCACGCTGACCACCTTCTCTATCGCCAACGATGTGGCCAAATACTTCGCCATACTGCCGGCAATGTTCGCCGGCGTATATCCCGAGATCGCACCCTTGAACGTAATGCGCCTCACGTCGCCGGCAAGCGCGATCCTGTCAGCCGTTATCTTCAACGCGGTTATTATCATTCTCCTTATACCCCTTGCACTGCGCGGCGTCAAATACCGGCCGCTCGGCGCCGCGACGCTTCTGAGAAGATCCCTTATGATCTATGGGGTCGGAGGGATAATCGTGCCATTCATAGGCATAAAGGCGATCGACATGGTCCTGAAGGCATTGGGGTTCATATGAAAAATATTTCCTTGAAAAAAGAACTGATCACAGCACTCTTGTTTACAGTGTTTTCAATGGTTGTCCTGGGGATTGTCTATCCTTTTTTTATGAACGCCGTTTCCGGTCTTCTTTTTCATTCACAGGCACATGGAAGTTTCATTGCCGGCGAGAACGGACGCATTGTGGGATCAACGCTCATAGCCCAAAGATTCGTGAATCCGGCATATTTTCAGCCCCGTCCTTCCACCGCGGGAGATGATGGATACAACGCCTCCTCCTCTGGTGGTTCGAATCTCGGTCCAACATCAGAAAAATTGCGAAAGCGGGTCGCCGCGGAGATCGAACGGTTGCGAAAAGAAAACCCGGATGCCCCCTTTCCCATTCCAGTGGAACTCGTCACCGCATCGGCCAGCGGCCTCGACCCGCATCTGACGATCCCGGGGGCCCTCTGGCAAGTGCCCAGAATCGCAAAGGCCAGGAGGGTAACACAGGACAGGGTAAAGGATGTTGTATGCGTAAATGAGGAGAACAGAACCCTTTTCGTTCTCGGAGAGCCGCGCGTCAATGTACTTTTGCTGAACATCGCCCTCGACCGCCAATTTGGAAAAGCACGGTAACGTGCTATAATTGTGAAAAAAGGCCGTGACTATTATGAACAGGACAGACTCTCTTGACTTCATCGAACTCGTTGAGCAAACCAAGCGGGGCAGGCTGCGAGTGTACCTTGGTTTTGCCGCCGGTGTCGGCAAGACATACCGGATGCTCAAAGAGGCTCATACCCTTCAAAAAAGAGGGGTCGATATCGTCGTCGGGTTTGTCGAAACCCACGGGAGGAGCGAAACGGCGGCCATTATAGACGGACTGAAGGTGATACCCCGGAAAAAACACGAATATCGAGGTATCGTAGTGGAAGAAATGGACCTCGACGCAGTCCTCGCCCGGCACCCCCAGGTGGCCATTGTTGATGAAGTGGCCCACACGAACGTGCCCACATGCAGGAACAGGAAACGCTACCAGGACATTCTGGAGCTTCTTGATTCCGGCATCAACGTGATATGCGCCTTCAACGTCCAGCACCTCGAAAGCCTCAACGACCTCGTCAAGGAAGCTGCCGATGTGAAGGTCAGAGAGACGATCCCGGACCCCTTTCTCAAGCAGGCCGACCAGGTGGTCACTCTTGACCTAACCGTAGAAGACCTTCTGCTGCGCCTTCGTGAGGGGAAGATATATGATGAGGACAAGATACCCTGGGCCCGGGAACATTTTTTTAAAAAAGAGAACCTCGATACCCTGAGAGAGCTTACCCTGAGAGAGGTGGTCGAGAACATTGAGCGGATAATCTCAAAAGGCTGGGGACATGAAAAGACCGATGGGCCCCTTGTTACCTCAGACAGGGTCATGGTCTGCGTTGCATCGGCATCGCCCCAGGCCCACAACCTCCTATCCAGGGGTTCCCGTATGGCGGGCAGACTCAACACCCACTGGTTTGTCGTCTACGTGGAAACCCCCAGGGAATCCCCGCTCAGGATAGACGCTCAGGCACAGAGAGGCCTTCTCGATATCATAAACAGGGCCGGAGACCTCGGTGCCGAGTTCGTGAAACTCCGCGCAAAAGACCCCGTCACGGCAATACTGGATTTTGCGAACTCCCACTCAGTGAAGCACATCGTCATGGGTTATTCGCGTGAACCCTGGTGGAAAATGATCCTGGGAAGGTCGTTCCTCTTCAGGATGCTTCGTTATTCGGCATTCTTTGACCTCTATATCATATCGACACCGGACCAAAAGGGAGAAACCGGATGACCCTGCGGATAAAACTGCTCATGGCCCAGACCCCTCTCATCGCGGCGCTTTTTTTCCTCGGCATCCTTTCAATGGCCACTACATCACGGATCGGTGACAGCAGCCAGATGATCCTGAAGGACAATTACCGGAGCGTCCTCGCCGTCCAGAAGATGAAGGAATCACTGGAAAGAATGGATTCCGCGTCGTTGTTTGTGATGGAAGGGCTGCGCGGGGAAGCGGAACGGATATTCGCCGAACACCGGTCGCAATTCGAAGCCGAGCTTGCCGTCCAGTCGGGCAATATCACCGAAAAAGGCGAACATGATGCAACAAATGCGCTAAACGATTCCTGGCGACAGTACCGAAAAAAACAGGACGAATTCCTTAATTTGCGCAGCCACACAAAAGAAAAGGCATTCTACTTCAGGGAGCTTTATCCCCTTTTCCAAACAATTAAGGCAACTGCAGACGGTATCCTCGCGACGAACCAGGATGCGATGGTCTTCAAGAGCGCCCTTGTCCACAAAAAGGCAAAAAATATGAACATCATCCTCGTCACGGCCTCCGCGTTGTTCATCGCCGCCGGCGTCTTTATCTCCGCGTTTCTCACCGCCTGGATCATCCGGCCCCTGGCAATATTGAGCCAGACAGCACAGCGGATAGGAGAAGGAGATCTGGGCGTCCGCGCCAATGTGAGAGGCTCTGATGAGATCGCTTCTCTGGCTGCGGATTTTAACAAAATGACGGAAAGCCTCTCAAGGTATCGGAGAAGTTCCCTTGGTGAGCTCATACTCACCCAGCAGTCATCCCAGGCAGTGATCGACAGCTTTGACGACCCGACCTTCGTATTCAGTGCTGAAGGGGGCCTGCTCATGACGAACAGGATGACCGAGACGATTTTCTCGACAAACTTTTCGTCCCCGCAAAATAATATTTTCGATGCTGTCCCTCCCGTTGCCAGGGATGCCATTAAAAAGGTGAAAGACCACATATTTTCCGGAAAGGGCCGCTACAATCCGAGAGGTTTCGATGAATCCTTCAAGACAGCTACAGCGAAAGGAGACATTGTCTTTCTCGCAAGGGGTGCGCCGGTTTATGAGATGGAGGGAGCCATCACCGGGGCGGTGATCATACTTCAGGACATCACAAAACTGACAAGACTGAGCGAACTGGGATATGACCTTGTCGCGACGGTGGCGCATGAGCTCAGAACTCCGCTCACTTCGCTCAGAATGGCCATATACATCTGCCTTGAACGCTCCGTCGGGGACTTGAACGAAAAACAGCTTGACCTTCTCTATGCCGCGAGAGAGGATTGCGAAAGGCTTCAGACAATGGTCGACGAGCTCCTGGACATCTCTAGAATGAGCACGGGCAAGATCGCCCTTGAGCTCAGACCCGTCGGTTCGGAAGAATTGCTGAAGGCCGTAAAAGTCCAATTCGATAATCTCGCGAAAGAACAATCCATACAGCTCAACTTTTCCGATCTGGCAAGGGGAGAGATGGTGCTCGCCGACCCTGAACGCATCCAGATGGTCCTGAACAACCTCGTGACCAACGCATTTCGTCATACGGCTCCCGGAGGTACCATAGAGGTCCGCAGCATACCCTGGACCGGCACTGTCAGGTTCGAAGTCGCTGATTCCGGTGCCGGCATTCCCGAAAAAGATCTTCCTCACATATTTGAAAGGTTCTTCAGAGGAACAGAAAACCCGGCGGGAGGGGTCGGATTAGGTCTCTCTATTGTGAAGAACATCGTTACCGCCCACAGGGGTGAGGTCGGCGTGGAGAGTGTCGAAGGGAAGGGAAGCACCTTCTGGTTCATCCTGCCCAAATATCATCCCGGATCCGACGTGGTGGACAGAGAGGACAAGCGACGGGGAAAAGCCTGAACCGGCCGAACAGGAAAGTTATATATGGCCTCTCTGGTCAGTTCGGTTTTTCTTATTTGTTTTTTTAAATAACCAAAAAACTGTAAAAAAACCAGATTGAAAAGGTTTAATCGGTTTCCAGGAGCGACAGGAAGTATTCCTTTATCTCCGGCGTTGTTTCTGAAAAATCGAAGCGGTCGATGAAGGCGGCGACGTCGAAGTCCTTGCCTTCCCGGAAAACGGCGTTCACGCGCGCGTAGACCTCACCCGCGGCATCTTCCACCCACGCCGTGGCAAGTATGTTCTTTTCCTCTATCCCCAGGAGCTCGCCTTTGGCCCTGTAAAGGCTGTTGCACATGACGGGCTTGAAGAACTCCATCTCCACCTTTCTCGT
The DNA here is from genome assembly GCA_022711595.1 of Deltaproteobacteria bacterium. Lineage (GTDB taxonomy): Bacteria > Desulfobacterota > Syntrophorhabdia > Syntrophorhabdales > Syntrophorhabdaceae > Delta-02. The sequence goes on from JAKLET010000005.1 coordinate 70,595, forward strand.
CATGGCGATCTTTTTCGACCGCATGAATATAACATACCAGATGATCACGTCGAGGACACCGAAGATCATGCCGCCGTGGAGGACCTCCGCGTAGCCTTCGAAACGGTTATCGACAAAAAGATCACAGTAAACGATGCCGTCTTCGTAGAACATCTGCAGCTGGAGCCCGTCTTCCCTCTCAGGGCTTAAGAAAAATGATTTTTTGTATGCGGGAAGCCTGCCGTTCATGATGTCACCTCTGGAGATGTGGTCCGCTTCTTTCGCGGTGTATCGCCCTTGTCCGGAGCGCTCTCAAGGTAGCCCATGCCGAGCTGTCCGCAGGCCCCGCAGACATCCTGCCCTCGCGAATCGCGGATAATGGTCGTAAAGTAACGGTCGATGAGATGCTTGTGGAACCTGTCCACCTGCGCCCTCTCGGGTGTCTCGAATTCGGTATAGGATGATGCGTTGTAGGGTATGAGGTTGATCTTGCACTTTATGTCCTTTAAAAGGTCTGCAAGTTTTTTTGCGTCATCGAGGGAATCGTTGACACCCTTTATGAGGATATATTCGAAAGTGATCCTTGTCCTTTTGGTCCCCTTGAAATCCCTGACGAATTCCATTATCTTTCCAATGGAATAGAGCCTGTTGATGGGCATTAGCATTGAACGTGTCGCATCGTCGGCTGCATTGAGTGAGATGGCTATGACGGCCGATTTGGAGTCCAGGGCCCTGAGACCGTCGAGAAGCCCCACGGAAGAGAGGGTGATCTTGCGGTAGGAAAGATCGAGGCCGCCGGGGTCCTTCAGGATATCGAGGGCCGTCATGACATTATCGATGTTGTCCATGGGCTCGCCCATACCCATGAAAACTATGTTGGTGACGGGACCCTTTTCGGTCTTTTTCAGGTGTTCCCTCACGGTAATGAGCTGCCCCACGATCTCGGCGGCATTCAAATTCCGCCTGAAACCCATCTTGCCCGTCACGCAGAACCTGCACCCCATCCTGCACCCTATCTGGGTGGAAACACACAGGGTGGTACGTTTCTTTTCAGGCATGAGAACGCTTTCGATGATCTGGCCGTCATCGGCAACGAAGGCAAATTTTATCGAACCGTCACGGGAAGAAAGCGCCTGACTGATGGGCAGTGTCTTCAGCGAGAACATTTCACCGAAAATGGTGCGAAGCCCTTTCGGGATGTTGGTCATTTCGCTGAAATCAAGGTTGCCCAGATTATAGACCCAGCGAAACAGCTGTCGCGCACGGTATTTTTCCTTGCCCAGCGCGCCGATCTGCGCTTCGAGATTTGAAAGGGTGAGGCCGAAGAAATTTTCCATTGCGTTACAGGCTCTCCGGTGCGGATATTTGACCTTCAGACTGCTATACGATATCAGAAACGACTTGTTCTTTCAAGGTTTTCCGCGAATCACCGTCTGTGATGGCGGCCATGATAGCCGCGGCCCGGACCAGGCCAGCCTCGATAAGGCCCCCGATACCTGTAGCCGCTGTACCAGTAACCGGGGCCGATATAACCCCGATAACATGGGCCATACCAGCCGCCGCAGGGATATGACCGGTAATACCAGGGATAGTAATAGGTATTATAGACAGGCACGCTCTCTACGATCACATACCCGCCTGCTGCCGGCTGCTGCCCGCTCACCGCTGGCCCTGAGGGGGAGACGGCCAGATCTCCCGCGGTGAGGCCCTGGCCCTGGCCGGGCGGGGGCTGTGCTTCCCTGTCCCTTGCCGCGTTCCACCTCTCCCATTCATCAGCAGGACTGGTTTTCGCATAAAGGGGGCTGTTTCCGTCCTTTTTCATGACAAGACGGTTCCCGGCGATGATCTTCATCTTGCCCTTCGGTTGCGCGACAAAAAGTTCCCCCGCGAGGACGGATACCTCCGTATCCCCTTTCGTGTTGACGTCAACACGGAAAACCGCCCTTTCGATGGCATCGATCTGTGCTGATGAGGTGCTGAGAAAGAGGGGGTACCCCTTGAGTCCCCTGAAGTTCACATGGGCCCTGCCTGCCTCCACGTAAAACTGGATGGCTGACCTTTCAACAGACAGGACCTTGATGCGGCTGCCCCTGGTTATCCGCATCAGGCTGCCGTCGCGCATCAAAAGCTCGGCATTTCCAGGATTGGTGATCCTCAGGGTATCTCCTTCAGCAAGGGACGTATTTACCGCGGCGGGGAGCCATCCTTTGGCGCCGGAAGGCAACAGCTGGACGCTTCCTTCGGTATAGCGCATATAGATAGAAACGCCTTCAGCGGCAAAAAGAGGTAAAGAAAGCAGAGTAAAGACAAGCCCTGCAATGAGTGTCCTGACGGTTGTGTTCACTATACCCTTTTCCTTTTCCAATTTTACCATCTTCGGCGTTAAATGTGTACCTCCTTCTCTCGCTAACGCCGTGCGGCATTCTGCTGTAATTGGGGTTTGCCGTCCTTGCCGGCTTCCGGCGGTTTTGCGCTTCCCGCTCCGGCGCCTTTGTTCGCTGGCGACACCGGCGCCTGCGGCGCGGGGGAGGAGACCGTGGCAGCCGGCAGGCTTTGCTTTACCATCTCGACCTTTTTCTGGACGGGTGTTTCCCTGCGCACATCGACGGGTTTTGCTTCAATACGCTGCGGGGCCTGGCGAGGCTGCTCCGGCACTTTAACGGTCTGTGCGGGCCGGGATTGGGCCGGGGCCTTGAAGGTCTGTGCGGGCGGCTGCGGATTCTGAGCCGGTCTCGTTGTCACCACGGCCGGTTTCTGCTGAACGGCAGTGGTCCTTGCGGGTGCCGGTACGCTCACCGTACTGTTAACGGGTACACTGCCCCGGACAGGTCCTGTTGCTGCAACAGGCGGTCTTTGCTGGATGGCCGCCCCCTGAGGCCCTGCCGTTCCAACCGCCGCATTATTATTCACATTCGGTGTGTTCGGCAGGCGTTTCTCTTCAACACGCACGGCAGCCGGCGTCGGAGGGACCGGCTTTGATGTCCCCTGGCCCTGTTTTTTGCCCTCGTCGATCCTCCTGACAACAGGAGTGTTCGGAACATTGCGTGCCTGCACACCCTGCTGTCCCGTCTTTACATCTGTATTGCGTGCATTATCGATACGGTCTTTAAGGGATACGGCCGCCTTGGGTGTCTGTACGTTCACCGGCACATCCTTCTCTTTAACAGCCATTCTGTTGTCGGGTGTGACCGTTGCCCTCCGGGCGGGCACAGACGGATCTTTTACCTTGCCGGACGCGGCTCCGGGCGTGCCAATGCCCTGTCCCTGTGTCGACGCGGCGGCGGGTCTTTGCAGCGCAGGTCTTTTCTCATCAACCTTTTGGACGGTTCCGGGACTTGTCTTTGCTATCGTCCCGTTCGTCCCGGGCTGACCGGCGGGTTTCTGCCCCGTGACAGCCTGACCCTGCGGTATTTTTGAACGGTCGAAAGCCTGCGGGGCGGCGGCCCTGGTGCGCGCGGGAACAACGTTTGCCGGCAGGCTCACCTTTTTCATACTGACCGGGCCGTTCTTTGCCACATTCACAGTGACGGCCTTCTGCCGCAATAACCGGTCGCGTTCCACGGTCACCATGGAATTGGCAACACCGGCGTTCTTATAGGCGGTACGTGCCGTGCTCACAGACTTTGCCACGGTCACATTATTATAAATATTGTATATGTTCGTCTGGTTGATAACAGGCGCCTTGCGGCGGTCGTATGCCTCACCTGGGGCAAGCGGGACCCATCCTACGTGTTTTGACGAATGCACCCATGCTACATGGGCCGGTTCCCACCGGACATGTCCTCTGGCGGGAGGCACCCAGCACCATCCGGCATGACGGTGATACGCCCAGCGTCCGTAATGATACGGCGCCCACCCCCAGGGTTCGTAACCTATCCACACATAGCTTCCCCTGATCCAGGCCCAACGGCCTGTCCGGTACGGGGACCAGGTACCCACGGTGATGACAGTGGGGACCCAGACATAGCTGTATTCATCGGTATACACCCATTGTCCGTTGGTATCGAAATCAGATGAATATGTCCTGAGTTCCTCGGGAAGGTATGCGTTGCTTTCTCCGTAGCCGGCTGATGTCGATCCGTCCCTGTCCGTGTTCCAGCGCTGCCATTCGTCCGCACCGCGCAGTCCCGCAAGGACCGGTGCTGAACCATCCGCCCTCAGGACAATGCGCTCGCCAGCCTTGACGGGCATCTTGCCCTTTTGCTGCGCCGCGTACACCGTTCCCTTGTAGACCGATATCTCGCTTGTCCCGTCATCATAGGCATCGATCCGGAGAGTGGCGGGAGTTGCGATGTCCAGCGCCGCTGAAGAAGTGTCAAAGAAGATGGGCACCTCTTTGGAACCTTTCGCGTTGATATATGCCATGCCGCGGTCAAGCTTGAATTGTACGCCATTCTGTTCCACGGCTATGATCTTCATTGTGGAGCCCTTCCCGATGCGGACAAGGCTTCCGTCTTTCATTAAAAGCTCCGCCCTGCCTGTCGCGGCGGTCCGTATCGTGTCCCCTTCAATGAGAGGGGTATTGACAGCCGCTCCCGTCCATTGTGATGATCCTGCCTCGGCAAGCTCCACGGCCCCTTCGATATAACGGACATAGAGGGTGTCCGGATCAGCCGCAAAGGCATGCACCGCGACAAAGAGCAGCAAACCCGCCAGCATGCCCGCCTTCAACACATTCGAACGTTTCATATTTTCCCCCAGTCTCTTTCGTTATCCGTTACCATGAGCAATACACGTACCATGACGTGATATCATCATAATATACCGATATTTATGATGTTTTTCGGGATGAACCCTGCTGCTTCAAGGCAAGATGTGTCGATGGGGGTAAATCGGAGCGACAATAGTGTCGAGAAGAGAGGTGATGGGTGATGGGTGATGGGAAGAAAAGTTTAACGGCTTGAAAGTTTGAACGTTTAAAGTGCAGGAGAGACAAGAAGCCCCTCCTCCTTTTTTAACCGCTTCATAAACCTTCAAACTATCTTTCCCATCACCCATGACCTATAACCCATTACCCGTCTCGTTTACTTCTATTGAATGGTTTGTCCGGAATCCTTTGATCCTCTTTCCCTCCATCGCCTTGAAGAAGGCGGCGGCGAGGCGGCGGTCCTGGGGTTCTTCCACGTATTCGTTGCCGCGCACATCGAACCAGACAAAACGTTTTTCCCTGATAAGCGTCGTAAAGATGTGCCTGTCTCTGGGGTTTTTACCCATTTTTCCGGCATCCGCCAGATCCTCCAGAAGTTTTGCGCCGGGATTGGCGTCGATCAGGCCCTTGACGACGTTGACAAACCTGAGCAGTTTCATGAAGGTGAACGTCGTTTCCCTGGGGAAAAGGGGGTTCACCGGCAGCATCACGCTTGAACGGGTCACGGGAAAAAGATCACTCCCCGGATCTTCGCCGCAGATATCGCCAAAGAGGGGGCTGCCCGGAGCGAGGTAATAGATGCTGGGTCCGGGGAGCATCCTCCTTCCCATGAGGTGGACCATTGTATCGATGATCTCTCCCGGCGTCTGTCCCGGCAGGCCTATGATAAAGTGGGTCTCCACGAGAAAGGGCGCCTCTTCGAGCCAATCGAAGAGGTGAAGCAGGTTTGCAGGATAGGCGCGGTGCTGGGAAACATGAACGGCGGGCGAGGTGTCTACGAGAGAGAAATTAAGGCGCGAAAACCCGGCTTCATACATTTTTTCAAGGGTCTTCACGTCCAGGGTCTGGCTGTAGAGACCGTTCATTGCGGACAGGGTGAAACCGCCTCCTTTCAGAATATCCAGGATGCTGTGAAAAAAAGGGATGTCGAGGTTAAGCATATCGTCCTCGAGATCGATCGCCTTGATCCCAAGGTCTGTAACGTCCGATATCTCTTTCTCTATCGCGTTGAGACTGCGCCTGCGGTACGGTGCGGGGGGCTTTCCGCAAAAGGCGCATTGGAAGGGGCATCCCCTGGATGTGAGAAAGAACGTATAGGGCCGTTTACCTATGCGATAGCTCTCGACGGGAGCAAGATCCCGGGCCGGGATGATATCGATATCGTCCCCGGTATGGACATCCCCGATGTGAAAAACGTCCCCGCGCCGGAAAGACAGCCCGGGTATCGATGACAACCCCCTGGTGCCTTCATTGCTTAAAGCGCGGACAAGCTCGAAAAATGGTGTTTCCCCCTCGCCCCGGATCACATAGTCGACATTTTTGTCTTTCAGGACATTCCCGGGAAAGACCGTCGGGTGGGTACCACCGACAACGGTTGCGATATCCGCGTCCACCCCCTTCGCGATCGAGGCAATATCGAGCGCCTCCCGTGAGTATGCGGTGAAGGAAGAACTTATACCCAAAAGATCGGGGCCCTCGAACCTGATCGCTTCCGCTATTTCTTCCCTGCCCATTCCGTAGCGTGAATACCGTCCGAAGAGCGAAAAAGGCGTCTTCCTGTCATCCCTGTAAAAGGATGCCAGCTCCGGAAAATCCAGGTTCTCCATCTCCCTGGGCTTCACACCCGTTCTGCAGTCGAGAATGGAAACGTCGCAGATATTCCTTATCTTCGAGGCAATGTAAAGAAGCGCCAGCGGATATGTCCTGACGGCCGTGTCGTAGAAATCCTCAATGGGCGGCTGAACGAGAAGGACCTTCATGGAACAAGTATAATGGAAATAAAATGTGAATCATATCTTAATCAATAACCAATGATCAAATTATAATCACCGAATATGCAAAGAAATGACCGAATCTTAACGACCATGCATAATGGTCATTTTTTAGTTTTTATCATTGGCTGTTTCGGGCAGGCTGTCTGGTTATTGGCAGATCGGCAGTCTTCTTCTTTTGATCGTTGCATCAATCCATCGTTCCCCATTTCTTCTCTTCGAAATTATAGTAGGCCCTGCCGTAAGGGGGTTTTTTCACGTAGATCAGGATGTGCTGTTTTTCCCTGGCTATGTACTTGAAACCGTTGTCTAAAAATGTGTACTTCGCTGCGGGCACCTTCGGCAGGAATTCCGGGACAAGGTCTGAGAGCTGTCCCGGATAGGCGCCCGTTTTGCGTGCGTAGCTTTCCGCGGCCGCGATTATCCTGCCGGCGCTCCGCTTTGCGAAATAACCGTTGGCCGAGGTGATGCCCAGCGTTAACATGAACATGAGGAGATATATGACCACTTTTTTCATCCGCGTCTCTTTCGTGTGGTTCTTCCGAAAAAGGGCCGCCGCCGAAAGGATGGCGAACACCACAAATGCAGTCGGCGAAGATTCAAAGAAGAAGGCGAAGAGAATAAGAAGGACCGCGGCTATTACCGCGGTTTTCACAAGAACTGAATTTTCCATTTTAACTCCCCGCTGGCCGTTTTTGCATCTATTCTACCAGAGCCGCGGGATGAAATCCATTACCGAAAACAAGCTGCGGCCGCTTGAACGGCTTGCATGGTTCGTATGGTCTGTCTGGCTGATCTTGTCAGCAATCAAAGAAACCGTTATTCCGGAACGGTTTTTCGCATATGGGGGGCGTAGACGGCGAATTTGTTCCTGCCGCTCATCTTGGCGTGATACATGGCGATGTCGGCGTTCTTAAGGAGCGTTTCCGTGTCATGACCGTCCTGTGGATACATTGAGACGCCAACGCTCGTTGTGACAAACAATTTGTGGCCTTCCAGTTCAAAACGGTCCTGGAATGCTGAAACGACCTTTTGCGCAACAATCGACACATCTTCCGGTTCAGACAGTTCGGGAAGGATGACCATGAACTCGTCGCCGCCCATTCGGGCGACGGTGTCGCTCTTGCGGAACGTGTTTTCCAGCCTCTCCGCTACAGCTTTGAGAAGGAGGTCCCCTATATCGTGCCCTAAAACATCGTTCACTTCTTTGAACTTATCAAGATCGAGCATCATAACGGCAACGCTTTTACCGCTGCGAAGCGCGCCGGAGGCGGCCATGGTCAGGCGGTCATTGAAAAGGGCCCTGTTGGGAAGGCCGGTCAGGGTATCATGATAGGCCATGTGGCGTATGGTCTCCTCCGCCTTCTTTACCCTTGTGACATCACGTATGATGCCGTGATAGCCAATGATCCCACCGTTCTTGTCTTTTTTTGTCGTCACCGTCACAAGGCAGTCCATCTGGCTGCCGTCCCTCTTTTTCAGCCTTATCTGGTGGTCTTTAAGACACTCCGATGTCCTTATCATTTCTTTGAATCTGTTTCGTTCCTCATCATTCAGGTAGGCAACTTTCACATTGAGCCCGGAAAGTTCTTCCCTGGTAAACCCGAAAAGGTCCAGGAACGACTCGTTCACATCAACGAAGGACCCGTCCTTTTTTACTATATAAATAGCATCGCGGGTCTCGCCAAAGAGGGAGTGGTAGCGTTCTTCACTTTCACGCAATGCCTGTTCCCAGCGCTTTCTGGCGGTGACATCCCTGATGATGGCCTGGAGAAGGGCCTCTCCGCCGATCTCGATCCCGTTCAAGCTCACCTCTGCGTCGAAGAAGGTGCCGTCGCACGCCTGATGGCGCCATTCAAAATACTGCGGTCTGCCTTCAACCGCGGCTTTGGCCTTTTCAATGACCATTTCGCGCGATCTTGTTCCATCCGGCTGATACTGCGGGGAAAATTCGTGCGGACTGCGGCCTATGATCTCTTCACGGGCACATTTGAACATCTTCAACGTCCGTGAATTGCAGTCCATGAACTTTCCGTTCCTGATGATAAATATGGCGTCGTTGGCATATTCGAAGAGGACCCTGTACTTCGTGGCGCTTTCCTTGAGCTGCGCCTCCGCTTTTTTCTGGACGAAGGCGTTGGCAAAGAACTCGCCGATCATCCGAAGCAGCATGATCGTGTCGTCAGACCAGGTCCTCCTGGTATTCACACTGTCAAATCCGAGAAAACCCACCAGAGAAAAACTGCGGGCCATGGGAACGACGATGAGGGACCGGATGCCTTCCCGTTCGAATTCCTCCCTCTCCCTGGCAGCTTCCGCGGGAAGCCCGGAGACATCGGGGACATGGATGATCTCGAGATTGTTCATCTTCTTGAGAAACCAGGGCATGTCCTTGTATGTGATGCCCTGCAGCTTTTCGCGCTGGGATTCGATGCCGGGCGCGCACCATTCATGCGTGTTGTACATGGCATCGCCTGTCCCTCCGTTGGCCTGGAACACATAGCTCCTGTCCGCACCGGCATACTGGCCGATGATGCCCAGTATGTCGTTGACGCCGTCGTCGATATCCTCTGAAGGAAGATAGATAAAATTTGTTGACAGGTTGAAGATCAGCTTCAGGAGCTTTCTTGCATCATTGAGCGATCTCTCCAGAACATCGATGCGCTCATTCGGGGCCACTTTTGTGACGGCCGGCGGCGGCGTCCGTACCTGGTTGACGCCATTTTTACGGTCCTTTTCAGAAAACAAAGCCTTTTTATCGCCCTTGTTTTCCATGGTCCAAGCTTCCTGCTTTCAATGCAAATACCTCCTGCCCAGTTGTGGTCGACAATAGATGATCAGGTATCGGGCGCGGGCCGGCATCTTGCCTCATGCGTTTGTCACATATAGCGCATTCAGAACCGTGTCACCCCCGGCAGAACAGGGAACATATCTCCCGCATCCATTCTTTTTTATCGGTCCTTTGCTTCAAAAGATTAAGGGGCCGGCGCTGAAAAGGGCACCGCCGGTCAAGGAATTCATCCTTTTCAACGCCCTGTTTTTATGTTAAAAAAAGGAGCACTGCATGAAGCTTAAAGGGGGTGCGGAAAAATACCCCTTAAAACCGGAAGGCCGACGGCACGGACCGGGACCGCGTGCAGGACAATTTAAGGCACACAATATTCCATGAGACAACCGGCAAATTCTCAAAGAAGGGCCGAAAAGTTCTTCTATAACCAGATACTCCATCAACTCAAGGACCAATTCCTCGAGTTCATGAATGACCGATTTTCCGCACAGTTCCTCAACGACAAGACAAAAAGGCTTGTTGACGATCTTATAAACAACATCGGCAACGTCCGCCTCGACAAGCTTAATTCCATACGCTTTTTTATCGAGCACGAGGATATATTCGACAACGTTGCCGATGTTCTTCAGGGACTCCCTCAAAAAGACCGGATCAATGCCGTCCTCGGCAGCAGCGACATGTCGAGGAAATACTCCATCGCCCTCACCTTCAGGCCGCCAGGAGCGGAGCGTATGGCCGGAAAGCAGCTTGAGAATGACCCCGTCACGGTAAGCGTCATCATGGATGTGTTCATGCGATGGCTTGATTTTATCCGGCAACGCGAACAGTCTCTTGCCGGCATCCTTCGCGAACTCGAAAAAATAGAGATAAACGCCATCGAGCAATACAGCTGTCTTCCCGACACCATAAGGGACATCACGCTGAATCTCAAGACCTATGGCGAACTGAGGGTCATCCTGGAAGATACCATGAACAAGACGCTGTCCCAGAACGACATGAAACCCTCGGCAAAACGCTGGTTCTGGGAAAAGGTGATCGTCCAGGGCGTCGAACTTCTCAATGATTTTTGTCACGACGAACATTGTCCGCCTCAGGGTTGTACGAAGGTCCACGATCTTGCCATAACGAAAACCGCCGAGATCCTTGCCATCCTTTACCCTCACCGTTATAACTGTGCCCCGGACTTGATCGCCTCCGAGATAAAAGAGCTTTATTTCCGGATAAGATACCCTCGAAAAGACGAGGACAGCTTCATCAGGAACCTCTTTTCACGTTATGCCGACGAAGAAAAGAGAATGGCCTGATCATCACCTTATCCGGTTTTTCCACACCATCTGACTTTAAATAACGATCCCGATCCTGCAGAATTATTCCGTTATGATATGCTTCATCAGACATGAGCGGTCGGGGGGACCAAAACAATTTTCTTCATGGCTTCAGAGGATGCGCTCACTTCGGTGTACATTGAAATACCCTTTAATGACCGGTGCCGGATAAAAAACGTTCCTGTTTTTTCTTGCCTCCTGGCCCTCACATCCGGGGCCTAAGAAACCCTCCGGGGCCGGCATAAAAAAAGGCGGGGCTGTCAGATGCCCCGCCTTTTTGACTCTATGATATTTTCAGTCTACTTCTTCAGTGTCGCAAGATATTCGTCGATCGCCTTTGCCGCCTTTCGTCCCGCACCCATGGCGAGGATGACGGTTGCCGCGCCTGTTACGATGTCGCCGCCGGCGAATACACCCTTGCGGCTTGTCTGGCCGGTCTCCTCATCAGCCACTATGTTGCCGGATTTCTTGAGTTCCAAGTTCGGGGTCGTAGATGTGAGGATCGGGTTCGGACCCTGGCCGATGGCGACGATGACAACGTCGACGTCGAGGATAAAGTTGGAACCTTTGATCTCCACCGGTCTTCTCCTGCCTGACGCATCCGGCTCACCGAGTTCCATCTTCACGCACTCCAATCCTTTGACCCAGCCTGCTTCATCGCCGACCACCCTGATGGGGTTCGTCAACAGCCTGAAATCGATCCCTTCTTCTTCCGCGTGATGCGCTTCTTCCGCACGGGCCGGCATCTCATCGCGGCTGCGGCGGTAGACGAGGTACACATCGGCTCCGAGGCGCTTGGAAACCCTTGCGGAGTCCATGGCGACATTGCCGCCGCCGATAACGGCCACCTTGCTGCCTACCCTGATCGGCGTATCATACTCAGGGAAGAGGTATGCCTTCATGAGATTCGCCCTGGTAAGGAACTCGTTGGCGGAATAGACGCCGTTCAGGTTCTCGCCGGGTATGTTGAGGAAGTAAGGAAGACCTGCGCCTGTTCCGATGAACGCGGCATCATAGCCCTGTGCGAAAAGCTCGTCCAGGGTCACGGTCTGGCCGACGATAGAGTCGACCTTTACTTTGGCGCCAAGCTTTTCCAGATAGTCCACTTCACGCTGCACGATCGCCTTGGGAAGACGGAATTCGGGAATACCGTAAACCAGAACGCCGCCCGCCTTGTGGAGCGCTTCATAAATGGAGACTTCGTGACCTTTCTTCGTGAGCTCGCCCGCGACGGTGAGACCGGCCGGGCCGGCGCCGATGATGGCCACTTTCTTGCCCGTTTTCTTCGGTTTGGCCGGGACCCTCACATCGCCGAGACCGAGTTCATAGTCAGCCGCAAAACGCTCGAGGCGCCCGATGGCGACAGGTTCCGATTTCTTGCCGAGGATACATTTTGACTCACACTGCGATTCCTGGGGGCAGACCCTTCCGCAGACGGCGGGAAGGCTGTTCGTTTCTTTAATAGTATGGATGGCGCCCATGAAATCGCCTTCCTTGATCTTCTGGATGAACTGCGGTATCTGGACGTTGACGGGGCAGCCCTCAACGCACGGGGGCTTCTTGCAGCCCAGGCAGCGCTGTGCCTCCATCATGGCATTCTCTTTCGTGTAGCCAAGCGCAACCTCTGCGAAGTTCTGGATCCTCTGCTTCGGGGCCTGCTCCGGCATCTTCACCCGCTTGCGGGCCTTCTTTATTGCCTTTTCCTGCGCCTCGATCTTGCACTTGTGGTCCCAGAGGGCGCGCCTTTCTTCACGGTTGTACATCTTCTGGCGAAGCACCAGTTCCGGGAAATCAACGGCGTGGCCGTCGAATTCAGGTCCGTCCACGCAGACGAACTTTGTTTCGCCGCCGATGGTGGCACGGCAGCATCCGCACATGCCGGTACCGTCAACCATGATGGTATTGAGGCTGACCACGGTCTTGATCCCCGTCGGACGGGTCACGTCGCTGACGGCCTTCATCATGATGACCGGGCCGATGCCCACAACGAGGGCGATGTTGTTCGCACCGCGCTCTTCGATTATCTTCTTCAGGACATCGGTAACGAAACCATGGTGTCCGTAAGTGCCGTCATCAGTGGTAACGTGAACTGTTGTGCTCGCTTTTTTCATCTCCTCTTCAAGTATGAGCATTCCCTGGGTGCGGGCGCCGATTATGGAGATGACCTCATTGCCCGCCTCAAGGAGCGCCTTGGCGATGGGAAGGACCGGCGCAACGCCGACGCCGCCGCCCACGCAGACAACGGTGCCGAATTTCTCAATATGGCTCGGCTTGCCCAGGGGGCCGACAACGTCGATGAGCGCACTGCCCTGCTCGAACTTTGCGAGTTTCTGGGTTGACGTTCCCACTTCCTGGAAGATAATGGTGATGGTGCCTTTCTTGCGGTCGAAATCTGCAACGGTGAGCGGGATACGCTCCGCCATGTCGTCGCCGCGGACGACAACGAACTGTCCTGCCTTCACCTTTTTCGCGATGTCCGGTACGTAGAGCCTGTACATGGTGATCGAGGGAGCCAGAATGCGCTTCTCCACGATCTCGTTCAATTTGGTTGCTTTCTTAGTAGCCATAACGTCTCCTTTTCAAAAGTTTAATTCTATCAAAACAGTTACTTTCCATTTACCTGTTTTAAAGGCAGCTTAACGGTAAAGGTCGTGCCCTTCCCGATCTTGCTCTCAACCTCTATGCGCCCGAAATGTGATTCAACGATCCTCTTTACGATGGACAATCCCAGTCCGGTGCCGGTCGTGTAACGCGTGCTTTCCCCCTGCACACGATAGAACTCGTCAAAGATGCAGGGGAGACATTCTTCTTCAATGCCTATGCCCGTATCGCTTACGCTTATGCTAAGGTAATGCGCATCCGGCACGGCCCTGACAACGACCTTGCCGTTCTTCACATTGTATTTCATGGCATTGGATACAAGGTTTGTGAGGAGCTGTTCCATCTCGGCCCTGTCGGCCTCGATGAGCGGCAGCTTTTCAGGTATGTCCGAAGCAAAGGAAACATCCTTCGTGGAGCCCTGAACCTTGAAAAGCTCGATGGTATTTCCTATGATCTCCGTCATATCGAGGAGCTCTTTTTTCCTTACCACCTTTTTTGTTTCCAGCTTCGCAAAGAGCAGGAGGTCATTGACAAGGTCCATGAGCGACCTTGCGCGGAGCTTTGCCCGCTCCAGCATCTGCTTGTTGAATTGCGGGTCTGTCCCCGCGACACCCGTGAGATAGGCATTGAGGTATCCCTCGATAGCCCCCAGCGGCGCCCGGAGCTCATGCGCCACCATCCTCACGAACTGCGACTTCACCTCTTCGACCTCCTTGAGGCCGGAAATATCACGGAAGGTGCAGACAACGCCAAGATTCTGGCCTTTTTCATCGCGCACTCCCGCAACATTGACCATTAAGGTCTTCGGCGTCTCCCCGGAAAGCACCACCTCTTCCGAGATGATCGTATACTGGGAAAAATCAGGGGAAAACGCCTTGCTGATCACTTCAATAAGGTCCTTCTGTCTTATCGCCTTCTGAAAATCCATCCCTACCCCGGAGTCATCCACCCTGCCTGTTACGTTGAGCATCTTAAGTACGGCCGGGTTCCACAGCACAAGCTGGTGTTCGCGGTTTATGACCAGTATGCCGTCGGCCATGGAGTTGACGATGGTATGGAGCTTCGATTTCTCGCTTGCCACCTCGAGAAGCCTCTGGTCGCGCTCTTCGCGCAGCTTTTCCTTCTCTATGGTGAGCCGCCTCTTGTCAAGGCCCCGGTTCAGGACTGCCAGAAGCTGGTCCGGATTGAAAGGTTTGGGGATATAATCGTAGGCGCCGTGCTTCATCGCCTCAACGGCCGTCTCCACGGTCGCAAAACCCGTGATGACCACCAGAATGATCCCCGGATCGATCTGTCTCACCTGTTCCATCAGCTCAAGTCCGCCCATGACGGGCATCATGAGGTCGACAAGGATCAGGTCATAGGGTTTCCCCCTGACCATTTCGAGCCCGGCCTTGCCGTTCTCGGCGACATCGACACCGTAACCCTCTGATGAGAGTATCCTCCGGCATCCTTCGCGGATCCCTTTTTCATCGTCTACAACAAGGATGTTGACAGTTTCCGTCATCGACGTTCCCGGAAGACTACCCCTTTTTCGCCTTCTCGATGAGGGCGTTTATCCTTTTTACCAGTTCTTCCGGCTCCACGGGCTTGCTTACAAAGTCGTCCGTTTTCATCCAGTAGCCGTCCTGGTCCTGAGTGAAATCATACCCGGTCTCGCCGGCGACGGCAGAGATCATCAGGATGGGGATCTCTTTGTAACGGGGGTCCGCCTTGATGGATTTGGCGAAACTGAAACCTGTGTCGTGCTTCTCCAGCATAAGGTCGAGGAGGATGAGATCGGGCGCGTCGAATTGCACCTTGTCCATGCCCTCCCGGGCGGAGAAAGCTGTTTCGACCTCGAAGCCGTTGTTTACCAGGACTGCCTTGTTGAGATCAACGAAATCGACGTCGTCATCAATGATTAAGATTCTTTTTTGTGCCATAGTTCCTTCTCCCTGTGTTTATATTTTGAGTTGCCGCTAAAACTTTAGCCTTTGTCTGCGTCCTCCCGCCGCTTACGTCCACGGGCAGGGTGATAATGAACGTGCTTCCTTTCCCCATCTCCGTCTCGACGTCTATCTGGCCGAAGTGCCGCTCCACGATGCCATAGGAAATGGCGAGCCCGAGCCCGGTCCCTTTCTCCTTGGTGGTGAAAAAGGGGTTGAAGAGCTTGCTGACGTGTTCGGGCGTGATACCTGGTCCCGTGTCCTTGATCTTGATGCTGATCACGCCGGCATCATGGGCCGTGGTGATCGCGAGAGACCCTCTTCCCTCCATCGCCTGGGCCGCGTTGAGCATGATGTTGAGAATTACCTGCTTGAGCTGTGTGGCATCGGCAAAGAGCGTGGGGATATTGCTGCCGAAGGTCTTTTTGATCTTGATGTTTTGGAACAGGACCTGGTTCGCTATAAGACTCAACGTTTCCTCGATGAGGTCGTTGATGTCGGTGTCTCCCGGTTTGAGCTTCGTCTCCCGGGCAAAGCTCAAAAGCCCCTGAACGATCTCCTTTGTCCTGTTCGCCTCGCTGATTATCAGATCGATGTCTTCCTTTCTCGGGTCATCGGCATCGAGCGACTTATTGAGAATATGGGCATATATGGTGATCGTGCCGAGGGGGTTGTTGATCTCGTGGGCCACACCCGCGGCGAGCTGCCCAAGGGCGGCAAGCTTTTCCGTCCTGATGAGCTGGAACTGGGCCTGCTCCAGTTCCTGGTGCGACCGCTGGAGCTCCTTGTGAGATTTTTCAAGCTGCTGGTAGATAAGCTTGCTCTCTTCCAGCAGATAAGGAAGGCAGTATTCGGCCTCCGATATCCCCTGAGCAACGGCAACCGCTTTTTCCCAGCATGTCTGGTAGCCACAGGCGCGGCAATCGAGGTTGTTGTGCGGAGGCAGCTTGATGATCTTCTTCAGCACGGAGCGTATCTGTTCCTCCGTGGGAATGGGAAGCTGCTGGACATCGGGCTTGAAGGTGCGTGTGAGTCCGACGGCGGAATACTCTTTCATGATCTTTTGCAGCATCAGGGCGCTCCGGGGATTGATCTGCGACTTGGCGTAACGCGATACGATCTGTCTGCGTCCCAGTATGGAGAGCTCCCGGTCGACAAAGGGGCCGTCCACACAGCCGTCACAAAAGACAAGGTCGAGGAATTTTGCCTGAATATATCCTTTCGCAAGCTGGTTGAGCGCGGCAATGACCCTTCTCCGCCCGTAGGCGACGCTCACCTGGTCGACAAGTACATCGAAGCTGTGCCCAAGGGCCCTGTTGACACCGCCGATAACGGAAATGATCCTCCCGAGGGCGGGCACATCGCCGTCAAACGGTGCCTCGTCAACCTTTCTCGGGTCGATCCCTGCCTCGGCAAACATGAGCCTCACATCACGGAAGGTGATGACATGGTCCACAGAGTCGGCTATTTCCCTGATGCTTATCTCTCCCATCCGCGCGAGGCACGGGGAGATATAGACGACCCGCCAACCGCTTCCCTTCGCCTTCTTGATGATCCTTCCAGCGGCCACCATGGGGGACACGATGGGGGCCAGGTTGCCGATAAGCTGCGGGAGGTATTTCTGGATATAGAAAACAATGACGGGACAGAAAGAAGAAATGACGGGGTGCTCCACATTACTTGCGAGAAACTTTCTGTAAGCCACGCTGGTCAGCTCCGCGCCAACGGCGCCTTCCCATACCTCGCTGAATCCCAGCTCCTTTAGGGCAAAGCTGAGTTGACCGGGACTCACGCTGTCAAAAACAGCCGGGAAAGCAGGGTCGATACAGGCGATGACATTTTCGTTCGCCTCGATCGACCTCCTGACCGTACCGGCATCGCTCTCATATGCCATCGCCTGGTGCGGGCAGGCGGTGATGCAGTTGCCGCAGAGTATGCAGCGCTCCGGAATGATCCTGATGGATTCTTTCTCCAGCTTGATTGCCTTTGCGGGGCAGAGCTGGACGCAGTAGAAACACCTGCGGCACTTGTGGTTGTTGACCTCCACCCTGGGATATGCCCGGCGTTCTTCTGTTATTGGATCGCGCACCGTATTCATCCGAATTGCTCTGGAAATTTAATAAATTACCACAAATATTACAGTAAATGAGAGTCCTTTGTCAATTAAAGGAAGAGATGCACTTCTACGGGAAGCTGATGGCCCCTTTCGGACATGTTTTCACGCAAAGCCCGCATTTGAGGCAATCGCCCTTGAAGGCCATGGCATCGCCCTGTTTCATCTCATGGGGGGCAAGCTGCATCGGACAGGTCTTTGAACAAAGTTTGCAGTCAATGCAGGCGTCCTTGTCCATTTTCAGCAGGTAGCGGTCCTTTCCCACCCAGCTCGAAAGGCTTCCTATGGGACAGATGGAGCACCAGGCGCGCTGGTGCAGGAAAAGGGCCAGGAAAACACCGACAACGGTTGTGACGGTGAGCAGAATGACGAAGAACCTGCCGATCGCATAGGGGTCGGGCCAGAGCCGCAGGACCTGGAAGGCGAGCATGGCCATGAGAAAGGCGAGCACCCCCGCCCTAACGGGCGTGGACCTGAGCCAGTCCGGGATCTTTCGCCCGGGACTGATCGCCTTCATGTACGTATCGGCAAAAGACCCCCGGGGACACATCCAGTTGCACCATTTTCTCCCGCGCACGGCTGCGAGACCGACACCTGCCACCATGCACAGGGGGATGAAATAACCTATGAGGGAATAGAACCAGCCCGCGACAAGAAGGACAAGGAAAAGGGTGCCAAAAATGACCTGCTTGACCATTCTCGACCGTTTTACCTGCTCAAAGGCTTTCTTTCTCTCCTGTACAGGCTTTTCCTGTTCTGCGTTTTTTTTCATCTCTTCCATGGGGCCCCTCTCTTCTTATACCATTACTATATATATAAAGCGGTCATGCCGCCGCGGTCTCCTGCATGTTTTTCGAAAGGCGCTCCTTCGCGCGCAGGGTCTCAAGGAGAACTTCGCGCATTGCGCCGCAGGCCTCGGTGATCCTCGGGCTTGAAAGCCGGTAATAGACGGCGGTGCCTTCCCTGCGTGACAGCAGCAGCCCTTTCTGTTTAAGGATCGAGAGGTGCTGGGAGATATTCGCCTTGTTTACGTCGATCCCCTTGAGCATCTGGCTGACCGGCATCTCGCCATCCTTGAGAAGGCTCAATATCTGAAGCCTCTTCGGGTTGGCAAGGGCGAGGCACACATCCGCCTGCAGCTCAAATATCTCTGTTTCCCTGTCGTGTTCCATAATCCCTTTGTCTCCTTTATAAGTTGCTATGTTTCTTAGTTTCTTATTTTCGAATCTATTATAAATCCTTAACCTGAATCTGTCAAGACGCTGGGTGTGCGGAGGGGGTTTTTGTGAGGTGCGACTTCGAGCACGGCCAAAGCACCCACTAGGCCAGGAAGAACGTTCCGTCAGGACGGCCCGTTTGTTCTTGGTCCCATCCCTGACCCCGCGAACTCGCGCAGTCGGAAAGACCAGGTTCGTCAACAGACCGTCTGCCCTTTAAACGGTCCTCAAACCCTGAAACTTTGAAACTGTCTTTTGTTTCACCTTTCCAGGCAGCGGATGATCTCGCCGAAATACGCCCTGTGATAGTCCTTTTTAGGATAAAAGCCCTTGATCTCGGGGATTAGGAAGTTTCCCGGCATGATGTCCTGGTAATAGATCTTTCTGCATTCGATGACAAGGCTGGCCTGCGCGAAATAGATGGAATCTTCCCCGAAGACAGGCGTGAGCCCGGTCTCGGCCGCCTTGTCCACGTCCCTTCCCGATCTCGTGCCGCAGTACGTGAGGATATCCCGGTACTGCTCGTCGAAGAAGCTGAGGCTGAAACCGGCCGAGCTTTCCATGAACTTATACGTATGACGGTTGGGCCGTATGACACAGACGGCGATCCGTCTGTCCCACATGATGCCGAAACCTCCCCATGCGCCGGTCATGGTATTGAAGGAATCCTTCGTTCCCGCCGTGATAAGCATCCAGTCGGAACCGATGAGCTTGAAAGGATTCCCCCCTATGTCCTCAGGCCTTATTTCCTTAAATACGCTCTCCATATGTCCTCCGGGGTAAAAAAGTTTTAGCCGTCCAAGCTGTTTCAACCGTTTCAATGGTCAAAAGACCGTAAAGCGTTTATAAGCCGTGAAGCGTGAAGAATGAAACGTAAGGCGTTTTGTCTATTTTAACACCTGCAAGCGGGATCCTGAAACCTCTTTTTTAAGTTTTCACATGTCCATCCGATTACTTATTCGTACAGCACCCTCCAGGGATAGGTGTTTGTACGGGGTGGAGGCAAAGGAAATGTTAAGGTATGATCGTTCGGGAAGAATCATACGGGAAACGGGTCATACTCTTTCCCGGAGATTATTATGTCACAGACAAGCAGATAAGGATATCGACCCTTCTCGGTTCGTGCGTTTCCGCGTGCCTTTATGACCCGGTAAACAAGATCGTCGGTATGAACCACTTCCTTTTGAGCAACAGGCGTTACTCACACACGGCTCCCCTTGTCATGACCGAGGCCGGCCGTTACGGCGTTCATGCCATGGAGATCATCATAAACGGCATGTTAAAGCTCGGCGCCCAGAAAAAGTATATCAACGCCAAGGTCTGCGGGGGCAGTTCCCTGAGCATCACAAGAGAAAAAAGGGACAATTTCCACTGCGTTGGCGAGGTCAACTGCAGGTTCATCAAGGAATTTCTGCAAAATGACGGGATCAAGATCGTTGCTTCGGACCTTGGCGGCGACACCGGCAGGGTCATTCATTTCGATACCCACGACTTCACACTCTACATAAGAAAAATAAAGAAGGTCTCTCTCAAGGGCCTCGGCATAAGGGACAAGGAATACTGGAAACGGGAACTCAAACGCCACCGCGAAGAAGAAGTGCAGGCGGAACCGGAACTCTGGGGATAGAAATAATGAGGGAGATCCGGGCAACAGGCCGTAATGATTTGACCGCTTATTTCCCAATATTTCTTTAATTTGTCATATTGGTCATTATATTTCTCTATTTTCTGTTCCCCGCGCGCCGTCCTTTGTCTTATCTCACTTTCCCGATTGCGAAAACCGCTGTTCGGTGACACAATAAGTAATATATGAGTATAAAACAACTCCAACACGAGGTGACATCATGGAAAAAATACTCAGGATCAACATGGGGGCCGAGGGCGGCCCCAGCTTCAGCGAAGCTCCCATAGGTGAACTTGCAGGTCTTGGAGGCAGGGGCCTCACGTCGGCCATCATCTCTAAGGAAGTGCCCCCCACATGCCATCCCCTCGGCGCCGAGAACAAGCTCGTCATCGCACCGGGACTTTTAAGCGGCACCATGGCGGCCATGTCGGGGAGGATATCCATCGGCTGCAAAAGCCCGCTGACGGGGGGCATCAAGGAATCCAATTCCGGCGGCCAGCCGGCCCAGGTCCTGGCAAGGCTCGGATATGCCGCCATCGTGCTTGAAGGAAAGCCGGCAGGCGACGATCTATACAAGATATTCATCAATAAGGACGGGGTCAGGATATCTGTGGACAACAGCCTGAAAATGCTCGGCAACTACGCCCTGATAGAAAGGATGAAGGGCGAGTTCGGCGACAAGATCGCCTGCATCTCCATAGGGCAGGCCGGAGAGATGAGACTGCCCGCCGCGTCCGTGGCGTGCACCGACGTGGAGGTGCGCCCCGCCCGTCACGCAGGGCGCGGAGGCCCCGGCGCCGTCATGGGCTCCAAGGGCGTCAAGGTCATCGTCCTCGACGACAACGGCGTGACCATGCGTCAACCCAAAGACCCCGATAAATTCAGAGAGGCAAACAAGGCATTCATCGAAGGCTTGAGGAAACATGGAGTCACAGGAGAGGCCCTGCCTGCGTACGGAACAAATGTCCTCACCAACATCCTCAACGAAGCCGGCGGATACCCCACGTATAACTTCAAGGAAGGCCGTTTCGCCGGCGCGTCAAGGATAAGCGGCGAAACGATGGCCGGTGTCGAAACCGAGCGCGGCGGCGTTCCCACTCACGGGTGCCACCGGGGATGCGTGATCCGCTGCTCCGGTATATACAACGACAAGGACGGCCATTACCTGAGCAAACAGCCGGAATACGAAACGGTCTGGGCCCACGGGGGCAACTGCGGTATCGACGACATGGACAAGATAGCGTTGATGGACTTTATAGACGATGACACCGGGCTCGACACCATCGAAATGGGTGTGACCATCGGTATTGCCATGGAGGCGGGGCTTCTCAAGTTCGGCGATGCCTCCGCCGCCGTCGACCTGCTCAGGGAAGTGGGCAAGGGAACGCCCCTGGGGAGGATAATAGGCAGCGGCGCCGCGGTGGCCGGAAAGGTCTTCGGAGTGGAACGCGTCCCTGTCGTCAAGGGCCAGGCCCTGCCTGCCTATGACCCGCGTGCCGTAAAAGGCATGGGCGTAACATACGCCACTAGCACAATGGGCGCAGACCACACCGCGGGATACGCAACAGCGACAAACATCCTGAAATCGGGCGGATACGTGGACCCTCTGAAAACCGAGGGGCAAGTGGAGCTCTCGAGGAACCTCCAGATCGCGACGGCAGCCATCGATTCGACGGGCATGTGCCTCTTCATCGCCTTTGCCGTGCTCGACCAGCCGGAGACCTTCCAGGCGCTTCTCGACCTGCTCAATTCCTTCTATGGGCTCAACCTCACCGCGGACAATGTCGCGGAGCTTGGAAAATCCATCCTAAAGCTGGAGCGGGATTTCAATTTCCGTGCCGGGTTTACCAAAGAGCAGGATCGTCTGCCCGGGTTTTTCAAGTCACAGTTTGTCCAGCCGCACAATGTAAACTTCGACGTCACCGATGAGGAACTCGACCAGGTGTTCAACTTCTAGGCAGCCAGGCGACGCAAGCACAAGAGGGGGCCTGAAACGCCCCCTTCTTTTTTTGACGGATAAAGAGGATAATACAGGATGATGTCTGATCCGGACCGTGCACGGGAACTGCGGGTCGTCATGAAGCGGGCGGATGCCGGCGTTTTCATGCCCCTGCTCCAGGAAGGGTTCATAGTGAGATGCAAAACGGGGATCACCATCGAAGATCTTTTAAGGGAAGACTTCGGCATCGCACGGGACTATATGGAGAAAAGGCTGAGCACCGTGTTTCTCGACGGGCAATGCATCGACGATATTGACAGCGCCATCGTGCACGGCGGTGCGGTGCTCGCCCTCTCATCCGCCATGCCCGGCCTTGTGGGGGCAACGCTCAGACGAAAGGGCATCCTGGCTTCAATGCGGGCCTCCATCACGCATCGCGGACAGACCGGGCAAGCCGTTTCCGCCGGTGAAGGTTTTGTCACCATAAAGCTCTTCAATGTCCTCGCCGGAGAGTTGGGCCCGGTCTTTCTCGCGCGGGGAATATATGTTAAAGCCGCCGGAATGAAGGATTTCCTTCAGAAACGGGGCGGGCCTTTCTGGTCTGCTATCAGCCGGACCATCTTTGACGGGCGCCAAATAGACCGCGAAAAGCTCCCTGATGCCCTGGGCGACGAGGCCGGCGCGCTGATAATGCTCCGCCTGGCGGCCCCGTAGAACAACAGGACGATTGCCGGGGCTGGTCCCCGAGCCTCTTTCCGCGCCTGCTGTCCGCTGTGTGTTTGCGGAGAATAAAGAACCCCCCGCAACAGTGCCTCGCTGATGCCGGAAGGTTGCAAAAACGTTGTCTTCGTTGTGTCTTCCTCCTTTTTCCTGGCCCGGTAACCATATTTTCTCCTTTGATTTCAGGTGAATAATGACAGTAAATCAGGAATCCCCCTATTGCCGGTGATCTTGAGGAAGTCTACACTTAATGCAGATGCAATGATCCACCGTAACGGAGGTATGTGTAATTATGGACCTGTCGCAAATATTTAATGTCACTTTCCTTTTTGCCCTGCTCAACATTATATTTATCAACATTGTCCTGTCGGGTGATAACGCTGTGGTCATCGCCATGGCAGTCCGCTGCCTTCCGCCAGAACAAAGGAAAAGGGGCATTATGCTGGGGACCGCGGGAGCGGTGTTGATGAGGATCGGCCTTACCTTTATTGCCGCCCGCCTTCTCGAAGTGCCCCTCGTTAAGCTGCTCGGGGGCCTGTTGATCCTC
The DNA here is from genome assembly GCA_022711595.1 of Deltaproteobacteria bacterium. Classification (GTDB taxonomy): domain Bacteria; phylum Desulfobacterota; class Syntrophorhabdia; order Syntrophorhabdales; family Syntrophorhabdaceae; genus Delta-02. The sequence continues at coordinate 94,015 of JAKLET010000005.1, forward strand.
TGGATCGCCTTCAAGCTCCTCGCAGGCGATACCGGGGAGAACAGAACGAAGAAGGTGAACGGTCTCCTTCAGGCCATTACGACCATACTGATGGCCGATCTTGTTATGAGCCTTGACAATGTGCTTGGTGTGGCAGGCGCCTCCAATGGAGATTTCCTGCTCCTCATGACCGGTCTTGCCACAAGCATTCCCATAGTGATATTCGCGAGCAGGGTCATCACGACAATGATGGACAGGTTCCCTGTCATTGTCGTTTTTGGAGCCGCGATCCTCGGAAGGGTGGCAGGCGAAATGATAGCAAGCGACCCATTCGTAGTCAGGGCATTCAATCACCCGGGGCACCTTGCCGCATATTTTGTTCAGGCGGTCATGGCCGTCGGGGTTGTCGTGGCGGCCAGGGTATGGATAAGATACAGACCGCACCCCATTATGGCCGGGGAAACGGAGAGCCCTTTCCTGCTCAATGACTGGGACCTCAGATAAATTGCACAGTGAACACCAAAAGAGGAGGACATATGACAGAATCCGAAGGGAGGGTCGCACGGGTGACAGAGGTTATTGCCGATTCAAAGAAAAGCTTTGAAGATGCAATCCTGATCGGTTTTCGCAGGGCTTCAAAGACCCTGCGGGGTATCACGGGTGTGCGCGTGAAAGATCAGTATGCCCAGGTTGAAAACGGGACGATCCTGAAATTCCGCGTTACCCTGGACATAATTTTCGTTCTCGATGCCTGATACGAAAAGGACTTTATTTGTGCGTCGCTGATCCTGATCGACCCCGCTGGACGAGGGGTTGTTCGGTATGCGGCGCTGTAGCCCCCTTTAACGTTTGGGAGACCCGGGGGCACATTTTTTAGTCCCCGGGTTCTTCTTCTTTCTTTTCCAGTTCCAGCGCGGTCACATACTGCATGATAATTTTATAAGCGTCTTCGGATATATGGGAGAACTCCACACCGATCCTGGTAATATCCATGAGGTGAATGACGTTTCTCACCGCCGCCAGGGCATAAAGGTTGCCGTACTTCGGCAGACTTATATCCAGGTACAGTTCATCGCCGGTCTTAAAATGGCGCTCTTCTTCCGTCATCACGAAGGACACGCCGCCCCTGCTTATGTCCATGGTCTCGACATCAATAAAATCGCTGTCGGGCCTGGCAAGCCTGAGCTGGATCGGGTTTGATTCTGTGGGTTCCACCCTTATATGCTTGCGTCTCTCCTCCTTGAGGATATTTTCGGGGAACTGTATCTTGAGGTGCATGTGCTGCGGATCGACTATCTCCAGTTCCACTATCCTGCTCTTGAAGGAATAAAGGGAATTCAAATATGCGCATGTGAGGCTTACATCACCTGACTGTGGATAATCACCGGGTTTTGCCTGGATAAAGAGCTCTTTTTCCTTTTCGGTCCTGCAAACAAGCCTGCAGTCGTCAAGGATGATGTTGTCATTGATGACAACCCTGACGGGTATATCCTGTCCGGTTATCTCCCGGACATAATCGTCAACGTCATGCCGGCCCTTAATACCGGAGCCGCCTTTTTTTTGTTTTTTCTCCATATGTCCCTTACTCCCCGCGCATGCGGCCTCATCAAACCCTTTGCCATTCTTGAAACTGGCGTCCGTAGTAATTTTCTTTCAATTCATGTCGATTTTCAAGAAGAAAGTGGGTGCGGAACGTTCTTATGCAGAAAACAGCGGTTCATACAAAGGGTCTCCGAATCAAGACAGAGACCCTTTGCGCTGTGAGGGGTGTTCCGGATACAAGGGGGAGTTAATTCAAGGTCACTGGACAACCGCTGCGCCAGCTCTTGCCACGACGCCGTCCTGTGCGGACGACCCCCCGGATACGCCGACGGCGCCGATGATCTTGCCGTTCTCTATGATAGGAACGCCGCCTTCAATGGCCCGTATGCCGTCAAGGGTGAGGTAGGTCATGTTCCCGCCGCTGCTGAGGATGTTCTCAAAGGCCTTGGTGGGCCTTTTGAACATGACGGAGCTTTTTGCCTTGTTGACCGCCACGTCAACGCTGCCCCACTGGACCACATCAAACCTTTCCAGATAGACCAGGTTGCCGCCCGTGTCGACGACGGCTATAACGACGTTTATCTTGAGCTTCGCCGCTTCAGCCGCCGCGGCGGCCGCGGCCTTTTTCGCCGTTGCCAGATTGACATTGGGGCCGTAAGGGTTCGGCATTTGCTGTGCCATTGCGAAGCCGGTCATGATAAAGAGGGCCATAATACTGAAAAGAGTTATTCTTTTTAACGCGCGCATTCCTGAGCCTCCTTTTTTTATTAACCCCGTCCAGTGATGGGGGAGTGTCGACATGAACCTGTTTTTCGCGCCTTTTTACCGGCTGACTGGTTTTAGGCCTCCAAAAGCGCTTTTAATCTGGGAATGCGGCCGCTTCTCTTTTTGACTACAAGATTGAACGACCTCGGCACGTCAGCCATCAGGTGCTTCGATTGCTCGGCGGCCTCCTTATAATAATTGATGATCTTTTCTTCCATCTCAATGGCGATCTTCAGTGCGTCAGCACGGCCGGTCTGACCTGAAAAGGCGTCTCCAAGTTCGTAGCCGTCTGTTTCGAGGTCGAAGGCGAAACAGCCCTCAATGGCATCGGTGATAACGCCGTAATATGCCCGTTCTATCTGGGTTATGAACTTCTTGTTCTCTATGGCAAAAGAAGAGAACATTTCGGCGTCCCCGGAAAAATGACCAGCTGCCGCTTCGTAAAATGCCGCAGACTCTGTTTCGAGCTTCCTTGAAAAGCTGATGGCACCAGAACAGGTGTTAATTATCATAATCTCCCTCCCTTATTAAAACCACCTCTGGATCACCACCTTGCTTTCCGTGAAGAAGCGGATCGCCTCTTTACCCTGCGTATGGAGGTCACCGAAAAAAGAATCCTTCATACCGCTGAACGGGAAGAAAGCAACTGGTGCGACAACGCCGATGTTCGTGCCCACGTTGCCGCTCTCGATGTTATATGTGAAGTACTTTGCGGACCTCCCGTTTTGAGTGAATATCGAATGTCCATTGCCAAAAGGATTATTATTGCAGATCTCGATCGCCTCATCGAGGTCTTTTGCCCTCATGACGCTCATGACAGGTCCGAATATCTCTTCCGAACCGATACGGCTTTCAGGATCCACACCCTCAAAGATCGTGGGCCCCAGAAAGCAGTCTTCCGGATAGTCGCCGGTTATCTTCGGTTTCCTTCCGTCGAGGAGCATTTTTGCGCCCTCGTTGATCCCGATCTCTATGTATCTCAATATATTTGCCTTCTTATCCTGGTCTCTGACCGGCCCCATCTGGGTGTTGTCATCCAGTCCGTAGCCGATCCTTATCTTTGCCGCCATTTCGGTCATTCTGGTGACGAAATCTCTGTAAAAGGCCTCATCCTCGCCGACTATCAGCAGGTTTGCGGCGGCAAGGCATCTCTGGCCGGCATTTCCGAAAAATGATGTCATGCAGGCGGCGATGGTTGCCTGGACGTTGCAATCGGGCATCACCACCATAAAGTTCTTCGCGCCGCACTGGGCGATGACCCTCTTTCCCGTTTCCCCGCACCTTCTGTAGATCACGTCACGGCCGGTAGGTGTTGAACCGACGAAGGTGATACCCTTGATATCGCGGTGATCGAGCATCCCTTCAACAACTGTCCTGCCGCCGTTCACCACGTTCCACACTCCGGGCGGGAACCCGGCTTCATCAGCCAGCTCCGCCAGGCGCATCTGGCTGAATGGGACCTCGCTGGAAGGCTTGATGACGACCGTATTCCCCGTTGCCACCGCGTACGGAGCGGACCACAAGGGTATCATAAAGGGGAAATTGAAAGGTCCGATAATACCGAAAACCCCCATGGGGGTGGGTATGACCCATTCATCGATACCGGAGGCGATATCTTCGGAATAATACCCCTGCATCAAGGTGGGGATACCGCAGGCAACTTCCACGTTCTCGATACCCCTTCGCGTTTCGCCTCTCGATTCGTCAATGGTCTTGCCGTGCTCCATGGTCTGGATACGGCTCACCTCTTCAAAATTCTCCTCGAGGAGTTCTTTCAACCTGAAAAGGATCCTGGTGCGGGCCAGAGGCGTTGTCCTTCTCCAGTCCGGATAGGCCTCTTTCGCCGCCTCAACAGCTTCGTTTATCTCTTCTTTCGTGGAAATAGGACATTTGCCCATCACTTTACCCGTTGCCGGATTCACAACGTCGACTATCCTGCCCTTTGAATCGACCCATTCCCCGTTGATATAATTTTTGACCTCTTTAATACCCTTGATCGGTTCTTCCAGAATGGCCATGTTATTCTTTCTCCTTTGTCTTGAATTTACTTTTCCGGGACCCTGTCAATAAACCGTCATCGGCTCCCTGATTTTCCTTTACATTTTCCTTCAGGTAGTACTCGACATTCTTAAGGTGGGAGACCATCATCTTCTCGGCAGACGCGCCCTTCCTCTTCTTCAACTGGTCCAGTATAAGCTTGTGGTCCTTGATAATACTGTTGGAAAATTCGCTGCTCGGGACAAGCGTCGTCTTTTTGAAGCTGAACATGAAATCGAGCACGTAATCCATCGTCAGCACAAGGACAGGGTTCTGTGTGGCCTCTCCGATGATGCTGTGAAATTCTATGTTGCTCTCTTCGAGCCTGAAAAAATCATCCTTCGACAGTATACCGCCGGTCCTTTCGATCAGCGATTCGCAATATCCGATGTTCCTTTCCAGCTTGGCGATCTCTGTCTCCGATATGCGCTTGGAGGCGATCTTACACGCAACCGGTTCGATGATCATCCTGAGCTCAGAGAGGTCTCTCGATGTGAATTTCTTATGGTTCAGGAAATGAAAGAGCGTGGTCTTGACGTAATCACTCCTTGGTTCAGCGACGAATATGCCGCCGCCTTTGCCTTTGCGCTTTTCAATGAGGCCGAAGGTCTCAAGGCCCTTCAGGGCCTCTCTTACCGTAACGAGGCTTACACCGAACTGTTTCCCTATCTCGAATTCGTTGGGTAGCCTGCTGCCGGGAGGGAATTCTCCTTCGAGAATGCGGTCCTTGATGCTGTTCTCGATGAGAAGGGAGAGCTTCTTATAATTGATCGGTTCAAATGTTGAATATTTCATGCAGTTTTTTCCTGTTTTCCTATAATATTGATGTTTAATATTTTTGAGTCGTGCAAATATAGGAACCTCAGCATTTTCAATGTATGTCTATATCCCAAGATAGGCGCATCTCACGTGTTCATTTCCCAAAAGCTCGTTCCCGGCGCCTTCAAGGACGATCTTGCCGTTCTCGAGAACGTAGCCTCTGTTTGCGAGTTCCAGGGCCTCATGGACGTTCTGCTCGACCAGAAGTACCGTGACCCCTTCCTGGTGTATCTTCATGACAGCTTCAAATATCCTTTCAACAACCAGGGGCGCCAGTCCGAGAGACGGTTCATCGAGCATGAGAAGTCTGGGGCCCGCCATGAGGCCGCGTGCCAGCGCGACCATCTGCTGTTCACCGCCGGACAGGGTGCCTGCCAGCTGCTTCATTCTTTCTTTCAACACCGGGAACAATGTGAACACCTGGTCGAGCCTTTTTTCTCTCTCCTGTTTTGGTACTTTATAGGCCCCCATCATGAGGTTCTCCAGTATGCTCATCTCCGGGAACAGCTTTCTTCCTTCAGGCACATGAACGATGCCCATTTTAACGATATCACGGGAACTCAGCTTGTCGAAAGGCTTTCCATCGTAGCTGATCTTTCCGGATCTCTGTTTCACGATCCCCGATATTGTTTTCAATAATGTTGTTTTGCCGGCTCCGTTGGCCCCGACAAGTGCGATTATCTCGCCTTCATTGATATTCAGGGACACACCCCAGAGTACCTGGGCTCTTCCATAGGAGACTTCAAGATTTTCGATCGTTAGCATATTGGTTCGCCTTTTTTGTAAGAATTCGCCTTTTTGCCGAGATACGCCTCGATCACTACAGGGTTTATCACTATCTGTTCCGGCGGCATATCCGCTATCTTTTCCCCGTGATGTATGACTATGACCCTGTGGCAGGAGTTCATGATGGCCTTCAGGACGTGCTCCACCCAGACGATCGTCACACCGCTCTTGCAGATGTCCCTCACGAGGATCGACGCGTGGTCGATCTCTGTGGGATTGAGTCCTCCCATGGGTTCATCGAGAAGCAGGACCTTGGGGTTTGTTGCAAGTGCGCGGGCGATCTCGAGCCTTTTTTGTTCGCTCAATGTCAGATCGGAGGCGTATGAGGCGGCTTTGTCGATCAGCTCAACTCTTTCCAATACCCGGCGCGCTTCCGCCTCTGCCTCCTTTCTCGCAGAATGTCTCAGGAAGGCTGCGAGACTTACATTTTCAAGAACCGTTAATTTTCGGAAAGGTTTAACGATCTGGAACGTCCGTGCTACCCCTTTATGCGCGATCGAATACGGTTTCAACCCCACAATGTCTTTTCCTTCAAGGAGGACCTTGCCTTCATTGGGAGGAACGAAACCGGTTATCAGGCTGAAGACCGTGGTCTTTCCCGCACCGTTGGGCCCGATAAGGCCGAGGATCTCCCCCTCATTCACCTGAAAAGAAAGGTTGGAAACCGCTTTCAAACCGCCGAAACATTTTGTAAGCCCTTCCACATCAAGCAGTGCCATGATTTACATCCTTCTTTAAGCGAAGTTTTTTGAACAGGGTGTTTATGCGTCCCCACACTCCATCGGGCATGTACCTGATGGCAAGCATCATAAAAAAACCGTAGAAGATAAGGTGGCCCGAGAGGAAATGCTCACGGAAGCTCTCGCCGAGCGTCACCAGCACGATCGCGCCGATCAGGGGCCCTCCAACCGTTGCCAGTCCGCCGACAACGGCGATAAAAAGCATCTCGACGGAAAGACCGATGGAAAAGACGGCATCAGGATCGACGTAGCGCAGGTACATCGCATAAAAACCTCCGGCTATGCCGGCCAGGAACGCCGAAAGCGCGAGCGCCACCACTCTTGCCTTCACCGTGTTTATTCCGATGGACTCGGCGCTGTCAATGTCCTCCCTCAGCGCAAGGAGGTACGCGCCGACCCGGGTCCTCGAAACTATATACGTAATGATCAAAGCGATCAAGGTGATAATGGCAATAATGTAATAGAAGGGAACCTTGCTTTCCCAGTTAATGGCCTTGCCGAAAAAACTTACCTGGGGAAGGGTTGTGATAAGCAGGCCCACAGGGCCGGCAGTCAACGATTCCCAGTTCAGTGCCACAAGCCTCACTATCTCGGCAACCGCGAGGGTGGACAGTGAAAAGTAGGGGCCTCGGAGCCTGAAACATATGAAGCCGATCGGCAGGGAGATCAGTACGGCAACGATGCCGCCGATGAAAATGCCGTACCATGGGTCTACGCCGCAGCTCAGGTAAAGGATCATGGTGGTGTAGGCCCCGGCACCCAGGAAGGTTGCATGGCCGAACGAAACCTGTCCCGCATAGCCCCCGAGAATGTTCCATGATGCACCGAGAACGGTCCACATGAGCACCATTATCATGAGATGCACAAAGAATGGCGAGCGGACAACGAGCGGGGCTATTCCCAGAACGATCAACCCTATAATGATCAACACTGTTTTCTTCATGATTTGCCAACCCCGAAAAGTCCTGAAGGTCTGAAAAGCAGAACGAGCAGGAAGATTACAAAACCTATTGCGTCCTTGTAAGGAACCGATACATAAACCGCCCCCAGGGATTCCACGACCCCGAGAAGCAGTCCTCCCGCGATCGCACCCTGTACGGAGCCGAGACCGCCAAGTACAACGATCACGAAACACTTCGCCACCAGGATCTCCCCGACCGTAGGATAAAGATAAAGAGAAGGGGCCAGCAAAACACCGGCACCGCATGCCAGTGCCGTCCCCAGGCCGAATGTCAGCATTTCCATCTGGGCGGCGTTCACGCCCATCAATGCTGCCGCCATCGGTTCCTGGCTGGTTGCCCTGATGGCCCTGCCGGTATCGGTCTTCACGAGGAACCAGTAAAGAAGTGCGGTGATCAGGATAGCCATACCGAATGCTATTGCAAGCGGGATCGGTACGGCTATCCCGAAAGGCCTAAGAGGCATAACCGCATAGTCAAGTTTGATCGTACGATAGTCACCTGTCCAGACAAGCAGTGCCAGGTTTGATACAAAGAGCGAAAGGCCCGCCGTGTAAAGCAGGGTGTTCAATTCGCCTGCGGGCACGATCTTTTTAAGAAGGAAACGGTATGTGAGCATACCGATGAGAAAAGCGACAGGCACCCAGAAAACGATCGACACAAAGGGATCGATATTCCAGAGGGTCAACGCCCAGAAAGAGCTGTACATGCCAAGCATGACCATGTCGCCATGGGCCATGTTGATGATGCGCATCACCCCGAATATTATCGTGAGTCCTACCCCTATCATCGCGTACAGGGATCCTGTCAATATGCCGCTTACTAAACTCTGGACAAGTGTCTCCATATTCTACCCGCTTGCTATTTTTTTGTGGATGGATCCGGGAAAACCGCCTTAACTTCCGCGTTTGCCTTGGGATACACGTTCAGTAATTTTCCGTCGCGCCACTGGGCAAGCACGGAATGGTCCGGTGAATAGATGTTCTGGTTCGTATATTTGTCTCCGAGCGGGCCCTTCCAGTTGCCGAATTTCACCTTTCCGAAAACCGTTGTCATATCGGTCTTCAGCAAGGACTGGCGAAGCAGGTCGCGGTCTTTTTCGAGGTTGCCGGTGAATTTAGTCCTTTTCATGGCATCGGCGATTATATAAACGATCGCGTACCCTTCCACCTCGTGTTCTTTGGGGTGGAAACCGTATTTTTTCTCGAACTTCTGATAGAATGCCTTTGTCTTGGGATCGTTGGGATTGCCGGACCAGGCTGCGGACGAGAAGACGTTGTCACTCAGCTTGCGAAGCTCGGTAGCGAAGTCCGCGACGCCGAAACCGCCGCCGAAACCTACAAAGGCCCTGGGTGAAACACCCATTTCTTTCGCGTGACGGGTAAGCAGGATGGCATCGGTTGTCGAAACGGCCACCATCAGGAGATAGTCGGGATTGTTCGCCTTTACCTTTGTCATGATGGGCTTGAAGTCAAGAGTATTGACCGGATAGGCCTCGTCGTTGACGATCTTGACATTCTTCGATTTCAGGAACGCCATGGCGGAATTGGCGATCGATTTGCCGAAAACGGTATTGTCGTAAACCACTGCCGCGGATTTCGGCAGGGCGCCGGGGGTCTCGCTGATGAACTTGTTGAAGGCCTGGGGATAGATCGTCCCCGTAGGGTTGTTCCTGAAGATCCATTCGAACCCCTTTGAAGTTATGATGTCCGCCGAAGGGTGATCAACGACGTAGGGTGTTTTGAGCCTTTGGGCAACCGAGGCGATCTCCACCGCCTGTCCCGAGGCGCGCCCCCCTGTCAGCACGAGGACCTTGTACTGGTTGATGAGTTTTTCAGTGACCGTTGCGGCAAGCGGGTTTTTTGCCTGGTGGTCTTCTATGACCACCGCGATCTTGACACCGTTTATGCCGCCGGCCTGATTGATCTCTTCAACAGCAAGATCATACGCTTTTTTGAATTTGGCTCCGAAGGGGGCATCCGAACCGGTCATGGGCTGCGGCGCACCTATCTTGAGCGTATCATAAGACATTGCCGGTGTTGTTAAGAAAAGGACCGAAAAACAGAATAATGCAAGTACCAACAACTTTTTCATGACTACCTCCCCACAGTGTTTATTTGATGAAACACGTTAAGTTTCCGGATAAACGATCATAAGGTATTCATGCTCTCAGTGTGTGTTTTGAATGTCTGAACTTTATAATATATTAAATTATGATATTATAAAAGTTGTCAAGAAATTTTTTTCAGGAACCCTATTTTCTTTATTTGAGACAGTAAAACCTATTTGTTTGCCGTTGCCAGCGCGGCGCCGAAGAAGATGAGCACGGTGCCCCCCGCTTTGTTCACGGCGCGGCTGCCGGCAGGTGAGGTGAACCATTTTTTCGTTCTCCCGGCCAAAAGTGCATACATGAAATGGATGGCAATGACCAGGCAGCTGTATGTCAGCACGAGGGTGAAGAACTGTGCAGTATAGCTGGCGGTGCCGTCGATGAACTGGGGGAAGATTGAAACGAAGAAAAAGATCGCCTTCGGGTTGGAAAACTGCAGGGAGATGCCTTCAATGAAACGTATCTTCATGTTCGACCTTTTCACGGGGCCTTCGTTGAACGCGGCCGGCGTGGAGCGCCACATTTTTATCCCCAGATAGATCAGGTAGGCCGCGCCAATGTATTTCATGACGGTGAAGGCAAGCGAGGAGGCGACAAGTATGAGCCCTACGCCTGTTGCCGAAACTGCCGCCACTATCAGGGCGCCCAGGGCAATTCCAAGGATCCCTCCGAAGGTGTCCCTGACGCCATAGCGCAGAGAATTCGTGATCGTCAGCGTGACTCCCGGTCCGGGGCTAAGCACCGCGGCAGCGGCAACTGCTAAAAAAAGAAGGTAATGTTCCATGTTCTCCGCCTGTCGATATAACGATATACTTTAGCACAACTCCATATCATTTTTCCTGACATTGACATTTCACGCGCTTTTCTCTACGCTATGGCAGTTTGAGGGGTTTGCCGTGAACAATAAAGTGTCTTTTCTCTTCTTTCTCTTTCTGTGCCTGGCTGCTCTTGCCGTACTCCCTGTCACCGCTTTTTCCGATCAGTACGGTAAAGATGTCAGTGTGCGCCTGTGCTTCACGCCCGGCGGAGACTGCACTGAAAAGATCGTAAGGGAGATCGCCTCGGCACGCTCCGAGATACTTATCCAGGCATATTCCTTCACCTCCGCTCCCATCGCGAAGGCCCTTATCGAAGCCCATAAGCGCGGTATAAAAGTGGCCGCCATTCTCGACAAGAGCCAGCGCACGGCGAAATACACCTCCGCCGCGTTCCTTGCCAACATGCGCATTCCCACCTACATCGACGGTAAACACGCCATAGCCCACAACAAGATCATGATCATAGACGCCGCCAGGGTCATCACCGGTTCGTTCAATTTTACGAAGGCAGCCGAGGAGAAGAACGCCGAAAACCTCCTGATTATCGAATCGAAGGAGATCGCGAAGGCCTACAGGAAAAACTGGTTCGAGCACCTGGAACATTCAGAGAAATACGAACCCAGGTACTGAGCCGGGCGGTTTCTCTGGTTTCTTTCCCATTTTTCCTTGGTTTTGATGGGTCAAAAGGTTACAATGAACGCATACAATGAAAAAGATCCTTGAAACTGTGCCGAACTTCAGCGAAGGGCGGGACAAGGCGAAGATCAAAAAGATCCTCGGTTGTTTCGACGGTGTGAAAGACGTCAGGCTTCTTGGCCACCATAAGGACAAAGACCACAACCGCCTCGTCGTCTCCGCTGCCGGCGAACCTGCACGCTTGAAAAAAGCGGTCCTCGAGGCCGTCAGGATCGCCGTCGATATCATAGACATGCGCAAACACAAGGGGGAACACCCCAGGATGGGCGCCGTGGACGTCATACCTTTCATTCCCATAAAAGACATGTCCATGGAGGACGCCGTCAAGGTATCGAAAGATGTTGCCAGGTCGATATGGCAGGACCTGCGCCTTCCTGTCTTTTTGTACGAAGAATCCGCACAGCGGCCGGAGAGGAAAAGCCTTGCCGATATACGCAGGGGCCAGTTCGAGGGGATGAAGGCAAAGATCAAAAAACCCGAATGGAAGCCTGACTTTGGCACCGCCGCTATACATCCCACGGCCGGTGTAGTCGCGGTCGGCGCCAGAAAACCCCTTGTCGCATTCAACGTGAATCTCGATACCGAAAGCATGGTCATCGCGAACGCCATTGCCCGGGCCGTCCGGCATCAGAACGGCGGATTGCGTTACTGCCGTGCCATCGCCATCGATCTGAAGGAACGGGGCATAGTCCAGGTGTCCATGAACATGACCGATTACACCCAAACCCCCCTTTACCGTGCCCTCGAGATGGTCAGAATGGAAGCAAAGCGCTACGGGGTCAACGTGGCGGGCAGCGAGATAGTCGGTCTCGTCCCGGCCGACGCCCTCGTTGAAAGCGCCTCGTACTACATGGGCCTCGAAAACTTCACCACCGATCAGGTCCTGGAGATGAAGCTCATCGAATAAAGGCGGCTTGAATGCTTGAACCGCTCGAGCCGCTTGAGCGTTAAAAACCAAATAAATCATCTTTTTTAAGAATTTTTTTTTGAACGTTCAAACGGTTTAAACCGTTCAAGCGGTTAAAGCTGTTTTTTCAGGCCCTGATGTAACGGATTCCCATCCAGATGCTGACGATCGCAAAGATGAGCTTCAGGTGGAACTCGGGCATGAAATGGGCCAAGTTCGCGCCGAAATATCCGCCGATGGCGGCGCCCGCGGCCAGCCCCGGGGCGATCTTTTTCGCCACGTTGCCCAGTTTGTAATGCGTTGCGGCGCCCATCGCGCTGCCCGGCACCATGGCCAGCAGCGATGTCCCCTGTGCGAGGTGCTGCGGCATACCTATAAGGATCACCAGCGGCGGCACCATGATGCCCCCTCCCCCTACACCCATCATCCCGGAAACAAAACCCGTGAAGATGCCCGTGAGGAAAAGGATGATGTAGTACATAACGGACCCGGCATGATAGGACGACCCCATGATGAAATCCTTCGAGATAAGAAAGAGCGCGACAAAGACAAGAAAGAAGCCGAAGGCCTTCTTGAGCTTTTTTTCCGGCAGGGAGTGGGCGTAAAGGGCTCCCACGCGTGCCGTACACACAGCGCACACCGCGAGGATCAGCGAAGCCCTCCAATCAACATAACCGTGGAGAAAATAGGCGATGGCCCCGATGAGGCCGGTGAAGACAATGGCGACAAGGCTCGTTCCATGGGCCGCGTGCTGGGTGAGCTTTCCGACAAGCACCATGAGGGGGATCATGACGACACCCCCTCCAAGGCCCACGAGACCGCCGAAGACACCTCCCGCAAGCCCGATGACAAGGCCTTTTGCCTGATCCTTATAGAACGGTCCTGCCGGCATGCGAAACCAATATAACATGCCGGGATATATTTATCCACGCGCCATATGATCTTTAAAAGCAAACAGGTTCATGGAAGAAGGCGAAAAGGCGCGGGCGGGCACGCGGGCATATTTTTGCGCTCCTGCCCTGTCATGGCTCAGCCGCCGGTCAAGGCCTTTCTGGCTTCCTCCTTGCTTTCATAGATGTGCGGGGCAACGCCCCGCTTCCGGAGCTCATCACCGAGCTTCATCCTGAGAAAGGTGCTCGTCGTGTAACGGGTGACACTCTCGTAGAAACCCGCCGCGTATTTCACCATCTCCACGTATTCGTCGATCAGGTGGGGAGAGACATTGAAATTATCATAGTTTGCTATGGTATGGACCTTTTTGCCGATGGGCTCCAGTATCCCCCCCACTATCTCTTTCATCTTCTGCACCTCGTCGCTGGTCTTCATGTAATAGTTCTCGAGATTGATGAAGAAGATGTTGTCCTCCGCGTGGTAAACGAAACGATCCTCCATGGGGATGGTGAGAAGGTCGTCTTTAATTCCCATGGGAGGGAGCCCGAATATCCTCGGGTCCATGAGCTTCGGCGGCCTGCGCATGACGGGCTTGAAATCAATGAGCGCCAGGACCTGGGTCTCCAGGTCTATCCCCGGGGCGATCTCGATGAGTTCCAACCCCTCCTCGCACAGGGAAAAAACACAGCGTTCGGTGATATACAGCACCGACTGTTTCATTTTCGCAGCATAACCGCCGCTGAACGTTTTCTGCTCCACCTCCCTGACAAACTTTCTTTCCCGGCCTTCATGAAGGATCTTCAGCTTGCCGTCTTCAACTGATACCTCGAGACCGCCGGCGGTGAACAATCCGACGAAACAAACCTTTTTGGCATTCTGGCTGATGTCTATGAACCCCCCGGGACCGGTAAAGCGAGGGCCGAACTTGCTCACGTTCACGTTTCCCTTCTCGTCCGTCTGCGCCATGCCCAGAAAGGCGATGTCAAGGCCGCCTCCATCATAGAAGTCAAACTGATGGTTCTCCTCGATGAGCGCGTCCATGTTTATGCCAGCCCCGAAATCCAATCCCCCCATGGGAAGCCCGCCGATAGCCCCCGATTCCGTCGTGAGGGTGGCGTATTCCAGTATCCTTTCTTCGTTTGCAACACGGGAAACCCCTTCGGGCATTCCGATGCCAAGGTTCACGATGCTGTTCGGCTTGAGTTCGAAGGCGGCCCGCCTGACAACGATCTTGCGGGGACCCATTTCCAGGGGAGGGATCGACAACATGGGCACCTTGATCTCACAGCTGAATGCCGGGCTGTATGGCTCACCAAAGGTCTGCCAGTGGTTTTCGGGCTTTGCCACCACCACGCAGTCGACCATGATCCCGGGGATCTTTACCTCGCGGGGGTTGAGCGTTCCACGGTCGGCCAGCCTTTCGACCTGCACGATCACGATGCCTCCGCAGTTCCTGACAGCCATCGCCATGGGAAGGGCATCGAGGGTAAGGGCCTCTTTTTCCATGGTGATGTTGCCGTCGGGATCTGCCGTCGTACCCCTCAGGAAGGCCACATTGATGGGAAAAGCTTTGTAGAAGAGATAGTCCTTTCCATCGATATTCATCAATGTGACGATGTCCTCTCCCCGGGATCTTGTGAGCTCGTTGAGCTTGCCGCCATCGACCCTGGGATCGCAGAAAGTGCCGAGGCCGACATGCGTCAGGTTGCCCGGCTTACCGGCGGCGATGTCCCTGAAGAGCTGGACCAGGGCCCCCATGGGAATGTTGTATGCAAGGATCTTGTTGTCGTTGGCCAACTCCCCCAGCCCCGGGGTGAGCCCTGTGTGCCCGCAGATGAATCTTCCCACCAGGCCTTCAAGGGCAAGGTGGTTCAGCCCCTTCAGTTTCCCGTCCCCCTGGCCCGCCGGATATGTCAGGGTCAAATTCCTTGGTGCGCCGGTCTTCAGGAACCGCTCTTTAAGCGCAATGGCAAGCTCCTCGGCAAATCCTGCCCCCACAAATCCGGCCGTCACGATCGTGTCGCCGGTGCGTATGAGTTCCACGGCCTGCTGAGCGGTGACGATCTTGCCCTTCTTGATATGCATGGCCCTCATCGGGTCAAGCATGGGGTGCTTTAATTCTTTTTCGGGTGCATTTTCTGTCATGGCCCGATCCCTCCTTTATCCCGACCGTGAGCAGTTGCTGATTTCGCCTGCTATGTTTCTATTGTCCACGCATTCCGGCACATTTGCAAGGATAAAACTGCCAATCACCGGGTACTGAAAAATACACGTTTCAGCCTGATCTGTGCGGATCTCCAGTTTGCTTAAAGCACCCGGGCGCACGTGAAACACAGACGCAAAAAGGAAAAGGAACGGTCCCATCCAGGATGCTCAGACAACTGAAAGGGAAGGTTCAGGTTCTGCCTGTCGCGATCACCTCCTCACAGGGTATCCTGATGGTGTCTCCGGCACGAAACCCTTCCGCCGTTTTCAGGACGGCTGTCTTTATCTGCGCGGCCGCCTCGGGCGGAATGCTCCTGAGGAGCATCTGGAGGCGTCCGCTTATACCCACGACTGTTTCCCAGTATTCTTCGGCGGTTGCGGTTTCGAGCGCGACGCTGAAACGATCCGTGCGGATATTCTTGAAGCCCCTTTCCGCGAGTGTCTTTTCAATTGAACCTTCCGGTCCGAAATCGAACCACATAGGCGCGCCGGGAACGAGTGCGGCCGGCCATGCCTCCAGGATCGCCTTTGCCGCGATCCCGATGACAAGGGCGCGGTCGGGCGTGCTCCAGACGGAGAGCGCCAGCATGCCGCCGTTTTTTTTCAGGACGCGGCGCATCTCATCGAGGGCCCTGTTCCTGTCTGTGGTGTGCACCAGTCCGTGGCTGCACAGGACAACATCAAAGGATTCGTCAGGCAGAGGAAGCGCCTCGGTGTCGGCTTCCTGAAAAGTGGTGTTCGCAATACCCATCTCCCAGGCCTTTTTTCTCGCCAGCTCGACCATGCCCGGCGCGATGTCGATGCCTGTTACCCATCCCCCGGGCGCCACAAGGGACGCCGCTGCCAAAGAGGGGATCCCCGGCCCGCAGGCGATATCGATCACGCGCTGGCCGGACTTAAGGCCCGCGGCATCGAGCAGCGGCTTCGCGTATGCCTCAAAGGCCGCGCTTCCGTATCTTTCATAGCCAGGCGCGGTGATGCTGTATACTTCCCTCTCGGTCTTTTTATATTGTACCGGATCGAAATCTGCCATGGAGCACCTCCTTTCCTTAGAGGATAAATGAGGGCCCGGCAGTGCGACAATCACCCGGATGGGTGATGTGCTGCACAATATTAAATAATGTTGTTTGAAACGGCAAATACCGCCGCGCGGGTCCGGTCAGAGGTGCCGGTCTTCGAGAAGATGTTGCGAAGATGGGTCTTGACCGTATCGTGGCTGATGAGGAGGATATCGGCTATCCCCCTGTTGGAAAATCCCTGCGCCACAAGGCGGAGGACTTCTTTTTCCCGCCGGGTGAGGACAATTGCCGGACCCTCATTGGCGATGGTTTTCCGGTCTGACGGCGCAGCCCCGCTTATTTTCCTCAAAGTCTCTTCGAGGGATTCGACGTAGCGCATGCGGCGAAGTTCGTCCTTCTTTTCTTTTGTGATGGGGACAAGGATCTCGAAGACGTGTTTGACCGACCCTTTTTCATCAAAGACAGGATATGCCCGCACCTGTGCGTAGCGGCGTTCCTTGCCGGGAAGATCGAGCCAGCGCTCCATGATGCAGGGCCTTTTAGTATCCGAGACGATCTTCAGCATGCAGACCGGGCAGGGAGCGCTCCTCCTGCGCCATACCTCGTAACAGGGCTTTCCGATCATCTCGTCAAGGGGCCTCTCTACGTTGACAGCCATGGTCCTGTTGGCCCAGAGAACCGTGAAATCATTGTTCAGCAGATTGACGGCGATGTCGGCGACATTCTCAAAGACCTCTTTGAAGAGGTTCAGCGATGTATCGAAGGAAAGGTCCGATTGTTTCATGTGTCCCCTATAATTCGAATGTTTCAATGGTCATGTCGAGGAGGTTGATAAAGAGCATGCGGTCATCGAGGGTCGGGCCTTCGCCGGTTAAGAGCTTGCAGACCTCGGCAGCTTCGATGCTCGCGGCGATGGCCGGGGTGAAAGAAGGGCTGCCGAGGGTCTCCTCGATGCCTTTCGCACCCTTTGTGCCCCCGTAGAGACGGCGGATGCCGGCCGACCCTTCGCGCTGAGTGAGCACAACGGCGTACCACCCGCCTATGGCCCCATGAACAAGAGGTGTGCGGAGGCGTGTGCATGCGTCTGCCAGTTCGAGGCGCGCGGGGATGCTGTCAAGCCCGTCGACGGCGACATCTGCACCGCCAAGGAGGACCGGGGCATTCTCCGTGGTCAGGGCGGTCTGGAGGGAAAAGACCTCGCAGGCCGGGTTTATGGCTGCGACACGGTCCCTGGCTGCTTCTACCTTTGCCCTTCCCAGTGAAGAAAGGGTGCAGGTGACCTGTCGGTTGAGGTTGTGCTCCTCAAAGACGTCGGGGTCAATGGCCTTTATCGTTCCCACGCCGAGGCGGGCCAGCTCCTCGATGACGTATCCGCCGAGACCCCCGCAGCCGACAACAGCCACGGTGCCGTCAAAGAGCCTTCTTTGCTGCGCGATGCCGATCATCTCCCGGTTCTTCGCGTATCTGGCGGGTAAAAGGCCCATGGAAAGGATAACACCCTCCACATGATGCGGCGTCGTCCCGAACCGCGATGCCGCCTCCCGCTGTACCTCCCAGGCCACGAGATCGCCCCTGGCATTCTCCTTAAGGAATTGAGCGGCCGGGTCCATATTCGTCAACCCCCTCCAACGGGCGGAAAGAGGGCAAGGGTGTCACCGTCGGAAAGGCCCGTTTCGAACTCACCGTGACGCCCGTTTATGAAGATGAGCGTCACATCTTTTTCGGGAACGCCGTAATGACGGACGATATCGCCCACAGTCGTGCCTTCGGGGAACTCGCCTTCGATAACACCAAAACGATCCTTCTGAAGCGTCGCGAAGAGCTTCACAGTCACACGCATAATGAAAAAATATCATATGCGGAAGGAAAAGAAAAAGACAAAAACCTTTGTCTCACGCCCGCTTCGCCCTTCGGGCTTCGCTTGAGCCCGCGGAGAACGCGTAAAAACAGTTTCAAAGTTTGAATGTTTGAAAGTTTATAAAGCGATACAGAAAAAGGATTCCTTCCCTTTAAACGTTTCACAAACTCTCAAACGCCTCATGAACTTTCAAACTGTCTTCAGGCTTTCCCGCTTTTCATATCCCTTGCCAGGGTGATGATGAGGTGGTTTTTGTTCTCCAGGCGCTTGTATTCGATATTGCTGGAGAGGCGCTTCATGGTCCTTGTCGTCGGTCGCGGCTTGTCGTTTGCGGCTTCCATGGCACCGATGAAAGGGTCATCCTCCAGGAGCATATTAAAGGGCTTCCCCGAATCCACGATGGCCAGGACAAACTTGCCGAACTTGTCAAGGTTGCAGGAGACCTTGATCTCGCCCGGCCCCCTGTCAAAGGTGAAATTGATGATGTTGGTGAGGACCTCCCTCAGGACCCGGTCGATCTCGTCTATCCTGTCGCCGGTGAACTGCCGGTCCCTTGCGTGAGAGGCGGCGAATTCGATAAAGGTATCAATGGAGGCGGTCTTTGCTTCACCGGTGTATTCACCGAGAACCTGGTAGCGCCCCTGCTGCTGCTTGTTATCGCTGGTGCCGTTCTCTCCTTCCATCACGTCTTCCTCCCAAGAAGATATTTCCGTTGTTTTTTACCCCGAAACGGTTCTCAAACTTTGAAACCGCTTTTTCATGTCGTGAGATTGTAATCGAGAACGCGAAAAAAATCAATGGACAGGGAGGTCCCCGGCGGGGTCTTCTGCCCCGAGAGTATCCTCTATCACTCCCATGAGGCGTCCGATGCCTTCTTTTTTAAGGGAGGAGATGGACACGGCGCCGTAGCGTTTCTCGATGTTCGCGATGAGACCCGGGTCGACGCGGTCTGCCTTGTTGAAAACGATGATCCGCCTCTTGTCACCCAGACCGAGACCTCCAAGGACATGCTCGACAGACTCGATGCGGTCCTCCAGGTCCGGGACGCTTATATCGACAAGGTGGAGCAGCAGATGGGCGTCACCGAGCTCCTCCAGGGTGGCTATGAAGGCGCGCAGCAGCACCTCCGGCAGCTTGTTGATGAACCCGACGGTATCGGTGAGGATGATCCTTTTTCGTTCAGGGTATTTTATCGTGCGCGTTGTGGGATTGAGGGTGGAAAAAGGCTTGTCCTCAACTTCCACCTTGCTCCTGGTGAGCAGGTTGAGGAGCGTCGACTTCCCCGAATTCGTATAGCCAACGATGGAGACTATGGGGATCGAAGAGGCGCGGCGGCGCTCACGTTTCTTTTCGCGGACCTTTCTGACCTCCGAGAGCTTGCGATCCAGGAAGGCGATCTTGTCCCTGATCCTCCGGCGGTCGACCTCAAGCTTCTGTTCACCGGGGCCGCGTCCTCCGATGCCTCCCATGAGGCGGGAGAATGCCGTGCTCTTCTCGGTCAGCCGGGGAAGGATATAGCGCAGCTGCGCAAGCTCCACCTGTATCTTTGATTCCGTTGTATTGGCCCTGCCCGCAAATATATCGAGGATGAGCTGGTTGCGGTCTATGACCTTCAGCTCCGTCAGTTCAGATATGTTCTTGATCTGGCCGGGCGTCAGCCCTTCATCGAAGACAAGAAGATCCGCTCCAAGCTGCTGGCATTTCATCACGATCTCCTCGATCTTGCCCCTGCCGATAAGGTACTTTGGATGAAGTTCCTTCGGCCTCTGGACCACGGCATCAAGGACCGCGATACCGGCGGAGCGGCAAAGGTCCTTCATCTCGGCCACATGATCGTCGACATTCTTTTCCCTTCCAGGCATAACGACACTCACAACGATGCACTGGTCGTGCTCTTTTTTTGTTACGTAAAATCTGCCGCGTTCGCGTACAAACTCGCCCTCAAGCTCGTTTATGAATTCTATGAAGTCAATGTCAAGCTCTGAAACGGCCCCGGGCTCCATGAAGTCCCAGGCCTTTCCGGCCTTGTTCCCTGGCACCAGGTATCCGATATGGATCGTTTCGCCCCGCTCCCACCTCATCTCGGTGATGCAGGCCACAAGATCGAACTGCAGCAGGGCCAGGTCTGTAAGGTCTTCCCTGGAAAGAAGCTCTCCGTTAAGATGGGTATGGACCAGCCTCACACCTCTGAAGCGGGCCCTTCCGGTACGCTCCGTTGAAAGAGGAGGGATCTCGATGCGGCGGTTGTCCCCCACGATCACGTATTCGATAAGCCCGCGCCTGTTGATGATGATCCCCAGCTGGCGGGACATATCCTTTGATATCTCCATAAGCTGCCGGGCCATATCTGCCGTGATGACGGCATGCGGGGGGAGCCGTTTTTTGTAAAGATTGGTGAGACGTCTTTTTATAAGATGATTGAGCCCCTGGGTATTTCCGTAAAGCTCTATAATACGCCCCTGTTTTTCACGCGCTTGCAATCAGTTCGCGGTCTATCTCCATACGCGCGCAATAGTCGACGCCTTCGAGGAGGATGGCGATCCTCTCCTTCCCGTCGAGCTCTTTTTCGAAGATGCCGCTGAAACCCTTGAAAGGCCCTTCCTGGATTATGATCTTCTCTCCCTTGCGGAACTCTTTCTTTTCCACGGTGGCGACTCCGTCGACAAGGCGCTCCTGGATGAACGAGATGAGATCGTCTGCGAGGGGGATGATCCTGCCGTTGAAGTTGACGATGGTTTTGATGCCCCGTGTGTACTTCACAAGGCGGAACTCGTCCACGGGGTGGAATTTGACAAAGATATAACCGGGGAACATGGGTTCGGTGATCTCAACAAACTTTCCCTCGCGCCACCGGCGGAACTTGAGCCTCGGCGCCAGGACCTCGATGCCCCCCTGGGCAAGGTTTGCCGCGGAGCGGTCCTCGTTCCTCGCCTTTGTGCTCACAACGTACCAATGTTTCATATCCATCCTCTATTATGGTGGAAAAAGGATCATTTTTCAAGTATGCAGAATATAAAGATGTTGACAGGGTAGTATGCGTTGTTTAACATTTATTGCTTTTTAAACACATTCCGGATGACATTATGGCGGACGACGACCTTTCGAAACTGAAGATAGACAAATCACAGCCCGCATTCCGCAAGGCGAGGGGCCGCAAAAAGACCATCTATATTGCTGCGGGTATATCTGTCCTCATTATCATCATCCTTGTCGCCACGGGCGTCTTCTCGCCGGCCGTCAAGGTGGACGCGGCCAGCGTGGTTCAGGTCTACCCGTCGCAGTCCTTTACGCTTCTCAATGCGAGCGGCTACGTGGTGCCCCAGCGCAAGGCTGCCGTCGCATCGAAGGTGACGGGAAGGCTCGTCGAGCTTTTTGTGGAGGAGGGCAGCAGGATAAAGAACGGTCAGATCGTTGCACGGCTCGAAAATGACGACCTTACTGCCTCCCTGCGGCAGGCCGAGGCGAACCTCAAGGTCTCCTCTTCCTCTGTTGACCAGGCAAAGGCCGAGCTTAACGATGCAAAGGTGAATTACGAAAGGGAAAAACGGCTCCTCGCGAAGGAGTTCACCACAAAGGCCTCGCATGATGTTGCCGAGGCCCGTTATAAAAAAGCCCTCGCTGGCCTCGCCGGAGCCGAGGCGTCGGTCAGGGCAAGCCAGGCGGCCGCCAGGGGTGCCAGGGTCTCCCTGGATTACACATACATCCGTGCCCCTTTTGACGCGGTGGTGCTCACAAAGAGCGCCGACGTCGGCGATATAGTGACTCCCATAGGGGCGGCCACCAACGCAAAGGCCTCCGTCGTGACCATAGCCGACATGTCGTCGCTGCAGGTGGAGGCAGACGTCGCGGAATCAAACATCGGTAAACTGAAGGTTGGGCAGCCATGCCAGATACAGCTTGACGCCATCGCAGACACCCGTTTCGACGGTACCATACATATGATAGTCCCCACGGCGGACAGGACCAAGGCGACCGTCATGGTGAAGGTAAAGTTCAACAACCTCGACAGCAGGGTCCTTCCGGAAATGAGCGCAAAGGTGGCCTTCCTCTCCCGCGAGGTCAAGGAGAACGAAAAAAAACCGAGAACGGCCGTAAACCGCAACGCCATCGTAGAGCACAGCGGAAAGAAGTATGTCTTCCTCATCAGGCAGGGGCGGACCGTCCTCGCGCCTGTGACCACGGGGACCGACCTTGGCGATATGGTCGAGTTGACCGGCGGCGGCGCATCGGGTGACAAGGTGGTCCTCAATCCCCCGAAGAGGCTCTCGGGCGGAGCACGCGTCAGGATCAACGAGCAATAGATGGGATCGTCCGCCATTGTCTCCATAGAGAACCTCTTTAAGTCCTACCATCGGGGGGACCAGGTGATCCCCGTGCTTCAGGACATCACCTTCGATATCGCCGAGGGAGAGTTCCTCGCCCTCATGGGTCCTTCGGGGTCCGGGAAGAGCACCCTTCTTAACCTCATCGCCGGGATAGACCAGCCGGACAGCGGTTCCATCACCATAGGCGGCGTCGATGTGACGGCCCTTTCCGAGACGGAACTGGCTAAATGGCGGGCCATCAACGTGGGTTTCATATTCCAGTTCTACAACCTCATACCCGTTCTCACCGCCTTCGAGAATGTGGAGCTTCCCCTGCTCCTGACACCGCTCGCAAAGGCTCAGCGCAGGGAACATGTGGAAATGGCCCTTCGCGTCGTTGGTCTGGCCGACCGGATGGACCACTACCCGGGACAGCTCTCTGGCGGGCAGGAGCAGCGGGTTGCCATCGCCCGGGCGATCGTCACGGACCCCACCATCCTTGTCGCCGATGAACCGACGGGCGATCTCGACCGCAAGTCTGCGGAAGAGATCATGGACCTCATGGACCGTCTCAATGAGGAGTCCATGAAGACCATCATCATGGTCACCCACGATCCAAGGGCCGCGAAAAAAGCACACGTCATCAGACACCTCGACAAAGGTATCCTGAACAATGCACATTCTCAAGATACTCTTTAAGAACGCCTTTCGGCACAAGCTGCGCACGGGGTTGACAATCCTTTCCATCACCATAGCCATTCTGGCCTTCGGGCTCCTTCGGACCGTCATCGGCGCATGGTACGCCGGTGTTGAGGCCTCATCGGCCTACAGGCTCGTGACGCGAAACGCTGTCTCCATCATCTTTTCCCTGCCCCTGTCCTACAAAGAAAAGATACGCCAGGTCGACGGTGTGGCGACGGTGTCCTACGGCAACTGGTTCGGCGGCATTTACATCGACGAAAAGAACTTCTTCGCCAATTTCGCCGTCGACGCGAAGACCTATTTCGACCTCTACAAGGAGTACGCCATCAACGACGCGGAAAAGGCCGCCTTCCTGCGCGACCGGAAAAGCTTTGTGGCGGGGCGAAAGCTTGCCTCACGCTTCGGCTGGAAGATCGGAGATACGGTGGTCCTCAAGGGAACCATCTTCCCCGGCAACTGGGAATTTGTCATGCGCGGGATCTACAGGGGGAAGGAACCCAACACCGACGAGACGGTCTTTGTCTTCCACTGGGATTATCTCAACGAGACCCTGAAAAAGAACGCCTCGACCAGGGCGGATCAGGTGGGTTTTTACATGATAGGCATCAAAGACCCGTCACAGGCGGTCCGGGTCACCCACGACATAGACGGCCTTTTCAGGAACTCCTTCGCCGAAACCCTGACAGAAACGGAAAAGGCCTTCACCCTCGGGTTCGTCGCCATGTCGGACACGATCATCACGGCCATCAGGCTTGTCTCCTTTGTCGTCATCATTATCATCCTTGCTGTTGTGGCAAACACGGTGGCAATGTCCGTGAGGGAAAGGACGAATGAGTACGCGGTCTTCAAGACGCTCGGTTTCGGCGGATGGCGCATAGCAGGACTGATCTTCGGTGAATCCCTTGTTATTACGCTGATGGGCTGTGCCTTCGGAGTAGCGGCGACCTTCCCGGCGGCGGCCGCTTTCGGCAAGGCCATGGGGGCATATTTCCCCGTTTTCAGCGTGGAGATGGAGACAGTCTGGCTGGACGCCGCCTTCTCTCTCATTGTGGGGCTTCTTGCCGCCATCGTCCCGACGTATCGATCGCTCAGGATCAGCATCGCCGACGGGCTGAGGATGGTGGAGTAATGAGGATCCCCTTTTCATACAGCCTGAGGAACCTCTGGACACGCCGGCTTACCACAATACTCACAGCGTCCGGCATGGCCCTCGTTGTTTTCGTTTTCACGACGATCCTCATGCTTGCCCAGGGTCTCCAGCAGACACTCGTCGAGACGGGTTCTTACGACAACGTCATTGTCATAAGGAAAGGCTCCGGCAGCGAGGTCCAGAGCTGGATAGACCGCGCCCAATCATCGATCGTGGAAACGGACCCCCTCGTTGCGACCGGCACCGACGGAAAACCCCTTGTTTCGAAAGAGCTTATCGTGCTAATCGGCCTTCCCAAAAAGGACACCGACCGGATCTCGAACGTGACCATCCGGGGAATAAAAGAAAGCTCTCTGAGCTTGAGGCCCCAGGTGAAGCTCATCCGGGGGAGGATGCCCAGGATGGGTTCGACAGAGATCGCCGTCGGTACTAGCATCGCCAAGCGCTTCAAGGGGGCGGACCTCGGAGGAGAGCTTCGCTTCGGCATGCGGCTCTGGCGCATAGTGGGAATCTTCGATGCCGGGAACACGGGCTTCTCATCGGAGATCTGGGGTGATGTTGAGCAGCTCATGCCCGCTTTCAGGCGCCCCGTTTTTTCTTCCATGATCTTTCGCATAAGCGATCCGTCACAGTTCGATGCCCTGAAAAAAAGGATCGAAACAGACCCGAGGCTCACCCAGGAAGTAAAGCGTGAGACCCGCTACTACCTGGAACAGTCAGAGATGATGGCGAAGTTCCTTCGCATCCTGGGGATATCGCTGACGCTCATCTTTTCAATGGGGGCAATAATAGGGGCAATGATCACCATGTACGCGGCCGTGGCCAACAGGACAAGTGAGATCGGCACGCTCAGGGCCCTCGGCTTCGAGCGAAAAAGCATCCTCGTCTCCTTCCTCATAGAGGCCCTGCTCCTTGGTCTGTGCGGCGGCGTGACGGGGCTCTTTTTCGCTTCCTTCATGCAGCTCGTGACGGTATCGACGGTCAATTTCCAGACCTTCTCCGAGCTGGCCTTCAGGTTCTCGCTGACCCCGGACATCACAGTGAAGGCCCTTTTCTTCGCGATTGTAATGGGGTTCGTAGGCGGCGTTCTCCCGGCGATAAGGGCGGCGCACATGAACATTGTCGAAGCCCTCCGAACCAAGTAGGAAAAACCGTTTGAAAGTTTGAATGTTTAAAAGTTTGTGAAGCGATTTAAAAAAGAAGGAACTTCTTTCCCTCCCCCGTTCAAGCATTCAGGCTGTAAAATATTCAGGCCGCCTTTGCCTTTCCCGCTGGAACGGTTGAAACAGCTCAAACGGCTGAAACTGTTCTTTCAGTTTCCCGACATCACCGTTCGCAGGACTTTGCCCAGCTCTTCAATGTCGTATGGTTTCGCTATGACGCTCTTGAACCCGTACTGTCTGAAATCGGACATGATGGGGTCATTGGAATAACCGCTTGATACGATGGCACGAACCGCGGGGTCGATCTTCAGAAGCTCTTTCATGGCCTCCTTGCCGCCCATGCCGCCCGGAACGGTGAGATCGAGGATCACCGCGTCGTACCCTTTTTCCTGATAAAGAGAGAGGGCCTCCTCTCCGTCGCGGGCAAAATCCGCAGTAAAGCCGTGATATTCCAGGATATCCCCCACGATCTCCAGTATTGCCTCTTCGTCATCCATGACAAGTACGCATCCCCCTGCAGCTGTCAACATGTCTTCCTGTTTTCTCCTCTCAGCGTATTTTCCCTCAACTACGGGAAGAAATATGTGAAAAGTGCTTCCCACTCCAAGTATAGATTCCGCGGTTATATGGCCGTGGTGGTTTTTGATGATGGAATAGCAGATGGCAAGCCCCAGACCGCTGCCTTTCTGTTTTGTGGTAAAGTATGGGTCGAATATCAGGTCAAGATGCTCTTCCGGTATCCCGATACCCCTGTCGGTGAATGAGATCTTCACATAACTGCCCGCAGTGAGGTTGGGCGTCGGGGTTTCGATGGTGACGTTCCTCGCACTGATAAGCAGGGCTCCGCCCTCGGGCATGGCCTGATGGGCATTGATCACGATGTGGCCGATGGCCTGGTTCATCTGGCCCTCATCGATGGCAACGGGGAGGAGATTTGGGTCGATATCGAACCTGCATGTCACCCCGGTGCCTGTCAGGGTAAACCTGGTTGTTTTCTCAAGATGGTCTGCGATGGATGAGACCTTTGTTATCGGCGCCCCTCCCCTGGAAAAGGTGAGCAGCTGCTGGGTCAGGTCCTTTGCCCGCGTGATGGCCTGCTCCGCAAGGGCAAGTTTTTCCTGTGCTTTCGCAGGGTCCATTGCCATATACATCTTTCCGAGGGAGATGTTGCCGAGGATCATCGTGAGGATATTGTTGAAATCGTGGGCGATCCCGCCGGCAAGGACCCCCAGGGATTCGAGCTTGTCTATCTTTGCCTGTTCCCTCTCAGCCCGGGCCCGGTGTGTTATGTCAGTTACGGTGACGATGTGGGATGCCTCATCCACAGGTGCGGCCTGCGCAAGGATGTCAATGGTGGTGCCGTCCTTTTTCCTGAACGTTGTTTCAACCCATCCCTGGCCGTAAAGAACATCCCCTGTTCGTATGTATTCTTCGTCCCTTTCAAACAGAAAACGGCTGTTCTTGCCGTAGAAATCTCCTATCGAATAGCCTGTCATCCGGCACATCGCATCGTTGACCCATTCGAATACCCTGCTGCGGACCCGGCAGATCCCTATGGGAGAGGCAAAAAGAATGGCCCTGAGTGATCTCTCAGACTCACCGGTCTGCGCCTCGGCATTGCGGTCGGTAATATCATGGATGATGGATAAGGGTGTGTCTTCGTCACTCACAGGCATGTCCTTCGGTTCCATACTATGAAAAAGGCGAACCTTTAAATTGTCACTTCTTCCGTGAGCCTGCAGCATTTTTTGCGAGGATCGCGTATTCAAAACCATCAATCAGCGCCATGAAGGACGCCATATTGATATTTTCCGAGATAGCGACGACGCTCCAGATCGTATCGCCGTCGGTGAAGATGATGTTCACTTCCACATTTGCCGATGTCCCAGACCGCGAATCATGGATACGTGAGGAAAAATCGACAAGCTTGACACCCTGGATCACAGGGAATATGGATGAAAGGGATTTTTTCAGGACATTGGCCAGGGCGTCGACGGGGCCGACCCCTGTTGACGCCTCATGCATCTCTTTCCTTTCCGTCCTGATTATTACCGTTGCCTCGGGCCTCAGGCCGTCGTCGATGAGACGGTAGGTGCCCACGACCGAGAAGGGACCCTTGTAGTTCTTTTTCGACCTCAGGATGTTCAGTTCCTTCGTAGCATCGATGATGCTGACCAGTTTTTTCACGGCTTCTTTTCCTCTTCAATGAGAAGCTTGTAATCAATGCTGTCGACGAGCGCCCTCCAGCTTGCCTCGATGATGTTCTCGGAAACGCCGACCGTCCCCCAGGTGTGCTTGCCGTCGCTGCTCTCGATGAGGACCCGCGTGGCGGCTCCGGTGCCGTCCTTTGTTGAAAGGACCCTGACCTTGTAGTCGACGAGGTCCATCTTTTTCAGATCGGGGTAGAATTTATGAAGCGCTTTTCTCAAGGCGTTATCGAGGGCATTGACAGGGCCTTTCCCGAGGGCCGCCGTGTGTTCAACCTTGTCGCCGACCTTGACAAGGATCGTCGCCTCCGTTACGGGGTGGGACTTCTCTTTCTTTTCGACGATGATCCTGAAACCGATAAGATCGAAATACGACCTGTGTATGCCGAGCTTCTTCTTGATCAGAAGCTCCAGGGAACCTTCAGCGCCCTCGAATTGGTATCCGTGCATCTCAAGGTCCTTGATCCTCTTTACGATATCTTTGGCTATCTTCCGGTCCTTTTCGATGTCGATATTGAATTCTTTCGCCTTGTACAGGATACTGCTCTCACCGGAGAGGTCCGATATGAGCACGCGCTGGGAATTACCTACAAGCTCCGGTTTGATATGCTCGTACGTTTCGGGATTCTTCCTGATGGCGCTGACATGGATGCCGCCCTTGTGGGCAAAGGCGCTCTCTCCCACATAGGGCCTGTGCTTGTCGGGTATGAAATTGGCCATCTCGTCGACGAAGAGGCTAAGCTCCCGGAGACGGGCGATCTTATCCTTCCCGATGCCTGTGTGATCCATCTTTAATATGATATTGGGGATGATGGAGCAGAGGTTCGCGTTCCCGCAGCGCTCCCCGTACCCGTTGATCGTCCCCTGTACGAGGCTGCACCCGGCCCTGACGGCCATGAGCGAGTTTGCGACACCCAGTTCGGTATCGTTGTGGGTATGGATCCCCAGCTTCGTTTTGACGCGCTTTCTCACGGCCGCGGTGATGTCGAATATCTCGTAAGGCATAGCGCCGCCGTTGGTATCGCACAGGACGATGACGTCGGCACCGGCATCGCGGGCCCTTTCAATGACTGCCATGGCGTATTCGCCGTTATGCCTGTAGCCGTCGTAGAAATGCTCCGCGTCGAAGAAGACGGTCTTGCCGAGCTTCTTCAGATGGCTGATCGTGGTGCCGATCATCTTGAGATTCGTCTCAAGGCTCACCCGGAGGGCGTCCCGGACATGGAGGTCCCAGCTTTTTCCTACAATGGCCGTGCAGTCTGTTCCCGCTTCGAGAAGGGCCTTCATTGTGGGATCCATCCCGGGCTTCGAATTCGGTTTAACGGTGCTGGAGAATGCCACGATGCGGGCGTTCTTCAGCGGAAGCTCTTTTACTCTCCTGAAGTACTGCAGGTCCTTTGGGTTTGAACCGGGCCAGCCGCCCTCGATATAATGGATGCCGAAATCATCGAGCTTTTCCGTTATCCTGAGCTTGTCGGTGAGGGTAAAGGAGATGTCCTCCGACTGTGCCCCGTCCCTGAGAGTGGTGTCGTAAAAATCGACCCTCAACTCTCCTCCCTGACGTCCTCGGCATCAAGGCCGAAATGCTTATGGAGGGCCCTTACGGCGAGCTCCCCGTACTTGCTTTCGATGACGCAGGAGATCTTGATCTCCGAGGTGGATATGAGCTCTATATTGATGCCCTCACCGGCGAGTATGGTGAACATCTTTGACGCGATCCCCGCGTGGGAACGCATTCCGATGCCCACTATGGACACCTTGGCAATATCTTCATCCATTGCGACCTTTGCCGATATCTCTTTCCCGATCTCCTCGGTTATCTTGAAGGCCTTCTTTGCGTCTGCCTTGACGACGGTAAAGGTAATGTCGTTGTAATTGTCGTGGCTCACGTTCTGGACGATCATATCGACGACTATATTGGCATCGCTGAGCGAGCTGAATATCCTCGATGCGATCCCCGGTTTGTCCGGCACCCGGTTGATCGTTATCTTCACCTCATTTTTATTGTATGTGACGCCTGAGATCACTACTTTTTCCATCACGATCATCTCCTCCTTGCAAACAAGCGTTCCCTTTCCCTCCATAAGTGATGACTTGACCATGATAGGGACATTGTATTTCTGTGCAAGCTCGACGGACCTGATCTGGAGCACCTTCGCCCCGAGAGAGGCCATCTCGAGCATCTCGTCATATGATATCTTGTCAAGGCGCCTGGCCTTATCACATATATTGGGATCCGTGGTATAGACACCATCCACATCGGTATATATCTCGCAAAGATCGGCCCTCAGGGCCGCCGCGAGAGCAACGGCCGTAGTGTCCGACCCTCCCCTGCCGAGAGTGGTTATGTTCCCGTCCCTGTCAACACCCTGGAAACCGGGTACGACTATGATGTTGCCTTCTTTCAATGCCCCGCGGATCTTTTCTTCCTCGATGCTTGCAATCCTTGCGGTACCGTAGCTTGAATCGCTGATTATCCTGATCTGGTCCGCCAGAAGCGACACGGCTTTGTGTCCCATCTCCCGGAGCGTGATGGCAAGCAGCGCCGACGTCACCTGTTCGCCTGTTGATATGAGCACGTCCACTTCCCTTTCGTCGGGAAATTTGGCTGCCTCATGGGCAAGATTGAGCAACCTGTCCGTCTCTCCGGACATGGCCGATACGACGATTATGACATCCATGCCGCGGCCTTTGTATTCTATGGCGCGTTTTGCAACATTTTTTATCCTCTCTACGTCTCTGACCGACGTGCCTCCGTACTTCTGAACAACGAGCATTGGTTCCTCCGATGGTAGTATTTCCGGCAAGTGAAAAAGCGCCTGAAGCTCACCTCTTAGCTGTCCGGCCGATGGCTGTTAACCTGTTTTTACTATCTGATAATAACAATTTTTCGTTCCATTTCTCCACTAATTTCTATATGGACCTCAACGGCCCCCTCCCACCAGCTGGCACGTTCGGCCCACTCTACCGCCGCGACGCCGTGATCGAGGAACTCTTCTATGTTCAGACAGCTCAGGTCGCCGTCCTCAAGACGGTACAGGTCCACATGACAGAGCGTCATATTTCCTTCATAGATGTTCATGATCGTGAAGGAGGGACTTACGACGTATTCCCAATCGGGAATACCCATGCCGCGGGCCATTCCCTTCACGAACTGGGTCTTCCCGGCCCCCAGCCCGCCGTGGATGGCGTACAGTTCCCCGGCCTTTGCCTGCCTTGCCACCTTCTCGCCGATATCGAGGGTTTCAGAGGGACCGTTCGATATATATTCGGTCCGTTCCATCACGGATCTCCTCTATCGCATCCCCCAGCCCTGTCAGAAGGTCAAGGGCAAGAAGGTCCATGTCTGAATGGTCCTGAACCCATGTGTCCGCCATGTAGCCATGGAGATATGTCCCGAGAAGCACTGCCTCCGTAAGGGTATAACCCTGTGAGGCAAGGCCTCCGATAAAACCGGTGAGTATGTCGCCGCTCCCGCCTTTCGCAAGCGACGGGTTGCCCGTGGGGTTTATGAACATCTGACCGTCTGTTGTGCAAAGGATACTCCCGGCCCCCTTGAGAAGGAGGTTGATCTTGCACTCACCGGTAAAAGCGGCGGCTGTCTCTATCCTGTTTTCGTTGATCTCCCCCGGGGTCTTGCCGATGAGCCTTGCAAGTTCTCCCGGGTGAGGCGTGAGGACCGCCGTCCTCTTTGCTTTTTTGAAAATGGCCGTATGCCCTGCGAATGCGTTGATGCCATCCGCGTCGATGACGAAGGGCCTGTCTATCTCCCGGTATATCCTTCTTGCCAGTTTCATGGTCTCTTCGTCCTGGGAGAGCCCGGGGCCCATTATCACCACATCCTTGTCTTCGATGAAAGAAGCTATCTCCCCGAAGGAGCCGGCGTTGAAAAAACCCCTGCCGTTGTCCTTCACCGGATATGTCATGACCTCTGTCGTCTTTGCCTCCAGGATGGGATTCAACGTCTCCGGCGTTATAAGGGTGACAAGGCCCGCCCCGATCTTGAGCGCCGCGAGCGACGCCATGTGGGCCGCGCCTGTCTTGCCTGGTGAGCCCGCTATGACAACGGCGTGACCGAAGGTCCCCTTGTGCGACCATGGCGTGCGCTTTTTCAAAAAGCCCCTTAGCATTTCGCCGTCCACAATGTGTCCGTCAAAGCCAACCTTGTCTTCAATAAAAGGCGGGATGGAGATGTCGATGACGGTGAGCCGTCCCGTGTAACCCGCGCCGGGGTGGAGCACCTGGCCAGGCTTCGGGTACGCATAGGTAAACGTGTGAATTGCGCGCACGGCTGTGCCGAGGGGTGCGCCGGTCCTGCCGTCGATGCCGGAGGGAATGTCTACGGCGATAACGGGTTTTCCCGAGTTGTTCACGGCATCGATGACGGTCTTTTCAATCCCGCCAACTGGTTTTGACAGACCGGTCCCGAATATGGCATCGACGATGATACTGGCGTCTTTTGCGCTGTTTCTCACTGCCCCGGGCTTTTCGGCGCACTCGATGATCTCTCCGCCGAGCGACGAGAAGAGCTCCATATTCAGGACTGCATCACCCTTGAGGTCTTTTCTTCCTGCGACGAGACAGACCCGCACCTTGAAACCGTCGTTGAGGGCGTAGCGTGCGATGACAAAACCGTCGCCGCCGTTGTTTCCCCGTCCACAGACGATCATGATGTTTTCGCCGCCCGCAAGATAGCGTTCCTTCATTAGCCGGTAGGTGTTCCTGCCCGCGTTCTCCATGAGCACGGCGGATGGAATTCCCCATGTTTTTATAGCATATTCGTCGTAGCGTGCCATCCTCCGAGGTTCAAGGACCTTCATAGCGCGACACCCTCCTTGCCTTTGATATCTTCACGAATAACCACCGACACCGCGTATGACCTTTCATGGGAAATGCTGACATCGTCGTATCTCTTCCCCCGGTAAACGATATAAGGCCTCCCTTCCTCGCTCAAGACCTCGATCTCGGTCCAGGTGAGCCTTCTTCCGCTTGCCTTCATGAAGGCCTCCTTCGCGGCGAACCTCCCCGCCAGGTATTCCTGCGGCCGGCGTATTGCCCTTGCGCGGGCGATCTCTGAAGGGGCCAAGACCTTCTCGAGGAACCTTTCCCCGTGCCTCTCAAGGGCCCTGCCGATACGCGCTATGTCAACAATGTCTATCCCGACCAATCAATCACCATGTTGTGTTTTCCTATTGTCTATGACCCATCACCCATTACCGGTCTTTATCAGTTCCAACATATCCCTCACCGCACGGTCGAGCCCAACAAAAACGGCGCGGGCAATAATACTGTGGCCGATGCTCAGTTCATCTATTCCGGGAATGACGGCGATCTCCCTGACGTTGTGGTAGTGGAGTCCGTGACCCGCGTTGACCCCGAGGCCGAGCTCCTTCCCCATCCGGGTCGCCTTTACGACTTTTTTCAGCTCCGCCGTGCGGTCCTTTGCCGTACGGGCGTCGCTGTATGTCCCGGTGTGCACCTCGATCATATTTGCCCCGATCCTGGCCGCGGCCTTGATCTGGGTCTCAACGGGATCGATGAAAAGGCTCACGGCGATCCCTTTTTTCCTCATGGCGGAAATGACCTTTTCTATCTTTGCGGTGAACCTGACAACGTCGAGGCCGCCTTCGGTGGTGAGTTCCTGGCGCTTCTCGGGCACGAGCGTGATCATGTCGGGTTTTATCTCCGACGCGATCTTCGTCATCTCCGGAGTTGCCGCCATTTCAAGGTTGAGCTTTGTGCGGACGACCTCCCGAAGGATGACGAGGTCGCGGTCCTTGATATGTCTGCGGTCTTCCCTGAGATGGATAATTATGCCCGACGCACCGGCCATTTCGGCGATGCCGGCCGCAAAAACCGGGTCCGGGTAGTGGATGCCGCGCGCCTCGCGAAGCGTGGCAACGTGATCGATATTGACCATGAGTTCAGGCATGTTGATCCTCCGAAAGGTATCGCCGGGCCATGTTCCTTGTGCCCTCAGTTCCAGTGAGTTTCCTTTCCGCTTTGCTTCCTGAGAATGACCTTGACCTTGTCGGGCCTCACCTTCACCCTTGGGAGGCCTTCCGTGTCCAATCCCGCATTAATGGCCTCTTCGTTGCGGTGCAGGTCGCCGCCCACGGGCAAGGTCTCGATGATCGCCACATTTTCAAGCGCCTTTCGCGGGCCCTCAGCGATAACATACTGCGGGCTCCACGATATGATACCATATTTATTGTTAATCTTTTTGTCCAGCTGTACCACGGTTTTGAGCTTTTTTTCGATGATCCTGTCTATGACCACCCTGACCGACGAAGGTTTGATATCCGCCACCTCCAAGCCTCTCGGCATGATGATGTCTTTTTTAGTAAGGTTGAAGATGTTCTCACCCTCTTTTGAGCCGTTTATGTTGACCTGAAGGCGAATGTCGCTTTCCTTTATGTCCTTGAGCAGTGAAACGCGGCCGCTCACGGTTATGTTCACCTTTTCCGGGTCCATTTTCATTATGATGAAGTCTTTTGGGAGGCTGGAAACGGAAATGGCGACGCTTATGTCCTTTTTCGGCTCGCCCACTTCCGACACCGTGTACCAGAGCATCATGGCGAGGACAATGGAGAGCAGTTTGAGCTTCCAGTCGCTGCGGATGTATTTTTCAAAAAAATCCTTCACGTTGCCTGTCCGGTCCTTTTGTTCAACTCAATATCTCTTTGAGGATCCTCTTAACATCATCGGCGTTGATGTTAAGAAATATCTGCCCGTGGTACGCATACGATATGATCCCCTTTTCCTCGGATACCACGATGGACACCGCGTCGGTGACCTCGGTGATGCCTATGGCCGCCCTGTGGCGCGTACCGAGGCTCTTGTCCACTTCATCCGCGGTGGTAAGAGGCAATACGCAGCCCGCGGATACTATCCTTCCTTCCCGGATGATCGTGGCGCCGTCATGCAGGGGAGAGGCGAACTGGAATATACTGACCATGAGCTCGGCATTGACCTCGGCGTCAAAACGCACGCCGGCTTCCATGAACTCTTCAAGACCGACCTCCCGCTCTATGACAATGAGCGCACCCATGGAGCGCTTTTTCATCACAACGCAGGCGCTGGACAGTTCATCGAGAAAAAGGGTCTCCTTGACATAGCTGATCTTCCGGAAGAAGGGGCTCCTTCCGAGCGCCAGGAGGAGCCTCCTGATATCGTCCTGAAAAATGACGATGATGACAAAAACGATGGACCCGATGAAACTGTTGAAGATCCAGCTCAGGGTGAACAGCTCGAATCTTTTGGCAAGAGCGAAGACGAACATGACGATGACGAGCCCGAGAAGGAGCTGTATGGCCCTGGTCCCCTTTATAAGCAGAAAGACCCGGTAGATGATGAAGGCCACAATTATGATATCGATGACGTCCTGCCATCTCACTTGGGAGATCATGCGTCCATTACCGCCTTTACGGTCATGAGGACCTTTTTTGCTTTTTTCACGTCATGGACCCTCAATATGTCGGCGCCGTTCATAAGCGCCACAGCAAGGCTTGCCAGTGTACCCTCCACCCTTTCTTCGATGGGAAGACCGGCTACCTTCCCGATAAAGCTTTTCATGGATGTGCCTATGAGAACGGGCCTGCCCAACTTTTTAAACTCTCCGAGCATCTTCAGTATGCGCAGGTTGTCTTCAACGCGCTTTCCAAAACCGATGCCGGGGTCGATGATGATCTTTTCCGGGTCTACACCGGCCCGGACGGCATGGTCCATTTGCAAACGTAAAAATTCGCTGATCTCAACGACAACGTCATCGTAATGGGGGTCAACCTGCATGTTGCGGGGCGTTCCCTTGATGTGCATGATAACAACCCATGCGTCATTGCGGGCTACGACCTGTGCCATCGCATCATCGTATGTCAGACCGCTTATATCGTTGATGATGTCGGCGCCTGCGCGGAGCGCCGCATCAGCCACGCCGGCCTTGTATGTGTCGACGGAGATAAGTATGTCTGAGCTGGCGCGAAGGGCCTCTATCACGGGTACGATCCGCCGCAGCTCCTCTTCTTCGGGTACAGGATCGGCATAGGGACGTGTGGATTCGCCGCCGATATCTATGATATCTGCCCCTTCTTCGATCATCCGAAGGGCGTGATCAAGCGCGCCTTCCATCGTATGATGTTTCCCCCCATCGAAGAAAGAATCGGGTGTGACGTTCAGGATCCCCATGACAAGCGGGGATATATTACACCGGAGTGCCCGCGCCATCGGTATTTTCACTGATGATAACATCGATCTCATGGCCATCGAGGACTTCCTTGTCGAGAAGCGTGTTCGCCAGCGCGTGGAGTGTGCGGATGTTACTCGAGAGGATATCTTTCGCCTGGGCGTAGCACCCGTCGACAAGTTCCTTGAGTTCCTCGTCGATCTCCTGGGCGGTCTGCTCGCTGAAATCCCTGTGGCGGGCGATCTCCCTTCCCAGGAATATGTGCTCCTCATCCTTACCGTAATTGAGGGGCCCCAGCTTGTCGCTCATCCCCCATTCACAGACCATCTTCCGGGCGATCTTGGTGGCGCGTTCGATATCGTTGCCCGATCCCGTCGTCAACTGGCCGATCACCAGCTCTTCGGCCACGCGGCCGCCGAGAAGGATGGAGATATCGTGCAGGAGATATTCCTTTGAATAGGTGTGACGTTCATCTATGGGCAGCTGCTGGGTAAGGCCGAGGGCCCTGCCCCTGGGGATTATGGTCACCTTGTGTATGGGGTCCGTTCCGGGGATCATCTTTGCCACAAGGGCGTGGCCAGCCTCGTGATAGGCCGTGAGCCTGCGCTCCTCGTAAGGGATTATCATGCTGCGCCGCTCTACACCCATGAGCACTTTATCCTTGGCGTGCTCGAAGTCGTCCATTTCAACGGCCTTCTTGTCGCGGCGTGCGGCAACAAGGGCGGCCTCGTTGACAAGATTGGCAAGGTCGGCTCCGGAAAATCCCGGTGTTCCCCGTGCTATGATGGAAAGGTCGACATTTTCCGCGATGACCGTATTCCTCGTATGCACCTTGAGGATCGCCTCCCTGCCTTTCACGTCAGGAATGGAGACGACTATCTGCCTGTCGAAACGGCCGGGGCGCAGCAGTGCGGGATCGAGAACATCGGGCCTGTTCGTTGCCGACATGACGATGACGCCTTCGTTGGACTCAAATCCGTCCATCTCGACAAGGAGCTGGTTCAGGGTCTGCTCCCGCTCGTCATGTCCTCCGCCGAGTCCCGCTCCGCGGTGTCTTCCGACCGCATCGATCTCGTCGATGAATATGATGCAGGGAGCGTTCTTCTTGCCCTGGTTGAAGAGATCGCGCACCCGTGAGGCGCCGACGCCGACAAACATTTCCACGAAATCGGATCCGCTGATGGTGAAGAAGGGCACATTTGCCTCACCTGCGATGGCCCTGGCAAGAAGGGTCTTGCCTGTTCCGGGAGAACCGACAAGGAGGACGCCTTTAGGGATGCGCCCGCCAAGCTTGGTGAATTTCTTGGGATCGACAAGGAAATCTATGATCTCCTGCAGTTCATCCTTCGCCTCGTCTATGCCTGCCACGTCCTGGAACGTGACCTTGTTCTCGCGGCCCGTGAAAAGGCGTGCCTTGCTCTTGCCGAAGGACATCGCCTTGCCGCCTCCCGACTGCATCTGGCGCATGAAGAATATCCATACGGCAATGAGCAGGAGCATGGGGAACCAGGATATGAATATGGACTGCCAGAGCCCTGATTCCTCATCCGGCTTGGCGGTGATCTTCACGTTCCTGTCCCGCAGGGTCTTTACGAGTTCCGGGTCGTCGGGTGAAAAGGTCTTGAACTCCTTGCCGTCCTTGTATGCTCCGGTGATGTTCTTCCCCTGGATTGTGACAGACGCTATCTTGTCATTGCGCAGGGCCTCCGAGAATTCGCTGAATGCGACAGTCTCATAATTCTTTTTGGGTTTGTTGTAGATCTGGAAGATGAACAGGCCAAGCAGTATAACCACCAGAATGGTAATGATGCTTTTATTTGTGGGTCCCTGGGTGGTATTTTTAGACACGCATAGGTTTTACCATAGAATAACCTTAATTATCAATATTGTTAGGCCTTTTGCCGGACCTTTTTCTTGCATTTCATGATATGGTGTGCAATAAGAGAGTGACATCATGGAAAAAAGAAGGCGCATCGACATTGAGAAAAACCGCCCGAAAAGAGTGCTGGCACTCATTGCTTCGCCGAGGACACTTGGCAATTGCGAGATATTCACAAAGGAGATCTCCCGCAGGATACCGCAGCCGCACACACTGAAGCTCATCAGGCTGACATCCCTTTCGATCGGGCCCTGCCGCGCCTGTTACGGATGCGTAATGGGAAAAGCGTGCCCTGTCGAGGACGACATGGCTTTTCTTCTTGGCGAGATCGCGAATGCCGACGCCGTTATTGTTGCCTCGCCGGTCTACTACCTCGGTGCCAACGCGATCATAAAGAACATCCTTGACAGGGGTTTCCTCTTTTTCGACGTCCTTGAAAGGACATACGGCAAGCCGGCGGTCCTCCTTGATTTTTTCGGGATTCCCGACAGGATCGGCATGGCGCCCCAGATGCTTGAGACCCTTGCCATGTTCCTGGGACTTTCCGTCAAGGCAAGTCTCTCCATAGAGGCGGCGCTTCCCGGGGAATCCCTGATGAACAAGAAAAATATTGCCCTTGCCCGCAGGGTCGGGAAGATCATTTTCTCAGCACGGAGGCTGAGAAAGAAAAAGGGCTGCCCTTTTTGCGGCTGTGAGATCGTTCGCGTCACCCCCGACGGTTTTATCTGCACCGTCTGCCACGGCAGTTTCACCGTCAATGCCGGGGGCTCCTTCGTCAGGAAAAAGGATGGAGGCATCATAGGGCCCCCCGAACATATGCTCCTCCACCGCGAGTGGCTTAAGGGAATGAAAAAGCGCTTCCAGGAAAAGAAAAAGGAAATACTTCAGATCATCATCCCCTACAAGGACGAAGGGGAGTGGGTGGAACCGGACAGATAAGGCCATCTTCGGGGTTATCAGTGGATCGGGTCTTAAGAGCACGGATAAAAAAGCGCGTTGCAGGATCGGCAATAAGCCTTTTCATCGCGTGCGCCCCCTGGACCCTCGAGTGGCTTATCGACCTATGGGCCTACACGCTGATATTGCCGGGCATCATTGCATCGGTGTTGTTCCTGATAGAGCTTTATTCTGCATGGACGGACCTCAAGACCCTTGATGAGATAACACAGCCCATCAATGTCATGGGAGAGTGGGAGATCACCATCGAAGAATGGGAGGCGGTCAATGGTCTTGAGCACCGCAGGTTGAAAAAGGTCCGGTGTATCATGTTCATCGTGGCGGCCGCGCTTTTCACGGGCATCGCCGCCGCCTCCCTCTTCGCTTCGCGCTGGCAGGACACCCTGGTGGGCCTGAGCACCTCTGCAGTGTTTACCGCTCTTGCCTGGTTCATGCTGATAAGGAAACGGACCCCCCGGCTGCGTGAACCGAGGGTCGTCCTGTCGAAGAACGGTGTCGCCCTCAACGGGCTGCCATACTCCTGGAAGGACAAAAACACAACCTTTGATACCCTGTCGATGAACTACGATACCACGCCCCACCTCGAGATAGATTACGCCAACAGGGAATCCAGTGAGTCCCTTTGCATCCCCGTGCCTCCCGGCAGACAGGAGGAGGCGGTAAGGATCTGTAACCGATGGGTAAGGGCAGCGGAAGAATCGGGGGCGCTCGGCGAGAACGATCCTGTCGGCGATGACTGAAAACGGCCGCAACACTTGATTTCCTGAGTGTTAAAGGCAAAAAGCAGAAGCCTTTTTACCGCAGATGGGTAATTAATGACCTGGCTGGCCACACCTGCTTTTTTTATTTATTGGATACATCCTCACGCTTGAGTACAAAACCATCCAGACCTGCCCTGGCGCCGCAGGCAAATCTGCATTTCAGGCCCCTGTCCTCAAGGCGCACCTGATCCCTGGAGCTGTGGATCCTCAGTATGCATGGCTTCTCGCCTACCCCTGTTTCGGTAAACTCGTAATAGGACCCCCTCCAGGTTGCGTCGCCTTTTAACGCGCAGGAGTGGAGGTTTTCCCCGTAGGTCTTGACGGAGAACCGGATCTTATTGCCCTCGGATGAGATGACCTTAAATTCATTGATGACCTGAACCCACCTGTTGTCAACCATATCAAGAGATTTGCCGACAAGAATAAATCTGTCCCCTTTTGCGAGCCGCTCGGAGCCTGCGGCGAAAGCTGTTGAAACAGCTGCGGTCAGTACAGCAGCAAGTAAAAGGGCCAACCATTGCCCGTGCCTGCCGGTTGTTAAGTATCGTCTCATTCTACCATCGGTCTCCATCGTTTTATTTCACCGCCTCCGTCTCTGACCGTCCGCGCCTTCAGGGCCCGGACACTTTACCGGTCTGTTCTTTCATTCCGTACAGTGCTTTTACCGACTCCCTGGATAACACCATAATTGTGAAAATGCCCAGAACCGTGCCGAATGGCATAAAAATACATTCCACGCACGCCACAACAAAAGAAAACCAGTAACTTGTTAATTTTGACAATTTACGACCTGAAACAGTGATCACTGCAGCAAAAATAATCCCCAGCGATACAAAGACTATCCCAATAAGAAGAAACACCCAGCCGATCAACGGCGGCATGGCATTTGCGTCCTGTCCCATCATTTTTTCAGGAGAGACAATGGCCACCCACCCTATGACAACATGGATCATGGGAAGAAGAGAGAACAAAAAGGTTATCCCCCCGAGAACATAGTGAAATGTGGACAGCAGCCTTATATGCTTCAAATCATCATTCATCCCATGCCTCCCGTTTAATCAGCGAGCCGATCATTAACAGGCAGGTGCTTATAGCTTGTAAGATACTATTATTATGAAGCGCTGAGCGTCAAGGATAATTCTTTAACAATCTATCGCTCCTTGAAAAGTACCGGTTATTCAGATAACGCATGCAAAAAACATAACAGGAAAGGATTCGGGGTTGCCAGCCATATTCATATGCAATCAGAGCAGTATCTTTTGTTTGAGGAGGATCATCAGGGGAGAGCGTCATACAGAAGCAGCGAAGGGTTGTTCGTCGAAAGAAAAACAGTACCGTCAATGACCCGAGGGCAATATAATCTTCCCGTGCTTTCACTCACAGATCTACAACCCTGGGTTCATAAAGCTCAAATGTG
This sequence comes from Deltaproteobacteria bacterium, assembly GCA_022711595.1. Taxonomy (GTDB): domain Bacteria; phylum Desulfobacterota; class Syntrophorhabdia; order Syntrophorhabdales; family Syntrophorhabdaceae; genus Delta-02. The sequence continues at coordinate 134,868 of JAKLET010000005.1, forward strand.
CGTACGATTGGCGGACCCTTCAGCATCCCGCCCGCAACTTCCTGCAATTTTGGCCACAAGCTCACCGTGGCCGCCTCTGCATCCTCTTTCGATTCCCACAGGCTCAGGGCTCCGCATTCGCCGGTTTCATAGTCGGCAAAGAATGTCGCGCTTTTAAATCCTTTCATGGTTTTGTAAATAGGGGCAAATGTATCGGCCACCATCTCCCCGGTCGAGCGCATCCCCGGTCCAAAATCCACTAAAATCAATCTTGTATACATTAACACATCTCCTTTCTTTCATTAATAAATACCTCAACCCATTGTATATCCAACGGGTTGTGCGGTACGATCCTGATGGCAGCAAGCTTTGGACGCCCATGGCCATTTCATTTTGTGAGCAGCACGGGACACCTGGACCCTTTCAGTACATTTCGTGCCACCCCGCCAATCAGGTATTTTGCAAGACCTGATTGGCCGAGGGATGCGATCACGATCAGGTCGACCTCTTTCTCTTTTCCCTCCTTAAGTATCTCTTCGTAAATGATTCCCCTGCGTATACCGATGGCCACTTCCACTTCTCTGGCCAGAGGATATTTATCAAGCTGCTTCTGCAATCTTTCCTCGGCCTCTCTTCGGAGTATGCATTCGAACTCCTCGCGGATGACGAGCATAACATGGATAACAAAAACTTTCGCGTGATATTCGCTGGCGACATCCAGCGCCTGTTCCAAAGCCCTGTCCGAATATTCCGAAAAATCCGTAGGCACAAGGATCTTTGTCGGCATGAGCATTACGGATCATCTCCTTTGCATATGATCTCAGCCTTATAATAAGTATAGCAGTCTTCAATGTGTCTGGTGGGATCTTCGAGGCGCCCGCCCTGCTTGTGCGTCTTAAGACAAAAAACTCTCGGACTGCCTTTTGAAATATTTCACATTATTTTTTTTATTGACCTCAGGGCCGCACCCTTGAGCGGGTATATAAAGATATGGCTTGAAACGTTTAAACCGATAAGGCCGTTTTATCGTTAAAGACAAGTCTCTTTAAAAAAGATTTTCAACGTTCAAACTGCTGAAACAGCTCAAGCAATAACAAAGGGCCCCGGAGGGCCCTTTGTTATCAGAGGAGCCGGGTCTTAGAAGAAATACCAGGCTGCGAATCTGTACTGGTCGATCTGGCCGTTGCCATCGGCAACACCCAGGCCGGTGCCTCCGACTGCATTCTTGCCGCCATACTGGGTGAACTCGGTGAGCCACTGGA
>JAKLET010000050.1 GCA_022711595.1 Deltaproteobacteria bacterium
CCGCCGCTTCCGGAAAAACGGGTCTTCGGTTTATAATAGTCGCCAATGGACGTGGTGTTCAAATTACCGTACCGGTCTATCTGTGCCGCACCGAGAAAAGCCACGGTATGGAGCTTGCGGTGGCCCACTATGGAAAATGCCTCAACAAGGCCGGAATTGAGGGCAGCTCCGGTCATGACGCGCAGGTCGGCCACGGCCATGGGTATCTCTTCCAGGGATGGATCTATCCCGCCGGTCTCAAAGAACACGACGGCCTTCGGCGCGTAGATGCGCTTTGCGGCCGTGGCCGCAAGCATGGAAACACCGGTACCGGCAAAAACAATATCACCGTCACTTATGAAGCGTCCTGCCGCCAGGGCCATCATTTCGTTGTCGCTGTACTGGACCATGTGTTGACCTCCTTATTTCCTGTCGAGTCCCGGCGCGTAACCGATGACGGGGTTTGCCTTTATAGTGACAAGCGTTTCCGCTCCAACCTTTGACAGGTATTCTTCCCAGGACCTGACCCCATATACCCATTCATCGAGATATTCCCTGAACGCGGTATCGTCCCCGGCCATTTTACGATACAGATTAAGGTGTTTCGGATCATAATCATAAAAATTGAAAACAGCGGTAGGATGGGCACCGTAGGGCACCTTCACGATGGCATCCACGAAAAAGGGCGGCAGTGAGTTCTGGTCGGGGTCGCTGCGGATGAAAGACCTGGGTACGATCTCTTCGCAGGTGACAATGACCTTGTCCGCTGCTTTCGCCTGCTCTATATCGGCAAAGGTTAACCCTTTTATCCTGACCGTGCCGTCCTCGCCGACATATTGGACGTGAAGAATGGTCACATCCGGGGTGAGCGCCGGCAGAAGGACAAGTTCATCCTCTTCTTCGCTGAAAGGGTTCTGCACCTTTGCGTATTTCTTGTTTGCAACCTTCTCTTCTTTTCTCACTTCTTTCGAAAAACCCTCGTAGTTCATGAGATCAGATCCCAGGCCCGATTTCGTGGGAATAAAGGGGATGCTCAGGGCGCCGGCCAAAAACCGCAGTGTCATCTGGTAGTTCGAGTAATCCTCGAATTCGATCTCGGAGCGCTGAACAGCCTTCTTGAACCTGACGCATGGCGGCGCGTAGCGTCCGTTCCCGCCATAAGCGATCTCAAGCCTTTTTACGCATCCGGCCCCTATGAGCACATCCAGCGCCTGACCGTGGGAATGGCACACGAGATGGATGTCCTTCACGCGCTGCCTGACTATCTCGTATGCGACGGCCATGGGGTTTCGGGTTATTGTAAATCCCCCGATGGCAAGCTGGCTGCCGTCCTTGATGAATCTTTTGACTGCCTCTTCGAGTGTCATGAGTTTGTCAGCGATCTCGGGATACCTGCTCATTCGTTCTCTCCTTTACGAATCGGTTCAAGATCATCAACAACATTGCAAATCATCAATGTTTCTGGCATAATACGGGGTTGTGGACCGGTCTTTTTGATTATATCACAGAACAGGGGTGTGGCAAACAATAAATCAGAACCGGAGATATATGAATGACTGTGCCTCGCCGGATCTCACCTGTATGGCAAGCCATATAACAGCCGCCAGCATAAGGGATTGAACAGCCAGGGGTGTCCGCGCGATGATCCGTCGGCCCATGGCGTCGACGCTCCCCGGCAAAAAGTAGAGACCGTACCCAACCAAAAGGAGGGCGATCACGCTCTTGTAGCCGGAAACAAGCGAAGGCAGCAGGGCGATATCGAAGGAAGATACCACCTGGCGAATGACATTGAAGGCTTCCTCCACGGAAGAAGCCCGGAAAAAGATCCAGCAGAATGCCACAAAATTGAAGGTCACGAACCAGCAGGCCATCCTGCACGGGACCGCCGCGCGCCCTGAAAGACCGAAGCGCGGGACTATTCTTTTGAACGATCCATGAACGGCAAGGGCCGCTCCGTGCAAAAGTCCCCAGAAGACAAAAGTCCAGGAAGGGCCGTGCCACAGACCGCACAGCAGCATGGTGGCGATGACATTGAAACACTGGCGCCATATCCCGCACCTGTTTCCGCCGAGAGGTATGTAAAGATAATCCCTGAACCAGCGGGAAAGCGACATGTGCCACCTGCGCCAGAACTCGGATATGTTCAGGGCATGGTAGGGGAGATCGAAATTCCCGGGAAGCTGGAAGCCCATCATCAGGGCCACACCGATGGCGATATCGGTATATCCTGAAAAATCACAATAAATCTGCAGCATGTAGCAATAGACCGCCAGCAGGTTCTCGATGCCCGAGAACATGAGCGGACTGTCGAAAACACGGTCGACGCAATATGTTCCCAGCGTGTCGGCGATGACAAGCTTCTTGAAGATCCCCATGACAATAAAGGTCACCGCGCTGTTCATCGCTTCACTGTCGATCGGCACGGTCTTTCCTGCCTGCGGCAGCAGTTCCTTGACCCTTGCTATGGGTCCCGCGAGGAATTTCGGGAAAAAAGAAAAGAAAAAGACCAGGTCAAGGACCGACCTTACGGGAACCGTCTCTTTCCGGTAAACGTCTATCAGGTATCCGGCGGCGGTAAAAGTATAAAAAGAAATGCCGATGGGCACCGCCATGTCGAGCTCGGAAAAAGAAAAGGGTGTCACGGCACTGAGCGTGTCGATGAAAAAATCGGCGTACTTGAAATACGCCAGAGAGGCAAAGTTCACCGACAGTCCGAACACCAGTGCCGCGAGGCGCGTCCTTCCCGTATCCGGCCTGCAAACGACATACGCCATGAGATAATTGAACATCACGGAGGCGAGAAGGACAAAAAGGCACATGCCGCTTGCCCTGTAAACGAAGAAAAGCGAGCAAAGGGACAGGAAGAGAACGCGGGAGAACCTGTTCCTGGCCGCAAATATGTAAACACAAAGAAAGAGCGCGAAGAAGAATATGAAATGCCCGGATGTCAGCGTCATGGGCAATTCGGCACTGTAATAGAGCAGATCATGGATCTTCGCATTGTCGATATTGATCATAATACCCCGTCCCCTTTCTGAACCGTACGGTCTTTGGCTTTCAGCTCATACCCGGCACCGCCGTCCTCCACAACCAGGGCCTTTTCGCCGGCCCTTCCCGTTTCCTGTATCGGCAGCCCCTTTTTGTACTTTTCATATTCGCCCATCAACACATTCGTGAGCATACCGGCCACTGCCTTCGCCCCCCGATGGTTGAAATGGATCAGGTCCTTGTTTGCCAGAGGTTTTTTGCCTGCCACCCACCCCGCCATTGAATTTTCTCCTCCCATTGCCTCATAAAGGTTCCAGAACGCCACGCCGGCCTGTTCGGCAGCCTCTTTCTGTGCAGCCACAAGCACGGGAACGCAGGGTTTCGTCTGGACCTCCGGGCCTTTCCTTGCGCTTATATCGTGCACGCTTACAACGAGAATGCTTGCTTCCGGAAAAGATGCCTTCAAATGCTCTATCGCCGCGACAAGCTGCCTTTTGTACCAATTCACCTGTTTTTCCGTCGTGTAGCCGACAAGGTTGGCCCCATACTGGAGGATGATCAGCTTGTAGCGGAAATGAAAATTGAATCCGGCAACGACCTCATCGGAAATATCACCGAGGGTGAGTCCCGAATATCCCCGAATAGAGTAATTGTCGATATATATCCCCCTGTCAGCCTCGAAGCTCACTCCGTATACCGGCAACTGGCCGCTTGTATAGAAATCGATCCTTACCTTTTTCGACGGGCCGCCGTCCAGTTCAAGTTCCCTCACACCCTTACCCGGGGCAAGCTCCATCTCGCGCGGACCTTCGTTGTCCAGTGCGTAGCGGATAAAGGCGGGCCGGTCCACATCCCCGTAATAGAGCTTGATCTTCGTGAAAGACCCGGTGTTTTCGAACAGCCTGCTCGCCTCGTACCGGACCCAGCTGTGCTCGTACGGAATCTTCTCGGGTCCGCCGGGAGTGCAATTCTCTCCACACGGCTGTGCCAGGAACGCGAATCCGCTTAATCCCGGGGGATGCGTCGGTGAAAGCTTCGGGTGTATGGACAAAACCTTCCAGTTCGAAGAGAACTCGTGTGAAACGCTGCCCCGCGAACGGGCGGCAACGGACGTTATGGGAACAAAACCAACACCCTGCCCCCCGAAACGCTTCGCCAGATTGTTTCTCAGGTCCTGGCTGATGAGGTCGCCCTCGATGATGGAATCGCCGAAATGGGCAATGCGCAGTTTGCCCCCATGGCGCTCAGTCTCGTAAAGCGCCTGGAAGAACTTTGCCAGCGGCCCATCGCCGCCGTTTCCTTCAACAGGATGCTGCCTTCCTCTTTCGTCGTTCGGTCCGGAAAGCACCTTTTTCTTCTGTGTCGATACCATAAGGTCTTTGGCCGCTGCCGTGCGGTCCTCTACTCCCGTGTTCCTCCAATTCCCCTTTTCCCTCGCCGTCGGAGGGAAAATATCCACCGGACTGATCCGGAAAGGCCCGACTGACCCTTCGATCTTCAGGAAAGAGGTCAAAGCGAGGATTGCCGCCGTCAACAAAACCAGGGCCGACGGTCTGACAGTCTTGATATTCACGCCCCCTCCGCGTCTTCTATGGAAGCGCCGCCTTCGGACCGGGACATTTTGCGGGCGCCATCCTCTAAATTGACGATCATGCCGTCAGTTTAGAGGTAAAAGTTGAAATGTTTATGAAAAGAACGTGAAATATTCGTGAAATAAAAAGATCAGGGCATGCCTGTTCTGAAAGACACGCCCTGATAAAGGCATTTACATCGTCCGGCAGGCGAAAGGGGCCTACTGCAGGGAAAGGAGGTATGAGCGGAGGTTCACCTTGGCTTTGCCGAGGCCGAGTTTGTTCCTGATGTGGTGTCGGTGCAAACCGATGGCGCTGCGTGTCACCTTCATGATATCGGCGATCTGTTTGGTCGTCTTGCCCTCACGGATAAGGGTCGCGACCTGGATCTCCTTGGGCGTGAAATGATACTGTTTTGAAGTTATCTTCTGCAGAAAAGATGAGAACACGTTCTGGATCGTTGTCTCGACAATCTCAAGATAGGTCAGCTGCTCGATGTTGAGCCCTGTAGCCTTCAGTTTTGACACATATGGAAGGACAAGTTCCTTCACGTTTGACTGGATCCTTTCTTCGAGGTGCTTCTTTTCGTCCTCACCGCGGGCAAGCAATGTTTTCAGCGCCTCATTCATATCTTCGAGGCCCTTTATCTTCATGGCTGTCTCTTTTTCCGAACGTTTTGCCGGTGTCGATCTGGATTGGTCTGTTGACGATTGTTTCATGGTATCCCCTCTCTGATGCGTTAACTATGATGAAAAGCCGGGATTCTTGCGGCTATCCTGGAACGTCATTATCTAAATATACATATGACATTTTGTCAAGATATTCTTATCATTCGGCCGATTTTCGCCCTCAAAACGGGCCTGTTTGCAAGGTAAACTGAATGTCTCTAAATTTCTTGACGATTCTTCTTAAGATATGTACTAATAAAAGAAGGAAATTCTTGGTAGAAAGACAGACCGTGAACCTGGTTTCAAAGTAGGAACAACACCATAATCAAAGTAACCTGGAGGGGGGAACTATGAACTCGGTGGTCGTCTTAATTATCAGTTTGGCCGTGTTTTTTATCGGTTACCGCCTTT
>JAKLET010000051.1 GCA_022711595.1 Deltaproteobacteria bacterium
ACAGTCGCCAGATGGGGCTTTTCGAGTACCTCAAACCAGAAAAACCCCCGGCTCCCGGCAGCCTCAATGTGGGCACCAGGATCCGACAGGCCGTCTCGAACGCCATCAAGGTGTCAGGTATGGACCGGGTGGATATATGCTCCGCCATCTACAAGCTCACCGGCATCGAGGTCCCCAAGAACACCCTCGACAACTGGTCAGCCGAGAGCAGGGACCTTGCGGGAGATCTCATTGACCACAACGGCAACAAGCGCTGGGGCATGTCCGTCGATGTCGTCGCGGCATTCTGCCAGGTCACCGGCGATTACGAAGTGCTCTTTATCCTCGTCGAGGCCTGTAATTACAAGGCCCTCAAGGGCAAGGACGTTGTCCGTGCCAGGGCGGGTCTTCTCAAAGAAGAGATCACAAAGAAACAACATGAATTAAAGGAGCTCGAACGTGCGCTCCTTGAGTATTGATAAGGAGGGAATCGTGGCAACAACGTATAAACGCATCGAAGCCGTGAAGAAAACCGGCGAGATCCTCAAGTATCTCGCCGGACAGAAAGAGCCTGTGACGGGTCCGAAGATCGCCCAGGCCGTGAACCTGCCTTCGGGGACCACCATGTGCCACCTGGCAACCCTTGAGGACCTGGGATTCGTTTCCACGGTAGGCGACCGGTTTCGTCTCGGCATGGGCCTCGCCCTTTTCTGGGCCAGGGTCAGAAGCAGCCTCGAGGCGGAGAAGGCTAGGATAGACACTGACATAAGGTCCCTGGACATGGAGGGTTGATATGGCGCGCAAACCACGGGTAACAGACGAACAGGTCGAGGCATCGAAGGAGATCTACCGGATCGCCAGGGAAGAGGCGGACATCGAGATCGCAAAACTTCGGTCCGAAATAGAGGCAAAAGGCAACCAACGGGAGGCCATGGGCATCCTCAAGAAGATACAACATGACCGGGCATACAACGACCTTATCGAGGCCGTCGTGCTGTACCGGGTCAAGGAGAACAAGGCGTATCGAGAGGGCGGCCTCACCTGGGCGGAGTTTTGCGAAGCAACAGGATTCGAAGTCCGAACAGCCGATCGTATCATTGACGATATCCGGCCCTTATTCACTACATTTTCGGACATTTTGTCCAATTTCTTAGGTATCGGTTTTAATAAAATCAGGTACTTAGGCAAATCAATTTCGGACAATTTGTCCGAAATTGATGATGGCGCCCTGGTTATAGAAGGTGAGAAGATCCCCCTTACCCCGGAACACAAGGACGAGATCGAGGCAGCGATCGACAAGCTCCAGGAAGAAGTCAAAAAACAGAAAGAGGACATCGCGGCGCAGAAGAAGGCCTTCGAACGAGTCCAGGCCGATACCCACAAGGCCATGACGAAGCTCGAAAAGGAACTCGCCCGTCACAAGGGTTTCTTTGATGACAAGGATCTCAGCGATGAAGAGGCCGCCTTCGTGAAAAAGGTGGCCCTTCTCAAAAAGGCCTTTGACGGGTATCTCCTCACCCTTGACCCCGAAAACATCGAGGAGCTCCAGATAAAGAGGGACCCATCCGTCCGCATGCGCGCCGAGTATATCACGGCGCTTTCATACATGAAGATGCAGATCCTCAAGACGTATGACATCGCCGAGGGTATGTTCGGGGACTGCATTATGATCCCGGAAAAGGCCCCGGCCTTCGGACCGGTTACGCCGGGACCGGAGAAAATGACCGACTGAGGTGGATTGTGTGGCAGGAAGAACTGGCGGCTGAGCTCAACAACGCGGACAACGCGGCGGCAAGATCAAAGGTGATTGAGGAGTATACCCTCCGAACAGGTTTCACCTCGCAGCATCTCTACCGCATTGCCCGCCAGTTCGGCTACATATCCGGCCGCCGGTCGCGGGCTGACAAAGGAATCCGCAAGTCAGGCCTCACCGACATGCAGGTCGAGCTGGTCGCGGGCCTCATACATACCACCGCCCGCGAGGTAAAGGGTCCCATCATGCCCGTCGAGCGATCCCTGGAGATATTCATCGATTCCGGTTATATCGATGCCGACCAGGTGACCCCTTCGGGCATGCGCGGAATACTCAGGAAGCACCAGCTGAACGCCGCGAGCCTGAAGATCTCCGACCCCCACAGCCGCATGCGCTCCCTGCACCCCAACCACTGCCACGTCTTTGACGTCTCCGTGTGCATCCAGTACTACCTGAAGGGCAAAAAAGGCCTGTGCATCATGGATGAACGGGACTTTTACAAGAACAAGCTCCACAACTATGCGAAGGTAAAGACCAGGCTCCTGAGGTATGTCATCGTGGACCACTTTTCGGGGATGTTCTATTTCAGGTATTTCGAGGCTGCCGGCGAGACGCAGAACAACCTCTATACGTTCCTCGTCGAGGCCTGGCGGGGCCACAGTGACGAAAGATACCCCTTCCGCGGGGTTCCCTTCAACCTCCTTATGGACAACGGCGCCGCTAACTCTGCCAGGGCCGTCGTTTCCTTCCTGAAGCGTCTGGAGATCAACATCCCCGCCGGCAGACCCTATAACTCCGAAAGACAGGGCGCCGTCGAGAGAATGCACGGCATCATCGAGGAATGGTTCGAGTCAGGCCTCAGGTTGCAGCCGGCCTACGACCTCGACACGCTCAACGTCTGGGCGTTTGATTTCTGCATCAAGCATAACGCGGGCAGGATACACACCCGCCACGGCATGACACGCACCCAGTGCTGGCTCATGATCAGACAGGATGAGCTCCGGGAGCTCCCCGATCAGGAGATACTCTCCGAGCTTTACTCCTATACCGACGAGCAGTTCACGCGCCTCGTCAACCGGGACTATGCCATATCCTACAAGGGGGACAGCTATAACCTGAAGCATGTCGAGGGCATCGTGCCCGGGCGGTCAACGGTCCGCATCGTCATCAAGCCCTTCGACCTTGAAACGATCGGCGTTATCTTCAATGACATCGTCTATGAGGCAAAACCGGTAAAGGTCCTGCCGGCGGAGCTGGGAGCCTTCCCGGCAAATGCCGCGATCATCGGCCAGGAATACA
>JAKLET010000052.1 GCA_022711595.1 Deltaproteobacteria bacterium
ATCCTCTTTTTTATCCTGTGACGTCTCTTCAGCCCTTCTGGGACATCCGGGTGATGGCGTCGGCTATCTTGTCCATGCCGTACTTGTCGATCATGGACTTCAGGCTTGCGTCAACCTCCGGCGCCTTCGGTTCTTCGTCTATATCCTCTTCCCGCTCTTCGTATGTCAGGGCATCGGTGATGCACCACTTGACACAAAGCGGCTCCTCCTCGCCTTCGCACATGTCGCACTTGAGGGGCAGGCCGGAATCGGGTTCCTTGAATACGTTTCTCGACGGGCAGGCGGCGCGGCAAAGGGCGCACTCATCGTATTCCTTGCCGTCGATGATGTACTTGTCCCTGCCCATGCACTCCGCCGGGGTGTACTCGCCGGCATAAACAGGAACATATATGTCCCTTATGGGCTCGCGGATCATCCTGACCCGTGACCGTGCCGGGTTGTTGCTGCTATAAGGCGGGTTGGCGTGAAATGCGGAACAAATCACCTCACACGCCTTGCAACCGTTGCACTTGTCGAGATCGATCTTTATTGTTTTAACTTTTTTCTTTTTCTTCTCTTCCATGTCGGTTACCACCTGTTCGCTTTATTGGTTTAGCCGAAACTATTTCGGCGCGAAAAATATCAGCTATTCTTCTATGCTAATCCCTCTGCCGGCCAAGTCGTCGGCAATATAGCCCAGGCCGAGTTCTTCGAGCGTTTTCCTGGTGGGAATACCGTCATTGGTCCACCCTTTGAACTTGTAGTACGTATCAAGGAGTTTTTCCTCCAACTCGGGGAACCTTTTCTTCCAGTGGTCTTCGGGCGGCTTCTCGTCCGCTCTTCTCAAGCCTCTCCTGACATTGATGGCCCTTAAGAGGCTGCGGTTTCTCCGGTACACCTCTTTCAGCTTTTCTTCGTCGAAATCCATTCCCGTTGCTGCAGAGACGAACTTCGGGTAGTTGTGCACATGGTACGGCGGTTTCAATGGGAAGGATGAGAGGCCTGCACACACGCCAAGGGCGTCATCGCAGAAATGCATCATTTCCTGCCAGTCGACGATATCCGTTGCGATCTCGGGGGTCGGGTAATAGGGGTTTGAAAACTCACCGCGCATTTCCCAATCCATGACGTACTTTTTGAACTTTTCGTCGGGTACCTGGATCCAGTCGTGTATGAACTCTTCCTTCTCTTCCTTCGTTGCAAATGGTGACTGCGGGAACTGCCCTTCGATCTGGGTTATGTTCGCCTTCTCACCGGTACAGTACATGAGGAAGTAGACCGGGTTGAGCATGCCGAGCTTGAGCGGAAGCTGCTCATGCTTCTTGATGTTATTGTGGGCAAATACTTCTGCGCCGTTGCCGATCTTTTTTGCTGCCCAATAGGTGCCGTCGGCAAGGATATCGCCGATGCCTTCGCGGCGGGCGATCCTGTCGAGGAGCCAGTAGAACCTCCCCTCGTTGTCTTTCGGGCAGGCTTCATATGTATCCGTTCCGGCAAAGTCCTTGTCGGTCAGGATGCCGGCCTCGTAAAGCTCGACCGCAAACGCCATGGTCTGCGGGGTCGAGAACCCGTCCACTCCGTATTCCGTGGCGCGTTGGGCGATCCTGAAGGCAAAATCCAGATCTTCCACGTAGGCCGCCATCGTATAGGTGAGCTTGGAGAAACATTTCATCATGTACGTTGGCATATTCGGCAGGGAGATGGTGGCGCCGCATTTCATCGGACAGTTGTAACAGCTTATCAGGCGCTTGCGCGCGCTCAGCTGTGTCGTTTCCCATTTTTTCTCTATGTTTTCATTCCAGAAGTCTTTCCTTCGCGTCCGGGCATTGCCCCACATGAAGTTCTCCGTGTGCCACTTCTCGTCGGTGTGCTTCATTTCCTGGGGAGAGCCAAGCCCCTGAAGAATGGTCATGACATTGGGGATGGGCCTGTCTTCACGGAATTTAATGTATGACAGGACCTCATTACAGAGCTGGTAGAATTCGGCCGGTTTTGCGATGTTTACATCTGTGGTTCCCCGGACGGCTATCGCCTTTACACCCTTATCACCCATCACGGCCCCTACACCGAGACGGCTTGCGCTGGACCGTCCCTGTTCTATGGACGCCATGAAAACCCTGTTCTCACCGGCAAGGCCTATTGCGCATACCTGGGCATCAGGTTCGTTAAGCTCTTTCTTGATAATGTCCTGGGTCTCAACGGCACCTTTCCCCTTCAAATGGCTGGCGTCGCGTATCTCCACCTTGTCGTTGTTGATCCAGATGTAGACAAGCTTGGGGGACTTGCCGGTGAAGATGAGCTTGTCGTAACCGGCAAACTTCAATTCGGGGGCAAAGACCCCTCCCATCATTGAATACGCCATTAACTTGGTCTGGGGGGAGTAAGTGGCGACGATCGTGCGGTTCGCGCCGGGTGCAGGCGTGCTGCACAGAAGTCCGGAACTGAATATGAGGATATTATCGGGAGAAAAGGGGTCAACATCGGCGGGCACCCTGTCCCATAATATCTTGGCGTTCGTACCGAGACCTCCGAGATAGAGCTCGGTATCCTTCGGGTCGGACTCTACCCTCTCAATACTTCCGGTGGTCAGATCGATCTCT
>JAKLET010000053.1 GCA_022711595.1 Deltaproteobacteria bacterium
GCCATGATCAATCTCAGGATGAGCATGCAGACTAAGATGATGAAAGGCGCCGAGGAGAATAAAACAAAAGGCGCGGCATTTCTTGCGGCGAACAAAGCCAAGCAGGGCGTAAAGACAACCGCAAGCGGACTTCAGTACAGGGTGATAAAAGAAGGATCGGGCAGAAGACCCGCACCCGCGAACCAGGTAACCGTCCATTACTCGGGCAAGCTCATCGATGGAACCGAATTTGACAGCTCGTACAGCAGGAACCAGCCCGCGCAGTTCAGGCTCAATCAGGTGATCAGGGGATGGACCGAGGGCCTTCAGCTCATGACCACGGGTTCCAAGTACGAGCTTGTAATCCCCTCGGAACTCGCTTACGGGCCAGAAGGGAACCAGAGCATACCGGGGAATTCCGTACTCGTATTCGAGGTCGAGCTTATCAGCATCGATAAATAGGGTATGCCCCTATCCGGGCGTCGATAAATCATCGTGATTTCGACGCCCTCGTTCCGCTCGGCCTCCTGCATCGCTAACTTTGTGGGGTGTGCGAGTACGACGATTCAGGTTTACTGCGTCCGCTCCGCGCGGCCTTGTGGGCGTGCCTTGTTCTATTGAAATATTTTTTAAGGCTGCGGAGGTCCTTCCTTGTCCTATCAACCGACACGATGTCGGGCATGCCGACCGCGACAGGATGTCGAAACCCGGTCGGCCTCGCCGGTACGCACCGTTTCAACTTTTCACTTTAAAACCGATTTTTTTCTTTGGGGTTGCTTCATCTCTGAGCATTTGCTTGATCGCTTCGAAGACGATCCTGAATTGTTCGTCATATTTCTGCTCCATGGCTTCAATCCTTCTTCGCAGATCATCGTGTGTTAATACCATCTGCCTTAAATTTGTAAAGGTGCGCATGATCTGGATGTTGACCTGGATTGCCCGGGTACTGTTTAATACAGAAGAAAGCATGGCAACACCTTGCTCGGTAAAAGCCATTGGAGTGTATCTTGTCCCGCCCCAACTTGAGGTGCCAATTTGGCATCTCAAGATTTCCATATATTCATCTCTGACAAGTTCGAACATGAAGTCATCAGGGAAACGATCTCGATTCCTGCGCACTTGACGTTTCAGGTGTTTTGTTTCAACCTCATAGAGTTCGGCAAGTTCGTAGTCCAGCATTACTTTCATGCCACGGACTACATGAATTTTATCAATTATTCGCTGCATTGGAATTAATTCCTTCACGTCCACCTCACCCCTTTGAAAATCTGTTATACCCATCAACAAGCATCACAAGCTGACTCCCGGTGACAAAATATTGTTCTTTTCTAATCTCCTCAGAGCAAAACCCAAATCCGTTGCTCAGAGCAACTTCCCGGCCCACACTCTTCTGCTTACCCATAACGCGAACATGGATGTTCGTGTGGGCGAGGCCATTAGGATGATGATCCGAGCCCACAACTGTTGACCTATTGATACTGACGTGACGGAAGATTGCGGTTACAATTATTATATTTTCTCAATCAAATTCTCTGCTACTTCAAGGAAGGCTCCCCGCCGTATGAGGGGCTGCCTCCGCGGCGCTGAGCGACACGGCAGGATGCCGTTAGTGCCGAGCGCGACAGGATGTCAAAAAAGCGCTCGACCGAGCGGCTTTTTCCGGGGCTTTTGAAAACAAATTCGCTCTCTTCGTTCGCTCATTATCGCCGGTGATAACGACTGAACGAAGTGAAGGAGTTAGTTTTCAAAAGCCCCAAGCCTCCCCTGTCAGGGGACAACCCCGGCCCTGTTCAGGGCCACTCCCTCTGCCGAAGTTTTCTGCATCAACCTGCGCCGCCTGAAAAGCGGCAAGCCCAATCCTGTCAGGAAATAAAAGGATTTGTTATTCTAATTGATTTATCGATTTGCAATGCATTTTGCATATCTTCGGTATACAATATATCAGCCTCGGAAGAGACAGCGCTTGCTACAATGAGGGCATCATACCATGATAATTTATACCGTTCTGCGATATCCAGGGCATAAGAGATGTCCTGCTCGTCAACAGGCACAACCTCTACCGTTTCAATGATTTCATGCACTATCAGCTGGATTTTTTCATAAGAGAAAGCCGTCTTTTTCAAAAAGACATTCACCAGTTCCGCAAGAACCTGACCGGATACAACGATTTCTGAAGATTTACGCAGCAGTGAAACGACGACAGATTTTTTATTCTTGTCATCTACAGATTCTGAATCGCTGAATAAATATACCCAGAGATTTGTATCAACGAAAGACCTATCGCTCATTACGTTCATCCCGCGAAGGGATATCCACTTTCTC
>JAKLET010000054.1 GCA_022711595.1 Deltaproteobacteria bacterium
GAAACACAGAGCAGGGAGAGCCCCTTATACATACCGCCCCCCTGCAGAAGGCAGAAGCCGAGACAGACAACGAATAGCAGCATCGCCTCCATGCGCGCGACGTTGCTCGCGGCGATGAACCTCCTGTCCAGAAAGAATAGGCCGGATAGCAGAAGCGACAATGCGGGGTATCCACATGGTATGACGTATTGCGGCTCAGTAGTGTACCAACCTGAAAAACACAAACCGAAAAATATAGTTACGAACATTCGAAAAACCTTTCATCATATCCCTCCTCCATTTTGAATATGTTACAAAAATGGGCTCATGACGTTTCTTTGTGAAAGATTTTCACGGCTGCGACAGGAGTACCAGCATCAGGCATGACATATCTCCCTGGCCGGCTTGAGGTTGAGCCTTCAAGGGCTCCGCTCAAGCCGGCCAGGGAGGTTGAAAAAGGCGGTTCGTTCCGGGGAGTGCGATAAGGAGGCAAAAAAGAAGGCATCGGATAGTGTATCCTCACGTTGAAATCCGCTAAGAAATCGACGAGAGGAGCTACCCGATGCGCTGTAATCTTACCACACTTCTCGGAATCAAAGGCTATCGAATTTCCGGCATAGCGGTCGAGGAAAGGAAGGGGCGCAGGGTCGCTGTCATAGACCTGATACGATCGCGACGCACCTTCGAGTGCGGGGTATGCGGCAGGAGACTCAAGAAGGCCCATTCCCACTGGGGCATCGAGATAAAGCACCTCCCCCTGTGGGAATACAGCACCATCCTGCGGCTGACGCGATACCGGGTTCACTGCCCTGCATGCGGCCTCACAATGGAGCGGATGCCCTTCATCGCGGAAGAGGGACGCGTAACCGTCCCGATGGCGGCGGTAGTGTTCGAGCTGTGCAAGGTAATGACGCACAAGGCCGTGGGGCTGTTCATGAACCTGCATCGGGAAACCATCAAACGGATCGATAAGAAGGCCTTGGAGAAGATCCAGGCGACGCGTCCCCTGGACGGCATCACCGTTCTGGGAGTCGATGAGGTAGCCATCGGTGAAGGTCAAAACTACCTGACCCTCATCAGTGCGCTGGAGAGTCCCCGGGGACCCGAGATGCTCTATGTCGCCAATGGGCGCAGGGAGAAGGACTTGAAGCGGTTCTGGAGATGGTTCGGCAAGAAGCGGGCGCGCCTCATCACCCATGCCGCCATGGATATGTGGAAGGCTTTCAGGAACAGCTTCAAGTCCCACTGCCCCAACGTTCAGATCATCTACGACAAGTTCCACGTGATCAGGCATCTCCTGGAGGCGCTCAACAAGGTCAGGATCACCGAGCTGCGCCGGGCGGCGAAACGGTTCCGCCATGTCCTGGCCGGCAAGAAGTTCATCCTCCTTTCCCGACAGGCCCACGTCCGGGGCAAGGCGCGGCAGGCGCTCAACCAGATCCTCAATGCCAACCAGCGCCTCTTCAAGGCTCATATGCTCAAGGAATCCTTCGGTCACCTCTGGTCCTACCGATCGAAGACGTGGGCCCGCAGGTTCTTCGACGGCTGGGTGTCCCAGCTCAAATGGAGCCGTCTCAAACCCTACTTCCGCTTTGCACGGATGGTCGAGAAACATCTCGATGGCATCCTGGCTTACTGCGATAAGCCCATCTCTCTCGGTTATCTCGAAGCCACGAATCTCAAGGTCCGTAACCTGATCCGTCGTGCCTATGGCTATCGGGACGAGGAGTACATGAAACTCAAGATCATACAAACCTGTACCCCATGGATGGGACGCTTCCAACCATGGGCCTGGGCTCACAAAATTCCGTCATGAGCCCTTTTTATATTTCACCAATTGCACAACGTACTCGCGAAACAGCGAAAACGGCGGATTGGTTGCGACGATATCCGCTTGCTTGAGTAGCTTGATACATTCTTCACTGCGGAAATCACCATCGCCTTTTAGTTTGTGAATTCCGATCTCGTCCGGGTCGGGGACGCGGTTGTCATTTTTGTCGCCGTCGTATTCTAGGTAGATTCCCCTTTCTTCTGTGTGCTGGCTGAACAGATCAGCGTCGCAGTTCTTGTAGCAGATGGTGACCAGCTTCTTCAACTTCAGCTTC
>JAKLET010000055.1 GCA_022711595.1 Deltaproteobacteria bacterium
TTAATTTTTTATGCCGAATAAAAAAATTAAAAAAAATCAAAAATAATAGCATACCATCGAAAATCAATGATTTTTTGTCATATTTTATGATAATTATTGATTTTTGCCAAAAAAAATTCTTACGATTATTTTTCTTTATGACGACTTCTTGAATGAAATTCGAAGAAATCAAGTGAGCTATCAGGGACGATGGCCATTAGTTTCAAGGAGGAAAACCGATGATTATAAATCACAACATTGCCGCGATATTCTCGCACAGAACCTTGAAGTTCCATGACTGGGACCTCACCAAGGACGTTGAAAAGCTTTCATCAGGCATGAGGATCAACAAGGCGGGCGACGACGCTTCCGGCCTCGCTGTTTCCGAAAAAATGCGCTCGCAGATTCAGGGCCTTCGACAGGCCGAACGAAACACCGAGGACGGCATGTCTTTCATCCAGACAGCCGAAGGATACCTCGAGGAAGTTCACGCAATCATCCAGAGGATCAGGGTGCTCGCGGTCCAGTCAGCCAATGGAATCTATTCCGCCGAAGACAGGCAGCTCATCCAGGTCGAGGTGTCGGAGCTGGTCGATGAAGTAGACCGCATCGCATCCCAGGCCGAGTTCAACAAGATGAAGCTCCTCACGGGCTCCTTCGCAAGGCTGCATCCGACTGCGTCGATGTGGTTCCACATGGGGCCCAACATGCACCAGAGGGAAAGAGTGTTCATCGAGACCATGAGCTCTGCGGCGCTCGGGCTCCGCAACCCGACCGTGCTCACGTTCATATCGATATCAACCCCGGGCAAGGCCAACTCCGTTATCGGCCTGGCCGACGAAGCGCTCCGCATTATATCAAAACAGAGGGCCGACCTCGGCGCGTACTACAACAGGCTCGAACATTCGGCAAAGGGCCTCATGAACGCGTACGAGAACACGCAGGCGTCGGAAAGCCGCATCAGGGACACCGACATGGCGGAACAGATGTCGTCCTTCGTGCGCTACCAGATACTCACCCAGGCGGCGACCTCAATGCTCGCCCAGGCGAACACGAAATCACAGACAGTGTTGCAGCTGTTACAATAGAAGTCCTGAGCCAACATCGCAGAACCATTCACGAAACGCCGGATCCTCCCATCCGGCGTTTTTGGTTTTACTGGGGGGATGGTTAAGAAGCCTGTAGATTGGAGATTGAATGTATTTTATCCAGCTCTTTGGATAATTTAAATTTTTCTTCTTCCAGATCAAAATCATTCTGCAGACCCAGCCAGAATTCCGGTGAATTTCCAAAGTACCTGCCGAACCGCAAAGCAGTATCAGCCGTAATCCTGCGCTTCTTTTTAATTATTTCAGAAATCCTGGTCTGGGGAATATTGGTTTCCTTGGCCAGGCGGTACGCGGTAATATTCAACTGCTGCAGAAATTCTTCCAACAGGACTTCTCCTGGATGTATATTGGGTAAACGTTTCATATTCAAACCTCTTTAATTAATGATAATCGACAATTTCAACATTATAGGCGTTTCCTTCTTTCCATACAAAGCATATCCGCCACTGATCGTTCACCCTGATACTATTCTGGCCTTTTCTATCTCCCTTAAGGGTTTCAAGTTTATTTGACAGTGGAATTCTCAAATCATTCAGGGATATGGAATTATTAATCATTCTCAACTTCATCCTTGCTTTTATCTGGATATCGGTCGGTAATTTTGTCGAAATTTCTCCTCTCCATATTTTTTCGGTTTCTTTTGAATGAAAGGACTTGATCATATAACAATAATACTGCGACGCGTTAGTAACGTCAAGCAGAAATAATAATGCGGGCTACCTCAGCGGCAGACTCAGCACGCTCATCGGATCGACCTGCACCCCCCGAATGAGGAACGATACGTGCAGGTGCGGAGCCGTGGATATTCCGGTGTCACCCACATCGCCGATGACCTGGCCGGGCCTCACCATCTGGCCTTCCTCTACTTTCATTTTGTCCAGGTGCATATAATAGGAAAAGATTTT
>JAKLET010000056.1 GCA_022711595.1 Deltaproteobacteria bacterium
CATAGGGACTGCGGGGTTTGAACGGCGTATCCTCGTTTTGAGGAGGCAGTGACGAGCCGAACATCTCTGATGAGGAAGCTTGATAAAAGCGCACCTGCTTATTTGTTGCATCCCGGTAATCTCGAATCGCCTCCAGAATCCTCAAGACACCGGTCCCCGTAACGTCAAAGGTATATTCAGCCTGATCAAAGGAAATTCTGACATGCGATTGCGCTGCGAGGTTATATACTTCATCAGGCTGGACCGTTGTGAGAACGTGTCGAATTGATGAAGCATCCGCCAAGTCCCCATATTCAAGGAATAGAGGAACTTTTGTTAAGTGTGGATCACGGTAAAAATGATCTATTCTTGTTTTCTGCACGGAACTAGACCTGCGGACCATCCCGTAAACGCGATAACCTTTTTCCAGCAGGAGCTCCGCAAGGTATGATCCATCCTGGCCGGTAATGCCTGTAATAAGCGCGCACTTTTCATTCATTTCAACTGTTCCTCCATTCTATGCAAACTCCTGCTTAACTTTCTCGATAATATAGTCAATCTGTTCGTCCGTTATCGCTTGCCCGCTCGGCAAGTATAAGCCTTGACGGGCTATCCTTTCCGTTACCGGCAGGGAGACGCCTTTAAAAAAACCCATCTTCTCGAACACCGGCTGTTCGTGGATGCCGAGAAAAAAGGGACGTGTTTCGATGCCGTCCGACCGAAGACGTGAAGCGAGCTCTTTTGCATTGAGCTTTGTCTCTTCATCGATTACAGTCCCATACATCCAGTAAACGTTTTTGGCCCACGGCCTTTCTACCGGCAACTTTACGGGAAGACCGGACAAACCCCTGCTATACCTGGCAGCCATATCCCGTTTTCTTTCAACAAATGCCTCTATCCTTTCAAACTGAGCAAGACCAACTGCGGCCTGAATGTTTGTAAACCGGTAATTATGGCCGATCTCATCATGAAGGAATCGCTGTTTTTCCTGAAAACACAGGTTTCTATAAGCTCTCAACTTCTCAGCCAACCGGTCGTCATTTGTTAGGACCATCCCTCCCTCGCCAGTTGTGATGATCTTATTGGCAAAAAAGGAAAAGCAGGAGATATGCCCCATGCTTCCGCATTTTTTTCCTTTGTACTCTGCTCCATGGACCTCTGCAGCATCTTCGATGACTGTCAAACCATGCTGTGCCGCCAACTCCATGATAGGATCCATATCGACAGGGTGACCATAAATATGCACCGGCATGATGGCCCTTGTTTTCGGCGTGATGGCGTCTTCAATCTGGTTCACATCCATGCACCACGTGTCCGGATCACAATCGACAACCACCGGTTTACACCCTGCCTTCGTAATGGCCTGGGCACAGGAGATAATTGTAAAACTGGGCAAAATAATCTCGCTGCCCCTGGGAAGATCGAGGACTTCAATGGCCAATTCCAGGGCGACCGTGCCATTGCAAAGGCTGATGCCGTGCTTCATGCCGCAATACTGTGCCCATTGGTTCTCGAACTCCGTGATAAACTTGCCAGCGGAGGATATCCAGCCTGTGGTGATACATTCGCTGACGTACTTCAGCTCATTGCCGTCAAGGAGCGGTTCATTGACCGGTATCATTGATTAACCTCCTGCACCTCAAATCTTATTTTGTCATTGTCTCCCGAATACGGTCCCTGCTTTATCTCTATCATGGAAGTCTCTTCAAGCATTTTAAAGGAATGACCTCCGCCGCACAACAGGATGAGATCGCCCGCTCCCAGGACGCGGGATGTTAGAAAGGATTTCCTGCTCGTATAAAGGTTCACTTCGACTTT
>JAKLET010000057.1 GCA_022711595.1 Deltaproteobacteria bacterium
ACTCCACCTTCCTGGATTCGGCGAAAAGGGTGATGTTCTCGTCGATCCCCTTGCGCTCGATCTTCAGTCCTTCAGCCTTCAGGTCATACTCCGCCTTGATCTCGTTGATCTTGAGGGTCATTTCTCCCTCGAGCTTCTTAAGCTTCACGTCGATCTCTCCCATGCGCCGCAGGGCAGAGTCCACCTCGTTCCAGTCCGCATAATCAGATGTTTTGATGATCTTCGCCATAAGGCCTCCTTTTTTATTGAATTTTCTTTGTCGTGATCGGCAGAGTCCCTTCCGGATCTGCATATTTTTTTTCGTATTGATGATTCTTCACCAGGATGTTCTCCGTTTCATACCTGTCCGTTACGACACCGCTGTCGTCGGTGATCTTGATGATGCATACGTCCTTATAGACCTCTACGGTTGCCTTCATTTCGATGCCTCCGCCTTCGCTGAATAGACCGCCTCGTCGCCTATGAACCGGATGTTCGTGATGGTGAAGCCCCTGGGCGAAAACCTGAAACCGATATCGGAGACATAAAACGGTTCGAGTCCTTTCATCCCCTCCCGTATTCTCGTCGATATGTGGTTCGAGGCGGCCTCGTGGCCTTTTTCAAATCCCCGCCTGAAAGCGCTGTCCGTGCCGGTCATCAGGCCGGCGAAAAACATCGCTGCCAGGACCAGCGCCCAGAAAACGCGTTGCAATGTTTGTTTGCTTTTTTGGGTCATGATTCACTCCTCAATGGTTTAACGGACATCCCCTGCATTTTTCCGGATGCCGCGTGCTCCTGGTAATGCACACCGACATATCGATCCGGTCGTTCCATTCCCGGCAGGCGACATCTCCGTTCGGGTACCTTAACGGACTGCCGGTCGGGCTCCCGGATACCCCGGGATGCCCGCCGCAGCCGGTCTGCTTCTTGTGGTATCCTGTCCGGCTTCTTGTCTTCATATCTCCATCACCACGTCTTCCGTCACCTTCTCGCATCCCATCTGGCAGGCAAGGTTCATCGCCTTCGCCGCGTAGTTGTTCACGAGGCCCGGGTAGGCGTGGCTGATCGTCTTGCCGGTCCTGCCGTCCCTGTCGGTGAGCCGCTTCGAGAGTGTCTCTATGGCCCCCTCGGTGAAGATCTCTTCAGCCTTGGCGCCCACACGCTTGAGCTTGAGCGCCAGGTAATCCTTGACGTTGCCGTTTAATCCCCTGATCTCGGCGATCTGGATCCTCCGTATGACCTCCCTCATGTCCGGGTGCTCGCCCTCGTCGAGCTTGTCCTTGAGCTCCGGCTGCCCGATGAGGATGATACCCAGGAGTTTCGTGTAACCGTCCTCGAATTCATAGAACCTCTTGAGGAGCTTTAAGACCTTGAAGTTGAGATCATGAGCCTCTTCAACGATGATGACGTGTCGGGACCCCTGTTTGTGCCTGGCAAGGAGCAGACGCAGGACCTGGCGGGATTTCTCCTCGAGCTTTATCTTTGGCTTCTCGCTGCTGATATCGTGGATGATGGCGTCGCACAGTGACGCCGCCGTGACCCGGTC
>JAKLET010000058.1 GCA_022711595.1 Deltaproteobacteria bacterium
GTATTCATCAGAATTTCGCCATTTCGGCGAACAGCTTCGTGCAATGGGCCTGCGTGGCCGCCTTCCGGGAGACGAAGGACGATATCGAGCTCATGCGCAGGACATACGACGAACGCCGGGTGTATATGATCGAGCGGCTGAAGCGGATAGGTCTGCAGATTCATATGGAGCCCACCGGAGCCTTCTATGTTTTCGCCGACGGTCGGCATATCTTCGATGACTCTTTCAAGGAAGCCTTTAAGATTGTTGACACCGTAAAGGTCGGGGTGACACCTGGCATCGATTTCGGCAGCGGCGGTGAAGGATTTCTTCGATTCAGTTATGCCAATTCGCTGGAAAATATTAAAGAGGGCCTGGACAGGGTTGAGAGATATTTCAAGGAGCGAAATTGAGAGGGTTCAAGTACATCGGAAAATGGGGTCAGAGCATTTAGAAACAAAGGATGGTCGTGCAGGTGAGCCTGACGCACGAGCGGGACGTCAGCTTTTCAACACTGTGGGCAGACTATCCAGTGAACACCGTAATCAATATGAAACAGGGGATGATTAATTGGAGTAGCGGCAAACTGGCAAACGATGAGACCGTAATTACCACATGACTGAAAGGCTATCCCTCGGAAGACATGCCTCCCGTTCTCGCAGAGCAGCCTGGTTTTGGAACGCAGTACGATACAAGCAAAGTCTTAAAACAGTATAGCCCACCTCTTCCGGTACGCCTCCTCGTACCATAGAAATGCCGTGACCCTTTCAGAAAACGACCGGCCGAGTTCGATGAAATAAGCATGCAGTGTAATGTTTACCGGACATTTATGCTTTTCATCCAAATAGCATTTGATACTGCCATGCCTGTACTTCAGCGGATCGCCGATCAGGTTTTTCCGAACAGGATTAAACGCGAGATACCAGAGGAGCCACAGAAGGTAGTTGCGAGGGTTGTCGGATTTTTCAATAACCATATCCTTAAAACGCTCGTTCCAGAACGGCCCCGTTCGTCTGCACAGAATATTATAGCGCTGCGCGAACCGCGATTTTATAAATTGCATTATCCGCGATATTGAAGTTCCCTCGTCGACAGTTTTAATGATAAAATGAAAGTGGTTGTCCATGATTTGATACGCAATGAGTTCAAAATCGTATTTTGCCTGGGCCAGCGCAATGACATCAACAAGAATACCGGCAAAGTATTCATCGAGAAGCAAAGAGCGTTTTTCGATACATCTCGAAAATATGTGATGGGTGATCCCTCTTTCGGTGATTCGTGGTTGTCGGGCCATTGTTAACCTCCTTGGGCGTTTCATAGTATAAACGAATCCGGAGGCTATTTTGTTAAAAGATTTTTTGCTCTGGCCCCTATTTCAGCCGTATTATCAAAAAAATTGCTCTGACCCCTCAATCCCTCTAAAAAAACCTCCTGAACTCCGCGAGCTCGCCCTTGCCATCCATCACGCGCTGAGCCGCCTTTACCGCCTCGCGGTCCCCCAGGGCGATGGCGCCGATTGCCA
>JAKLET010000006.1 GCA_022711595.1 Deltaproteobacteria bacterium
AGGTGACCGCCATGAAAAAAACGTTTATTACAGGCCTTCTTCTCGCATGCGGCCTGCTGTTCGTGATCTCCTCTCTTGCCGGAGCCGCACCCGTCGGCAAGATAACGAAGCTGGAGGGCAGGGTGGACGTCCTCAAGGCGGGGCAGAGGTCAGTGACACCCGTCTCCCTGGGGAACAATGTCGATGTGGGCGACGTCTACCGGACCAAGACCGACGGGAGGGCGGAGATCACCTTCTTCAACAAGAACATCCTCAGGATAGCCCCCGCAACCAGGGTGCAGGTGAGCGCGTACAGCGATGACGGCACACGCAGCAACCAGGTCATGAAGCTCGAACGCGGCAGGGTCCAGGCCCAGTCGGGAGAGGAGTTCGTCAAGCGCGTCTCCTCCTTCGCCGAGGGCAACAAGTTCGAGGTCCACACCCCCAACGCCGTTGCCGGCATCAGGGGCTCGGGCATGACCACGGGATTCGTCCAGATGGTGACGGGCCTCTTCTTCCACACCGGCAGGGGCTACTTCTATAACCCCGCTGCCCCGGGCAGGATCGTCAACGTATTGGGCGGCTTCATGTCCTTCATCGTCGGCATGACGGGCATCCCCTCCACACCGGTGCCCGGCAACGTGGCCTACGTGGGCGGCTCGGGCTTCGCCCCGGGAACGGGCGGCTCGGGCAACGGCTCCACCGACGGCAACCTCAACAACACGGCGAACTACCAGCTCACCTCCCTTGACCAGCCCTACGTTTTCAGCCAGCAGCCCCCCATCACCCCCAGCGTCTTCGTGGGGAGCGTGCCGTCGCTGAGCGGCACCTATTCGGACATGTATGAAGTTATCAACTTATCTCTGAACAACGTGAAGTTCTACGGCCCCAGCATGACAGGTGTGCCCCAGTCCTGGCAGGCCGACAACGTGACAGGTAACTACACATCATCCGTTACGGGTCCTTCATCTAATTTCAAGGGTATGTCACTGTCAGGCGGGGGCCTGACCGCGAACCTGGTCATTACCAGCGATATAGATACCAGCCAAACGTCGGGAAGCTGGACCGCAAATATCGTGAACGGCAACGCCCCCAGCGGCGTGGGCACCTGCACCCAGCCCTTCACCTTCAGCGGAAACGCCGCGGGGACATGGAATGGTACGATCGTCGGCTCCACTGAATACGGGGTAATAAACGGCATCGCCTCGGGGATGGCCACCCCGGTGCAGGTGCAGAGCATTTACGTGGGAAGCATACCCTACCTCGAGGGCAGCAACGGGTCCGTTTTTGTCTATTTCAATGATGTGAAGTTCTACGGACCCAGCACGACCTCGACCCCCCAGAGCTGGGCGTCAACGAGCATAAGCGGGTCCATCTTTTCACCGCCTCCGAGCGGTTCGGCCCCGCTCACCGGCCCCAACGCGACAGGAAGCCTTACGATCACCGGTTCGACAGCAACCACTTTTACCGGCAATGTTTCGGGCAGCGCCACAAGCATCTCGGGAGGGGGCTATACGGGTCCGGTGAACTTCTCGGGAACCACCAACGTAACATACAGCGGTGCCAGTATCACCGGAGGGACCGCCTCGGGGACGGCCCACTGACAGGTGTGGAGTAAAGAGTAAAAAAGAAACAAACGGCCGCGGTGATCATTTTTCTTTGAACACCGTGGCCTCTTTTTCTTCGCATTCGATGATCTCGCAGACAGAGCCCTCATCGAGAGAGGCAACCTCATAGATACGGACAGGCTCTGCTTTGCCCTTGACGGCGACGATATCGAGGCCCCGTATCAGCATGTGCCCGAAGGCGTTCTTTTCGATGAGATCACGCACTTTGGCGAGCGTCGCTTCCGTGAGGATGATCTCGGCATTGTATTTTCGGGTGAGCCCTTCAACGCGTGAACCGAGGTTGACGTTGTCTCCGATGACGGTGTAGTCCATCTTCTTACCCTCGGCGCCGATGTTGCCAACCAGGACCTCGCCAGTGTTGAGGCCGAACCCGGCCTCAAGGGGGACCCGGCCTTCTTTGACCCAGCCTTCCTTCAATTGTTTCAGGCGCTGTTTCATGTGGAGGGTGCACTTGATGGCAAGCTCGGCGTGGTTCTCCTGGTGCAGGGGGGCTCCCCAGAAGGCGACGATCATGTCGCCGACGAACTTGTCCAGCGTTCCGTCCCAGCGGAGGATGATGTTGGTCATCTCGGTGAGATATTCGTTGAGAATGGCCACAACCTCTTCCGGCGAATGGTGTTCGGAGAACGTGGTGAACCCTTTCACGTCGGAAAAGAGCACCGTCACCTCGCGGCGTTCGCCGCCGAGCTTTGCCATGTCAGGGTTTTTGATGAGTTCATTGACGATCTTTTCCGTGACGTAGCTGGAGAACATGCTCCTGATCTGTCTCGCGTAGCGTTCTTCCGTTGCGTAGCGGAATGCGGTGACCACAAAGTAGGTGACGAGGACCGCGTTCCCGGCGTAGCTGATGTCGATCCATAACCTTGAAGAGAAAAAGAGGACGTAGCCGGTGCCGAAGAGGACGCAGATGAAGGCCGCCGCTAAAAAAACGCCGGCGATCGCCTTCATCCTGACGATGAGCGCGGTAAATATGAGGCCGGTGAAAATGATGATGAGGATGTTGACGGCGCGGCCGACGAAACGGATGTTCTTTTTTTCAAGGATCGCCCCGACCATGTTGGCATGTTTTTCCACACCGAACATTATCGCCGCAGAGGGGGTGACGATGACATCGTGGATACCCACGGCCGTGGGGCCGACAAGGACGATCTTTCCGCGCATTGACGAGGGGTCGATCTTCTTTTCAAAGACATCGAGGGCGGACACAACAGGGAAGGTGTTATGGGGGCCGTAATAGGGTATGAGCATCCTGCCGAAAGGGTCTGTGGTGATGGGGTCTTTTCCCAGTATAACTGAATTTGTGGCCTCGACGGCCATGTCTCCGGGCCCGAGGCCTTTATAGAGCCGGGCTGTCTGCAGGTCGATGGAGGGGTAGAGCTGGTCCATGTAGGAGACGACGAGGGCCTCCCAGCGCAGCTTCCCGTCGGGGTCGGGAAGCATGTTGATATGGCCCAGTGCGGCCGCATTTGCCGAAAGTTTTTCTATGGGAAGGAGGACGCCCTTTGCGGTTATAGGGCTGTGGATCCTGAAGAGATTTTCCTTTTTGACAACCATGAAGGCGTTGTCGAGCAGCGCGTCATCGATCGCCTGCCGAGCGCTGCCCGCGAAATCGAAGACGACGGGCAGAGCAACATTGCCTGCCCGTTTTATCGCATCGGCCAGCCTGTCGTCATTGGAAGAGGGTTCGGCGAAGATGATGTCCAGCATGATCACCCTGGCCCCCATGGCGTGGATGCGGTCGATGAGATCGGCCACCTTGTTTCGGTTCCAGGGCCATCTGCCTATCTTCTCCAGGCTCCTGTCGTCGATGCCGACTACGACGATCTCGCCCGGTGCCTGCGCCTTTCCGCGCAGCTGGTATCGCAGGTCGTAGAGCAGCATTTCAAGGCGTTCGAATGGGACGAACCGGATGAGCGCGAGAATGACGAAAATGATGGTAATGCCGACACCGATCAGATATGTGATATGTTTCTTCTTTGTCTTCAAGGTCTTTATCCCGGTATATGTGAATTGAGCATATCACAGGCATGCGGGAAAAAAAAGGCCGCCCTTTCCCCCGCAGCGAAAAACTGCTTTCCATGGCGGTTTTCTGTGGTATAATGTAAGCCTTCACGCGCCCGTAGCTCAGTTGGATAGAGCGTTGGCCTCCGGAGCCAAAGGCCCCGCGTTCGAATCGCGGCGGGCGCGCCAGTAAAAACCACGAAATATCAATAAGTTACAGCACAGATAGGGGAAAAGAGGAGGGGAGGCGAGCGGTGTTCTGCTAACGTCCTGCTAACGGGATGGTGTTCACAAGCGTTACAACCGGATCCACCACTGGTTCGGACCACTGGAAGGACACAGCACGCGGCGGTAGAGACTGGCGCCATGGACCCACCGGGCGCCCGCCGCGTAAAAATGCGTCTCGCTGGGCCCTGAAAAACCGACGGGCAGCAAGCAGCCCGTCACACAGCGGCCGGCAGTGCCGTCCTCGTGTGTGGGGGTGTACATCTCTCCCTCCTGCAGTCTATGGGGTACAACAACAGAATAAGCTGTCCAGATAAGCTCCGCCAAGGGTGAAACCGTGGAAAGCACATGGTGCAGCACAACGGGTCCTGGCCTTCGGGCGGACCCCGGGGTAAGGTGAGGTTAGCGCCCCCAGGCATTTTCACGTTATCGGAACTTTTGAGCTTTTCCCTCTGTATACGACGTTACGACCAGTTGGAGAAATGCACTACGCGAACGCTCAGTTCGCGCGCGGGGAGGAAACCGGCGCAATCTTTACGCGACGGGGGGGACCCGCGCATTACAGCCCGGCGAAGCGAGACGCACATTCTTAAATTCTTAACGCGGCGGGCGCCCTGAGCCCAGAGGCGCCAGTTTCTAGCCGCCGCGTGCTGTCTGTCTCCCGTTACCGTTAGCAGGACGTTAGCAGACCCTAAAAGCAAAGCCTTGCTTTAATAACTTCTCTACTTATGGAACTAGCGATTTTCTGTCCTCCTGTGATTTCCGTATGTTAGGATTCTTCCACTGTACTGAACTATGACAAACGTAGGGTTTACTATGACATTTGTAGGGTATATTATGACATTTGTAGGGGATATTATGACAGATAGTGACAAGTGTCATAATATGTGTTATGATCCCTGACAGGAGGTGAGAACATGGTCCCCAAAACGCTGAACCACAAAACCATCAAGAAACATAACGACCTCGTCCAGTCGAGCTATGCCCTGACAGATGTTGAGTACAACATTATTGATGCGGTCTTGGCTAACATTGATAAAGACGACACATCGTTAAAGCTGGTCCGATTCCCGGTCCGGGAGTTTAACTCTATGTGTGGCCTGGACGGTGACGCATTTTACGGTTCCAGGGTGCGCAAGATACTCCAGAAGATCAACAACCATCCGATTACTCTGAATGATAACAGCACGATTATCTGGTGGTTCGCGTCCGCTGAATACAAGCCCCAATCAGGCATCATAGAGCTCGAGCTGTCTGAGAAACTGAAACCGTTTCTGCTGGATCTAAAGAAACACTACACACTGTTAAATCGTCAGGAGATGCGCCGCCTGTCTGGGCATTCAGGGTATGCCAAGCGTACTTATGAGCTCCTCAGGAGCGAATATTACAAAGGGGAATGGGTTGTGGACCTGGAGAAATTCAGGTGGCACCTTGGTCTGAAGGATAAGATCGAAGCGTTCGGGGATTTGAAGAGGCGGGTCCTGGATCCCGCGCTTAAACAGATCAACAGTGTGACATCTATGGATGTCGAACTGGAGCTGGGGAAGACCGGTCGTGCTGTCACCAGCCTCATATTTAAGATGTACCGGAAGGGTTCGAGAAAAAAGCGCCTCCATATTCCCGATGAATTCTATGACGTCCTGCCTCCACAGTTCCACATTCATCCTATCTTCAATTGTATTGCTGACGAACTGGCACGGGATGGAGGTCTGAATATTACCCAGATGCTGAGCACCGTCCGCTATGCCCTGGCAACATGTAAGGATGACAACAACATGGTCGGTTATCTCGGAACATGCATTCAGTCGGGCGTCGGCCTTGACTATAATCCGGGTCTCGATATGACGAACGTGAGACGGATTGATGTGGTCTTCCCAGGTGCCAGGGGTGATACGATTCTCACGACAGATGAAGACGGGACCCTTCGCGTTGAATCCGAATCCGGCGGTGAAATCGTGTTCCCTGCCGAGAAGGTCATGGAAATGCTGAAAAGAAAGCAGCTGATGAAGGTTTGACCGAGGCGTTTCGCGGATGTCAGGGTGAAGTATTACTGGCTGGTGCTCCTGTAATAATTATGCGCGCCACCTTATCCCGCCCCCGAAAAAAATGTATTCCCTTTTATTCCCATTATATCCCCTATATCTCCTTGTATTACCCTATATCCCACTGTGCTCCTTTGAAATAATAGACAAAAACGCTTGACATCGAGTCAGACAATGTCTATACTTAGTCTTACAGGGTCGGGACACCGACCCGGGCGAGACGGCATAAGACCTACCGCTGGCGGTTC
The DNA here is from genome assembly GCA_022711595.1 of Deltaproteobacteria bacterium. Lineage (GTDB taxonomy): Bacteria > Desulfobacterota > Syntrophorhabdia > Syntrophorhabdales > Syntrophorhabdaceae > Delta-02. The sequence continues at coordinate 6,124 of JAKLET010000006.1, forward strand.
GTCGTAGACCCCGAAAAACCCCGTCAATCAGCAAGGGGGACGTGTCGCAGTTAATGGCTGACCGTCGTCAATATCAGGGCTCGAGAGAGAGTGGCGACGACGGTGTAGGGCAAGAGGACCGACCCGAGGCCCTCCTGATCATCTTTCGAAGATCAGGAGGGCCTTATTTATGCCGCACAACGCAAATCCCAAACAATCCAAACAATATCTAGACGAGGAGGCCGCCGGCAAGCTGTGTCTCTCCACAAAACGGACCATGCAACAGTGGCGCTGGCGCAAGGTAGGGCCTCCTTATATTAAGCTCGGGTCCCCGATCAAAGGCAAGGGCAGAATCCTTTACGATCTCGACGACATTATCGCCTGGCTGGAATCCCAGAAAGTCAAGACAAAGGAGGTCTGATGTGACGATGATCCGTAACAACACATCGTGGCGACGTCAGCGGAAGGCACGGGACGGGGGTGACAGGATGCCCGAGATAAGGGAAATCCTGAGCCACTACTGGCACGAAACGGAACGGATCCATCGTTGCCGGCCGCATATGAACTGGGGTCGGGAGGGGGCCATCGCGAAACGCATCCTGAAAGCCGGGGTAGGTGTGGACACTATCAAAAACCACATAACCCAATCCGTCCTGTCCGCCAAAAAAGGTGAGGCCCGCCTAGCGCTCATCAATATTTTGACCACTTTCCAGGCGGGGATGACGACCACCAGCGCGCCGTCACAGGCCAGTGCCCGCGTCGTCTCCGACGTTCCCTTCGACGAGATCATCTCGTATCTCAACGAGAAGTCCGGATGCAAATTCGAACATACAGACCCTGCTATCAGGGGTATCATCGAGGCCCGGTGGAGCGAAGGCCGGCGTCTTGAGGATTTCCTGAAGGTCATAGACAAAATGGCCGCGAAATGGGGCTGGGACCCCAAGATGAGTAACTTCCTGAGGCCCTCCACGATCTTCGGTGAAAAGATGGGCGAATATCTCGGTGCCAAGATCACCCCCGTGGATTTGGGACTCGTCTCTGCTGTCGGTTATCAATCTCACCTGGCGGGCCAGGAGTGGCTCCGCGAAGAAGAAGAACGAGACCGCGCGGAACAGATGCGAGGGACGGGTTTTACAGAGGAGGAGGAATAATGAAAACGGATTTCCGTTGCTCAACATGCGGTGCCCCCATCCCCGCGGGCACCGGCCTTTACTCAACCCCGGACGGAACCTTTTGCCTCTCCTGCGGCCTCCCGATTCCCCTCGGTCCCGGGAAGGTCAAGATCACCATCATCGATGGGGAGGGCAAGCTAGATCAGTACAGATACACAAACAAAAACAGGAGGTAACATATGGGAACTAACGACAACATCGAGATCCGGCCGAAGTTTCGGGACCTCATCCCGAAGCTGGCCAAGCACGAGACTGAGAAGCTGGAGTCCAGCATTTTACAGGAGGGCATCCGGGAGCCCCTGGTCATCGCTGTGTTTGAGGAAACCAAGCACGGCATCACCACGACCGCCAAGGTCCTGCTGGACGGCCACCATCGCCACGCCATCGCGATCAACCACGGGTTGCCCTTCGACACCCGGGAGATTGAGTTCGAGGACGAGGATGCCGCGCTGGTGTGGGCAGTTGACACCCAGCTCGGCCGGAGGAATATCATACACCCGCTGGACCGGGTGAGCCTCCTCGAAAAAAAGCGGCCGGCATTGGAGAGACAGGCCGAGGCGCGTCAGTTGGCCGGGAAGGCGGAGGGTGACCTTACTCCGCTTTCGGAGCAAGGTCCCAAGAAACGCAGGGCTCCAACCGTGCTCGAGCAGCTTGCGCGCGAGGCCGGGATGGGCCGCACCACGTACGATGCCTGCCTCCTCATCCTGGGGAAGGGCATCCCCGCCCTGGTTGAATTTGTCAGGCAAGGGGACCTGTCGATCACGGGGGCGGGGAAGCTCCTGTCCCACACTCCCGGGCGGGGCATCATGAACGATGAGGAGCACCGCGCCTGGCAGCAAAGGCTTGTCGACAAAGTGCAGGGCCACCCGGACGCGATGCAGGCGGTCATCCGAAACATCAACTGGCGGGCCCGAGACTCAAAGCGCGAGTGTGACGCATGGGAGCGAGAGGCCGAGCGCCAGAGGAAAGAAGAAGAGGATTTTCAGGCCCGGGAGAAGCAGGATGAAGAGGACATCAAAAAGTGGCGGGAGGAGCTGGAGGCCGAGACCCCTGCGGAAGAGGAGCAGACCGGAACCGTGACGGAGGAAGAGACCAAGACCGCAGAGGAGGAAGCCGCACCGGAACAAGAAGAGGAAACCGAGACAGAGACAAAACAGACCGGAACCGTGACGGAGATCCCGAGGCCCCCGAGGCCCGGGGAAAACATCCGGGAGATCGTGGCCGCCATCATCGACGCTGCCAGGGACATCCTGGCCGCCCGGGGCCTCGGAATCTCCGAAGATGGCGAGCTGGCCCTTGGTGATGCCGTCGAAGTCTGGGTCATCGAGTATGCACGCGACTACTATTATAAAGAACAGGTATCATAATGGACAAGAACAAAAAAAAGCTCATCACATTGGCGAGGGCGGTAAAGGGGGGGAAGGTCAACGCGACCCGAAAGCTCCTCGAGGCCGGCGCGGACCCGAACCGCCCCGCCAACACATACTATCGGCTGACATATCTTTACCTGGCTGCCCGCCGCGGTTACCTCTCCATCGCCCGTCTTCTTATCGAGCACGGGGCGGATCCGAGCGCACAGGATAAAAATGGTTGGACGCCCCTCCACGAGGCGTGTTTCCGTGGCCATGCCGCCATCGTCCGTCTTCTCCACGAGGCCGGGGCGGACGTGAAGACGAAGGATACACGCGGCACCACTCCCCTCCACTGGGCATGCGCCTACGGCCACACCGACATCGCCCGCCTGTTGCTGGAAAAGGGCGCGGACGTGAACGCGAAGGACGGGGATGGGGAGACCCCGCTGCATGGGGCGGCCAGGGTAATGGAGTACAAACTCGTCCACCTCCTCCTCGACCACGGGGCGGACGTGAACGTGAAGGGCAACGGCGACCGCACCCCCCTCCACCGGGTAATGAACAACATCGAGGGTCAGCGGAGAGCGCGGAGAACGGAGACCGTCCGGCTCCTCCTCGAGCACGGCGCAGAGGGCGGAACCAGGGACAGGGACGGCGGGACACCGTTGGATCGTGTGCTTTCTCTCCCCCTCGACCACCCCCACCGCGAGGAGCTCATCGACCTGTTCCGGGAGTACGCCCCGGAGGCCGTGATGGAGGCGTGGTGCACGCAGCAAGAGGCTATCTAATTAAAGGAGGTGTCAATGAACACAAACAGACAGACACAGCAAGCAAACGAGGAACTGAACAGGCAGTGCCGGGACGCGGCAGAGAAACTGGGGAAGATTATGGAGCGGCTGAACAACAGGGCGGCGGAATGGATCACCAGATGGGTCAAGGAAGACATGCCCTGTGTCCACGAGGAGGTCTCGCACGACGACGGATGGATTTATTTCTTCCGGGATGGAACGGACCCGGGAAATGAATACTGGGAATGGATTCTCGAGCTTGCCGGCAGTCAGAACCATGATATTAAAGGCCTCACCGTCCTGCCCGGGAGGGGGGGTGGCAGCACCGATTTAGGAAAGTCCTCGAATCAGAGCTTTGCCAGCTTTTTCCCACCAATCCGGACTGGTGGGTGGACAGACTACAGGAAACCGCCCAGACCGTCCTTCGGGAGGATCAGGAGGAGTATGGAGACGACGGGGACGACGGCGACAGGGAGGAAAAAGAAAAAATAGGCATACGTGCCCTGAAAAGGGTCCTGGAGGGCATGGTGGAAGGCAATCGAACGTACCATTTTGATTGTGCGCTGTGCCGTGATTTCGACAGAGATCGCTGTCGCTTTGATTTGTTCGAGGCGCTCGCCGACGCCGACAGCGAGGCGCAGAATCTTTAGAGCAAACGGAGGAGGGGGTCCCCCCCTCCTCAAAGGAAGATCGAAATGTCAGTTTTGATTATAGAGAGCATCCCGACGGACCGCACTCCTCTCCACGAGGCATGTGAGAACGGCCACCCCGACGCCGACCGGCTGTTGCTGGATAAGGGGGCGGACGTGGAGGGATGGGACAGTCGTCGAACTCACGTCGCGGCTCGATATGTGACAGGCTGGGATCGCGTTAATCCACAAGACGACAGGGTAAAGGGTTTCGCTCGGGCCGGGGAACGGAACTTGTGCAGGCTGAGTCCGAATAACGACCGCCTGTCATCAGAATCATCCCGGCTCATCATCACCGAGTCGGCTGTCGACGCTCTCAGCCACCTTCAGCTTAACTCACCGCCCCCGGGGTCGATGCTGACGGCCCCTGGGGGCAATATGACAAGTAAACAAGCTGACATGATCGCGGCGGATGCGGGAGGTATCTGGTCCCCATCATCATTGCAACCGACAATGATACAAACGGGTTGCGATATGAGCAGATGATACGTGACCGGATCCCCGCGCGGATGGTTATCCCTCACCGGCCGGAACCACCGGCGGGGTGTTAGGGAAAATGGGACTGGAATGATGAGCTACAGCGAATCGTTCAGTTGACGAATGACGATGACAACGAGGCCCCGGCGATGGAGCCGGGCATGTAATTCAAATCAAAGAAGGAGGAAACAATGGACATTCTGACACACATCGAGAACGACGGCGGTAACATCATGAGCACTAACTATTTTCAGTCACGAGCGGCACAGGCCGGATACATCCTTGCATCTGTTAACGCGGGAACGTTCCGTCTCCTCGTGCCTGACGGGATACTGCCGAGCCTCTTGAAGGAGATCGCAGACGCGGACGAGGTGATCGTTTCCCGGGGTCCGCTGTCCATCCCGGCCACGAACGCGGCGTATACGGCTTGGCCAGGAACGGGCGAGGGTGATGGACTGGAATTCCTGTTCGAGGACGGAACCAAAAGGCCGTTCTGCATCCATCTCGGTCTAAACCAGGTTGATCTGGTTCCATCGGATAACCAAAGAGACCGAAAGGGCCAGCCTCATCGGTGGCGTTGCACGATCTGGAACGCGAGGATGGAGAGGGTGGCGGACTTCCCGTGTCGGTATCGGTTGGCAAAACGCCTCCCGTGCCTGAAGCGCTGGTATGACTAGAAGGGAAACACGAGAGATGGCAACGATGGATGCAGACATGATGCGCCGCCACATCTGGCATGATGCGGTCGACACCTCAGGCCGCCTCGAACCGTTTCTGTGTGGGCACGGCATTTACGACATTGGGTTCCATACAAGCCAAGGAGGCCGAGAGTGGAAAATCGGAACAACGAACCACCCACGGTGGTTATGTGCGGGAAGATGCACAAGTGCTCGACCACCCCGCAGGGGAAGAGCTCCTCGATCTCTTGCGCCAGTACCCCCCGAATGCAGTGATGGAGGCGTACTGCTCACAGGGCCCGGGAGGGATGCAATGGCTTCCCGTGAAACAACGAGGCGGCACCTTTTCGCGGCGATGGGAAACAAGGGAACCGAGATCGCCCGCCCGCTGTTGGACCATGGCGTGCACCCGCCCGGTTTCCTCCCCGGTGAAGGAGACCCCGGGCTTCTCCCCCTTCATAGAGGACCGGATCTACGAATCCGCCTGCCTTCCCTCCTGTTCGATCCGCGCCGTGGGAATGTCGGGGTTTTTCCCGGGATTGGCGTACTTCGTAATGTCCCGCCCCATGAAGACAAGGGAGCGGCACATGGCGGACTCCATCGACGTGCAGGTCCGAGAGGCATTCCTCCGATGTCGATGTGTTTGAGGGGATACTCCTAGGGCCCCAAGATGCCCCGTATGGAGCCCGAGGAGTACCCCAGAGCATTCCGGTCTTGGTACGGCGGGAATTGGATGACAGTTTACATAATTAGTTTTATCAGATTTGCCATAACATGTTGACACACAATGCGTTACATAGTATAAGTAAGAAGTGTACAAGATTATGTAAACTCATATGCACGGAGGAAGCCAGCATGGAAGAAAGAACGATGCAGAGGAGAAGGCGCTTCATCAAGAGAGTGGTTCCCCGGGAAGAGAAGATCAGGGTGAGTACAGACTATCCGGTCTCCCGGTACCGGGTCCTCGCCGATGCCGTCTCCTCGGGCACATTGCCGCCCTTCGCAGCCATTCTCCGGAAGGCCCTCAACGACAGCTATGACCGCATCGTGAAGATGAACGGCAAAGGCAATGAGTAACCCCATGAGAGACGGTCCTTTCAGCGTTGTATTCACCCCCGATGCAACCTTACAGCAAGTTGTGCCGGGTGCAGTCATTCCAATCTCAGGAGGCTAACCATGGAAACAGAGCAACGAGGCACCTACACCCTCACCGTCCGGGCCACGCCGGAGCAATATGAGAAGCTCCGGAGACTCGCGGAACAGTACAACACCTCTATGAACCGGTATCTCCTCGACGCCGCCCTCAACGTGCAGCTCCAGGCGCCTCCCGTCATGGCGGTCGTGGGGGAATCCGGCGGACCCGACGCCTACCTGGACAGCCTGGGGAAGATTCAGGGGGAGCTAAAGAGGATCGGAGAACATCTCTTCGAACTCCAGATGAGCTTCGGGGAGGCCAGGAAGAAGGGCGAGATCGAGGAGAAGTACGCCTTCGAGTGCGTCCTCTTCCTCCAGAACATCGACTACCTCACGGGGAACATCGAGGAGTACGCCGCAGGCGAGGCCCACGCCCTCGCGGCCCGTGAGGCCTGGGCATGATCGCCAAGGTGGTGACAGGCGACGATTTCGCGGCCGTGCTGAGGTATGCTTCGCGGAAGGGTCCGCTCCTTGCGACGAACATCGTGAGCCCCTACGGGTCCTGGGAGGCAGGTCCGCTGGCAAGCGAGATGCAGCTCTACGCTACCTGCAGGCGTGACGTGAGAAAGCCCGTCCTCCACATTGCGATTCGGCTACCCCTCCAGGACGCGATGCGCCTTGTCGATGCCGACTTCCTCTCCCTGGCGAAACAACTAATGAACCGCTTGGAGATCGACAGGAACCGCCATCAGTGGGTGGTATACAAGCATGACCCGGACCATGTCCACCTCATCGTCAATCGCATCAATGTGGACAGGAAAGTCTGGCGGGACAGCTTCTTGTATTCTAGAGCAATGTCCGCCTGCCGGGAGCTTGAGGATCTCTATGACCTGACCCCCGTCACCTCCGTCCTCGACATGACGAAGATCCTGCTGACGAGGGGGGAACTCGCGATGGAGGCACGCACCGGCAGGGCCTGCCCGAAGAGGGTCATCTACCGGGCCATCAACAGGGCGATGCTCCGGTGCGAATCCCTCGAGGACCTGGAACACATGCTGGCCGCAGAAGAGATATCGATGCGTGTGCAACCCGGGAAGGGTGTCTCTTTCGCCTGCGACGGTATCGCGTTCCAGGGCAGGAGGATCTCACGCTGTTGCAGCCTCGAGAGCATCGAGCGGCGGATCGCCGAGCGGGAGGCACCGGACGAAGAGACCTTCCTTCCGGGGCCGGCGCAGAACGTAACAGCCATTCCCCGGAAGGCCGCGAACGATACGACCGACAGAAACATGAGGGTTTCCAGGATGTTACAAAGAAGAACCCCGTCACGGCGGCAATCGTCAAACATGGGAGTAATATCGTGAGGGATTCCAAGGTGGTATACGTCACGGCCTCAATAACGGGACTGAATGCACAGTCACAAAGACATCCCCAAGGAAGACATCCTCTCCGGGGTGTGACGGCGCATATCGCCTGTGTGGTGACCCTGCCACACAACGGGTGAAACCATGAGGGATACCGGTGACTTATCAATGCCATCACGGAGGTGACCGATGCTGACAGAAAAACAGATCCTGACGGCGTATACACTCAAGAGGCAGGGAAAAGCGTATCGTGAGATCGCGCAGACCGTCGGCCTCGACCCCCGGACGCAGCACAGCCAGGTGGTCAGCGCCCTCAGGTATTTTGTTATGGGATATCAGGCGGCGATGCGGAAGACGCAGGCTGCAGCCGTCCGGGAGAGATCCCCGTGGTTCGGGAGACTGGTGGCCTTTTGCGCTGGCCAGGCTCTCATGATCATCCTCGCCGTCATCACGTTCATGCGGTAGGCGGGCATCATGGCACGGGTCATAAAATTCGATCGGTACAGGCTCACGGGGAGGATCGAGGTCCTGGACCTCACCGACTATGATTACGGTTCCGAGGACGAGCCCTGCGAATATAACAGCTTCTACTGCGGGGATGACGATGGTTTTCTGGGAACGGACCCTTGGCAAGACGAACACCGGGCGGGATAAGGAGGACAGACATGATGTACATGGACGTGCGCGAACTGAAGGCACTTTTCGGGGAAGAGAGGGTGGATTACCTCCTGACGCAGAGGAGGATCCCTCTCGCCAAAGTTAATGACGACCTCGTTGTGATGGATAACCTCTACAGGCTCGAGGAGGAACTCACGAAGGACAACGAGGACCTTATGTGAGAGGGAGGAAGATAATGTCAGACGATCTTCACGAAGCAATTGATACGGGGTGGATCGAATGGGTCAGGCAGCTCATCGAGGGTGGTGCGGACGTAAACGCGACGGACAGGCGCGGGGTGACGCCGCTCCAGGCCGCCATTGAGCACGGCCAACTCGATATCGTCCGCCTCCTCAGCGAGAAGGGGGCCGACATGAACGTCAGGGACGTCCGCGGCTGGACTCTCCTCGCCCTGGCCTCTGCCCTCGGGCGGCCCGATATCATCGGGCTCCTCCTCTCCCACGGCGCGGACGTGAACGAAAGGAATGACATCGATGACACGGCGCTCCACTGGGCATGCACCTATGCCCGCCCCGGGGCGGTCCGCCTCCTCCTTTCCCACGGGGCCGACGCGAACGCCATGAGCATGAGGGGCAGCACGCCTATCGACATGGTACTCCAGCTCTCCCCGGACAATGCCGCCCGGGAGGAGATTCTGGATCTCTTCAGGGAATACGCACCGGAGACGGTGATGGAGAAGTTTTGCGGGGGACCCGACAGATGAGGCATGCGGGCTCTTGTATGACCTTGAGACACAGTACCTGACACCTCCCGGGGAGAGACTTTAAGGAAGGTTCGACACGCATGAAAGGACAGCGCATCGGCTACGTTCGGGTCAGCTCCGTGGAGCAGAACACCGATAGACAACTGGAGGGTGTCGAGCTCGACCGCACTTTTACCGACAAGGCCAGCGGTAAGGACACCAAGCGCCCTGCCCTGGAGGAACTGCTCCGCTTTGTCCGAGACGGGGACACCGTCATTGTGCACAGTATCGACCGGTTGGCGAGGAACCTTCCCGACCTCCGCAGGATTGTCGAGGACCTGACCGGCCGCGGAATTCAGCTCCGGTTCCTGAAGGAGAACCTGACGTTCAGCGGGGATGACTCTCCCATGTCGACCCTCCTGCTGTCCGTCATGGGGGCGTTTGCCGAGTTCGAGCGGGCCCTGATCCGAGAGCGTCAGGCGGAGGGCATCGCTGCCGCGAAACGCAGGGGTATCTACAAGGGTCGCAAACATGCCCTGAGCAGGGAGCAGGTTCAGGAACTCAGGGAAAGGGCCGGCAACGGCGAGAAGAAATCAGCCCTGGCGAGGGCCTTCGGGATCTCCAGGGAGACTCTGTACCGCTATCTGGCGACGTGATGAACCTATATGCGACCTGACCGGCCCCTCTCACCTTGAGACCAGCGCAGCGGTCCAAGCGTCACGGGCCGGCCGGGTTCCTGTGGAGGACCATATGAAAAGGAGCATCAAAGAAATGTTTGACGCCATGACCCGCGGGGAGGTCCCGTCCGCAGAGGAACTCGACGCGATGCATGTCTCGTTGAATCCCGGCGAGAACGTGGCCCGCCGAAGGCAGCTTCAGGACAGATATACCTTTCTCGGGGCCACCTCCATCCGTGAGGGGCTCATGGCATTCGGGTTCGAGTGCGGGGACGGCTGGCTCCCCATCCTCGAGAAATTATTCGCGGGATTCCAAAAACTTGCGGACAGGGACGGCACCGCCGACCGGTTCCGTGTCACCCAGGTCAAGGAGAAGTACGGCACGCTCCGGGTCTACCACAACGGCGGGGAGGAATACGAAGCGCTCGTGGACAAGGCCGAGGCGCTGTCGGAAGTCACCTGCGACGTATGCGGCCAGCAGGGAACGATGAGGGATGACGGCTGGGTGATGGTGCGGTGCGACAGCTGCTATCCAAGGAAGAAAGGCGGGTGATAACACCATGAAGAAGAAATGCCGGGGCATCGATGATTTTCTCCGCATGAGCAGGGAAGATGCCGAAGAGATGTACGCCGGAGCTGCGAGGAAAGCAATCGCAGAGACACATGCGGCAGGACTGCCAACCTGCCATGCGAGCGACAAAGAGGGTTACAGGATGTGCTTCATCTTCCCTGACGGCCATAAGGAGTACTTCAACACCCCGGAAGAGGGAAACGCGATCCTGGAAAGGCACGGTCTCACGTAGAAGGAGGTTTCATGGAGGACAGAGAAAGGGACAACTCACACAAGGAAAGACATCTGGTGGACGCCAGCAGCCTGAACGACATACATGATCGACTGCGCCAGGCCGTGGATGCTCTTGACGTTGAAAAAACCCGCCGGCTCCTCGACCTTGCCGATGAAATGGGTGCTGCACAGATCCGAACCCTTTTCCAGGAGGACATGTACGGCAGACTGCTCCGGGCTATAGAGGCATGCGACCCGGAAGCCGTCCGCCGCCACCTTCAGTTCCTAAAGGACATCGATGCTTCGGGTTCTGCGGATACGGACATTGAGGCCGTCAAGACCAAACTGACGGAACTGAAACCCTACCTGAAGGAGCAATACAACGTCACAAGGGTCGGCATCTTCAATTCGCGCCTTCGCGAGGGCTCCGGCGAGGAAGGGAACTGGGAGGTCCTGGTGGATATCGAAGGGCCTCTCGGCCCCGTCGGATTCATTGGACTCGAGAACTACCTCAGCGACGCTCTGGGTGCCAGGGTCAGTCTGATCGAGGGCCTGAAGAAGCCTGTAGGCCAGCATATCCTGGACGAGGTGGAGTATCTGTGAGCCTGAATAAGAAGATGACCATAGCTGAATTCCAGACACTGCCTAAGGAAGAGCGGGAAAAGATCCTGGGCAAAAGTACTCGCGCCGCCATCAAACGGCTCCATGATGCCGGGTTGCCTTCCGTGCATGGTGACGATAAGGGCGTGTGCTATCTCTATCCGGACGGAAGGAAGGAATACGTCAGGCCGGACAAAAAGTAGCCCCGCCTGCCTCAAGAAGTCCTGCTGTCGATCATGTCCGACCGTTTTCCCCGGCAATCAGAATTGCATTGCAGGAGGATGTAAGTCGGCGTATAGCACCTACGACTGAATAGCTTTATTGAAACTATGTTCCAAGAATTACCGGTTGAAACAGAGCATAACGCTTGTATAACTGGGAGTGGCCCGACAGGGGCACGGTCCGGTTCATGCGGTGCTTATAAATTCACTTGCCTGTCTTATTTCTTCTCATTTCTATGACTCCACAGACTCAAAAGGTCCGTCAGAAGAGCCTTCGTATCGAACTCGGCCGACAAATTGAATGCATGTACGTTTCGGTTGTAGTCTTGGTTGATGGCGTTGATGATGGTTTTCGATAGCTCTATCAAGTCTTTGAAATCACGGTACTTGAGGTCTGCTTTTTTGAAGGAGTCTTCGATGTCTTCGCCATCGGATAGGTGCGCGAAGGCTTCCGAGCGGACAATGCCAATCTTTACCCATAATCGTTTTGCTTTTGGCATCAGTTCGGTGACACGATTCATTGCATTATCAGAAAGTGGATGGTCTCGATCAAGAATCTTCAGCAGCTGAGGAAGGCTTATTGTGTCGCGGCGAGTTTCATAGAGACGATACAAAGCGATAATCATAGCGACAAAATGGGCATGTATGGACGTCTGAAAAAAAGCGAGGTAGTTGCTCATGACGTCTACGAATCTCGGACGAGTTTCTTTGCTCTTGTAGATCCACCATATATCGTGGTTGTGCTCTGCGACTATGATCGTATCTTGAATACTTTTGACATAGCGTTGAATTATCTCATCTGTTTTCAAAGTCCGCGTTCCCGATCGAGGGCCACTGTTATCGATATCAAACCCCTCGATAAGGTATACTGGATTCTACCACTCTCACGTTCTTGTAGCCTCGCTCCGATAGAAGAACTTGGCAAGCAGTATCGGTCCCACGATGACTTCAGTAATGGGCAACAGCTCTCTTAGTTTTATGCCTTCCTCCTTCCGTTTTCTTTCCTTCATCTCCTTTTCGGTCTCTTTCATCCTTCTCGTGTTTTCGTTGCTCTCATGCTCGATGAAGAATTTGACATACGGGACAGGAAAACCGTAGACAGAGTGACGCCTAAAATGGATCGGAAGGTCGTCTTCGTACATTTCCGGACTATTATTATAAAGCCAGTTGTGATTCGACACAGTGATCAGCCTGACTTCTCTTTCGTTCCTGAAGTGTTCGTTCTTGTGCTTCATGGAAGCGACATCGAACAGGCTGTAAGCCCCAATTCTCTTTTCCTCGTCATCTTCCAGCTCTTTCCACTTATGCATCTTTTCTTTCTTCAACAACCATCTCCGGATATCATTTTCGGTATAGAGGCAACTGTATAAGAATACCCGCTTTTTTACGGCGAGCTTTTTTGCGTCAAACCCTATACAGAAGTTGCCGTAGGCACGCCACTGTTCGAGCGAATCCGTCTTTCTGCTGAATGATGCCATATAGTAATCGGTTTGCCTATTCGCATTGAACTGCTGCCGTTCAAGCATCTCGTGCCACTCATGTCTAACGGCCTCATTCGCGAAATCATTGTCGTTGAATATCGTCTTAGCATTCTGAAGCATCTTGAGCTCGGTAGTATCATTCATAAAGGCGGTATTCGACATCCAGATTTCGTGCCTATCTATGATGCCAGACATCCCATCGGCCGAGGTGTAGTGATACATGGTGCCCCTATATGGTTCGGAAAAGGCCTAGATGAGTCTCTTCAACTGCTCATTTTTCACTTGCTGCTCCTATTCCATCCCTAAGCGAGGTTGAGCACGCCGTTGGTTGTCCTAAAAAATACTCTTGATTATCGAGTTCACACCAGATATCAATTCATGGACTTGCTCTTCCGTTGGTTCAGTTGCCTTTTGATGGCTACATAGATTGCGAATATCTGCAAGCAACTGAATTTTCCTCCAGAGAGGCGTGTCGTAAATACCATTGTTTTTCAAAGGATCATTAAGATCGGATATCGTTGAGTTCTTTTTGCCGATCGGAATATTGTGGTTGACTGCCACTCTCTGCAGGTGTCGTTCGAGTACCACACCAGCTAATGCACCGGCAGCTCTCTTATTGATTTTTTTAAGTTGTGTGGCCGCTAACAGTTCATTGTCTTGGAGTTCCGCAAAAAGGTAGCCCGTTACGTCCTGTAATACGGTGTCAATTCGAGAAGATAAGGACGCAATGATCTGCATTTGATTCAATATCCGGATTGCTGCAATATTGTGTGTGTCCCACAATGGTTTTCCGGAGAAATCTGTTCGCGCGCCTATACCTTTGATATAATCCTGAAGTACATAATTGCCAGCAGTGGTAATTTTCCTCTTTGGGTCAATTAGGTAGTAAGAGGCAAACTCGTTGAGTCTCTCCGGCGCCAGAGTTTGAACCAACTTGTATGCCCGAGAGTACCAGTCTTGATATTTGGTGCCAAAGTCGATGATGTCCTTATCATGTGTTGCAAGAGACAGTAGCTCTCCTTGGGTGTTCAGCAGATCCTTAAGTCCTTTCTTTACGTTTTCTGAAGTGCTCATGGCTTCCTCATGGTTGGCGATCCAAATCAGCAGCACAGGCAAACACTGGGGCAGTATCGACGGACGATTCTGTATTCAAGCTGATCCAGCTACAGCGAATCCTCAACCCATCTTTCTTGTCGTTCAAGACAAATCGGGAGATTCATCTTTGTCGTTGTCGCCAGTTGATATACAGATATCAACCAGATAGTCTGGAAAAAGGATGCCCAGTTTGCCAGTCTTCGTATTGAAACCGAGATCGCGGATTTCAAGCATTGCTTCAATTTGGTCACGAACTGCCTCGTCTATGCAGGAAAGTATGTAAGCAATCAGGTTATTGACAATCTCAAGTTCTATTCCAAGCTTTTTTAGACCAACAGCTTCGAGATCTACACCTAGAGACCGTTGCCACATCGAACGGTATTCCTTATAGACAGGTAAACGACCGTGAAAATATAACTCGCTGAACTTCAATTTCTCGATGGCTACATTTCCGTGCAGAAGATCATTTCGCTCGTTCACGAGAGTATGATATTGCCTACATACTTCGTTCGTATAATCCACCGCCTTGTTAAAGTTTACGCAGTTAATATGAAAACTCTTTATCCTGATATCAATGGGTTGCCTGAATAGGTTTTCTTTTAGACGCTTGTCTTCCTTCAACTCGGGTTTCATTAATATAAACAGCAGCATATTAACAAAAGCTTCGGCCATAATAGGAAGCATTGATCGAATACCAAAACATAATCCAAAACCCTTGCTGTATCGAGAGGCTGTCCCTTCCCACAAATCTTTCTGCTGTTGGATACTTTTGATGGCACTGTGATCCTTTATTTCTTCTTTATCAGGGTCAAGCGATAGTGAATTGAGTTCTTCAAATAATGTAATAATGGATCGCTTCAACCGTTGATATGGATTAGCAAACTCAATCCAAGATTCAAGAACCTGGTCCCTAACCTCCGACATCTTCGAGCCATAGTTTTCAAAGTCAGCTTTAACCTGCCGTAAAAAGTCAACTTTATCAGATTCATCGAATGGATAATCCCCGAACAGGTGAACTTCAGTGCGAAAATTCATGCCAAGGAATGTCAAAAATCCAAATTCTGTTTTGAACATCCAATCCCAATGGATTAAGTTGTCTGAATCATCCTTGCGCAGGAAATTCTGAAGCCCATTGGGCGCACCGAATCGCGCCCAAAAATAGCAATATAGGTCAGATGGTCGAATCTCATTCTTCAACACCCAAAGTTTCTTTCCTTTGGGAATTGTCTTCGATAACATCATTTGAGCTGCCGATTCTGGATGCAGATATTCCCACATTGCCACAAAGTTCGCTGGAATTGTCATATTCGCTCGTTATTAAATTGAATACACCTTTCGCATGACAACACTTACTAAATCATTATCAACAAGTCGTTAAATACTATTCCTCAGTAACGTTTAGTGTCAAGGTAATTTCAAAGTAACACAAGATTGATGACCTGATCTCCATCGAGCCCACAAGAACTATATTGTTATATTCTTTGTATTTCCGCAATTGTCATATGAAACGGTGCATATTTCTCCGAGTGCCTCGTTTATTGCTTTCAGGAAGCACTGAACAAACTCAGGTTCCGGAGCGAATCGAAACTGTAAATCTGTGACTCTCACCTAGGAATAAACAACATTTCTCCCTGCACATTCTTCAAGAGGTCGTATCGAAGATACCATCGAGGAAGGCGTTCTTAAGAGGGTTGTCGAGCCAGTGTGGCTCCCACGAAGTAATGGCCTTCGTGTTCTTGTCGAAAACGTAATCAACGCAGGCGGAAACTCTCATGCCAGGGGCGGTCCCTGACAGTAGGATCGTCCCGGGCCTTCCGCCTTCCGTCAGTAATAAAACGGCAGAAGCGTTTTCGGCTAAAGCCTTCTCTCTGATCCTTCTTTTGAGTAGCTCTTCGTGGAGTTTATCCTTGAAGAAAAGTCTACCTACGTTCATCATGCCATTGGCATATACAAAGAAAACCGCCAAACCTATCTTCCCCGAAGAAAGAAGTTCGTTTCTCGCCCTATCGACCGCTTTTTCAAAGACTTTTTTAATGGTATCAGTAAACGGGGAAGGAAAGGGTATCCTGTGGTCGGTACCGACAGAGACATTTGGAGAAGGAGCTTCGGGGGACATGACACTTACCGGGGAGGATTGTTGCAGAGAGATACTACTGCCATCATCTCTTCTTTTCCTTCTTCCGACCATTGCTCTTTATTATACAGCACACACGCTCATGTTCATAGTCCATTCCCGGTTCCACCGAGAGAACGGATGATACGATTCCAAAGAAGCCCGCTACGTGTCGAGTCGCTTCTCGCTGATTCAATGCCAAGTGAGGGCTTTAACCTTCACCTGCGGGTATAATGCAGATCACCAGTTGAAAGCAGCGCCGTATGCCGTAGAACGCAGGCAGATACTCGTGGCCACAATTTTTACCCTTCACGCAGACGAAGCCTTTAGACCGCCGCAGTCCAGACACAGGTAAATCACTTGTTCGTGGCATAGTCGCCAGAACCCATATTGCCGTGAGAAATGTTCACCTGAAAAGGCAGACAGGTTGTTTCCAGCCTATTATTCAATATTGGCACTAACAACAGATGCCAGTTGCATCATATCGATAGTCTGGCCCTCTTTTAACTTTGTAAAATCAGTTACTTTGCCGGTCTTGCTGGTAGTTTTTGTGTTGTTAAATATTTTAATCAATTTCGCGTCAGCCACAATATATTTGCCAGCATTTTCTGGTTTACCGTTGACTGATTTCGTTTGTAGTTTGTTTGCCTTGATGTAATCCCACAACTTTTTGGTTATATCAGTACGAGAAAGTGAGCTGGCCCCCAGGAATGCCGCCAGGTCCGCTTTCAATTTTACCATTTTATTCAATCCTTTTTCTTCTGCCATGTTTGTGTCTCCGTTCTTCAAATTGTGTTAGTAATATTCTGCTCAGATATTACAGGGGGAAGTATAAGAGCTTTCGGCTTTGCATGTCAAGGCAATGTCGACCGCGAATTGTGTTTATTACGAGATGCAATCCAGCATCTTCGTCGCGTTTGGTGTCTTATTCATTTCAGGGTCGACGGAGGGTCCTTTTGATGACCGGCAGGTCATATCCCGATCCTTATACCCAATGCGTCCAGCTGACCTCATAGACTCTGCCTTACACCTGTCAGACATTACCAGAAACAACCCTATCCTTACACCTTTCCCAGGTTCCAGCGACTGTCACGTTACCGTGTACCCTATCGGACCATCCGGGCATTTTTGCCGCATGATTTGTCCAATTTGGTCACATCGCCCCCGTGCCGGTCTTCTGGATTGTGCTTGTTTTCCTGTTGCAATATGCTACCTCTTGTAACAGAGGTGAATATCACATGAGCGTAGCCATCCGCATAGACGATGAATTATACAATGAGGCCAGGAAGAGCGCGGAAGCCGAAAGCAGGACCGTTCCCCTGCAGGTGGCTTACTGGGCCCGGATCGGGAAAGCTGCCCTTGACAACCTGGATCTCCCGGGTGAGTTGATCCGGGACATCCTGGCGGCGAAGAAGCAGGGCCAGTTCGAACCCTTCGAATTCAGCGCTGAAAAATGAACGTTGTTCAGTCGCCATATTTCAGGCGCGCCTACAAAGCTTCACCGTAATCAGGTCAAGCCGGTCAACGACGCGATCAGGCATATCTTGTCAGATTCGACATGCGGCGAAGAAAAGAAAGGTGACCTGACTGCTGTACGGGTATACAAGTTCCGCGTCCTGGACCAGCAGTTCCTCCTAGCCTATGAACATGATGAACAGATGCTCTTCCTGCTTGGCCTGGGGCTTCTATCGGGATCTGAAAGGGCTCCGGTAGGGCCGAATACTGTCCTTCTAGCTGGTTCTCAAGGGACTCCAACAGGTCGAAAGGACCCCTTCTGAAGGAGGTTTCTAAAATAATGAAGAATAATCTCATAAGATACAAGAACTATCACGGCTCGGTGAACTACAGCAACGACGACGTCCTCTACGGGAAACTCGAGGGGATCCTTGACCTCGTGAGCTATGAGGGCCGGGACGTCGAGTCACTGAAGAAAGCATTTAAAGACGCCGTCGACGACTACCTGGACACTTGTAAGGATGCCGGCCGGGAGCCGGAACGGCCGTTCAAAGGAACCCTCAACATACAGGTAAGCCCATGGTCGCGTTCAAAGCTATGGAAAAAGGCATCACCCTCAACAAATATGTCGCGGAAATCCTCGAGAAAGCAAGCGGATACAGGCGGCCGCCGGCATGACATTCACGGCTCTTCGATCAACGAATATCTCAGCCCGACAGCGACGCCCAATTTCTTTATTTTAACAGGGGAAAGTCTTTCAGCTTTTTTCATGATGTTCAGGAAATTCTTATCCGCAGACAAGCGCCTGACGCCATCAGTCGCATACCCCGCGAGCGACCAGGGCCCTGCAGGATTCCGGGTCATCGGTGCATGCGGCGGCGATACATCTGAACAGCCGCGGCGAGGCTGCACTGCGCGATACGTTGTACAGTTTTTCTATCCGCGTCGCGTGCATCAGGGTGCAATCGATCATCTCGGCAAATTTGACGAGACTCAAGCCTCTTTGCTCCCTGAGATATCTGATGAAATCCCAGATGGCTTCAGGCTCGTTGTTGTCGGCATTGTTGTTCATTTCGTTTGTCCCGCTACGATATTATATAGATCGTTGGAATATACCACAATACGTTGACTTTCTAAAATCGTCTGATGGTGTTGTCAACCCGCAGTTTCCGGAGTATCTACTCGTCTTTCTTTTCCTCTTTTTTCTTTCCTGCCTCCGGCGGTTCATCGCTGCCTTCATACAGGATCATTCCGCAGCATATTGCCATATATCCATACCCGAATGAAATGATCTTCACTTCCTTGCCGCAGCTCGGGCATTTGACAGTCGCCATGCTGAAATTATAATCCAGCGGGATTATTTTACAATGAGAGATGTCACAGACGAGAGCGGGGAGAGTTGACCCCCGGGCCGGGAGATTTACGTATCTTACATGCTGGACAATGGTACTGTAGGGATTTCACTGGATACGTATTGGCAGATCACACCGTCGGAATCCATTCCGATTCTACTTCAGGATCTCGAACTGGTCGATAATGTCGGCTTTAAGGCTATGCCGGCCACCCGATCTGATGCGTTGAAGGATTTTGTCCGCCGAGGGTATGACATGGGCCCGTTCCAGACCAACCAAAAACCCGTAGGTAGATACAACATGAACCGGATAGACGCCAAAAAAGGAAGGGTCCGCCGTCTGCTCGTCTTCGAAAAGAAACAAATACGGCCCGGGCTCCAGTTGCTTCGATTTGATCGCCTGTAATACTGACTCTTCTCCCTGATCGGCAAACTTCTTGTGATCATACTTCCCGACGGACTCCAGCGCTCTTCTTGCTTCGCCTATCTTTGTCGCGACGACCTTGATCTGTGTCCTGTGTTTCCGGTACCACTTGTTAATAACAGCTGCGTCTTGAAGCTCATCCTTCCTGTAGGTGGCTTCAAAAAGCATTTGGTCCGTCATGACGACAGGGAGTTTTGCTTTAAAGATCAGTTCCAGGCAATCTTCTCCCCCGTGAGCAAGGCTAATAAGCGGAGACGCGTCCGGGAGGAGCAGTTTGACTTTCTCCCTCTTAATACTTATCGATTTCCCCCGAATTGAAGGCGATCGCCCGCGCAACATATTCGCCTTCTTTCTCTGCTCGCTCACGACCGACCTCCGGCCACGAAATTCCATATTCATTCATCAGGGATGTAAAGGTTTCGAGTTCCACCGGGTCAAGTCCGATTGCCCGCATTGCCTCGGACCTCTTGAGCTGTCCCGAGGAGTAGCTCTCAAGAGTTTCAATAATCTTTTTTTCATCAGGTACGTTATCGACCATTCGGTTGCTTAAGCCCAGGTGTTCAGACAGAAGACGCCTTACCATCTCACTGACAGACGTCCTATCCTGCAAAGCCTTCGATTTCGCGGCCATCATCAGGGAGTCATCCAGATTCAATGTGTAAGGTCTGAGCATAAACCCCTCCATCAATAAGAGCTACCTCTTAAGCATATACATAATTACGTATAGGTCAAGGGGCCAGTGTTAGGGTTAACTACATAGCGAGTTGCCTCTCGATAGTTTTGATTTCGACTTCGAGACAGCGCACAGCCTTCTGAAGGTTCCTAAAGAGTGACTCCTTCCCTATGAGGGAAAAGAGATATGCCCCATAGCTCTCTCCCGACGATTCCCAGGGGTGCAGGAAGAAAACCACCGAATAGCGGTGCTGTTGTTCGACCTGGTGCCTGGCTTTTGGTTGAATGCCCTGATGCAGTGTCTTTAACAGATTCTTTTTGTAGAGAATCATGTCGAGATATGCCTGAATTGCGATCATGAAGACCAATGCTTGTTCCCGGTTTTCACCGTTCTCCGCAAAAGAGTCTATCTTGATACTTACATGATTGATATTTTGGAATAGCCTGAGCATAGTCGTTCTCCCCTCCTTTCTCAACAGGGTATTTCCTTCACAGCCCGGCCTGCGCTCTTGGTCTCATCTTCTGCAATTCCCGTGCTATTGCACCGTGCTCTTTGACATCTCGAGACGCAGCGCGGTGTATGCATGCAATACTCGCAATCACACCTGACCTTTTATATCAGAGGTGTGGAACGGTCCTCGGTCTGGGTACGGGAACGATATTCGCGGGCATGACCTGGAGACCGCCCATTTTGGAACAGAGTTGCCGAATGCAACGAGATGTCGAAAAATGCAACACCTCCAGCCGCCTTCCCGGCTGATCTACGGGATCAATTCCAACAACCGCGAGCCATGTTTTGGATGCCATTGTTCGATACTTTGTGTTGCTGGCATATTCTTTGCAACCGATTAGCTTGCGGGATTATGGGACCGGAAGATTGCCGGTCTTAACTCCAGGAATTCGGCAACGGGCGTGTTTGGGCTGACAGGAGACAATTTCCAGGTCAAGGAGGTCTCGTTGATATGAATACTGAAAGAACGAACCGCGCGATATCAGAAATAACAAAGGTCGTCGCCCCCACAGAAGTAGGATTTCTGGTCGTCTACTACCTCGGAGACAGGCAGATTGCGAGCGAATCATACGATCTTAACGGCGTTCTTGTCTACTGCTCCGGTTCGGTCCCCGACGGCGTCGTCAGGCAGTATTACGGAGACGGCACGGTCAAGGAACAAACGGAGTTCAGGGACGGCAGCGCTCACGGCAAGAGTACGAAATATTACCCGGAAGGAGAGGTGTTCGAGAAAGCACGTACTAACGGGGCATGAGGCATGGTCCCGCGAAGACATACCTGCGGGAAGGCCGACTCTGGCTGAAAGCGGACTACACGGCGGCGGTGATCCAAACAAAAAAATACAATGCAGCTTATTGAACCGTCTCGGGATAGGTAATAGTAACCCCGTTCACTTTTGCCCAGAGAGTTATCTTATGCGGTTTGGCGATCTTCTCGCTCATAATGTCTTCTACCTCTATGTTGCGAACCATTAATGCATCCCCAATAAGCGACCTGTGACATCGCCAGGGAACCGCTTCCGCACACATAATTACCGTTTGTTTCAATTTGGAGGTTTCGATGAGTAATTCAATGCCTTTTTGAAATTCCGGCGTCTGCATATAATCGGCAAACCCGCGAAATGATAAATTTGTCCACCCGGTATTAACGGATGTCCTGGTCGTATGACGCAACCCTCCAAGCTCTTCCAGGTGGAGATATTCAATGTCATGCTGCTCTAAATCGAGTTTCAATTGATTCTCGTTAAACTGTGGATTATGGCGGGATCTGGGGATTGTACGTACATCAGCCACTAATTCGATCTTATACGCTTGAAGGATTTTGATAAACTGGTCTATCGAATGCGTTGAGTGACCAATCGTATAAATCGTATTGTTCTTCATAAAATCCACTTTGCGTGAAATTTCTCCGAGAGTAAATGGAAATACACGAGGCCTTCAAATGGATGCCAGCGGGAGGTCATTTCCCTGATGTCCTCGTAGCCTGGCTTTTTATCCGTATGAAATAATCGCTGGAGATTATTCTTCGCTCCGACATCATCGCCAGGAAAAATGTCCACTCTTCCCAAGCCTCGTAAGAGAAAGTATTCTGCCGACCACAACCCTATACCGCCCAGGGATGAAAGGAATTCAATCGCTTCCTCATTGGTTAATTCCTCCAGATTGGTCAGGTCTATTTTATCATTCGCGACATCGATCGATAGTTCCCGAAGAGCCCAGACGGTTAAATCCAATCGAAACGGAGGTACAACGGGAAGAGTAAACGTATCATAAGCCATATTTTAGTATTTATGCCCCAACATTTACTAAGTAGCGCAAGGGATTATTGCTTCCCATGCTTGTCTTCAAGAGCTTTATAACAGGTCTTGACTTAAATCAAGTGCGACCCTGGTGGGCTCCCCGTCAAAAATGCCGACCACCCCCTTTGTGGTGAATGGGCCGATTACCACGATTGACACATCAGGCCGGTGTCCATACCCAGCTATTTCCGCGGGCACTCTCTCCTTGCAATAGCTTATCTTATTGTCTAAAATGAAACACTGGACGAGATGAAAACCGTGGACGACATCAACCGCGAAGCGCAGACAGATTTACGCGAGCGTGTCAAAGAGCTTTCGTGCCTTTACAACATCGCTCATCTTGCCAGTCAGAAAGACGTTACAATGAGCGACATGCTGAAGGGAGTGGTGGAGGGTCTTCCGTCGGCCTGGTTGTATCCCGAAGCAGCCTGCGCAAGAGTAGTCCTCGACGGTCGTTCTCACTCCACCAGCAATTATCGGCGATTGTGTCATCGCCAGAGTGTACCCATCGTGATCAATGGAAAGCTCCGGGGCTACATCGAGGTAGGCTATTCCGACAAAAGACCGAGAAGGGACCATGGACCCTTTCTCAACGAAGAGCGAAACCTTCTGGAAGCTGTGGCAAAGGAGGTCGCAATCGTCATAATGCGAAAAGAGGCAGAGCAGGACAGATCGAAACTCGAAGAACAACTCAGGCACGCCGACAGGCTGGCTACGGTCGGGCAGCTCGCTGCCGGAGTTGCTCACGAGCTCAATGAACCGCTCGGGCATATACTGGGGTTTGCGCAGCTTGCACAAAAATGTCCTGATCTACCGACGCAGGCCCAGGCGGATATCAGCAAGATACTGTCCACGTCCCTCTATGCCCGGGAAATAGTCAAGAAACTTCTCATCTTTGCCCGCCAGATCCCACCCCAAAAAGGGAAGGTGAATGTCAATCACCTCGTCACCGAAGTCTTGAATTTCCTGGAATCTCGCTGTGTCAGTAACGGGATCAACGTGGTCTGCGGTTTTTCATCGAATATCCCGGAGATCGACGCGGACGGCTCACAACTCAAACAGGTGTTTGTCAATCTCATCGTCAATGCCTTGCAGGCCATGCCGGACGGGGGCTGTCTGAGGATCAATACACGCGGGGAATCCCGAAAGGTTTCCGTTGTAGTGGAAGATACCGGCGTTGGGATGGAGCAGGAGATTCTCGACAAGATATTCACTCCCTTTTTTACCACGAAAGAGATCGGATTGGGTACAGGGCTTGGACTGCCGGTATCCCATGGAATTATTGCATCACATCATGGCACGATAAGAGTGGAAAGTAAGGCCGGCAAAGGAACGGTGTGCACGATAGAATTGCCCGTCAAGAGGGTAAGACGGTACAGGAATGAGGCGCGTGATGCGCTCTTCTGACCGTAAAGACTCCATCCTGGCGGTAGATGACTCTCCGGCGACACTGGAACTGCTCCAGAGAAATCTCGCTGCCGAGGGATACGTGGTGTTCACAGCTGCCAATGTGGCCGAGGCCATCAAGATCCTCGACGTTACCCCCATCGATCTTGTAGTCACAGATCTCAAGATGCCGGGTTTGAGCGGCGTGCACCTTGTGAGGCATATTCGCGAGAACTTCCGCGACATGGAAGTGATGATAATCACGGGCTACCCGAGCGTGAAGGGTGCCGTGGAGGCGATGAAGACGGGAGCTGAAGAGTATCTGGTAAAGCCCTTTACCGATGAGGAGCTTCTATCCGCTGTGGCCCGAACCCTCAATAAGCTCCACATGCGGAAGACGATTCATAGACTCCCGAAGCAGAAACCCGTTGCCACGGACGGTCTTGTTGGTGAATCCCCGGCAATGGCCACAGTCAGAGATTTCATTGCCAGGGCTGCACATACTGCTGCGACGGTGCTGATCTTCGGTGAGAGCGGTACCGGAAAAGAGCTTGTCGCACGGGCCATACACTATGGCAGCAAGAGGATCTCCGCGCCGTTTGTCCCTGTCAATTGTGGGGCCATCCCCGGAGAACTCCTCGAGAGCGAACTCTTCGGACATATCAAGGGTGCCTTCACGGGAGCCACTGAGACCCGTGCGGGTTTTTTTCAAACTGCGGATGGGGGAACCATTTTCCTTGACGAGATAAGCGAAACGAGCCTGGCCATGCAGGTCAAGCTCCTGCGCGTTCTTCAGGATAAAGAGGTCTGCATGGTCGGTTCGGGGCGCACGAGAAAAGTTGACGTGAGAATCCTTGCATCTACGAATAAAGACCTCGCAACCCTTGTAGAAAAAGGGTTATTCCGGGAAGACCTCTTTTATCGCATCAATGTGATCAATATCGATCTGCCCCCGTTGAGAGAGCGGGATAACGATGTAATTCTCCTGGCACAGCACTTCATGAAGAAATATTCCGAGGAACTGGGAAAACCAGTGCACCGCTTTTCGGATCGTGCGCTGCAGATACTCCGCAAATATCATTGGCCCGGCAACGTGAGAGAGTTGGAGAATGTTATCCAACGCCTGGTGGTCATGACGGATGAGGATCCCATAGATGCCCCGGATCTCCCCGAACTCATGCGTTTCTCTGCTCTCGGCCATGGGAACCTCAACCGAACTCTCGTCGAGGTCGAGGCCGAATACATTCAGAACGTCTTCGCCAGCGTCAAGGGCAACAAGACGAGGGCGGCCGAAATCCTCGGGATTGACAGGAAAACTCTTCGCGAAAAGCTTTCCAGAACAGGGAAATCACGTTCCCGATAACGATCCGCCGGGATCGGGGTATATGTCCCCGGTGGTACAGAATTACCCGGCAGCCTTCATCCCGGCGCGACCTGCCCGGCATCACTTCTACTTCCTTATCGTGTAACGGATACCACTCATAAGTGTTCAATATGCTATGACATCCAGCATGACTGCCGGAAAGAGAAGACCGGCATTCGCTCGCAGGAAAACATCGCGGCAAGGAAAATGCATCGTTCGCTCCGCAGAGTAATTAACCGAAGTGAAAGGGAGACGTCCATGAAGAGTATAGCCAAGTCCAGGAGTGGGAAGGCCAGGCCTGTGCCCTCTCAAGCGAGCAGCTACGGGGGGTTGTGCCCCAATTGTGTGAACCTCGATATATGCTCTCTTGCCGCTGAGCCGAAGAGGCAAGTGCTTTTTTGCGAAGAGTTCGCCGGTGACGACGGCACCCCGGCACTGATCTCGCAGCCCGTCCAGGGACCAGCTGAAAGAGAGGTCGTCCGCGAGGGTACGGTACGGGATTATGCGGAAGACCACGCAGGGTTGTGCACCACATGCAGAAACTGGGATGGTTGTGTCCTCTCAAAGCATGAAGGCGGTGTGTGGCATTGCGAGGAGTATCAGTAAGGAATTACTGTGGGAAACACGAGGAATTCGCTCGCAGGAGAAAGTCATATGGAAACGGCAAATATTCTCGACATCATACACAAAAGCGAAGGCAAGGCGGCTATCATCTCCATCCTTGAGGACATACAGGAGAAATATACCTATTTGCCTGAAGAAGCATTGAGGCTTGTTGCCACCGAGACAGGATGTTCATTGACGGATGTCTATGGTGTCGCGACTTTTTACAAAGCCTTCAGCCTGAAGCCGCGAGGAAAGCACTGCGTATCCGCATGTCTGGGGACGGCCTGCCACGTCCGCGGCGCCGAAACCGTTGTTGCGGAATTCAAGGGGCAGCTGAATCTGCAACCGGGCGAGACGACCCCGGATAATGAGATCACCTTTGAAACAGTCAATTGCCTTGGGGCATGCGCGCTGGGCCCGATCGTGGTTTCGGACGGGCACTACCATGCGAATGTGACCAAGAGAGAGGTCAAGGACATAATCAAAGCAACCAGGGAGGGAACTCACGGATCGGATGGTGCCTCAAAGGATTACGAGTTCTCCCTCGAGGCTTCCTGTCCTCAATGTGGTCAGAGCTTGATTGACGCCGCATACTACATCGACGGACACCCTTCCATACGGATCGATGTCATGACTGATGTGGGAACCGGATGGATGAGGGTACCATCTCTCTACGGCAACTTCGTTAAGATCTTAGAACATATCGTCCCCGAGGATGCACTGCTGACACCTCTTTGTCCCCATTGCGGCTCAAACCTTCAAGGTGAACTCGGCTGCCTGGAGTGTAACGCCCCCATGGGAACGATGAATGTAGATGGGGGAGTGGGGATTATCAGTATCTGCTCCCGCAAGGGATGCAGCGGACACATCCTTACTCTGAATGGAGCAACAATTTAATGAACGCACACAAAAACAAACTTACATCGACCGATGCATTCATGACGCTGCAGACGCGACTTGCCGCCCATAACGACGGGGAGATTCCAACCATCGTCATCCCTGCGGGCACATGCTGTCAGGCAAGCGGCGCCAATCTTCTGATACGCGTCGCCAAAAGGGAGCTTCTCCAGAAAAAGCTCACTGACAAGGTTCGTCTCCGCATCACGGGTTGCCACGGGTTCTGCGCGACGGAACCATCGGTACTGGTGGAGCCGGCGCGGACATTCTATCCGAAGATCAACCCGGATGACATGGCGAGGATTATCGAAGCCGCATCGAAGGGAGAGATTATCACGGAGCTGCTTTTTGTCGATCCGGAGACAGGCCGGCCTGTCGAGAAACAGGACGACATACCCTTTTTCAGGAAACAGGTGCGGACGGTGATAGGACGAAATGAGAAAGTCGATCCCATCCGTATCCTTGATTACATTAGAAACAACGGCTATCTGTCCCTCGTGAATGTCATTTCCCGGGGGGACCCGCTGTTTGTTCTTGACGAGGTGAAAGCGTCGGGATTGAGGGGCCGCGGTGGTGCAGGGTTTCCTACCGGCCAAAAATGGGAGCTCTTTGCTTCTCAAAAGAATGGTGCCGCGAAGTACCTTATATGCAATGCCGATGAGGGCGATCCGGGAGCCTACATGGATAGAAGCGTCCTGGAAGGTAATCCTCACAGCATAATCGAAGGCATGCTCATCGGTGCGTACGGTACAGGTGCGACAGAGGGCATCATTTACGTAAGAACAGAATATCCCATGGCGATAAAACACTTGAACATGGCCCTTAAACAGGCGCGAGACCTGGGCCTACTTGGGAAAGACATCCTGGGAACAGGGTTCTCTTTTGATATAGAGATCGTGAAAGGTGCAGGCGCATTCGTGTGTGGAGAAGAAACAGCCCTGATAAGATCCATTGAAGGCCACATGGGGGAACCACGGCAGCGGCCCCCCTTTCCGATAGTAAAGGGTCTCTATGGGAAACCCACGATGATAAACAACGTCGAGACATGGGCCAACATTCCTGTGACAATAGCCATGGGAGGCCGATCATTTGCCGCGCTCGGGACGTCGGGGAGTTCGGGGACGAAGATCTTCAGCCTCGTCGGCAAGATCAAAAACACCGGGCTCGTCGAAGTGCCCATGGGGATGACCCTGAAGGAAGTTGTCCGGGATATCGGGGGCGGACCGGCGGGCAAAGCGGAGATCAAGGCGATCCAGACCGGCGGACCATCCGGCGGGTGCATTCCGGCGTCGAAGTTCGATTTGACGATTGACTACGAAACCCTGAAAAGCGTGGGTTCCATAATGGGATCGGGCGGCATGATTGTGATGGACAGCAATACCTGCATGGTGGACGTAGCAAAGTATTTTATGGGTTTCCTGAAGGATGAGTCCTGCGGCAAGTGTTTCACCTGCAGGAAGGGCACGCAGAGGATGTATGAACTCCTTGAGGACATAACTGTCGGCATGGGAACACCCGAGCACCTAATTGTTCTCGAAGAACTGGCCCTGGCAGTCAAGGATACAACGATGTGTGGACTTGGCCAGTCGGCTTCCAACCCCGTTTTGAGTACACTCAAGTACTTCCGCCACGAATACGAACGGCACATCCATGACAAGCGGTGCGATGCCTTTGTCTGCAAGCAGCTGGTGGGGGCGCCGTGCCAGGCGGCCTGCCCCGTGGACACAGAACCGTGGCGGTATGTCGCCCTTGTGGAAAGAGGGGATTACGAGGAGGCATACCGGGTCATACGCGGCGCAAACCCTCTTCCCGGTGTGAGCTCCCGCGTATGCGACCGAAAATGCGAAAGCCGGTGCAATCTTGGAGCGGGCGGTGGAGAAGCCATCGCCATCCGTGCGCTGAAGCGGTTTGTCACCGACCGGGTTGACGCGTCAGTCTACCGCCCGGAACCCGGGGAAACCAGGGAGGAGCAAGTGGCGATCATCGGGGGCGGCCCGGCGGGATTGGCCGCCGCTCATTATCTTTCCCTTCTCGGCTACAGGATCACAATCTTTGAGGCGGCAGACCGCCTTGGAGGCATGCTGACATGTACACTACCTGCCTACAGGCTGCCGCCACGTATTGTCAGGGAGGAGATAGAAAGCCTTCTTAATGAAAATATACAAATAGAGTACAACCGCGCGCTTGGAAAGGACATGACGATAGAGGACGTTCTGGGCAAGGGGTTCAAGGCCGTGTTCATCGCCACGGGGGCTCATGAAAGCTGGCGTCTCAACCTGGAGAACGAGGATGTTGATGGGGTTTACCCGTCAATAGACTTTCTCAAGAAGTCCAAAATGGAGGGAATTGAGCTCGCCAGGGGTCATGTTGGGGTGATCGGCGGAGGAAACTCGGCCGTGGACGCGGCACGTGTCGCACTTCGCCAGAAGGATGTCACTGGCGTGTCCCTCCTCTATCGTCGTACGCGTGACGAGATGCCTGCTTATGAAGAGGAGATTGAAGCGGCGCTTGAAGAGGGTGTGCGAATCGAGACGCTGATCTCTCCCGTGAAGATAAAGGTGCGTCAGGAAGAGATCGAGACGGCGATAAAGGAGGGTGTTGAACTACATACCCTTGTTTCTCCGGTAAAGATCTTTTCCGAAGAAGGTCGCGTGGTCGGCATCGAATGTATAAGAAACAGGTTGGGAGAGGTCGATGCCACCGGGAGACGAAGGCCCGTGGAGGTACCTGGAAGCGGGTTTTCGCTGGCGTTGGACACACTCATCATCGCGATCGGGGAAAGACCGGAGAGCGGAACCTTTGCCTCCATGGGTCTGGAAGTGGACAGGAGCGGCACGATAAAGGTCGATCCCAGAACGCTCAGGACGGGTCTTGAAGGGGTTTTTGCGGGCGGCGACCTGGTGACCGGTCCCAATACTGTCATTGATGCCATTGCGGCCGGAAAGAAAGCCTCCCAAGTCATTGATCGGTATCTCCAAGACAGGCAAATCCTGGAGCCGTCACGGGCCACGCTTCCGTCCGTGTTCATTCCGCCAGCGACGGTTGATGATTCCGAAGCGGGGGTTGCGGGCCGGGCCATCCCACCTGCAGTAGCACCCGACAAGAGAACAAAAAACTTCATCGAAGTGGAAATGGCTTTACCCGAATATCACGCGCAGAGCGAAGCAAGGCGTTGTCTGCGATGCGATCTTGCTTTCACGAGGGAGGCATCAGCAGATCAATGAACGGTCGGATAAACTGGAGGTATCCTACATGATCACACTGACAATAAACGGACTTCGCGCGTCCGTGGAGAAAGGAACGACGATTCTTGAAGCTGCACGCTTTCTCGGTTTCCCCATTCCCACGCTCTGTCACCACGAAGGGCTAAGCCCTTACGGGGCATGCAGGCTTTGTGTTGTCGAGATAGGCGACGGCCCGGGGGCGAGACTCGTCTCATCCTGTACCTACCCGGCAGAGGAAGGATTAAAGGTCCGGACCGCTTCGGAGCGTGTTATAAAGGCCCGAAGGATGGTCATAGAACTTCTCCTGGCGTCGTGCCCGCAGTCCAAAGTGATTCAAGACATTGCATCGAGGCATAATGTGCGACAGCAGCGTTTTCGGCAGGAGTACGAGGACTGTATTCTTTGCGGGCTATGCGTGCGCATGTGTGAAGAACAGATGATGGCCAAGGCAATAGGGTTCCGCGGCCGCGGTAGTGGCAGAAGCATAGGTACTCCCTTCGATATACGTTCCGACGTATGCAGGTTATGCGGAGGGTGCATGCAGGTGTGTCCGGCCTGCCAGCTGAGATGTACGTATACTGAACCCGACAAGGCGGTTTGCGGAGGCTGCGCTAATCTGAGCCCGCCCTGTGTTGAGAAAGAACAATTCCATGACATGATGTGTTACATGTCGCCCTGCGTGGCATGTGAAATAAGGAAAGACTAGGCGAAAGGAGAACCACATATGTCTTTTTCACGAGTGAACAGCTCAAGTGCAACCCTCACCAAGAACAGGACCGAGGATTCGATAACATCCGCTTCGGGTATGTGCGTGACATGTGTCGACGGTTGCATCGGTATGTGCGAGATAGGGAAGTCAGCGTACCGCGGCCATGAGGTAATATATCCACAACCCTTTGGCGTTATCACCACCGCGGCGGAAAAGAAATATCCCGTTGACTATTCGCACTTCAACATAATGGGCACGGCAGCGGGCGCCCACGGCATCGAAATGGATAGCGACAAGGCCATTTTCCCGGCGGTTAATCTTGAAGTCCGTATAGGAAACGACGCAGGGCTGAAGTTTCGCTATCCCTGGATTATCTCGGGCATAGGTTCCACCAATATCGCCAAGAACAACTGGGAAGGACTTGCAATAGGTTCCGCGCTGTCGGGGACGGGTCTCACCATCGGCGAGAATGTTGTGGGAATGGACCCCGGAGCCGTCTTCAAGGGCGGCAGGATCGTTGACACGGTGGACTTGAAACGCCGGGTGAAACTGTACAAGGACTACCAGCATGGCGGTTATGGCGCAATAATCGTGCAGGCGAACGTCGAAGACGGCCGTTTGAAGGTGCAGGAATATGCCATCGAAAAGCTCGGCGTTGAATGTGTTGAGCTCAAGTGGGGCCAGGGCGCAAAGGATATCGGAGGCGAGGTCAAAATAAAAGATCTGAAAAAAGCACAGATGCTCCATGAGCGTGGTTATATCGTACTGCCGGATCCGACCGATCACAACGTGATAAAAGCTTTCCAGATGGGGGCATTCAAGGAATTCGAGAGACATTCACGGGTGGGAATGGTAACGGAAGAATTATTCGCTGCGACAATAGATGGTCTCCGTAAGGCGGGTGCAAAATATATCTTCCTCAAGACAGGGGCCTACCGCCCTGCTGATCTTGCGCGGGCAATTTCATTCTCGTCGAAATACAAGCTGGACCTTCTGACCGTGGACGCCGCAGGTGGCGGTACGGGAATGAGTCCGTGGCGGATGATGAATGAATGGGGCGTACCTCCTGTCGAACTTCATTCTCTCGTGTATCAGTACGCGAAGCGGCTCTCCGACAACAACAGGCACCTGCCGGCAATTGCGATCAATGGCGGGTTTTCGTTCGAGGACCAGATATTCAAGGGTCTTGCTATGGGCGCACCGTTCGTAAAAATGGTGGGAATGGCCCGAGCGCCGATAGCGGCGGCCATGGTGGGGAAGACGATAGGACTGTCTATCGCGGCGCAGCAGGTTCCTGTCTATATTGAGCGATTCGGCAACACTAAGGACGAAATCTTTGTGACCGCCAGTTCTCTGCGCCAGGAGTTGGGCAGTGAAGTCTTCGACAAGCTGCCGACCGGTGCGCTCGGGCTATACACTTACTATGAGCGATTGGCACAGGGACTCCGCCAACTCATGGCAGGGAGCAGGAAATTTGCTCTGGAATACCTCTCACGAAACGATCTTGCTGCATTGACGCGGGAGGCGGCGGAGATCAGCAATATCCAGTACATTATGGACATCGACAAATCCGAGGTTGACAACATCCTGTGCTGAAAGAGGAGCGTCCGGCTGTTCAAGCCAAGGAAAGAGCGTTGACACTTTCATTCCTTGAAAAGGAACGGGAGTGTCAACCTTGCGTCAACGGCGCCGTGGTTTCCAGGATGACCTGGCACAACGCGATGCAGCTCGATGATCCCGATCCCAAAATGAAACCCTAAGAGGTCAAGAAGTTCTGGAGCGATGTTCTTTTGCCCGTTAGGGGCAAAAACGGGGCTTTTCGGGTGCCTAATGAAGATACTTGCTTAAGGGTGTTACTTTGGGGGGTCACTCTTGCCATGTTGGGAGCAGCATTGAACAAGATGCTCGAACCCGCTGCGGCGTGTATGAACCTCTGACAAAGGGGTTAACCTTGTATAATAGCGAAAATCCCCGCTTCTAATTATTTTTGCTTTGCCGGGCGACACCAGGAAAGCATTCGAGGAGAATGCTGGTTACTTCGTCCCGGTCGTAGGCACATTCAAGTCGTACGGCATGGTCAAAAGGCGTCTCCCCACTGTTATCTCTTGCATTCGGGTCCGCGCCCCTTTCAAGTAATAACCGGACAACATTGACATGCCCGTGCGCACAGGCGGTATGAAGAGGAGTCCTGCCGTCTTCATTTTTCCCATTGATGTCTGCACCTTCTTCAAGTCCTTCGTCAATGGCCCTGGTTGCCGCTTCTACATCGCCGTCTCTACCGGCATCGAACAGCCGATACGCGAGATTTTTTTGTGCTCGTTTTAATAGTTCTGTCTTGGTCATTGTGATGTAATCTCTCCTTTATTACTGTGATCCAGCCGCGCAATTCTTCTCGCCTTCCGTCATCCCCGCCTCCCTGTGCCTCTAATTCCCAGCAGATCTTTAATTCCCTGCTGGATCCGGTTGCGTTCGGCCAGGGTTGCCTCACGAACTATCCGGTTAAACTCATTTTCAAGGATTTCGCCCAGGCGATTTCTGCCATTCTCCGCCACATCTTTCAAAGAAAGTTGCACGAGATATTCTTCCTCCAATACGATCTTTAGCGTTGGGCCTCTGTTTTCGTCGATGATTATCTCAAACGGCATAATTGACCTCCTTCGTCATGTTCTCTTAAACCTTCCCCAGCATCTCCGCATTGCGGAATACCAGATACTCTTCCTTAATAAGGGGATAATCCCATGTTCCACCCCTATGAACAATCCTTCCGCCAAACCCCGTCTTAAACCGATACATGCCGAAGAACGGGTGTTCGAGGTTTGATAATGGCGCAACCGCCCCCATGTCATAGGTCAGGCAGCCTTTCGCCCGGGCAAGACGGATACCCGCCCATTGTACCGCATAGGGTGCCATCATATTCCGGTTCTTATTTGACGACGCGCCGAACAGGTACGTCGCCGTCCTCCCCGAGATCGTGATGATCGCACCTGCAAGGGCCTCCTTGTTGTGTTTTGCCAGCAGAAAATGGACCTCCGATGAATCCGGGGTCGAAGCAACAGCCGAGTACAGCGCAGAGAAGTAGTAATAGCTGCAGGCGTTGAACTTATTGCGTTCCGAGGTTTGGCGGTACAGGTCATAGAAAGCAGGCAGTTCATTAATGCCGGAATGCACCACCTCCACACCCTTTCTTCTGGCGAGGCGTATATTGTAGCGGGTCTTTGGCTTCATACCCGCAAGGAGCTTTTCCTCGGACTGTGCAAGGTCAATTATCAAAGCGTCAGCAACGGTCATGTCAACAGCAGCCTTGCGAAGATTCCACGACCGTGTGCCAAAATTCATGCGGACCTCCTGAAGCCTTGGCTCAGGCCGAATCGAACCGTCCGGATAGATTTGCTGTTCCGTTCCTTTACTGGCATATTGCGACGGCCAGGGGAGATCGTACCGAATGAACGCCAGATCCTTCCCTATATGCTTCATGAGCGCTTCAGACAGGTCCTCCAGGAAAGGGCCGTATTCTTCAGGATGGGGACCGTTTTCTGGCCCCTGCTGAACGTATGCCGCGTTTATCCCTTTGCCCAGATGGCGCATGAGGATGAGAATGTCGCCTTCTGCCCCCGGGGATTTAAAATCAAATGCGTGCGTCTTCCAGCCAAGTTGTAATTTTACTTCGCTCCAGAAAGAAGTCTGGAATAAGATATCGGTCGGGTAGAGTGACCATGCGTCCTTTGGCTCGAGATTTGTGCTGTTTGTACAATTGACTTCCATTTTCCAGGCAACCTCCTGTTCTATACATGGAACCGGGAAGAAAGCTGAGTCCTTCCTTCCCGGCAAATGGGCCGCATTGCTGTCTTTCCGAACGGATAAAACGACCACGGCCCACCTTACCATATGCAAACCCGGGGCCAATCAATAGTGGCATCCTTCTTGCTTGGCAAGAATGGCGGGCAGGTATTTATGTTATAATAGATCCGACTATCACCTGAGGTCATACCATGGTCCGCAATGGGTTCAAACTAAAACTTACTCCGATAGCCTTGATAGCGGGCGTGGCGCCAATTATCCTGTTTCCGCTCGCGATATACGTCATTGATTCTGCCCCTATGCGGTTATTCGTCGCAATCATCTTCCTGCTTTTGGCGGCTTCTGGCAGTTACATCATAGCGCGCAGGATAATCGCGCTCCTCCGTAGGTCCTATGACCGGGAGAAGGAACTCGAAATGCAGATAATCCAGAAAGATAAGCTGGCGGCCATCGGGCTCCTGACGGCCGGCATCGCACATGAACTGAATACGCCTCTTGCCAGCGCGCTTCTCAATACGCAGATGCTGAAGGAAGACACAAAAACGGAATGGCCTGATCAAACACCGGTCCTCAATTCCATCGAGGAAGAGATAAAGAGGGCGGGATCGGTCGTCCGAAACCTTCTCGATTTCTCACGCCAGACGCAGGCACAGTCCGCTGTGACGGATGTCAACTCCGTGTTGACCAAGCTTCTGGACATATCCGCCAAGCTTTGTTCGGAGAAAGGTATTTTAGTCCGGCGCGATCTTCATCCCGGCATTCCGCTTGCGAGAGGTAATGCAAGCATATTGCACCAGGTATTTATGAATATTGTCTCGAACGCCATCGAAGCTATGGATAACGGGGGTACCCTGAGCGTATTCTCCAGGTTCTTGCCGGAGGACCATAAGGTCGTGGTCGACATTCAGGACACAGGCTCGGGTATATCACGGGAACACATAGATGGTGTTTTTGATCCCTTCTTTACAACCAAGGCCTCGGAAGATGGCACGGGGCTGGGACTCGCCATAAGTTATTCAATGGTAAGGAAGATGGGCGGCGACATAAAAGTGGTAAGCTCCTGTGACGAAAGGGAGAATTTCCCCGACACAAAGGGTACGATCTTCAGCATTGAACTTCCGGCCCTCGAAGAAAACAATCCACATAGTCAAAAGGCAGGTGACCAAGATTGAACCCGGCAAGCGTTCTTATCGTTGAAGACGACACGAAGCTCAGGAATGCCTTAAAGGAGATCATGACCCGCGAAGGGTACGCGGTCGACGCAACCGAATCGGGTGATATAGCCGTGTCGATGATAAAGGACACGGTGTACGACCTCGTTATAACCGATCTCAAGCTTCCAGGAATAGACGGCATGGATGTTCTGCGCTCGGTCCAGAAGCTGGCGCGGGATACGAGCGTCATCATCATTACCGCTTATGCGACCGTCGATACGGCCGTAGAGGCAATGAAAGAGGGCGCCGAGGACTACATAGCAAAGCCCTTCAACCTTGACGAGATACGGCTCATCGTGCGGAAGGTCCTCGACAAGAAGGCCCTTGTCGATGACAACCGTTTTTTAAGGAACCAGCTGAAGAAAAAATACAGCTTCGGCAATCTGGTGGGAAACAGCGAAGCCATGGTCGAGGTCTATAAAACCATAGAAAAGATCAAAGACTCCAGGGCAACCGTGCTTATCCTGGGCGAGACGGGAACGGGAAAAGAACTCGTTGCGCGGGCAATTCACTTCAACAGCATCAGGTCCGAGAAGCCTTTCCTGCCCGTCAATTGTGCGGCGCTGGCGGAGACACTCCTGGAAAGCGAACTTTTTGGCTATGTGAAGGGCGCTTTCACGGGAGCGACGAGGGACAAGCAGGGCGTCTTTGAAGTGGCCCACGGCGGCACGGTATTCCTTGATGAGATAGGCGATATCAGCCCCCGTCTACAGCAGATCCTCCTAAGGGTGCTCGAGAACGGAGAGATTCAGCCTGTTGGTTCCACACAACGTAAGAAGGTCGACGTCCGCGTCGTCGCGGCCACAAACAGGAACCTGGGAGAGATGATGAAGGCAGGCGCCTTCAGGGCAGACTTGTACTATCGCCTTAACGTCATTACCCTGGATCTGCCCTCTTTAAGGGAGAAAAAAGAGGACATAGCCACGCTGGCCGGCCATTTTCTTAAGAAATATGCCGAAGAGAACCAGAGACCAATCCATGGCATATCTCGAGAAGCCCTCAATTTGTTCGATTGTTATGAATGGCCCGGTAATGTCAGAGAGCTTGAGAATGTTATAGAACGGGCAACACTCCTCGAGACATCAAAAGAAATAACCGCAGAAAGCCTGCCCGAGAGTATACGTACCGCCCGAGAGCGGCCGTTCAACAATCCGGATGAAGACCTGCAAACGCTTGAAGAAGTGGGCAGGACATATATACAGACTGTTCTCGAAAAAACAGGCGGCAATAAGGCACGGGCATCCGAGATACTCGGGATCAACCGCACCTCCCTCTGGCGCATGATACACAGGCTCAAGATCGCGCAATAGAACTCAGGGTTGCAAAATGCAACCGTGTGTCGAATAATGCAACAGTAATTGTCTCAACCCAACCTCATCTACCGGAAAATCGATCCAACTCATAGTGGCATGCGCTTTGCTGTTGTATATCTGAACTTCCGGAAGTGCCCGAGCCTCAGATGTCTTTAGTTCATGCCTTACCCACCGGGCAACCCCGGGGGTTCAAAGAAAAGCAAGAAGGAGGATATATGAGAACACGCCTTCCGAACACTGTTCATGATTGGGAGAAGATGCTGAAGCGGGTCTACGAGACACAGGGCGCTTCCGGTTTTGCAAAATATCAGTACAGCATATCGAGTATCCTCCATCTGAAGAAAGACAGCGCATCCATAGGGACGATACTCGAATACTGCAAGGAAATCCCGAACCCCAGGGATGTCCTTATCGACGCGATCTCCGGGATCATGCTGAACGCGGGCATGGAAACCGCGAGCAGAGTTACCGCGGCAACCACGTTGCAGGCCCTTATACCGAGAATGCGGAACTATCCCCGATTGAAAGCGGCAACGATCATCCTGGCCATGCGGCAAGTCCTGGAATCTACCGGGGAGAAAGCTCTTCAGGAGGCATTCAATGACACCATCGAGGCTGCGAACCGCAGGATACAGGGGTGTCCCGCAGCATACACCATAAGGATCTGAAGGTTTACTGGATCAAACAATGAACAATACGGCGTTCCGAATACCAGGACAGGGATTTGCTGTATTCAGATTCGATTTCCCTCAACATCTAATTACGCTGGAGCTGACCATGACGAACACCACACCTGTCGCTATTACCGGAGAAGATCAACACACATACCGATCTATCTTTGAAAACGCCGTTGAAGGCATGTTCCGTACGACCCCGGAAGGGAGGCTGATAAACGTCAACCCGGCATATGCAAGGATGTTCGGATATTGCTCCCCGGAAGAGATAATAAAAATTTGAACGTCCGGACACATACCTATGCGAACCCTGATGACCGCGATACATTCCGGAAGATCATTGAACATTCAGGCTTTGTTCATGCCTTCGAGTTCCCTGCCTTGAAAAAGAACGGGGCCCGTGTGTGGGTATCCCTTAACGCCAGTGCCATAAAGGACGCAGAGAGCAGGATCCTCTATTACGAAGGGACCATAGAAGACATCACATCCTTGAAAGAAACAGAGGAGGCGTTGCGCAGAAGCGAAGAAGACTACCGCAACGTCC
The DNA here is from genome assembly GCA_022711595.1 of Deltaproteobacteria bacterium. Taxonomy (GTDB): domain Bacteria; phylum Desulfobacterota; class Syntrophorhabdia; order Syntrophorhabdales; family Syntrophorhabdaceae; genus Delta-02. The sequence goes on from JAKLET010000006.1 coordinate 44,023, forward strand.
ACGACAATGCCATGATGGGAATCTTCCGGAGCACGCCGGAGGGCAGGTACTTGCGGATCAATCCTGCACTGGCCGAGATACACGGTTTTTCGTCGCCGGAAGAGATGATAACGACCATAACCAATATCGGCGGCCAGCTGTACGTTGACCCGGTAGACCGCAGGCGATACATAGAACTTCTCAATAAGGATGACATGATCCGCGGCTTTGAGGCGCAACTTTACCGGAAGGACAAGAGCAAGGTATGGATCCGGATGAATGTTCGCGCTATCCGGGAAGCCGACGGTTCCATCGCCTGTTATGAAGGCATGGTAGAAGATGTGACCGAAAAAAAACGCATCGAATCACAGCTGCGTCAGGCTCAGAAGATGGAGTCTATCGGAACTCTGGCGGGAGGCATAGCGCATGATTTCAACAACCTGTTGACGAGCCTCATGGGCTTTGCCTCCCTCATCGAGCTCAAGATGAAAAAGACCGATCCTCTCTACCCACATGTGCAACATATCCTCCTTGCGGCCCGGAAGGGCGCGGACCTGACGAAGACTATCCTCGCCTTCAGCCGCCAGCAGTCCATTGCCCGTGTGCCAATGGATATGAACCAGACAATAAGATCAGCCCTCAAGCTCTTCAAGATGCTGATTACTGAGGATATCGAGCTCTCCATCTCATTGACCGATGAGAACACCAGGGTCATGGCTGATAAATCACAGGTTGACCAGATACTCTTCAACCTCGTCGCGAACGCAAGGGACGCCATGCCCAGGGGCGGGACGCTCACAATAGAGACGGACACCCTGGATATGGATGACTCGTTCATCAGGGCACATGGGTTTGGGGCGAGAGGAAGACACATTGTCATAAAGATCTCCGATACCGGCACAGGCTTCGACGACGAAATCAAAAACAACGTCTTTGACCCCTTCTTTACTACAAAGGATGCCGGCAAGGGCACGGGGCTCGGCCTGGCGATCGCGTACAGCATCGTAAAACAGCATGCAGGACACATATCGGTGGATAGCGAGCCAGGTCACGGCACCGTTTTCAGCATCTATCTTCCCGGTATATTGGAGGAAGGCAGAGATATGCACGACGAACCGGTTGCCGACGTTACAGGGAGCGAGACAATCCTTGTGGCGGAGGACGATGAAGGCGTGCGCGGCTTCGTGGATAACGTTCTGAAGATGCACGGATATAAGGTAATAACTGCGTATGATGGCCAGGATGCGGTAGAGAAATTCAGGCAATTCCATCCTGTAGATCTCATCATTCTTGATACGGTCATGCCCCGGAAGAACGGCTGGCAAGCGTACGAAGAGATAAATAATATTCGCCCAAATGTAAGGGTCCTGTTTACGAGCGGGTACACGAAGGACATCTTGCTAAGCAAGGGTCTTGAAGGGAAAGAATTCGAATTCATTCCCAAGCCATTGGCCCTGCAGGACATGCTTGAGAAGATACGTAAGGTGCTCGATGCCTCGTAATTTTATCAATATCCCCATTTTATCGCGGGGTTCGTGGCATAAAAATGGCATGAACCTGATATTCCCATAATCCTGCAGCATAAGGAGATAACCCGTTGCTATCAATCTTCGGCACAGCATCAAGAGACATCGGAATCGACTTCGGAACGGCAAATACACTCTTTTATCTGAAAAATAAAGGTATAGTCCTCGATGAGCCTTCTGTCCTCGCTATGCGCGATAGCGCCCGGGGCGCAAAGAAGGTTGTCGTTGTCGGCAGGAAGGCAAAGAACATGCTGGGCAAGACACCGGATAACATAACTGTCAGCCAGCCATTGAAGGATGGCGTCATCTCCGATTTCGAAGCGGCCGCAACCATGCTCAAACACTTCCTGGCGGACATCGGATACAAGAGATTTGCCGCAAAGCCAAGGATCGTCATCTCCGTCCCGTATGACATCACACCCATAGAACGACGGGCCGTACGAGAGGCCGCCGCATCAGCCGGTAAAGGCGAGGTATACCTGATCGAAGAGCCAATGGCGGCGGCAATCGGGGCCGGTCTTCCCATTACCGAGCCGGCCGGGAGCATGATCGTTGATATCGGTTCAGGCATCACCGAGGTTGCCGTTATAAGCCTCTCCGGCATCGTTTACTGTTATTCCGTTCGCATAGCCGGGGAGGAGATAGATGAGGCCATCGTGAATTATGTCAAGCGCAAGTATAATCTTCTCATCGGCGGGCAAACCGCGGAGAAGATAAAGATAGCCATCGGCTCGGCATATCCGGGTCCCGATGAAGATGCAAGGACGATGGAAATTAATGGCAGGAACCTGGTACACGGGATACCGCAATCACTCAAAATATCATCGCCCGAGGTCCGGGAGGCAATAGCCGAGCCTATCCATTCCATAACTGATGCAGTACGCATCGCTCTCGAAAGGATGCCGCCGGAGCTTGCGTCGGACATTATCGATACGGGCATCACCCTGAGCGGTGGCGGAAGCCTCCTGAAAGACCTTGACCTCTTGATCGAAAAAGTCACGCAGGTTCCCGTCCATGTTGCCGACAACCCGATGAACGTAGTGGCCGAAGGGGCAGGCAGGGTACTTGATGAGCTGGCCCTTCTGAAAGAGATTTCCAGGTAACTTCCACAACATTTTTTGGTTGGTTGCTTAATGTGACGCTGCGTTGCAGGAAGCAACGCCACTTTCTGTGAAGAGACGGACCATTTCCGGGAACCTCTCCCTTATTCCTCGCATCGCCCGTCAAAACACCGCTTATCGACGGTGATTGGACCAATAATGCCGGTTTATCCAGCTGGCACGGGCTTTGCTTTACAAGAGTCATAGACATTCCAGAACGACGCCAGGAAGGTTTTTACGCAATGAGCAATGGTGAATCGAACAGCGTGGAGCAAATCACGAAGGTCGTTTCCCATGTCAAGGACGGGTTGCTCGCGATCTATTACTGCGACAACGAGGAAAGGGCCAGCGAAGTACGCCGGCAGAACGGTACGGTCATTCATCGCACAGGCAGTATCCCTGACGGTATCATTAAGGAGTATTACAGCAATGGCACCGTACGGAAATCTGTTGAATTCAAGGACGGCTTCGAACACGGCCTTTGCACTGAATACTACCCTGGCGGAGAGATGTTCGAGGAATGCCATTACAGACGTGGAGTGTTGCATGGCCCTTCGAAGACGTACCGGCAGGACGGCCTGCTCTGGATGGAGACGAATTATAAAAATGGCAGGCTTCACGGACCATTTACGGGCTACTTCGACAATGGCAGTGTTGAGATCAGGACGGAATACATTAATGGCAGTCTCCACGGATCATATATCGCATATGACAAGCAGGGATTTGTTATGGAGGAAGGAACTTTTGTGAAGGGGAGGAAACAGGGCACCTACCGGGTGTACCATTATACCGGTCATCCGTCCAGGATAGAGAAGTACAAGCAGGGAATACTGGTCAGTTGCGAAGAGTTCGATGAGGATGGAAAGACCATCCCCACGGTCGGGGTAAAGAATAATTATACCAAAAGGTAGGGGGCGGGATGAAAAAGAAACAGATCTACATAACCCAACACGACATGGAGCGTTTGCGTGCGCTTATGGAAGTCTACGCTGAAAATACCGAACTGTTGGAAGAGATGCTCGACAAGGCGCGGATAGTGCTTCCAAAAGATATTCCGCACAATGTCGTAACGATGAACTCCACAGTCCGTGTCAAGGATATTGATACGGGCGAGGAAAGAACATTTACACTCGTTTTCCCGGGAAACAAAGCAGGCAACGACGCTGTTTCTATCCTTGCCCCGGCGGGGACAGCACTTATCGGCAGCCGGGAAAAGGACATCGTCGAACGGCAGGTGCCGGCCGGAAAAAAGAGGATGGAGATACTCGAAATAATATATCAGCCCGAAAGAGAAGGAAAATATGACATCTGACCCGCACAGGGTAACAGGACACGGTTAATGCGCAATGACCGAAGAATTTGTAATCGATCTATCCGAAGACCTAATGCGCGTCTATTTGAAGGACGTCCGGAGGTTGCGACCGATGACGGTATCTGAGGAAAAAAAGATCTGCGCAGAGATCGAACAGGCGGAAATGCGAGAAAAATATCTCCTCTTTACGATACCTCAGGCCATTAAAGAACTCGTCCTGATGGGAAAGCGGCTGGCGCAGGGCTCGACGAGTATTACGGATTTTATGAATGACATTGACGGAATTCATTCCAGGAAGGAAGAGAAAAGCCATACAGAAACCGCAATCTCGTCCGTACATATCATAGAAAAGCTCAGCAAGAAGTTAAGGAACTGTTTGGACACACAAGGCCCGGAAGAAGACTATGTGAAAATCAGGGAAGAATTCGAAGACGCGGTGTCCAGGCTGAATATCAATAAAGACATTATTAAACAAATAATAGAGACCATGATTACGGATCCCGGACGCATTGAGACGGCCGAGAAGAAGAAACTGCGAGAGCTGCGCGATATAGATGATCGTCTCAGGACAATCAGGGAAAGACTTATCCAGGGAAACCTGCGGCTCGTGATCACTATTGCCAAGAAATACCAGAACAGGGGGCTCGACCTGATGGATCTGCTCCAGGAAGGCAATATAGGGCTCATGCGGGCCGCAGATAAGTATGATCATCGAAAAGGCTACAAGTTTTCGACATATGCCACCTGGTGGATTAGGCAAAGCATGGTCCGCGCGATCTCGAACTCTTCTAATATCATCAAGATCCCGCTCCACGTCATCGAGAAGAGGACGAAAATCAACAATACGGCGGCGAGGCTTCTGCAGGAGCTTGAGCGCGAGCCCGACGTCAGGGAAATATCCAAGAGATCAGGATATTCTCAGCAGAAAATCATAGATATAATGGCCGTCCCGGATCCTGCTATATCCCTTGAAGCGATTGTCGGGGAAAAGGACACAACCATCGGGGAATGCGTGGCAGACTATAATGGACGGTGCGCCTTTCAGGAGCTTGTCGACGAATCACTGAAGGAAGAGATAGGGAAGGTGCTTTCTACCTTGACCACGAGGGAAGAGAAGGTCGTCAGGATGAGGTTCGGCCTTAACAGGCAAAAGGGCTGCACCCTGTCGGAAATCGGTGACACCCTCAACATCACACGCGAATACGTCCGCCAGATAGAACTAAAGGCAATGAAAAGGCTGCGTAATCCACTCCGGAAAAGAGCGCTGGAAAGCTTCCAGGGATAAAGAAGGGATGAATTATCTCGGATGCTGAAGGGGCCGAGTATTGAAAAATACCCTTTCAGAAAAACACAATAGGAGGCGTCCATAATGGGAGACAAAGGCGGAAAGAAGATCAAGCATAAGCAGTCAAAGCAGAAGGCCAGCAAACAGGCCAAACAGGTGCAGCAGAAAAAGGACAGGCAACCCAGCACAGAAGAAAAGGTTGGGTTAGGTAAAACAGCCGGAAGTGCCCGGTCTTAAAGAAGGCTGGCAGAGATAATTATGGGTCACCGGTCAGACGCTAACGTGGGAAATGATACAATTAGTTAGGGAAAGCCAAATAGCGTCTCATGCCCTCTTATAGCGCAGGCCACCCCCATTCATGTCGAGAAGGGAACGGCAATAAGAACTCTCCGCGTACCAACGCTCAATTGTCTGATCACTCCACCCACGGGGGAGCACTTTTTATAGCCATTCCCATCCACGCCCCCCACGGTAATTTATCCTCCCGATAGATACCCCTGAGAAGCAAACTGTGGGGGGCAACTTATGTTCCGGGTTGTAAACATCCCCTTCTTGATAGGTTCCATCTGCCCGGAAGATATCCGGTTGCTAACGTGTGTTTGCTGCCCGAATTCGGGGAAAACCAGGGTTGCAAAATGTAACTGCGGGTTGAGTTATGCAACTCTCCACTTCCGCACACCTTCCCATGGCCGGCAATCCCGCTCAAAGCTTGGTGGCACGCCCCTTGCTTCTATATAAACGAACCCCGGCTGGTGCCCCAGCCTTGGGGCCTTTTTTCGGATACGCTACTACCCCCAGCGACCGCCGGGTTCACAAAAGCAGAAAAGGGGCTGGTAAAAAGATTGTCCGAGCACGAGCGGTTTGCCGAGGGGGGACCCCGCATCACCTCCACGATACAGGTCCCCCTTGATGGCAGCAATACTGGCCAGGAAGCAATAATAGACGAACATCTTTGAGAATGGATACCACCGATGTCAACACCCGCTCCCCCGTATCCCAACTTAAATTGTCCGAGAAACTCCACTATGGGGGAACAACTTTTGCTTAAATTTTCCCAGGACCTCATCCACCGCCTCACGGAAGGGGACTTCCCGGCAGGAAAATTAAAAAGAAGTGCAAGGAAGCCACTGAAAAGCAACCAATACACGGCAACTTTCGCTCACCGGGCAGGATACAATATCATGTTAATCTTGGTAGTGTTCCTCCTTATTGAAATAGATAAGCTGTGCGCAACAGACTGCCAGGGTTACCTTCCCGAAACGGATGATTTTTACTACCTTGCCGCAAAAATAACATTTCATCCTGGCGCCTTTAATACCCTTCGGTTTTCGATATACCCACAGCATTAAATCCTCATGTATTTGAGCCCCACAGTTAATAGTGAGATTTCTCTCTCTATCTCTTTGGCACAGTCGAAATATGCATCCTGGTCGTCATGCCATGGATCCCTTATATCCCAGACGAGTAATTTGCACGACATGGGGGGTAAGCCTCTTGCGATCCTCGACGACATAGCCACGACGTAATCAATAGCGCTGAGATCAATTGTTACTATGCTGCGCGGCGTATGACCGGATGCATCAATATCGAAGTGTGTGCGTAGTATCTCGATCGCTATAGCCGGATCACCGGGCCCATGCGGGCTTACTCCGGCAGACGATACCTCAGCCAAACCCTTCAATTTATTCCGTCCGATCGCTTCAGCCATTAAACTGCGGCAAGCGTTCCTATAAGAGACGAAAAGCATACGGACCATACTACCCCCTCCCTCATCTAATTGACACCGACAGTTACCACTTGCCTTTATCTATGCATTTACCAGGCCATGTTCATTCGATAGAAACCGATTTGAAGTTGGCGGCACGGAAGATGCAGCAGAAGAATGGATGAATAAAGATGGCTGGACAAGAACCGGACGGATCTGCCCCTGAGGGTTGCCTTTTTAAAAACCTTTCCAAAATCCAAATGCATTGGGCTCGAAACAAGCTAGTTCCAGTGAGTATGTCAGTCGGTTATTTAAGCGAGGCGAAATATGGCGGCAATCAAGGACAACGCGATGATGGTTGAGATCACCAGGATAACAAAAAGGGCCGAACTCGCCGACGAGCACGTACAGATCTCATACTACTGCGGCGACCTTAAGGTAGCTCACGAATTGTATGACTCTAAGGGAAATGTTGTTCAGGCATCAGGCAGCATACCCGACGGCACGGTAAAAGAATATTACGACGATGGCATATTAAAAGAAGCCGCGTTATTCCAGGACGGGAAGGCTAATGGCAGGAGCATATTATATTACCCCGACGGGAAGATCTTCGAAATGAAGAATTACACAAACGGTCTATTGCACGGCTGGTCCAGAACCTACCGAAGGAATGGAACGCTCTGGATGCAGTCGAGCTTCTTCGAAGGGAAACTCCATGGGAGGTTTACCAGCTATCATAACAACGGTATCGCCGAGATCAAGGCAGAGTATTGGAATGGGAGGCTCAATGGCCATTCTTTGATATACGACAGGGCAGGGAATTTGAGGAAAGAAGGAGTATTCATCATGGGGAAGCGAAACGGCGAACATTTATCATACTACGCATCAGGTGAACTCGCGCGGCGCGAGACATACAGGAGCGGATGGCTCCTTTCTTGTGAGGAGTACACGGAGGACGGCATGTCTATTGCAACATGGGATAATGGTCACAACAGGAGGCCACGCCATTGCAATGGGGAAGATTCATATAACTCGGCATGACCTCGAAAGGTTCCAACCAGTTGTCGATATACAAAACGGACCGGAAGCTCCTTTCATCGAAAAACCCAAAAAGGAACTCTATCGGGCCACGATATTGGAACCAACGAATGTCCCCGGTGACGTCGTTACCATGAATTCTATCGTCCGGGTACGGAACATAAATACCGCGGGCGAACGGGCATTTCTTCTGGCATTCCCTGGAAAAACAGGTTCGAAAGGTAGAGCCGTTTCGATCCTGTCGCCCATAGGTATCGCTCTTCCCGCTACAGGGAGTGAGATGTCCTGGAATGGCACCTGTCCTCGGGCCGCGTAGAAATACGGGTGGCGGAGATCATCTATCGGCCGGAAAGACCCGGCAATAACAAGTTGTGATTGGAGATGCAAAATGACCAGAAGCGCATTCATCGTTCGCGTACCGGAAGCCGAACGTATTGTTCACCGTCTCCGGACACATTACGATCCCCGGGCAGCCGCCGGTATACCTGCCCATATTGTTATCCTTTCGCCGTTCATGGCTCCCGAACTGATAGGCGATGATGTCATTCAAAGGGCGCGGAACGTTTTCTCGTCTTTCGGCCCGTTCACATTTGTCCTCAAGGATATTGGAAGATGGCCGGAGACCACGATTCTTTTCGCATCTCCGTCTCACTGCTTCACCGATATCACGAACGCGATAAGCGAAGAATTTCCTGATTACCCGCCCTATGCCGAGATGTATGACGAGATCGTTCCGCATCTGACGATCGCGGACGGGAATGCGGATAATGCATACATCGCGGAACACAAGCTCAAAACGATTCTGGATCGTCATGGCCCTATCGAATCGAAATGCGCTATAGTCGATCTTATCGAGAACTCGTCCGGGACATGGAAGACGATGCATACGTTCAGTCTGGCAGACGAGGAAAGTTGAGATTAAATCTTCTGAGAAAATCGAAAAGCCAAGCTACAGATACGTAAGACCGCCGCGATATTCAATCAAAGGATGGCCAGAATGAAAAGAAACAAGATAAAGAAGCGATTCAGCAACCTGCTCAAGCCGCGTTTGAATGGCTTGTTCTTCCCGCATGGGATCTACGGCCAGATCGTATATTACCTGGAAAGAGACGGCTATTACGGCCCGCACACAATCCCCGAATACGTAGTGCCCGTTTATTATAGTTCCGGGGCTCTGTCAAAGCTCAAAGAAAACTCTGAAGACCACAAAATAGCTATCGAGGCAGCCCATGACGGCGATCTCGATAAGCTTATGAACGGGGTAGACCTTGCCTACGGCAATCAATGGAAACTTCCTCCCTCGGTATTTAGCGACATGGTGAGTTCAGGCTGCAAGCCTGATGTTCACTACTTAGATAAAGACTTCAATAACGGGCAGTATCTGGAACTCTTCGACTTCCTAAATGATAAAACCCGAAGCAATCATGATCTGATCTCCTGGGAAGGCCTTGAAACGGCTGATATGAAGTTCTGGTGTTACATGTTCACCAAGGCCGGTGCTATTTCTCTGAGGCCCGCGAAATAGATCAGCAAAATCATACCTGAGGCAGAAAGCATCTGACAGAACCGAAAATATCGGCCATAGCTATCGGGGGGAATTACAATTCAAAGGTGGATAATATCGTGGAAATCATGACTAACCAGGCTCCAGATACGGAAACTACGGTTAAAACGTACGAAGGTTTTTCCCGGAACACTTTCCTGAAATATTTCTTGTTTGTCGTAGCGCTCAAGGCCATGTTCGGCATTATGATGGTCAGCACGGAAGGGAAACGCACGAATGAGATCTGCATCTTGGCCCTTGCCCTTATTGTCCCCATCTTATTCTACGCCGTGGCACAACGTCTTCAGAATATCGGGGCGGAGAAAAAATGGTTCTTACTTGTCTTAATTCCCTTGTTAAACCTGCTCCTCTTAATAGGATGCCTGGTCTGCCCTCAGGGGTACTGGGACACGAAGAAACTGGATTCGACCGCAAAGATTTCGATGGGAGCAATAGCCTGCTCAGTGGGTATCTTGTTGATCATCTGTTTTGTAATGAGAATAGTCAAAGGCTGAGATATCGTGTTTCACGAAGGATTTAATGATGGACAACAGGAAACCACACCGACGATGCACCAGGCTATCGATAAGTATTTCTTTCTCAAGAATGCCGACCACAGGATGACCGTTGTGATCGAGCCCGTTATGAAGGAAATATCGAAGGAATTACAGTCCCGCGGGCACGAATCTGCCATTATCAAAGAATGTCAGACCCTAAGCAAAAGCGGAACACTGCATCATCGCCATATCAGCCTGATCATATTCACCGGGGACAAGAAGCCTGCCTGCAATCCCGTGAAGTACCCGGTCATTGCTTTCGTGGCAAACAGCGACAAGAAAATAGTATGGGTCCGCGAAAAGAGAATCGTCTCGAAAGATAATGGGGAACGTAATGCCGGAGAATATCAGATAGGTGAGATCACGCGGCAACTCGTCGAAAAGCATATCCACAATTTCCTGCGAGAAGCACTGAGAAAAACCGGTTTGTGAGACTTTAACCCCGCTCAGCTCGATTCCGTGTGTCCTTGCCGCAGGCAATGGGACTCGCATCTTGAAGGTGAACTACCCCGCCCTTATGGACGAGGCTTCCTGGTTCAATGTGACGCCTGGCAGCACCACCTCTCCCCGGGCGTGACTTCCTAATACAGGGAAAGAGCTATCGGCTCAAAGAGATAATGCGGCAAAGCAGGGCATAACATGAATGAAAAGCTACCATATCAGGCTCAGATTATAACGTTGGGGGTGGACTAAAATTGGTGAAAAAAGTGGTCTAGTTTTGGTGACACTTGACAGAAATCATCGATTATCACCCAGGAGGTATGGGCGATGCATACCACGATCGATTGTCGAACTGGTGGCGATACCATCAGGTTTTCACTCGTTCCAAATGTGATGAAGAGTCTGGCGATCAGACTACAGAGCGAGAACAGCGCCTTTGATACCGCCCTTCCCTCATGATAGCAATTATCCTCAGTTACTAACTTAAGTATGTTATGGCAGCATTCGATAAAAAAGAACTCACACTTGACAATGAACCGGCAATACCTAGATTAATGATAAACGCCTAGGCAGCTGGCGAGCACTGCTTGGCTCCCTCCGGATGACGGTCCGGAGGGTTTTTTGATTCTGCAACATGCCTCGGAAGAATGAACCAGACTTAGATCTCTCATTGTTACCTGCATACCTTCCTTGAACCCTACAAGCGCTATTACTGGGCACGCCTAGCTTTGCCTAAACTCGTCGTTGTTCCTACTTCCCCACCGACCTGCGCGCCGTTTCCGCCATTTCGAGTACGTCTTCCCCGTTATAATCCTTCAGGAGGCCCTGCGCCTTGAGCATCTCGAGGTACTTCTCGAAATGACGCTCCAGGCTCCCGGGGGCCTCGGGTGATCCCTCCGTATTCGACCCTGCAAGTTCTACCGCCCTGGACACGTTGAAGATTTTTTCCCTCAGCGACGCGTAGACGAGAACGATTGAGGACGCGGCGTATACCATATCCGACGTCTTTCCGGCATCGTGGAGAAAGTCTCCGATCCACCTCGGCAGTTCCCATCCCTGCATGCTCCTGTCCTGTACTGACCGCCTGACTATCCTCTCAGCGATGGCATCTATCGTCTCGGGTACGGGATCAAGGAATAGGATCTCCGCGATATCGATGGCGACGTCAACGTCATCCAGCCAGGTGAAAATCGTGAAATAGGGATGAGAGCTGTCCCGGGACGTGAAGAGCCTCTGCATATATGTTGAGCTCAGGTACTCGACTCCGTCACCCTTCCTCACCGCTCTCAACTTCGCAAGGATGAGGTCCTCACCCAGGGGGTGGTCGATATGTGCGTACGGTCCGGCAAGAGCCTTTGCCAGGGCACTGATGTACTCCCGTCCCGGCCGTGCGTAGAGACCGTAGCGCATCCTTCTGGCGATGGCGAGGCAAGTGTGCGGAGATACCGCCCTGCCCGTGATCCCGAAAGCCTTGACCAGGCGCTTTCCCATGTCGTAGTAGGTGATGGGCCAGTCGCCCTTTTCGGACTGGAACAGGCCGTAGACCCGCTGCATCCTCAGGACGTCGTACCGGTTCCTCGCCGGCCTTCCCCGCTTCGTCATACCGCCCTCCTTCATTGTCTATTACCGTTAATGTAATATATTGGTCATTATAAGCATAGTTGACTATGCACAAGTGAATACTATAGTATATGACCGTAATTATAGATAATCAAGCATATTGTTGAGGATGCAAGGGAGGAGGCGGTCATGGGGAGAGATACGTCCATGTTTTCGAAGGGTGACCTGATGACGTTGTGGATGGTGGCGAACACCGCCGACACAGCGAACATGACCCCCGGGGAGAAAGAGGAAGCACAGGAGCGGGGAAAGGCCGACAGGACCTTCATGAAGGACACCCTCATGCCCGACGAGAGCGTGAACGTCGCCGGCCTCCTCGAGTACATCCGGGGGGAGTTCAGTTCCCTCAAGAGCACCTTCGACCGGGTGAGGTTCGTGGACACGGCCATCGCTGCGGACGTGGCCAGCGTCTCCTACCAGGAGGGGGACTTCCCCGTCGCATTCCTGAAGCTCCTGTCCTGCTTTGGCCGCACCCCTCGTCAGATGGCGCAGAGCCTGGAGATGTACTTTGCCGCCATCGGGATCCTCAGGGCCGACCTTGCGGACAGGAAGCGCCAGCGCAGGGTCGCCGAGAAGGAGGAGGATATCACGGGCCCCTTTGGTCCCGCCGAACTCCAGTACCTCCGGAACATCCTCGATACTCTCGGCACGAAGGGGCGCCGCCTCGATAAGGAGCGCAGGGACAGGCAGGAGGGAAGCCCCGCTTGGGACGTGCGCGACCCCGTGGACAATGACGTGGACCTCTCCGAGGTTCTGCCCCTCCTTAAATGGGAGTTCAGGTCCTTCGGGACCATGGAGGAGAGGCGGCGCTTCGTTGCGGCCGCGATGCGCTTCTCCGACATCATGCCCGGGAAGAAGGGCTACTGGGAAGAAGCGAGGAAGCTCCTTATCATGTACGCGAAGCTCCTTGTCTATTTCGGCCAAGCGGGGCAGGACGTGGCGCAGGGGATCAGGACCCTCGCCTCCTCCGTAGGCAGCGACGGGCAGAAAGAGGCGACCCTCTTCGAGACCGTCACTGCCCTTCCGTACGGTGTCGCCCGGGAACAGAACCTCGATGTTCGATCCGTCATGGAGATCCTCGACAGGAGGCTCTACGGCATGGAGGGGGTCAAGGAACAGATCCGGCTCGAGGTGGTCCTTGCCGGATATGCACAAGGTTCCGCCACACCCGCTCCCTTCCTCCTCGCCGGTCCCCCGGGGACGGGGAAGACCTCCATCGCCGGGGCGCTCGCCGAGGCCCTGGGCCTTCCCTTCTTCAAAGTAAGCTTCTCGGGGAACGCGGACATCATTACACTCAAGGGAAGTAACCTCGGGTGGCTGGGCGCGGTGCCCGGGGCTTTTACCAGGATCCTTATGCAGGCGGGGTGTTTGAACCCCGTCATCCTCCTCGATGAGGTGGACAAGACGGGCAGATATAGCTCAAGCGGGGACGTCGTTACCGTCCTCACCGAGATCCTCGACACCGGCCAGTCCATGCGGTTCTCCGACCAGTTCCTGGCGGGCATCCCCGTCGATCTGTCGAAGGCCTTCTTCGTCGCGACGGCGAACGACATCACCCTTGTTCCCCAGTTCCTCCTCGACCGGTGCAGGGTCATCGAGGTTCCCCTCTACGGGGAGGAGGACAGGCGCGTCATCATCAGGGACTACATGGCACAACAGGTGAGGACCCAGAGGAAGCTCCCCTTCGCCATCGAGGTGAGCGACGGGGTGGCGGCACGGATCGCCGCGGAAACGGACTCGTTGCGGGTGGCCAAGGAGATGCTCACCGTCCTTCTGGCACGGGAGCTGGAAGGGATGGCAGGGACACCGGACAGGGTGGTCCTCAACAGGTGGGACCCGAAGGTGGCGGACAGGTTCCTGCGAAAGGGCAACAGGGCAAGGACGATCGGGTTCGGGGTGCCTTCGACGCCGGTGGCTGTGTAGAACGCTGGCGGAAGATTGATCAAGCAAACGATGTTACCCTGCACACTATCCTCACCAATACCCCTTTCTTTTTCTCACGATCGTTAGTATAAAGAGATCACTGTAGCAAATTAGGGTGGACAGAATAAGAGGGCAAGCGGGGGGATCACCACGGACATGGACCGATACTCTCACGGTTGCCCGGTACAAGGGATGCAACTGCCTCTCTGGTACTAGATACCGTGATGAACGTAAAGGGATTATTCACGCTCGGCAGGCTCTACCCGTGGCCGAGGCTAGGGAGAAATACACGGTGGTCTCGGCGGAACACGTCAGGATGGCATCGACGGAGATATTCTAAAGACCATGACCGGAAGGAACGGCGACACCCCTCTGGTCAGCTGATTATGCAATGGTCGCAATAGCGCGAGAATGAATGTTTGGAATAATGTGCGAGGCAACAGTCCCCGATCCATCGGGCAGCTCCCATCCATGCATGCTCCTGTCCCGGACCGACCGGCGGACTATCCTCTCAGCGACGGCATCAATGACCTCCGGGGAAGGGTCGATGCCCAGCATCTCCGCGACGTCGACGTCGACGTCATCCAGCCAGCTGAAGATAGTGAAATAGGGATGAGCAGTGTCCCCGGACGTGAAGAGCCGCTCCATGTACCTCCAGCTCAGGTATTCAGCGCCCTCACCCTTCCTCACCGCCTCCTTGGTGAGGAAGGGTGTACCCGGACGTGACAACGGCCCGGGGCCGGAAAGATGTGTCACACGGGTTGGTATGCTGTATTGTATGACAGGTGTCCCACAGGGTCTATGAGGTGAATGGGACAGGTTACCACGATCCCGGCTTATGCAGTGACCTGCCATCGGGGGTTATGAACGGATTCGGAAACTGGCAGGCTTGATATCGGTCAACGCCTATTGTAAAAGAATCTGTCGCAATTTTTGCAAGCTCAGTATTTTTCCGCCTGAAGGGAAACGCGCAGTACACCCGTTTTTCGGGAAATAAGTTGAATGCCGTTCTAATGGCCGGTATGATGTCTGTGTCTCCCGTCACCAAAACGATGCTGTCGCATTGATCTAGAACGAACAATTCGAGCAGTTTCACCGAGATCGCGACGTCTGTTTCCTTTTCTTCATAATGTTTCACGAGGCTTTTACAACCATTGCAGTATACATCCTTTGCCTTGAATCTTCCCATTTCCACTTTTACGCCTGTAGCTTTCAGGCATTCGATGAAAAGCTCATGCCGCGCGATTATCTCCGGGTCCTTATTCTGGCGATGAAAGGCAAATGCGGAGAAATAGTAAATCTCTTCAAGCGTGGCTCGGGGGGTTAAAGAAGGAATATACATCCGGCAAAGCTTATGGATGTTGAGCCATTTGACGTTACGTTGTTTGTGACGCCAGCAGGCATCATTCAGCGAATGATACAGGTTAAACCCATCTATGAGGAATGTGGTCCTGTTCATTATCGGGGGCATTAAACAAAAAAGCCCTTTGAGCCGTAACCCAAAGGGGGCCAGGTAACTTTCGCCGCCTGGGGATGAATTAACTTATTATAAACCGCTCGATAATAATGTCAAGCATTTTCAATTGCACTCCTGACATCATGCCGCCAGGTAACGGTAGACCGACTCCCGGGAGATGCCAAATTTCTTCGCCAAGGCGGTCCGGGATACGCCAGGGATGGCCAGGGCCCGCAGTTCCTCGGCCTGGAGGGGAGTCAACACGCGCTTGCGACCTTTGTAGACGCCCTTTTTCTTCGCCTTCTCGATGCCTTCGCGCTGACGTTCTCTGATAATTGCTCTTTCAAATTCGGCAAACGCTCCCATCATGCTCAGGAGGAGACGGGACATCGGGGAATCATCGCCGGAAAACGTCAGCGTCTCCTTGACAAACTGAATCCTCACACCCCTAGACGTGAGGTCGTTCACCAGGCGCCGGAGATCGTCGAGGTTGCGAGCCAGGCGGTCGATGGAGTGGACAATGATCGTGTCCCCCTCCCTGGCATACCCGAGGAGTTCCTGCAGCTGGGGACGGTCCCCAGCGTTTTTGCCGCTGGCCTTGTCGGCGAAGACACGGTCCAGTTCAATACCGTCGAGCTGACGGTCGGTGTTTTGATCGACTGAGGATACTCTGACGTAGCCTATGCGTTGTCCCTTCACTGTCGCTCTCCTGGTGTGGTGTATATGTTTAATACTGCTATTCTTCCGCTATCTTCATCTTGCACAATGCCGAGACCGACACTCCCAGCTTCCTTGCCCTGGCATCGAGGCGCGCTTTCTCAGTGGGTGTCATGTAGATGGTCACCTTTACGAGTCTTTCCTCTACAGGCTTCTTCGGACGCCCGCCCGGGTTCTTCATGTGCACACCCTGGCTCTCAACTGCATGCTCATCCACACCGTTCCCGATGGTCGGGGCTTTAAACCTGCCCATGCCTTACCTCCTTGAGGAGTTTATGGATCTCTTTCGCGAGTGCCATGATCTCCTCTGCTGCCCTGGAATTCCTGTTGTACTCGATTACAGACATGCCGGCGCCGTACGCATCCTGGAAGTCTGCCCGCAATCTCACGACGGTATGTAACAGTTTAAAACCGTCCATCACGCTGACGTACTCGGCGAGGTCCGTGAGCTTGGAGATACTCGCCGGGAAGGAGCCGTTGTTAAGCACATACCCTGTTTTCCCAACCGCCTTCAGGACGGACATTGCCCTTGTCAGTGCGTAGACCTCCACCTGGGAGGGACGGGTGGGGATGATGACTAGGTCCGATACGGACATTGCCGACCTATTGAAGTCGCTGTCGATGCCTCCACAGTCCACGAGGAGGAGGGACTTGGGGTTATCCCGATATGGGGCGGTCACGTTCGGGATCTGCTTGACGGTGTTGCCTCGCACATTATTCCAACCAGTCATTCTCACACTATTTTGACCATCGCACAATTAACTGACCGGAGGGGTTTGCCCCTCTCCGGTCACGCATTTCTTTTTAGTTAAAATATCTCCGTCGACGCCATCCTGACGTGTTCCGCCGAGACAACCGTACATTTCTCCCGGGCGGCGGCTACAAGCGAACCCTTCGCAAGGAGGTTGGCCCTCCTTAAGAGCCCTCCCGACCCCTGGTGTATGGCGAGGACTGCCTCGTCGGAGAAGAGCTGTTCCTTTATTCCCGCGATCCCCAGGTGATGCTTGAGATACCCGGCCATGTCCTTTCGCCTCAGGCCCTCAAGGTGGCTCCTGCCGATGATCCTCGATGCCAGCGGCCTCGATGTGATGTACATGAGCTTGTCGAGGAGGTTGTTCTGCCCTGCCAGGATAATAGGAAGGACCGGCTTCGAGTCCATCTCGAACTGGCCCAGGGTATGGAGCTGGGCAAACACCTCGATGCGCAGGAGGCTCGCCTCGTCGATGATGAGGACAGGCACCTGCCTTCTTTTTGCTATCTCCGCCACCGTCTCCCGTATCGTGTGCATGAGCCTCGTCAGGGACGTACTGTTCCAGTTGATGTCGAGGGCAATACATATCTGTTTGAAGACCTCGATGACGCTGCCCGTTGACGCTATGACGGGGATGACGTGGTACTGGGAGGGATGGAGCCCTCCTGACGCGTAGCGCAGGGCCGTAGATTTACCCGATCCCACATCCCCGGTGATGACCGATATGGCGCCCAGGCTCACGGCATAGAGGAACCGTTCCTTCACCCCCTCGAGAGCGGCGCTGTGGTAGAGTTCGTCGAGCTTGATGTCCGGCGAGAAAGGCTCTTTCGTAAACCCGAAGAAGTGTCTCATTCCTTTCCCTCCCTTCCGAAGACCTGCCCGTTCTTAAGCAGCCTGCCTTCCGGCTCAACGGTGTTGTCGGGGACGATGTCCACGGTCTGGTGCGACCTCTTTACCCTCACGTTGACATGGACGTCAAGGGGTATCAGCATGCCGTGGGAGACGCCGTTAAAGATGACCTCGACCCGGGAGGGGTCGCTGTCGTGATACAAAAGGGTGACAGTTGCCCCGATGAGCGGTACCGGGGCCTCGTAGAGCTTACCGTCGAGGGAGACTATCCTGTCCCTGTCGACCTTGCGGGTTACCCTCTTTCTGAAGTGGTCCATGAGATGCTTCGGCGCCTCCCGGATCAGGTGGAGGTGGTTCCCGTACCGGTCAAGCGGGGCCTCTTTGGTGGCCGAGTGTCTGCTGATATGATAAAGGCCGACCCAGTCGCCGAGCCTTCGATTGAGCTCTTCAAGGGTAAGCCCGTCCTGTACCGTGGACAGAAGCTGCATCCTTACCGTCCGGAAGAACCTCTCTATCTTTCCCCGCCCCTCCGGCTTGTACGGCCTCGAGTGGATAAGGGCGATGCCGAGTGACGCGGTGGCGTGACGCAGTATCTGGGTCGAGAAGGCAGGGCCGTTGTCGACGTAGAGCTTTCTCGGCAGCCCCCTCTTTGAGAGGGCCTTGATGAAGGCGTCAACGTAGGAGTCGATCCGTTCGTTGAGGTAGAACCCGGCATGGGGCACGAGACGCGTCATGTCGTCGATGAAGGCGAAGAGGTAGGACTTTCTCATCTTCCCCTCGTGAAGGACCCTGGGTCCGTGCAGGCAGTCCGACTGCCAGATGTCGTTGGGAAGCTCCGCCTCGAACCTGCGCCGGTCGGGATACGCAGTATCGCTCCCCGATACCCCGTGCAGCTTGAAGATCCGGTATATGGTCGCATAGCTCACGGTGAGCCTGCCGGGCAGGATGCCCCGGGCCCTCGCCTCCTTGAGGAGGACGGGAAGGGACATGCCCCGGCGTTCTTTCTTGAGGCGCACGAGGGAAGCGATTGTCTCCTCGTCCATGACCCTCGGGCGTCCCCTGTCCTTTCTGTCCTCCGGGTAGAGGCTCTCAAGATTGCGTGCCTTCGTGTAGGCGCGCGCCCAGGAGAGGATGGTGCTGCGGCTTATACGGGTCCGGGTGGAGAACGGGATCTCCCACCGGCAGGACGCCTTCTCCCGGATGATCCTCTCTTTCTCGCCCCGTGCGAGCTTTCTGCCGACGATATCGGCGATGACGCCGAACCGGAAGACGGCGATCTCCTTCTTTGTTGCCTCGTCCATGCAATACCTCCTTGTCTTTTTAACAACACGTACCGCAACAGGACGGCGCACGTCGCCGCAAAAACACGGTAGGGAGTGCCTCACAGGCGCAGGATCGCACGCTGGATTGAACGGGTGAAGGGGATCACGTCCCGGGAAAGGAGGGCATAAAGCGTGTTCACGTCAGGTCGAAGAACATTCGCCGTCCGCGAGGCTTGGAACCGAAGCGCCCTCAGCCAGTATTGCCGTGCCTGGCGGGAGGGGCGGGGAAGGACAAAACCTTTGCCGGTTATCTTCTCTGCCAGGGACAGTACGATGGTTGCCAGGGAATACCGGAAGCCCCTGACAAATGCATCTGGCCTTAAGGTATAGACTGTGCCGCAGTCGGGACAGCGAAGGCGCCGTATCCACAGGGGATAGACGAAACCCTCAAAATAGCGGGGAACGTAACCATGCCCCCAGATGCGCCGGGACCCGCATAAGCGGCACCTGTTTGGCCTCGGCCAGGGGTAGAGCCTGCCGAGTGCGAATAATCCCTTTACATTGACCGTGACATGTAGTACCAAAAAGGCAGTTGTATCCTTTGTACCGGGCAATCGTGAGGGTATCGTTCCATGACCGTGGTGATCCCCCCGGTTGCCCTTTTTATTCTGTCCGCTTTAATCTGATACAGTGATGTTCTTATACAAAGGATTGTGAGAAAAAGGAAGGGGTATTAGAGAGGATAATGTGCGGGGTAACAGACGGAACTTACGACAGCCACGGGGATCTCTGGAGTGATGCCTCTCTCAACCCGGTAGCCGGCCCACAGGGAGGAGGACCTCTGGAGGTCGAGCTCGAGGATGCGGGTGTCGGAGTATTTCGAAATGAGGGTGGTTGCCAGGTTGACCGCTAGGGTCGTCTTCCCGACGCCGCCCTTGGGATTTGCGATGCTGATGATCATGCCGCCTCCTATATGTAACAAACTGTTTCGTGATATCGTGTAACAGTTTTAAAGAGTCATAAAACAGTTATATACAGTCGTAAGTCTAGCAGATCCAGCGGGGTTGTCAAGGGCAATGTACGGGAAGAAGGGATATTGAACCTTTTCTTTGTACAGGAAATATGACAAGATATTGCTCGGGTACTATCAGCATCCTCTATTAATGTTTCACGTGCTGTTTGATTTCGGCGTGATAGAAACAATTAACATAGCATGTTAACTATTTCACTTGACAGGTGGGTTTCGTGATCATATACTTTAGGACAAGGCAGCTTGAAAGAATAGGTTCCCAGGAGCGGGAAATGGTCAAGCAGCTTGGCACGAAGCAGGCCGGGAAGCTCCGGCAGAGGTTGATGGAGCTCAGGGCTGCAGAGGTCTTATCCGATATTTCTCATCTACCGCCAGCACGTTGTCACCAGTTGTCGTCCGGAAAGGATGCGGGTACGTTTTCCGTGGACTTAAACGATCAATACCGTTTGTTGTTCATTCCGGCAGACGATCCCATCCCTCTTTGCGATGATGGCGGGATTGACACAACGAAGGTGAGAGAGATTGAGATTATTGAGATAAGAGACACCCATCGAGGTGGAAAATGAAGGCGCATAAGAAATACGAGTATCGACCTGATTATGCAGTGCCTCCCGGGCAGACACTCCGGGAGGTAATGGAATCCCTGGAGATGACACAGAAGGAATTCGCGATCAGGACGGGGCTTACCGTACAATCCCTCAACCGGATCTTCAAGGGAGAGCAGCCGATCAGCTATGAGAGCGCAAATCGCCTCGAACTGGCCACGGGCACACCCGCGAGCTTCTGGAACAATCTCGAGGCGCAGTCTCAGGAACAGAAGGTCAAGGTGGAAGAGCGCCGGAATCTGGAGAAGGACCTGGAATGGCTCAAAACAATCCCTGTAAAAGAATTACAGGATCGAGGCATTCTGTCCCGGACAGATGATAAGTTGGTCTTATTGCGCGAGACTCTGGGCTTTTACGGTGTTGGAAGCGTCGATGCGTGGCGTGAGATATGGGAGAAACCCGCAATCGCTGCCAGGCGGTCCCAGTGTTTCGAATCGCAGCCTGGCTCAGCTTCCGCCTGGATCCGGCAGGGAGAAATTCAAGCACACGAGAAGGTGTGCAAGCCGTTCGACAAGGCATCCTTCCTCAAAGCATTGAAGAAGATCCGCAGCCTCACGAAAGAGAGCCCCGAGAAATTCGAACCGGCAATGAAGAAGCTTTGTGCCGGAGCGGGTGTGGCAGTGTCACTCGTCCGCGAGATGAAGAAAGTTCCCTGGAATGGAGCAACGAAGTGGATCACCCCACAGAAGGCGATGATACTGCTCTGCCTGCGCGGTAAGGGGGAGGACAAGTTCTGGTTCTCGTTCTTTCACGAGGCTGGACATGTGCTGAACGACAGCAAGAAGGATCTTCTCATCAACGACGGCAGCAAAGACGATCCCCGAGAGGTTCGCGCGAATGAGTTTGCCGCCAGGTTTCTCATACCGCCTGAATACGATAGGCATGTTCGTACTGTTCGGTCAAGGGAGGAGGTTCTCCGGCTGGCGAGGGACCTTGATATCGCTCCCGGTATAGTTGCAGGGCGTTTCCAGTTCCTTACTCAGCAGTGGGACCACTATAGGGATATTATCCGTACCCTCAGGTGGAAATAAGACATCAGTCCGTGTACATTCCCTTCAACGAATGAGCAAGGAACTGCGCCAGCATGCCAATACTTGACACATCATGTGGTGTTAATGTAAACAATCTCATGAAGGTAAATGGATCAGCCGGAAGTACTGCCGTTGTTCTCGCTCTGTTATTGATGCTCGCCCTGTCTTCAGTGCCTCTGTCTTCAAGCTTTTTCACGGTACCGCATGATTTCGACAAAGATGTTTCTGGCCACACCAACTTTCTTCTGTCTCAGAAGTGGGGATTTTGCAAGACAGCCGTCAGGCCTGTTCGACCGCCGTCGACCTCAGTGTTCCATACGGGGGTATATCTTGAGAACGGGTCAATCCCTGTCGCATCCGGAGGAAACCGTCCTGTAGTAGCTCTCCTCGCCAGTCAAACCGGCTCCGCCCACGCATATCTGCACAACCTCAGTCTTCGCTGTTAAGCTAAAACACGCCGGAGATCAATCCAGTCAGCTGCGTGATGTCCTTGCGGGATGACGCATGCTGCACGCTGAGACTCACTCTCTCGGCAACTGCAGCCCCAGGGCTGGCACAAGATATCACAGTGGTGGTCGACGGCAGAGCAAAGTGTAAGGGACGAGGAACTCATTAATGACGTGCGTAATACATCGTTTATGGCGAGCCAGCTCCTGTTCGTGTGGAAAAGGAGGATCGCGGGGATAAGACCATCACCTAAATCCGGAGGAGATACAGGACGAAGGTGCTGTGAAATCTCCCACACTTCAGCCTGTGCGGAAGTACAGCAAAAGGAGGTTCAATGATGAACATGGTTCACTTTCTGGTCGAGGACAGTCCGAGGAGACCGTATTACGCGATACTTCTCTTCATCGTGGTGGCAGTTGCCTTCTCTTTTCTCTATCTTGCCATCCTGCCGAGCGTTCAAGGTTTACCCTCCTTGAACCACACGGGACAAGGGAAATCGGCGGCTCAGGCTGTTGACTTTCTGGATTGCCTGTATTTCAGTATCGGTACGCAGACGACCCTGGGATACGGCGACCTCATTCCCGCAACTGTGCCCGCAAAAATTACTTCAATGGTCCAGGCCGCTTTCGGTTATGTGTATCTCGCTTTCCTGGTGTCTGTATTTACCGCCCAGGCCGTGTTGCGATCCAGGAGATTTCAGGCGTATCTTCGGGAGATGGTAAGAACGTTGCGGTGACGCGAAGATCCTAAAAGGCCAGATTGCAAAGACTATGTGGCGGCAGGGGAGCGAATGATGACATGATTCACACTAGCTATGGCAGATAGCCTGACGATGAGCTCATGGCCCAAACCGGTCTCATCTGCAACGAATTAGAGGTCGAAAGAGGTCGGAACATGAGGTCAGGGCCTGTGAACTTTGGCAATCACGCCGGCGCCCCACCAAATTCTTTGAACCGGCGCTGTGCATCTCAGACACGGGAGGGTTAGAACATGACACGTATCCGATCAATTCTGGCTGCAGCCGACTTTTCTCGTAATTCCCGGTATGCCGCAGAACGTGCGGCGATACTCGGTGCTACGCTGGGGGTGGAAAAGGGTCTGTTGCTGCACGTGCTGGAAGAGTCGTGGCTGGAGAGTATGAAATCATTCGTCAGCTCGCCGACTGACGAGATGCAACGTGGAATAATCGATGATGCTTCGAATTCCCTGCTGGGACTGGCTGAAGAGATCCGCCAGTCGTCGGGCTTTTCCTTTGAAACGCGGGTCCTAACGGGCAGAACGTTGAACGTAATCGTCGAGGCTGCTCTGGATCACGACCTGCTTGTGGTGGGTGCTCACGGACGGCATCCGGTGCTGGCCTTAGCCCTTGGCACTACCGCACAGCGACTTCTGGGCAAAACGCGGAGATCTGTCCTGGTCGTCAAGAGCAAGCCTGACAGACCTTATCGGAGGGTTCTTACCGCCGTCGATTTCTCACCAAATTCCCGAAAAGCCATGGAGTATGGTTCCATAATAGCCCCGGGAGCCCTTGTCACCGTGGTGCATGTATACGAACCGCTCCTCGAAAGACAGATGATCTCCGTAGGGGCATCCGAGAAGGTCCTTGAAGAGTATCGGGCGAAAGCGCGGAGTCATGCCGAGACACAAATGAAGGTCTTCCTGGAAGCTGCGGAAAGGAACACGGCAGAACTGCTTCAACGCATTGAATACGGACATGCGTCAGCCAGGCTGCCGGAGATAGCTCAAGAGTGGGGGCCCGATCTCGTAATTGTCGGCAAGCACGGGAGATCACGCGTCGAAGAACTCCTGCTCGGCAGCGTCACAATACACCTGCTGTCCCAATCGCAATGCGACGTGCTAGTTGTCCAATGAAGTTGGTCCGGTGATAGCGTATGGTTTTGGATAAAGTTGAGACAATTATTGTATGATACCGATCGAACATATTCTCCTGATAGGTTCGCTCCTTATCCTGGTCAGCATCGGGGTCGCCAGGCTTTCCGAGAACCTTGGGGTGCCGGTGCTGCTTTTGTTTCTCGGCATCGGGATGCTTGCCGGTTCGGAAGGTCTTGGCGGGATCTATTTTGACGATGCCCACCTTGCTCAATCCGTTGGTGTCCTTGCGCTCGTATTTATCCTCTTCGCGGGCGGTCTCGACACAAAGTGGTCGGAGGTCAGGGCGTCCTTCTTCCCGGCGGTGAGCCTCGCGACCGTCGGAGTCGTGCTCACGGCATCGGGTGTCGGCCTCTTCGCTTTCTTTGCCCTGAAGCTCCAGTTCCTTACCGCCCTGCTCCTGGGGGCCGTTGTGTCATCGACTGACGCCGCGGCTGTCTTTTCCGTTCTCCGGTCCAAGAATATAAGTCTCAAAGGCCGTCTGAGACCACTGCTCGAGCTTGAATCGGGCAGCAACGATCCCATGGCGGTCCTGCTTACCATAGGGATCATTCAGGTCATAATCAACCCCGGGGCCTCATTCGGGTCCATCGCCCTCCTGTTCGTCCAGCAGATGGGGCTCGGGATCGTCTGCGGGTTCTTCTTCGGGAAGGTGACGGTCGTGATGCTCAATCGATTGAAGTCCTACTACGAAGGCGTTTATCCTGTTTTCTTCCTTGCCTTGGCCGTACTCACTTACGGTTTCACGACAGCCGCCGGGGGAAGCGGGTTTCTTGCCGTGTACATCGCGGGCCTGATAGCCGGCAACAGCTACTTCGTTTACAAGAAAAGCCTGTTACGCTTCTTCGACGGCCTCGCTTGGCTCAGCCAGATCACCATGTTCCTTACGCTCGGCCTCCTCGTGTTTCCATCCCGTATTATCCCCGTCGTTGGGGCCGGTCTTGCCTGTTCGGCATTTCTCATGTTAGTCGCCCGCCCCGCAAGCGTCTTTCTTTCGCTCCTCTTTGCCCGGCTTCACTGGAGGGAAAAGGTACTTGTTTCCTGGGTAGGCCTGAGAGGGTCCGTGCCCATTGTCCTGGCAACCTTCCCCCTCTTGGCTGGTGTGACTGGTTCCGAGGCGATATTCAACATGGTCTTCTTCATAGTGCTGACCTCGGCTCTGCTCCAGGGCTGGTCGATTCCAGTCGTTGCCCGTCTGATGAAGCTGCAGGCACCAATTGAAAGGAAACGGCGATACCCTATTGAGTTTGCTTCCACCGACAGCGCCGACAATCAACTCGTCGACTTCATCATTCCCTTCAATGCGGCGATTGCAGGCAAGGCGATAGTGGAGCTTGGTCTCCCCTCCGACAGTCTCATTGTACTTGTAAACCGCGACGAGAAGTTCCTTGTGCCCAGCGGCGGCACTGTTCTTGAGGGGGGAGATGTGGTACTGGTCCTGGTCAACGACAAGAACATAGGAGAGGTCAGGGAGAAACTCATGAAGTGGAAAGAACCCAGGAAAGAATGACGGATCGGCAGGTGATTGCACGAGGTAGCGACTTTGAAAGGCTTCCCATTCACGTTGCCATAACAAGTATTTGAGGTGTATCAGCCAACTTTCCCCTTGCAAACCTCACCCAATTTCCAGACAATATGGTCGGTACAGGGGCCAGTAATTTCACAATTTCATAGGCGCATCGGTCGTCCCATCCATATCCAGGAGGCTCCATGCGTCTTGCGCCACGGCAGGTTCTTCTTTTCCTTTCGATCTTCTTTCTTTTCACGATCCCAGTCTTTTCCGGTCCCCTCGAAGACTGTGCGGAATACGCTCAGCTCGGCATCCCCGGACAGGAAGGAGATCTCCTCTGCCGCCCCGGCCATCTCCTCGCCCATCATCCCGTCCGCAAAACGCCCATCTGGGTCATTGAGCGCCTTACCGCGGAAAAGGCGACCAGCACAGTGGTGCCGCGGGAAGAGGGGTCATTCCGGATTGACCCCGGCCTGAAGAAGGGAAGACGCGCAGGACTCTCTGACTACCGGAAAAGCGGTTACGACCGTGGTCACATGGCACCGGCCGCCGACATGCGCTGGGACAAACAGGCGATGATCGAGTGCTTCTACCTCTCCAACATGGTTCCCCAGGTGGGCAAGAAAATGAACCAGGGGATCTGGAAGGCCCTCGAGGAGCTCGTCCGCACCTGGGCCATAGACAGGGGCGAGCTCTTTATCTATACCGGTCCCATCTACGAAGGCCGGACCACAAAGACGATCGGGAAGAACAAGGTTGCGGTTCCCTCCCGCCTGTACAAGATCGTCTATGACCCCGGCAGACAGGACGCCATAGCCTTCATCATGCCGAATGAGGCCCTCAGGACGGGAGATATGCCACTCTACATCGTTACTGTAAGGGATGTTGAGGAGAGGACCGGGCTCGATTTCCTCTCGAGCTTGGAGACTGCAGGACAGCATAGAGACCACCAGGGCCGACAGACTCTGGCAATAGGAAAGGGATCAGACTATAGGCAGACGACGTGGTAGTAGGAACACCGATGCCTGCCGCAGCAGAGGAAAGATTGCGGTCAATACCAACGAAACGGAAGGCCTAAAGGTCCGGACGGGCGACCTTCTCTGCACCACCGATGGTGGCGTCCACAACATCACCGGGCAGTTCCGGCTCATTGGTTTGTCGACTGCGGACATACTTAAGGGGTGTTCATGAGATGGATGTGAAGCGAGCCATTTCTTACATATTCTTTGTAATGATTCTATCGCTGACCATGCAGGGCATTGCTTATCCCTCGCCCTACCAGGGGAGTACTGGTCATGGTCGTGATATTAAGTCGATATTAGGGAATAAAGATCTAGATGAATTATATAAATTGGTGAGTACCACGGTAGATCAAGAGCTTCCCCAGATCATGAAAGAAAAATTCGGTATTAATCCCGGATACAACCACAGAATATTCGGGCATTGGGGGTTTGAAGGAGCCATACCTTTTGATGTTGAGCCATATAAGGAACCCTTATCGAAATATCCCAAGGAAGAAATCATCGGAATATGGAGAGAAACGGTTAATAGACTGACATTCAGAGCGCAACAAATGACAGGACTGCCACGAAGACAAGCGAAGGGTTTAGTTGGTCTCATATACAATACCCACCTGTTAGGGGATCTGAAACCCGATCCCAAAACAAACAAGATTATCGAACCGCTGCAGCATCTCGTCCCTGAACGAATGAATCAAGAGCTAAAAAAGAATCTACACAGAATGTATGGCAATAATAGCTTAAAGGTCCAAAAGATTAGTGAAGAGCTTGATTCACTGAAGAAGGTTAAAGACCCACAGAAATATGCACAGATGGCCTTGGACATTCTAAAAAGACACGACCTGGGTGGGAATTTATCTGTCAAACTTGGAAGAGTTGCGGAGCAATTGTCAATACCTGTCGCCGCCGCAAGTGTCGACTCCAAGGAGCCGGTTAAGAAGGTGGAAAACGAAGCCCCTCAAAAAGCTTCAAGATCTTCAGAAACCAAGAACCCCTTGGATGTGAAGAAGGAAACCCCCAATAGCAAGATTCTCAAAGCAACAGAACGTTCAAAGCTAGAGATGAAAGCGATGAAAAGCCCTTGGAAATTCTCGAAGCTGATCAAATGGGTTTTTCGGTCATCAGCCTTTTTTTCCATCATAGTATCGGGATATACTGTGACCGCAGAAATCTATGATGCAAAAATGGCAGGTAAGGAGATCCACCCTTCACGTCTTGTATTAAGAGCATTCGTAGGATTTGCCGGCGGTTTAGCTGGTGGTTTCTTGCTGGGTATTACCTTGGGGTTCTTGTTCTTTTGGTTTCATCCCGCTGCTGTTACCGCAGGTATTATTGGTGCTGCTATCGGTGGTATGTTAGGAGCAATTGGCGCAGAATGGCTTTTCGAGCTAATAATGCCAAACAAAGGATTAGGCTATATCATACTAGATATCTTGATCGGGGGGGTATTTGGGTCAACCGTAGGTACTGTTGTTGGGCTCATTCGAGGATTATACAAAACCCCTCCGATAGAGATCTCAGGCTTCTGGAGAACGCTGTGGGAGATCTTGACGTTTCCTTTCGCTCTAGTAGAAAGTTGTTTAACGGGTGCTATATGTGGATTGGTTTTGGGAGGTTTTGCGGGATCAACGCTTTTTTTTGTCATGTTTACCGTGATGTGAAATACATTTCTTGTCTGGAGACGATGAGTGTCGTTACCTTCTTTCGATTGGTAATCTCCAGCTCTCAACTCGTGGGTGAAACGAGAGATTTTTCCCTACAAACCGATGCCTGAAATATCGCAACTGCAACAGCCTGAAAATACCTTGCAAATTCCCCGTGCCTGATAGACAATTACCTATATCAAGGCGGGTTAAACCCACAGACAATTGATGCATCAGGGCCTTCAGGTCAACAGGACGGGGTGTCCTCATGGCTAAATCTGGCAAGGAAGACTCTATCATCCGGGAGATCAACGATCACCCGCTAACACGTGAGGAAGTCATCGCGTTCGTTACGGAAGTGGTGAAATTGTCCCCTGAAGACAGGGATTTTGAGGGGCATGCTATCACTGCTGTCCGTGTGCTTGAGGGAAATCCCGATAAAGCCCTCTCAATCGTGTTCAGGATGGAAGCGCTTGCCCGGCTGATTCACCAGGGGCTTCTGCCTGGTTGGTGCAGGGAGCCTGACAGTCCTGAAGGCCCCTGGAGTGTCAGGCTGCCGGTCATCGCGGCGGCGGGCGTGACCCGGGTATATCTCGATGGGAATGGCAAGGTCGCTTTTGACAAGGACGAGCTGCTGAAAGCAACTTTCATCCAGGGAAAAGAGGAATATGAGGAGATCGAATAGCGGGGGATACATGGTTAATGGGGACAAGTTCGGCAACCCTATACCTATCGTCGCCAACGGGTGGTGGCGTGCGGCACGGACTTGACCTGAACGCCGGAATACCTATTTCTCCAGAAGAGGGGAGGCTTTTCTGCAACCTCATCCTGTCGTATGTAACATATCTCATGGCAGAGCATAGCCGATTGTGCTCGTGAAGGACTATGACGAAAGGGCGGCAAGGGAAGAGGGGAAACACAAGAACGCTTCTGGCAAAGACGCGTCTGAAGGGATGGAATGCAGGGGCTAGAACTGAGAAGCTATGGGGCGCTCGTCTTTCCTTCGTTACACAGGTACGATTGAGTTGAGTGCAGATGAAATCATGAAAAGCGTGAAGGATTCCTGGGAGAAATTCCTCCATCCCGGGACACTGCGTGCAAACCTGCTGTTGATTTCTCTCTTTATTGCCGCCTTCGAGATGTTCAAGGACTCTGTGATTCAAAAACCTGAGAGTTTCTTCTGTCACGGTTTTAACAAAGATGGTCTTATCATCAGCGAAACCTACCGGAACGAAGTTTTGTCGAAGTCCAAGAGCCGCCTCTATGCCTCGCTTCTATGGTTCCGGGAAATGGGTGCCATCGACGACGCGGATCTTCAAATCTTTGATGATATTCGGAGACACCGGAACGAAGTCACCCATGAACTGTCGGATTTCTTGGGGAATGCAGAGCGCAATTTCGATATCACCAAGTTTCAGGCGTTGATCGAGTTGCTCTCAAGGATCGAGAACTGGTGGTTCATGAACATCGAGCTGGCAATCGACCCAGAAATGCTTCCGGATGGGGCGGATCCGAAAGACGTCATACCGGCAGTGCTCATGAACTTGAGGCTGATGTTGGAGATCGCTTTGACAGATGAATCGGAGGCCAGTTACTATTATGAAGCCTTCAAAAAGGGTAGTACCCCTGAGGCAGGCTGAAGGAGAAGACCGGGCTTGACTCCTTATCGAGCTCCGAGAAAAAATTGCAGGACAGCATAGAGACCACCAGGGCCGACGGACTCTGGCAATAGAAAAGGGATTACGGTATATTTGCTGGAACAAGGGCAAGGAGGCCACCATGGACATTGAGTTCCATTACCACATGACCTACATCGTCGCAAGGAGGGCGGGTTTCAGCTCCAACGACTCATCCGTCATCGCCTACTCCTCCCAGTACACTGATGACAACACCGAGCATCTCTACATCAGCCAGGACACCCCCGACGCGTACGAGAGCTACATCAGTCAGACCGTCAACATCCTCAAGCCCCAGAAGGAGCTTATGCGGATATACCCGGTGTTTCACTTCCTCCCCGGCTCCCTCACAGAGATAGCCGGCGAGTCAGCGAGGCGCGCCGATGGGAAGCTCCACCTCATGAACACGATCCCCAACAGCTTGAGCGCGCAGAAGGTCCTCACAGAGGCCCTCGGCCTCGATGACCTTTACCGCATAGGGATAGCAACCCACACCTTCGCCGACACGTTCGCCCACCAGAACTTCGTGGGGGCCGATGACGGCTTCAACGACATGGCGGGGCTGCTGGAGAAACTCATCCCCAGCGTGGGACACGCGGACGCAAAGCACAGCCCCGACATACCGAACGAGATCTGGCAGGATAAGCGCCTCGTGTTGAGTCACGCCTCCATCGATAACAAGCCACGATTCCTCGATGCGGCGGGATGTCTTTTCGATCTCTACCGTGGCCGCTCTGTCGACGATGATGCGAGAAGGACCCTGCTTGCCGACCTCGGCAATGCCATAGGGGACAGTACGAGCACGAAGACCCGGCGCGTCGGGAACTACAAGGCCCTCATCGGGGGAGAGTTCACGAAGTACGACGAGGACGCCTGGTTCAAGGAGGCGGTGGGTTTCACTACGGCGGACACATCCGGTGGCGGGGACACCGTGCCGGGGACGGAGACGCGGTGGGTGTGGAAGGACAATTACAAAGAAAGCCACTGGTTCAAGTTCCAGGAGGCGGTCAAGGCACACCAGGCGTACGTCCTGACGAGCATTGTGCGCCCCATATACGCAACGATGGAGCAGACGACTTGGTAGCAAGAACCCCTGCGCCCGTCGGAGTGGAGAAGAGATCATGGTCCACACTTACGAGATAGAAGGCCTGAAGGTCCAGACGGGTGACCTTCTCTGCACCACCGACGGCGGCGGTGCGGACATCACCGGACAGTTCTGGCGCCTCATCGGAAAGCTCATACCGGGGGACGTGGACCACATCGTCGTTTATGTCGGCGCCGGGGGAAGGTGCGTTGAGGCAGGCGCGAAGGGGAAGGTCATCACCTTCAACGTTATTGGCAACACGTGGAACGCCAACGAGATGAAATCCGAGAGAGGCCCCTTTGTCGATATGCTCTACGGTGCTGCATATCCTCTCCTGTCCGTGGATATTGACCCGGCCAGGGCCGTGGCGATCCGGGAGGACGTTGCCGCATACTGCATCAGGCAGGCGGAGCTGAACAAGCCCTATAACCTCAACTTCTTCGATTCAGCTACAGAGGGATCCTTCTACTGCAGCCAGCTGGCATACAGGGCGTACCTGAGAAACGGGATCGATCTCAACACGGGCGCCTCGGTCTGGAGCATACCGGGGACAGAAAAGATCATGCTTCCGCAGGAGATATGGGACGGGTGTGTGCATGAGAGCGTGGGCGTGCATGAGGAATAGTGATTTAGCATAAGAGCGCCTGCTGAGACTGGGTTGACTTCCTGAAAGCGAGAATATCCATAGTTTTCAAAACATTTTAGACTTCAACTGGCAATCAATAGATTGTTCCTTGCAAAAAATCTGTAATTGAAGGAAAATATTAAAAAATCAAACGCATGGGGAGGCGTAGCTGGAAGCCGCGCAAAATCATCTACTTTGTTCAAAAGCATCCCTTACGGTTCATGGATGATTACTGGCAACAGCATAATCAAAGATTTTCTTTTTGTTTTCGACCCGCCTAGTCTGCTTGCTTTACAGGATCGGTTTTCGCGGGAAGCAGTTCCCGCGCTCATGCATCTTCGAGAAAGCTCCGGCATAACTACCCAGTTAGTCTTGCCAAGATATATATTTGACATCTCTGCCCTTAAAGATTCCAAGCTTATGAAACTCCTCAAGGTAATAACAGAAGGCCCTCCCCCTATCTTCAACTTTGACAAAGTGGTCGCAAAAAGACTACGGAAAGACTGTGGTGAATTGCTCGAAAGCAAACGAGAATTGGCTCTTCTATCTCTGTCGGAAAGTATGGTAGCAGACGGAATAGTGACCGGCTCTAAACTACTTATCCAAAGTCAGTATGTCCTGTATCAATACCACCGGATACGGGTAATTCCTGTTGACGAGTTTCTCGACTTAATCAGTGTTATTGCCGTGGGTAACTCCGTTTTCTGGTCGACGGCATACGCTGGGGACATAGGATTTGACGCTTTCTATCAAATGACCCATTGGAAAGCCAGCAGATTGTTCAAGTGGTGGGCGCGTTCAATCTCTGGGAGGGAAAAGAAGGAGTCGGTCGAAAACCTGAGAGCCGCGTTGCTTAATAGGTTTCCATACATCCTCTATTCACGTGACATGGTCCGGTTTTATCAGCTTCATAGGGACTATTATATACGGAATAATCAGCGTCAAATGTATGGAACAGCCATCGGGTTCTATATCAATACATTTTATCTCATGCTTTGGGGAATGCTTGACCATCTGACCATCATAGCGAAACATGCAAGAGATATGAGAATAAGTGAGAGGTACTGCGGTATCCGTAGCAAAGATTTTTGGAAGGAATTCAGAAAGATCGAGAATGGTCTGTATAATTACATAAAGGGAAAAGACATAAGCGATTGGATCAACATTATGGCGGACATGCGCCATCAAGCAGCTCATAGCATTATTCCAATTCCCTCATTACTTGTAAATGAAACGACCGACTCAAAGAAAAGTGATGACGAAATAATTGAGATACTGAAGAATGAAAAATCTAGTCTTTACAGAATTTTTGATTCTCAAACTATCGAAGCTCTGCAACCCTCGTGGATAGCTGACTGGAAATGGAAGAAAATGGAAATTGTTGCGCCTGGAATGATCAGAATTACGAAACCAGACGGAACAGGTTATATGCGAGATCCTGTCGTGAGTGTCGACCATGATTTATCTAACCTTATAGCTGTCATGGACGCCTTTCTAGTAAAGCTGTTTAATTGAATGATATTCCAACAATCAAACGTTAGCATTAGTCATTTACGTGGCGGATATGGGTGAAAACCGCAAAAATGGTCAACAAAATGCAGCACCGGAAAGGGATTCCACTTCTATCAATCCCTGCCGGTAAGCCTGACTATTGTACAGAGACGCGTGGTCAAAGGAGGTGACTCAAATTGACTGCACCAAGATGGAAAGAGTTTGAGGACGCAGTAATGAAGTTTGTTGCCGCGCTTGACGCAAAGGCAAAAGTCACGGCTAATGTTAGGCTACCCGACACCCACACCTCTAAGCCGAGGCAAAGGGACGTATGGATTGAGGCCAAGGTCTGCAACCACTTTCCACTAAAAGTGCTGATAAGCTGCAAGAGGTTAAAAAGAAAAATAGACCAGCAAGACATCGACGCTTTCAACGGCGAGTTAATTTCATCGGAAGCCCGCCTAGGTGTACTATACGCCTATTCGGGCTTCACTTCTAATGCGATGGAGAAAGCAAAAAAGCTTGGGGTGAGTTGCTGCAGACTATTTGACAATGAACCGGCCGATATTCCACGAAATTTGGTATTTATCGATAGTTATTGCTGTACGTCCCGCATATCCGTTTCGGTAATGGCACCCCTTGATCGCCAATGGAATTTGACAACTTGGAATGAACTGTTCTCTCTTCAATGTGAGGACGCAGGCTTACCTTTGTCTGTAATCGACGCTATCAGCCGGTCTTATCGCGACGGCGAAAAAGAAGTCGTAAGTAAAGCAAGCGAAACCTTTTTTCCATTGAATTGGGTGAGGGTGCTCGAATGTATCAAAGAGGAGCCTAATAAGAAGACGATAAAAATCATAATCCGTGGTAGTTGGAACGTGTACGAGGGCCGGCTTAAGGCTCATTTATTGAAGGGTTCTTATAACTTCTCCAGCCAGGAATTCCTGGGTTCTATCAGTACACCATCTGTTGACACCCAAAGCTCCCATCCTGGACCGGGGTGGACTTTGCTGAAGGTACTTCCCGAAAAGTCGACCATGAAATCGATTCGGGGCCTATTCATTATGTCGGGCGGTAATGTGAAAGAATCGCTCCTCGAGCAACTCGGTCCGAGACCGATAACGATAGAGGAAATTAACGAGTCGTTAATGAACCCTGTATAACGACTTGGGGTCACCGAATCTGCGTGAAAGGATAACCGGGGATGGTCATGTTACACCCATAATCTAGGACTCGCCATTATTTGTCGTATGCAAGATTCGTAAGTGAAATGGGAAACTTTTTCCCGCAAAACCCGATGCCTGAAACACCGCAACAGCCTGAAATTGTCCTGCTAATTCTCCGTATCTGATACACAATTTGCTATAACGGGGCGGGTTAAATCCACGCACAATTCATTCATCAGGGCCTTGAGACGGGTTAGTTTTAGGTTATCACAACCACCTCAGCGGTCAAGGCGCACTAGGCATATGTGCCGAGCTGTAGTAGCATCGTGCGGCCCATATATGCGACGATGGAACAGACGACGTGGTGATTATAAAGGCGCTCCCAGATAGCATGTCTGACAAGGACAAACTGCCCGTTGCTTATCGAGCTCAAGAGGGAGCAAAGAGTAAAGAGGATTGACACCTCACGCGTCCCTCAAAAAATCTCAGAGTAGCTTGTTGATAGCCGCAAATAAAGTTTCGAATCGCTTTAGCGTATCTTTATCTAATTCTTTAGGAGGGTTGGCCGCAAAATTAGACGCGACCAAGTAATGATTGAAACCCCCGCTGGGCCTGATCTTAATCCCAGTTTTGTCGATGTAGCGGTTTAACCGATCAACTATACGGTCACCTGGAGGTAGGTCGGTTTCAGAAACAGAAGTGCCGAATGTCTTATTAAATCTTTCCAGATAGAATTCGGGTTTGAAGAGGTCCTCCATATCGGAGGGCACCCCATCTGCTCGGGAGGCCTTCCGATCCCTGAACAGAGAAATGTTGAGCAGCATCTTGGCCGGAATAATCTTCTCCTTGACCAGATCCATCAGTTTTTGTTCTGAAGCACCGCGATAATCGTGAAGTACCGCGAGTTTCAATCCATTCGCACCAAGCAGTGCGATAAACGTGACAACCTTATCAAGGCCACCAACAGGGACAATGACAATATCGCCCCGAAGCCGTGTCCTATTCTGGTCTTCCAAGATTGCGGATAAGGCTTGAAGGTAAATGAGATCAGAAGGGCCTTCAACCAGAAGGTTGTGCTTTGAGATGAAAAGGTTTTGAGCAATTGTCCAGCCGAGTGCAGCCTGCAACGGGAACAACGTGCGGGGGTCGGATCCTGATACACTGTTAGAGACTACGGTTCCTACGTTCGGCTGATCCTCCACCATCCGTACTTGGCGTAACCTGTCAGAATGAACCATGAAGGGCGAGTGGGTAGTGTAGAGTACCTGATGTTTTGCTGACAGCTCATCTATGTAACGAAGGAGATCATTCTGCGCTAATGCATGGAGTGACAAACCCGGCTCGTCAAGGAGAAGGATGAGCTGTCCTTGGCCTGCCGCATCGATCTGCTGTTGCACGCTATCAAACCAGACAAGAAAACTGAAGAACCAGATGAATCCCCTACTTCTTTGTTCAAAAGGAGTACTGACCCGATGTCGTCGGTTCTTGATCCGGAGATAAAGGTTGGAGCCATTGTTGTACGGTGGAGAATCTGTTGGGTCTTGCTTTATATCAACTTCGACGTCCAGGTCTTCGTTTTGCTTCCAGAACTTCATAATTTGATCCGTAAGCTTAATCGAAACAGCTTCTATTCGTGCCTTGAGTTTTTCGTAGCCTTCGGGGTCAGTAAATTCATCAACTGATATCCGCGCCATTCGTAATAATGCCAGAATCGCCCGGTGCTTTGGCTCAAGATTCTGATTATTCTTAATGCGACTGGCCAGGTCCGGAAGATTTATCTTGCTCGGCAATAGTTCATATTCGCTGAAATAGAGGAATTGCGGAATTCTTGGTTTCAACCATTGCCATACTTCCCACTGCACTATCGATGTCCATTGAGTTGCCGCCACACGTTTTTCTATTCCATCTCGAAACGCCGTATCTTCTTCTGTGAGGCTGACTTCCTTCAATATTTCAGGAATGGAGCGTACCGACCGGGCATTCTTGATTGCTGCTCGAGAATCAGAACTCAGACCCTCCGTGGCAACCAGAGATGCTAATACAGGCGATTCATCAACAGTTAAAACGATCATTAAATGGTTATCGTATTTGTGGTTTATTGTGAATTCAAAGCCCGGCTTCAGATGGGTGTGTACCACAGAATTGAGTTCGGCAATTTCTTTATCATCAAGACGATACGTCAGCTCTGCCACAATCGACGGATTTTCTTCGTGCTGGTCCAAATACGTGGAGAGTTCTTTTCTCGGATAGTCGTTTATAGGGTCATATTCTGCTTCCCCCAAAGCGTCTGTTGCTTTCTGCAAGGCTTGTAGGAAAACAGTTTTCCCGGCCTCATTCATACCGACCAGCACCGTGACCTCGGTATCAATCGGCACGGTCTGTGGCTCGTTAATGGACTTGAATGGTCCTACTTTCGCTGATACAAGAAGCATTTCCGCCCTCCTTGATTCTATTTGTGACGATTACATTATCTCTATAATTTGCTGCTGTAGTCGTGTCAGATGCGGAGACTTAAGATGTAGGGACCCTTGACGTCAATAGTCTATCGCAGAGGGTAGAAGGTTGTCAATTATGCGATATTATTCTCGTACCTGATAATGTGACACAGGCGCGAAAGCATGTACCGAACTTGCCGTGCCACCCCCTTGTCACTCCCCATCTACAATAAACGTGAAATTTTCGGCCGAATCCTGTACGATATCGGTGAAGCTCTCCAGTAATTTCAACGTACGGTAAACATCGGAGCCTTCACAAGGGGTTGAAAGGGGGATTCCTGATGAAATACTGCGGCACCGTTGTGGCCTGCCTGCACTATGAACAGGCTCCCTCTGCACCGGATCTTCACCCGGCATCTTGTAACTTCCAGTATCAACGAACTTCCACACGCGGAGCCTGCTGAATGAATAATTTCAACGAGAAAACCAGCTTCATCTGGTCCGTCGCGGATCTCCTTCGCGGACCATACCGCCCTAACCAGTACAAGGATGTGATGCTTCCATTGACCGTCCTGAGACGCCTGGATTGCGTTTTGGAGCCCACCAAGACAAAAGTCCTCAAGGAGCAGGAAAGGCTCTCAGGGGGCAAGGTAAAGGACATAGGACCTATTCTCTGTCGCGCCACCGGGATGTCTTTTTACAACACCAGCCTTTTCACGTTCGAGAAGCTCAAGGGTGATCCCGGTAACATTGCGGCCAACCTCGTCAACTACATCAAGGGTTTTTCCACCCGGGCCCGGGAGATCATCGAACACTTCGGTTTTGAAGAACACATCGCCAAACTTGAGAAGGCGGACCGCCTGTATCTCGTGGTATCAAAGTTCTGTGACATAGACCTCCACCCGAATGTCGTGTCGAACCTCGAGATGGGGTACATCTTTGAGGAACTCATCAGACGATTCAACGAGGCATCGAACGAGGAGGCCGGCGATCACTTCACGCCACGCGAGGTCATCCGCCTGATGGTGGACCTTCTTTTCCTCCCGGACAATGATATCCTCACCACGAAGGGCATTGTTAAGACACTCTACGACCCTGCCTGCGGCACGGGTGGCATGCTGTCCGTATCTGAAGAGTACGTCCGCGAGCTGAACCCCGATGCTCGACTGGAAGCGTTCGGCCAGGATTACAACGACCAGGCCTATGCGATATGCGGGTCCGACATGATGATCAAGGGACAGGACATCGGGCACATCGCCTTCGGTAACAGCTTCACCAATGACCACTTCCCGAACCACAGGTTCGAGTACATGCTTGCGAACCCTCCTTTCGGGGTAGAGTGGAAGCCGGAAGCGGACGTCATCAAGCGAGAACACGATGAGCAGGGATTCGGAGGCCGCTTTGGGGCAGGGCTACCCCGCATCAATGACGGTTCCCTTTTGTTCCTACTACACATGATCAGCAAGAGGAAGGACCCGAAGGAGGGCGGTACCCGCCTAGCCATCGTTTTCAACGGTTCCCCCCTCTTCACGGGAAGCGCCGGCTCCGGGGAGAGTGACATCCGTCGATGGATCATCGAGAACGACTGGCTTGAGGCCATTGTGGCCCTCCCAGACCAGCTTTTCTACAACACCGGCATATCCACTTATCTCTGGATCGTAACGAACCGGAAGGAGCCGAAACGCAAGGGCAAGATACAGCTTGTCGACGGCACATCCTTCTTCAAGAAGATGCGCAGGTCCCTGGGGAACAAACGTAACGAGGTCTGTGAGGACCAGCGCGGGGATATCACGCGGCTATATGGGGATTTCAAGGAAAGCGAGCACGTCCGCATCTTCGACAACAAGGCCTTCGGATACAGGCGCATCACGGTGGAGAGGCCTTTGAAACTCAACTTTGCCGTTGATGAGGGGCGGCTTGCCCGCCTGAAAGAAGCGACCGCGTTTGCAGGCCTCGCATCCAGCAAGAAGCGCAAGGACGTCAAGGGAATGGAGGCTGAGATCGAGGAAGGGAAGGAGCTCCAGGAGGCGATTTTAGAGGCCCTGTCGGGACTGGCGTCGAAGGGTGTGGTCAGGAAAAGGGAGGAGTTCTCCGACCTGATGAAGGGGGCCTTCAACAAGGCAGGCTTGAAGATCCCGGCCCCGTTGTTCAAAGCTATCTTGGGGGCTCTCTCGGAACGTGACGAGACGGCGGATGTCTGCACTGACGGGAAAGGCAACCCTGAGCCGGACCCCGACCTGCGTGACTATGAGAACGTCCCCCTTAAGGAGGATGTTGACGAATACATGAAACGCGAGGTCCTGCCTCATGTACCGGATGCATGGATAGACCACGAGAAGACCAAAGTGGGCTATGAGATCAATTTCAACAGGTACTTCTATCGGTATGTACCCCCGAGGCCGCTCGAGGAGATCGAGGCGGACCTGAAGAAGATCGAGAAGGAAATAGCGGATATGCTGGCAGAGGTAACGGCATGAAGTGGCGGACATATACGACATATAAGGATTCAGGCGTCGAATGGCTGGGAGAGATTCCAGAGCGCTGGAATGTATATCGACTGCGGATGTTGTTAAGAGATTTTGAAGGTATCAAAATAGGGCCATTTGGGAGTGCCCTTAAACTCGAATACATGCAAGACGATGGATACAAGGTTTATGGGCAAGAGCATTTGATAAACGCTGACTTCTCTTTGGGATACAAATATGTCGACGAGAACAAATTCAACGAGCTTATCATGTGCGAAATATTACCTGGAGACCTCGTCGTATCGATGATGGGGACCACCGGTAAATGCCAAGTTGTTCCTGAACATATTGAACGCGGTATAATGGACTCACACTTGTTAAGACTTCGCACAAACGACTTGATATTCCCGTCCTATCTCGCTTCTCTTGTGGATGATTCTGATTACATCCGCCATCAGATAACCACCAATGGCAAAGGATCTATAATGGAAGGGCTTAACTCGTCCATTATAAAAGAGTTGCTAATCATGTTGCCCCCCCTGACAGAACAGCACACCATAGCCGCCTTCCTCGACCGAGAAACTTCCCGTATCGACGAACTCATCGCGAAGAAACAGCGCCAAATCGAACTCCTCCAGGAAAAGCGCTCCGCCCTCATCAGCCACGTCGTCACTAAGGGCCTCGACCCGAATGTGAAGATGAAGGACTCCGGCGTGGAGTGGTTGGGAGAGATTCCAGAGCATTGGAAGGTAAAAAAGTTGAAACATATAGTACAGGATAATCTGGCCAATGGCATCTTCAAGAAGAAGGATTCCTTTGGCTCCGGTGTGAAATTGATCAATGTGTACGATATATATCGTGATGATTTTTTCGTTCATTCCGCCAGCCTTGAACGTGTTGAGGTGGAACTCTCAGAGCAAAAAAAGTACGCTGTTTTTGCTGGCGACATATTCTTTGTACGTTCATCGTTGAAACTTGAGGGGGTTGGGCGCTCCGTATGTGCTCTGGATATAGATGAGCCTACGGTATTTGAGTGCCATGTCGTCAGGACTCGTCCTAAGAGAGAGTTGGTCAACCCCAAGTATCTCATACACTACCTAAACTCTGCTCCTACAATCAATCGACTTGTATCTTTGTCGAATAATGTGACGATGGCAACAATTGACCAAGATAAAATTAAGAACCTTGAAATTGTTCTGCCCCCTCGTACCGAGCAAGATCTGATGATGGCTTCTCTGGAACAAGATCTAGCATTTATGTACGATTTACGAAGTAGGATTCTTACGAGTATAGAAAAGCTCTGCGAATACCGCACTGCCCTCATATCCGCCGCCGTCACCGGCAAGATCGACGTCCGCGAGGAGGTTGCCTGATGCCAGCAGACCACAAGGAGATTGCCTTCGAAGCCGCCATCGAGCACCATCTCATAACCTCGGCCGGCTACGAGAAGGGCAGCCCCGATGCCTTCGATCAGGAACGCGGCCTTTTCCCTCAGGACGTGGTCTCCTTCATCCAGGAGACACAGCCTAAAGAATGGGAATACCTCTCCACCATCCAGAAGGGCAAGGCCGAGGAGACCCTCCTCGATGATCTCTGCCGGGCCCTCAACTCCGAGCACGAAGGATGCCTTTCCGTCTTGCGCCACGGTTTCAAGTGCTTCGGGAAGACCTTTCACATGGCCTATTTCGCCCCTGCGAGCGGCATGAACCCCGATACTCTGAAACTTTACCAGGCCAACCGCCTGACGATCACCCGTCAGCTGCGCTACTCGTCAAAGCATAACAACGAACTCGATGTGACCCTGTCCCTCAACGGGATCCCCGTGGCCACGGTGGAGCTCAAGAACCAGATGACGGGTCAGAGCTGGCGCAACGCGGTCACGCAGTACAAGACTGATCGTGACCCGGCGGACCTCATCT
The DNA here is from genome assembly GCA_022711595.1 of Deltaproteobacteria bacterium. Taxonomy (GTDB): domain Bacteria; phylum Desulfobacterota; class Syntrophorhabdia; order Syntrophorhabdales; family Syntrophorhabdaceae; genus Delta-02. The sequence goes on from JAKLET010000006.1 coordinate 85,123, forward strand.
TCCAGTTCAAGAAGCGGGCCCTCGTCCATTTCGCGGTGGATACGGACGAGGTCTACATGACGACGCGCCTCTCCGGCAAGAACACGCGCTTCCTCCCCTTCAACAAAGGCTCAAACGGCGGCGCCGGCAATCCCGAGAACCCCGGGAACTACAGGACGGCCTACCTCTGGGAGGAGGTCCTGGAGAGGCACAGTTTCCTCGATATCCTGGCACAGTTCATCCACCTCCAGGTGGAGGAGAAGAAGCTCGGGGACAGGAAAGTCAGGGTTGAGACCATGATCTTCCCCCGGTATCACCAGCTCGACTGTGTCCGGGCTCTCGTGACCGGTGCACGCAGCGAAGGTGTCGGAAAGAACTACCTCATCCAGCATTCCGCCGGGAGCGGGAAGTCGAATTCCATCGCCTGGCTGGCCCACAGGCTCTCCAGCCTCCACAACGATAAGGACGAGAGGGTCTTCGATTCCGTCATCGTCATTACGGACCGTGTGGTGCTCGACCAGCAGCTCCAGAACACTATCTATCAGTTCGAGCATAAGCAGGGTGTCGTGCAGAAGATCGACGTAGACTCCGCCCAGCTCGCAGATGCTCTCGGATCCGCCGTGCCTGTTGTCATCACAACCCTCCAGAAGTTCCCCTTCGTCACGGAGAAGGTCGGCGAGCTTCCCATGCGCCGGTATGCTGTGATCATTGATGAGGCGCACAGTTCCCAGGGAGGGGAGACCGCTACCGAACTCAAGGGAGTCCTCGCGGGGGCTGCTATTAAGAAAGAGGCAAAAGCCAAGGCCGAGGAGGAGGGCCTGCCCGACTACGAGGAGGAGATCCTCAAGGCCATGGCCAAGCGGGGGAAGCAACCGAACATCAGCTTCTTTGCCTTCACCGCGACCCCGAAGTACAGGACGATGGAGGTTTTCGGTGTGCCCGGTCCGGACGGCAAGCCTCAACCCTTTCACCTCTACAGCATGCGCCAGGCCATCGAGGAGAACTTCATCCTCGATGTGCTCAAGCACTACACGACCTACAAGACGTACTACCGGCTGATAAAGTCCATTGAGAACGACCCGAAAGTGGAGAAGCGAAAGGCCGCCAGGGCCCTCGCCCGCTTCATGAGTCTGCATTCACACAATATCTCCCAGAAGACGGAGGTCATGATCGAGCATTTCCGTCACTTCACGATGCACAAGATCGGGGGAAGGGCCAAGGCGATGGTTGTCACTTCCAGCCGCCTCCATGCGGTGAGGTACAAGCAGGCCTTTGACAAGTACATCTTGAAGAAGGGCTACACGGGGATAAAGACGCTCGTCGCCTTCTCGGGGACGGTGGTCGACCCCGACGTGAAGGACATTTCGTATACGGAAGTCACTATGAACGGCGGCATCCGAGAGAAGGAACTCCCGGAGCGGTTCGGGAGCGAGGAGTATCAGGTGCTCATCGTCGCCGAGAAGTATCAGACCGGATTCGACCAGCCCCTGCTCCACACGATGTATGTGGACAAGAGGCTTGCCGGCATCCAGGCGGTTCAGACCCTTTCGAGGCTTAACCGGACGCATGCCGGCAAGGAGGATACCTTTGTCCTCGACTTCGTGAACGAAACTAAGGAGATCCTCGATGCCTTTCAGCCGTACTATGAGCAGACCACCGTCGGCGAACAGGCGGAGGCAAAGCAGCTCTATGAGCTGCAGGCGAAGCTCGACGCACAGCAGGTCTACTACAAGGACGAGGTGGAGGAGTTCAGCAAGGTCTTCTATACCCCGAGGGTAAAGCAGACCCCTTCCGACCATGCGCGGATGAATGCCTGTATAGATCCCGCCGTAGGGAGATTCAAGAAGCTCGATGAAGAGGCCCGAGAGGAGTTCCGCAAGACCCTGATTGCGTTCAGGAACTTATATGCCTTCATGTCCCAGGTCATCCCCTTCCAGGACTCGGATCTGGAGAAACTATACTCGTACGTACGCTTCCTGGTCGCGAAGCTCCCGAGAGAGGACCGGGGCCCCGTCTATCACTTCGATGATGAGGTTGCCCTGAAGTTCTACCGGCTGCAGAAGATCGGAGAGGGAGCGATTGACCTGAAGGCCGGTGAGGAGCAGCCCATATCCGGGCCCACATCAGTGGGGACGGGTGCTGCCGGCGGAGAGATGGTAGAACTCTCCAGGCTCATCGATATCCTCAATGACAGGTTCGGGACCGAGTTCAAGCCCGGTGACCAGCTGTTTTTCGATTCCATAAAGGAAGATGCGATGGGTGATAGGAGCCTGCGCCAGGCAGCTCATGCCAATACCCTGGAGAACTTTGGCTATGTGTTCACGAAGGCGCTGGAGGGGATCTTCATCGACCGGATGGACCAGAACGAGGATATAACCGCCAGGTTCATGAACGATGGCAAATTCAGGGAAGCGGTGAGTCAGCGGCTGCAGAAGGAAATTTATGAACAGATGCGGAGGGAAGGGGACAGTGCAACCGAATAACCGATTGCTGAGGGAGGTGGGCCAGAAATGGATTGTCTTTGTTGTGTGCTGCTTGTCTCTCATGTTCGTACTCGCGGGAAACATTGCTACTTCGCAGGCAAAGAGCGCTAGTGAAGTGTTCGAACTCGCCTCCAAGAGCACAGTAGTGGTACTCGGCTATGACAGCAATGGAAGGATCTCAGCTCTTGGGAGCGGTGTTGTTATGCCGGACGGTACGGTGGCAACCAACTATCATGTGGTTGAAACCGCGGTCAAAGTGCGAATACGTTACCAGAACCAGGAGTACCCCGCGACCCTGCTGCATACGGATTGGCATAGGGATGTTTGCTCCATAACTGTGAAAAACCTCAAAGTTCCAGCCGTTAGAGTCGGTAGCACGCTCAAGCTTAGAGTGGGGGCTCGCGTGTACGCTATCGGTGCACCTCAAGGCTTGGATCTGACGCTTTCAGAGGGCATCGTTTCCAGCCTGCGTGAGATCAAAGGCAGTAAATACATTCAAACCACCGCTCCAATCTCTGCCGGCTCATCCGGTGGCGGTCTTTTTGACGAAGACGGTTATCTAGTAGGGTTGACCACATTCTATATGGCCAAAGGACAGAACCTCAATTTTGCCTTGCCGGTTGAGTGGATAAGCGAGTTGCCTGTGCGGCAAACCTCTGGCCACAGACAGAGGACACGTACGATTGATTGGGTCAATAGAACGCTGGACCTGGAGACAAAGGAAGACTGGAACGGAATGGCCAAACACTGCAAACGCTGGCTGGTGGAGGACCCCGAGAATGATTTCGCATGGTTCTCTCTGGGTGTGGCTTATGCTGAGTTGAACCAGACCGCAAAGGCCATCGAGTGTTTTCAGGAGTCACTACGTATCAACCCGAAACACCCCCTCACGTGGTTTAATCTCGGCAACAGTTACGATAGACTAAAACATTCCGCGAAGGCAATCGAATGTTTTCAGCAGGTACTGCGAATCGATCCAGAAAATGCGGATGCTTGGCACAATCTTGGAATAGCGTATGGCACGTCAGGGCAACCTGTGAAGGCAATTGATTGCTTTCAACGGGTGCTACGGATTAATCCTAAGAATGCCGGAACCTGGTACGCCCTGGGCATCTGTTACAATATGGTTGGTCAAAGGCAGAGGGTCATAGAAGTGTATCGAATATTGAAAGGTCTTGATTCTGTTAGAGCCGAAAGGCTGTTCAAAGAAGCAGTCTTGCCGTAGTAAGTCTGAGGTGCCGGGAAACCGCCAGGCTTTCAGTCTGAGCGCATTTTCGGGTATAGCGAATAGTCGTGTAGCGTCGTGTAGCACCCACCCTTCAGAAAACGTCCCAGAGGCCCTATTTCTTCGCGGCGGTCTTCCTTGGGGACTTCTTCGCCGGTTTCTTCTTTCCCTTCCTCGCCTTTCCCGCCTTGCGTTCTTTCAGTTCCTCAGTTGCCGGCGGCGCGGCCTCAACCATCTTGACGCTCCCGTCCCCTGAAGGAAACAGCGGCATCAAGGAGTCAACAGCGGCCGCTTGATGCTCCGGGGCAAGGTGGGCATATCTCATTGTCATGGATATGTCTGAGTGTCCCAAGAGCTGAGAGACCGTAGCTAGCGGAGTGCCATTCATTACGAGATGGCTTGCGAAGGTGTGCCTCAAGTCGTGAAAGTGGAAATCCTTGATCTTCGCAGCCTCTAGGGCTGAAGCGAAAGAGCGTTTTATCTCTTTCCATGGCTCCTTAGTGCGCGCGTTATAAAACACCCATGGGACCTCGGGATCGCGGGGAAGGGCGGCAAGGGTTTCCTTCAAAATGGTGCTGATCGGTATTTCCCGACGCTTGCCGCTCTTCGTCTTCTCCAGGAATATGAAGCCGTGCTCTAGATCGACTTGGTCCCAGTGCAGAGATAAGATCTCTCCTCGCCGCATTCCGGTGGACAATGCGGTTACGACTATTGGCTTCAGATGGTCGTTACAGGCCTCAATGAGAGCCTGGGACTCGGCCTGTGATAGGAAACGGAGCCGAGTATTGCTGACCCGGGGAAGGCTTCCCTTCCGGACGGGGTTTGTTCCACCCCAGAGCTTGAGATCGATTGCCTTGTTGACAATGCGGCGTATGAGGCCTAGTACGTGCTTGACGGACTGGGGGGAGAGACCGTCTCCAAAGAGATTCTTCTTCAGTTTCTCGAGGATGGCGGGATCGATCTCATCAAGGCGTGTATTTCCGATAGGGCCCTCGAGATGATTGTCGTACCGGTTCTGATCAGCTACGGTGCCTTTCTGATTGTCTTTAAGCCACTGGAGGTAACGTCCCGCGACGGTTTTGAAAAGTGGGGAGGGCCTATTCTTTACCGGGAGGTCGTTGCCATGACGCTTTGCACGGATCCGTTCAGCTCTGATGTTTTCGGCGAGAGCGGGAGTGTATCCTTCGGAGGCCCAGCCGACTTTTTCCCAGCGGAGTTTACTCTTGTGTCGATAGCAGATATAATAGCATTCATCAGGTTGACCGCGGTGTTTGCGGGTCGTGTGTTCATTGATATAGACACCAGGGTGGTATGTGATCTCCACTGTGCCATCTTTCCTTTTCCGCTGGTTTTTGATGGCGCGGTGGCGTTGCACCTGAGTTGTAGACTTTGCTTTTTTTCTGTCCGCCACTTGGCTCCCCCTTGGATCCTGCTAACGTCCTGCTAACGGGACGACTGAAATATGATGCCCCAGTGAGTAATACTGTGTCAACAAGAATCACGTGCGGAGGCAGTAATAGCAACGTGTCAAAAAGAAGTGTCAATGATTTCACGAATAACGGAAAAACCCTGAGAATGGCCTCCGGAGCCAAAGGCCACAGGTTCAAATCCTGTCGGGCGCGCTTAACCTCAGCCGATAGGGTTTGTATGGTTTCTTTGGTTTGTACGGTTTGTTCTGTTTCTTCGGTTTATAAAGATTTCCTTCTCTTTTAACGCCCCACAAACTTTCAAACGCCTCATAAACTGTCAAACTATCTTTATCTCGAACTGTCTTTCGCTTTCCCGTTCAAGTGCCTGCAGCCGTTTTTTCGGAGATCCGGTACGTCGTGCGGCAGGAAATTCTCAACGGGCTGTCAGGTATTCAAAACTTTTTTTTAAGATATTTCAGGAACATCCTCGGATTTGTGGAGATGAGAGCGTCCGACACAAGGTGGTCCCTTGTCCTGGAGATCAGGACCGCGGTCGTTTCCCCGATCAGGGCGGAGGTTTTTCTCAGGCGCTGCATGTCACCCTGCGATGGGGATGAGGTGAGCTTGATCTCTATGGTGTATACGGTGCCCGACAGGCTTATGATCAGGTCGATCTCATAGCCGTCATTAGTTCGAAGGTAATAGGGCCCGTCGTATTGTGTGCCCGTGTTGTTCAGGAAGTCAAGGACCTGCCCGATGACCCATCCTTCCCAGCTTGCCCCCACCCGGGGGTGGGAGATCAGATCGTCGAATGTATTGAGGCGGAGAAGGCTGTGGAGCAGACCGCTGTCGCGCCAGTACACTTTTGGGCTTTTCGTCAGCCGCTTCTTCAGGTTGTCGTGATAGGGATATATCCTCCTTATGAGAAAGGCCTGCTCGAGGTAATTCAGATACGAGGTCGCCGTATGGTAAGAAACCCCGAGGCTTTTCCCCGTCTGGCTCGCATTCCACGCGTTCCCGTGTCCGATAGCGAGCATGGTGAAGAAGCGGTGTATCGCCGGCGGCTGTGCCGGCAGGCCCCAGACGGGAAGGTCACGCATGGAAAGAAGGTCGAGGTAGTTATTTTGCCACACCGGGTAGTTCTTATCCCCGAGGATGCCTCCGTCGGGGTATCCGCCCTTGAGCCAGAGCTCGTCATCCTTTGCTTTGTCGATCTCAGCGATGGAAAAAGGTGTAAGCTCGCACAGCGCGATGCGCCCGGCCAGGGATTCGGACACCTCCTTCATGAGACCGGGGGAGACTGAGCCGAGAAGCAGGAACCTGCCTTTCCTGCCGCGCGCGGCATCTATGGTGTTGCGGATCCTCGGAAAGATCTCCGGATAGTTCTGGGCTTCATCAAGGACGACGGGCTTGTCCGATGCAATGATGTCATTCCACTGCAGGTCGGCCTTCAGCCTGTCTTCCTCGATCTCAAGGTCATAATAGGCTTTTGAAATAGTTCTTGCGAGCGTGGTCTTTCCCGCCTGGCGCGGGCCAAGTATGGCGACGGCAGGGAACGCCCGGAGCCTTTCCTTGATGATCGATGCCATCTCTCTCTTGATCATAATTACATATTAGAAATAATATTCTAATTTGTAAATATTTATTTTCATCAACGGGTAAAGACAGTTTGACAGTTTCTTCGGTTTCTATGGTTTCTCCCATTCAAGCGGTTCAAGCTGCTCAAGCGGTTCGAGCTGTCTGTCCGTTTTACCGCAGATGGACGCAGATGAACGCAGATAATTTCGGATGGATATATCTGTGTCCTCCATTGGGATAGAACAGCAATGGAGTCCACCCTCCATCCCCCTTCGGGGCAGATATAAAGACAGTTTGAATGTTTCAGTGTTTGAACGTTTGAGAGTGGCAAGGAAAGAAGCCCTTCTTCTTTTTTTAACGCTTCATAAACTTTCAAACTGTCTTTATCTCACGCCGTCTTTCATCTTTGAAGCTTCATTTCTATTTCGATCATTTCTTTTTCACGCATAATTTCGGCCTGCAATTCTTCTTTTGTAGGAATGTAGGGGACATACCTGGAGACAAATATCTGTTTCTTGTCCTCGGGTAGCGTAAAACGGACAACTGCCCGGTTTCTCTCAGCGCACAGAATGATCCCTATGGGAGGATTTTCTCCTTCAGCCATCTGCGTTCTTTCATAATAGTTTACATACATCTGCATTTGACCGATGTCCTGATGGCTCAGTTTGCCCATTTTAAGATCAATGAGCACAAAACTTCTTGTGAGCCGGTTATAGAACACAAGGTCGATGTAGAAATGGTCGCCGCCGAGCGTGATCCTTTTCTGTCTGGCCACGAATGAAAAACCCCTGCCGAGTTCTAGAAGGAAATGACGCAGGTGGTCTATAAGCGCCTGCTCCAGCTGTTTCTCGACAGTTTTCTCATGGTTTTCCAAACCAAGAAATTCCAATACATAGGGGTCTTTCACCAGGTCTTCCGGTTTCTGAACGGTTTGCCCTTTCCTTGATAGCCGCAAAAGCCCCTCCTTGTCCTTGCTCAGTGAAAGGCGTTCGTAAAGCAGGGAACTCATCTGCCTCTCCAACTCCCTTGTGCTCCAGCTTCCGTTTATTGCTTCATTCATGTAGAACTCGCGGGCTCCATCTTTTTCCACTCTAAGAAGCAGACGGTAATGGGTCCAGGTTAATTCTGAACGCAGCGCGTTCATTTTTTTGTAATTCAGGTAAAAACTGCGCATGAACCACAGATTGCGTTTGTCAAATCCATGGCCGAAATCTGATGTCAGTTTATCAGCCAGCTCTTGAACAAGATGTTTTCCATATTCCGCTCTTTTAAGGCCTTTTTGTTCTTCCTCGACGATGATCCGCCCAATGTTCCAGTATGCCTGCACCATGGCAAAGTTCACCGCGCGGTATGCCTGGCTTCGTGCCTGACCGATAACGTCTTTGATCTTTCTATACACATCGTCAACGCCTGATCGTGTCAATTTGTTCTTCTCTTTGTTCTTCTCCATGGTCTCCTCATAATAATGGAATGAGCACAATCTTGATCCGGGAGCGGCTGCCTTTATATTACTTTCCACTTCAATAAAAATTCTCGTGCAAGCTCGCAAAAATGCAGGTGATGGATGTAAAGACAGTTTGAGAGTTTCACGGTTTGAAAGTTTGAAAGCAGAAAGGCAGGAAGCCCCTCTTTCTTTTTAAACGCCCCACAAACCCTCAAACTATAAACTCTCGAACTGTTTTTCACGCCCCCTGATCTTGCGAATTGTATTTCAAAACAGGCTTGTCGCTTTGGAGGGAAGGTGCTACAATCCGATGGAAGGGGTATGCAGGATCTCTTTTAGCTCATTTTTCTAATACGTGATCATGGGAGGTCAAGGGGATGAGGTATTTTCGCTTCATCGTTATCTTTTTTTTCGCCTTGAGCGTGCTGGCAATGTTGTTCCCTGATTCGTCACCATGCCAGTCGGATGCGCAGGTCAAGGCCATCATGGTGAAGATAAACGAGCTGAAAAAACAGGGCAATTTTCAGGAGGCGATCCCTCTTACAGAAACGCTTCTGAAGATAGTTGAAAGGCGCGTGGGGCCGGAGCATGATTTTTACGCCATCACCCTCAACAACCTTGCATCGCTCTATGTCAAGACCGGCCGGTATACCGAGGCCGAACACACCTATAAAGGCGCCATCGGGCTCTTCGAAAGAAAATACGGCATGGACCATCAGCATGTAGCTACATGCGTGAGCAACCTGGCTGAAGTTTATTATACTGTCGAACGATACGACGAAGCAGAAAAGCTCTTGAAGCGTTCGCTGGGGATCAGGGAGAAGGCCTTCGGTCCCAGCCACCCCGATGTCGGCCAATCCCTCTATAACCTGGCGATGCTCTATTGGCTCACGGGCCGTTACGTTGAATCGGAGGAGATGCACAGGAGAGCGCTTTCCATACGCGAGTCTGCCCTGGGCCCGGATCATATCAGTTTGTCGGCCAATCTCAACGGTTTTGCGGTGCTTTGCCAGGCCACCGGACGGTACGTGGAGGCGGAGGACCTTTTCAAGCGCGCCCTGGCGATCAGGGAGAAGGCGCTCGGTCCCCACCATCCCGATGTGGCGCAAAGCGTCAACAATCTTGCGGTGCTTTACTGGAAAACAGAGCGCTATGAAGAAGCCGTCCCTCTTTTCAAAAGGGCGCTCGGGATAACAGAGAGAACACTCGGTCCCGACCATCCCATTGTAGCATCCGGTCTGAACAATCTCGCCCATGTGTATCGGGCTGGCGGCCGCTACAAGGAGGCCGCACAGCTTTACGAGAGATCGCTTGAGATATCGGAAAAGACCTTCGGTAAGGACCACAACCAAGTGGCGACGACCCTCAACAACCTGGCGGTCGTCTATAATTATACCGGCCGTGTGGCGGAAGCCGGACAGCTTCTCGCAAGATCGCTTGCGATCAGGGAAAAGGCCTTCGGCCCCGACCACCCCGATGTTGCTCAATCTCTGTTCAATCTGGCTTGCGTCCAATGGGTTGCCGGGCGAAGCAATGATGCCCATAGATCGTTTGTCCGCGCTTCCGTGGTCAACGAAAAGGTAAAGGATGGTGTCTTCCTTATCCTTCAGGAGAAACAGAAGCTTGCGTTTGTGAGGCAGAATACAAATCTGATAGATGGGTTTCTTTTCCATACTGTGTCATGCATGACTGCCGATCCCTCGGCCGTCGGGGATGCCTTCAACGCATGGATCAGGTGGAAAGGTTCCGTCCTCGAAGCGCAGGGCAGGTATATTGATGCCCTCGCCACGTGCGGCGATCCTGTGGCAGTGGATAAGCTCAGGAAACTTACCGAAATGAAGAGGCAGATAGCCAGGCTGCAGTTGTCGGGGCCCGGAAGAGCACCTGCCGGTGATTACATCGAAAAGATCGCCGTGCTCCAAAAAGATGCAGACGCCCTGGAGGCCGAACTCATGACCCTGAGCAGGGATTTTTCGCGCGAGAAAAAAACGTCGAAAGCCGATATGATGGTGCTTTCATCATCCATGCCCAAAAACAGCGTATACCTTGATTACGCCAGGATAAGGCACTGGGATTTCACGAAAAGTTCATGGAGCAAGCCGCGCTATCTCCTTTTTGTTCTCACAACGGGAGAAAAACCGCAGGTAAAGCTCGTTGATGTCGGGGATGCCGACAACATCGATGCCCATGTCGGTTCTTTTTTAAAGGAGCTGAACCGTGCCAAAACCGAAGGGGCCCTCCCGGACGAGAGAAAGCTCAGAAAAGAGGCATCGGTCCTTTACGGCCTTCTCATCAAACCGGTCGAACCCTTGCTGAAAGGAAGGAAACATCTCCTCATCAGTCCAGACGGAGATCTGAACCTTATCCCCTTCGAGGCCATGACGATACCGGCGGGAAGTTATCTAATCGAAAAGTACATGGTAAGCTATGTTGGCGCCGGAAGGGACATGGTGAAATTCACACCATATTCCTTAAAAGGCGGAGCATCGCTTGTCATGGCCGATCCGGATTACGACCTGGGGCAGAAGGGCCTGGAACAGGCAAAGGAAGCCATGGGAGTAAAGCCCGCCCGGGCGAGGGGAACCGTCTCTCGTGACATGCAGGGTATGCATTTCGACCGGCTCCCCGATACGAAGGAAGAAGCGAACGCCATTGAAAAGATCCTGAAGGGCAGGATGGGTCAGGAAGTGGCGAACTATCAGAACGCCCGTGCCCTTGAGGACGTTCTCTTCAATGCGAGGTCCCACAGGATCATTCATCTGGCCACGCATGGATATTTTCTGAAGCCCGAAGAGATAAGGTCGAACAAGGTCGGCCCGGCGATTGAGGAGACAAGGGAACTGGCCGGTCTTTCCATCGAGAACCCCATGCTCCGCTCGGGCATTGTCCTCGCAGGGGCGAACACCTCTATTAAGGAGGGGACCGATGAAGGGATGGTGACGGCGGAGAAAGTGCTCGGGCTCAACCTCAGAGGGACCGATCTCGTTGTCCTCTCCGCCTGTGAGACCGGTGTCGGCGACGTCAAGGGCGGCGAAGGTGTTTTCGGGCTCAAGCGGGCCTTTACGCTCTCAGGGGCAAAAACCCTCGTGATGAGCCTGTGGAGCGTGCCTTCAAAGGAGACGGTGGACCTTATGACGTCTTTTTACAAACTCCTTTCGGATGGCAGGACGGGTTCTGAGGCAATGAGGCAGGCGAAGCTTGCCCTTATGAAGAAAAAGCGCAACCCATTCTTCTGGGGCGCATTTACCGTGACGGGGACGCCATAGCCGGGCAAGGAAGCCCCTCTTCCTTTTTTAACGTTTCACAAACTTGCCATTATACATGGGGCTCACGTCGCCCCCTCCACGAACGAAGTCCGCGGAGCCTCCCCCTCTCGCTTGCCGTGCAAGCTGCAGTGACGAAGGCAAAGGGGATCCGAGATCTCCCCCAACCCCTCTTTGGAAAAGAGAGGCCGGGAGGGATTTGTTCCATGAACGATAAACTTCTCATAAACTCTTAAACTGTTTTTGCGCTCTGGCCTTGTTTTTATTCGATCTTGATAAATGCCCTTGGGGTCAGTATCTGCAAATGGAATGGCAGGCTGTCTATATCGAGAAGGTCTTTATCCCCGGTGATCAATATATCAGCAGCAGCCTCATCGCAGCACTCGAGGATCATATTGTCTTTGGGGTCCCGGCAGATATCAATTGTTTTTTCGGGAAAGACGATCTTGGCTTCGGATACAAAGGCCGCTATCCCCGCGATCAATGCCTTGAACTGTTCCCTGCCTATCTTGTTTTTGCGAGGAGCTCTTTAGGTACATCGCGATATTCATCGAGCAATTGAGGTGAAACAAAGATCTCTGAATCTTCAAAAGCTTTTGCCAGCACCTTTTTTGGCAAACCGCCGAAGGCGAAGGCGGAAACTACCACCCCGGTGTCAACGACGATCCTAAGCTTTTTTTTCGTAAGCTTTTCTCCTTACCGCTTTTACAGCTTTATCAACGTCTTTGATCGTAAGGGGGGTTTTTTTAAATGCCTCTCCGGCAATTTTGAAGGCCGCATCCAACCTGTCTTTGGGTGAGAGTGCCGCCAGGATGTAATCTCCAGGGTCGATCTTTTTGGCTGTGTTTTTCATACCTGCCACCTTGTTGTTGTTGCCTGGTTCGTAAATCCACCGCAAACACTGATTATGCCTAATAGTATCAGATGGTTAAATTAGAGTCAAATCGTATCATTGCCCCTGCTGTTCAAGGCGGTGTAAAGACAGTTTGAAAGTTTCACAGTTTGAATGTTTGAAAGCGGCAAGGCAGGCAGTTAGTTGTTTTTGTTAATGAGGTTCACGATGACCTTGATCATTACATCCTTTTCCTCCGTTCTGCTCTCCGCGATCATCAGCGTCAGGGCAACAAGCGCGTTGTCTCCTATGCGTTTTGCGCCCCCGCTGCGGTAAAGGATCCCATTGGCATCAAGGAACCAGAGGAAAAGGGAGGCCGCGATCCGTTTATTGCCATCGATGAAAGAGTGGTCCTTGACCACAAAGTACAGAAGATGCGCGGCTTTTTCTTCGACGCTCGGATAGAGGTCCTTGCCTTCGAAGGTCTGATATATGCTGCCGAGGGACCCTTTTAATGAGCCATCCTTTTCCCGGCCGAAAACAGAGCTTCCCGCAATGCCGGGTGATTGAGAGAGACGGTCTATAGCGGCCCTCGCAGCTTCATACGTTATCATGAAACCGGCTCGTCCCGTGGTGTCACTGATGACAAGACGCCCGTGGTCATAGTCATCAAGGAGCCGCAGAGCCAATGAATAGTCCGCCACCACCCTGAGGAGGCCTTCAGCCTCCGGTCCTGCCAGTTGCCGCTCTTCCGCTATTCTGCCCAGAAGGTCAACGGTCTGCTGCAGTTCCTTTAAACGCCGGTTTTCTTCCCTGAGCCGCTTCTCATTGACGGAATACCCTTTGAGAATGTGGTCGCGAAGCACATTTGTGGCCCATATGCGGAATTGTGTCCCCCGCTTTGAATTGACCCGGTAACCCACGGAAATGATCATATCCAGGTTATAAAATGTGGTCTGGTAAGTCTTTCCATCTTCGGCAGTATGTGCAAATTTTACACATACTGAATCACGGAGAAGTTCGTGGGTTTTTAAAACATTGTTTATGTGTTTTGTGATAACACTGCGTTCTGTTTCAAAAAGAGAACTCATTTGTTTCTGGGTAAGCCATACGGTGCCTTCCCTCAGATTAACGTCCAGCGTCATCCGGCCGTCCTGTGTCCTGTAAAGCACTATCTTGTCAGTAAGATCGTCCTTCATTAGAACCCCCCCTTATCATTTTGTTGTTTATTGGGTATTACTTTTGAAGGACGAAAAAAGAGCGCTTCAAGCGGTCTTTTAGGGTTTGTCCGGTTTCTCTGGTTTCTTCAGTTTGTTTGGTTTATAAAGAGCCCCTCTTTTTTTTAACGCTTCATAAACATTCAAACGCTCCATAAACTCTCAAACTGTCTTTTTGGGTTTGTTCAGTTTGTACGGTTTGTTCTGTTTCTATGGTTTATAAAGAGCCCCTCCTTCTTTAGAATCCCGTTCATTCGAGCTTTTTTAACTCAGTGGTTCTCAAAAGAGATCTCATTTGTACTATAGCGATGCGGTTGAGCTTTTCAAGCCTGCCTCGTTTTTAAACCTCTCGAATTCGACAGGGTTAAATCCGGGGTTGTTGATCTGTTCCCATATGCCGAGGAATTCGATTGTATTGCGGTTTCTGAGCCAATTGTAAAGTATGGTTTCACTACCGAACTTTCTGACCATATCAGTTAGAGAGATATAGTCGGTATCATACGTTTTGATGACAGTAATTTCGTTACCCTGTACGTTGATGATCCGGTGTTTCATGGGCATCTGCTCCTTTTTGTATTTTCAATGGTATTACTTTTGAAGGACGAAAAAAGAGCGCTTCAAGCGGTCTTTTAGGGTTTGTCCGGTTTCTCTGGTTTCTCCCTTTCAAGCCGTTCAAGCATTCAAGCCCTTCAAGCCATTTTTTATCTCACACCCGTTCTTGAAAACAGTTTCAACCGTTTCAACCGTTTCAACGGTTCCAGCAGTTAAAGGCCTCAAATCTTTTTTTGGATTTTCCTGTTGAAACGGCTTAAGCGGCTCGAACAGTTGAAACTGTTCTTTACCTCACGCCCGCTCTCCCTTTGGGTTCGCTGGAGGCAACGGAGCCTGGGGAGGAAGCCTTAAAAACATGCGGACAGATCTTAGAGAAGACCAAGATCAGTCCGCAGTCCGATCGCCCTGGAACGGGCGATAATAAAACGATCGTGGATAACACTTCTGCCGTGTATCCGTCAGTCATTATGTGCCAGCAAAGGTTTCTTTACCATCCCGCTTGCGGGATCTGGAATGCGCCGCATGGATGTTATTCTCCATCCATGCGGCGCACAATCTTCCTCCTTATGCTCCCCTGCCTCCAGAGAGGAACGTTAGTGACGAACGGGCGTGAGACAGAAAGACAGCTTGAACCGCTTGAATGGAAAAATTCTACTCTCTTTATTTGTTAGAACCGTATAAACCGAACAAACCGTTTTCCCTGTGCCACCCTGTTGTCACCCCCGCCTGTTACAATGGGTATGCGAAGAGGTTATCAAGCGTCATTGCGAGGGGGAAACCATGGGCAAGGCAAATGAAACGGAGAGCGACTTCCCGGAATTCCTGTCTCACCTGGAGTTCCTGGGCTACGAGATCGAAGCCGGTGGGCAGGACATGGAAAAAGGCGTCGCGGCGAGGCATCGCCACAGGGCGGACCTGTGGGTGTGCAGGCGGTTCATGGGGATAAGCCTCACGGTCACATTCGGCATGGGCCAGAATTCGATCACCTACCTGTCCGATTATCTACAGCTCATGAACAGGCTCAACAAGAGATCGAGGGTCGGCCTGTTCTACACCGACGCGGACGACGGGAAGCCGAACGTGCATATGTACGCCCTGTACACGGCCAGGTACGAAAAGAGATCGTTCGGCGTTTTCATGGACATATTCCACAGTGACATCGAAGAGATGAGAAACACATCCGATTTCGACTTTTTCACCGAGGACGGGCTGATCAATGTTGCGGAAAAACAATAAAAACAGGCGATAGGTGATGGGTGATAGGTCATGGAAAAGACAGTTCCAGGTTCCATGTTCAAGGTTCCAGGGAGAAGACAAGACATTGTCTCATGCCCGCTCTCCCTTCGGGTTCGCTGGAGCAAAGGAGCCTGTGGAGGAAACCTTAAAAGAATTGCGGCCGGATCTTAACATCTGGTCATAGGTGATAGGTTATGGGTTATGGGAAAACAGTCCTTCCCATGACCTATCACCCCGGACCCATTACCTGTCTTTTCCTGTCCGCAGTCCGATCGCCTTGAAAGGCGATAATAAAGATTTTTTTCCATCCCGCCTGCGGGATCTGGACTGCGGCGTATGGATGTTATTCTCCATCCATGCGACGCACATCTTCCTCCTTATGCTCCATTGCCTCCAGTGAGGAGTGAAGTGACGAACGGGCGTGAGATAAAAAACAGGTTTATACGGTTTCTCTAGTTTCTTTGGTTATTAGAACCATACAAACCGTACAAACCCAAAAAAACAGTTTGAGAGTTTATGAAACGTTTGAAAGTTTGTGAAGCGTTAAAAAAGAAGGAGCTCTTTATAAACCGAATAAACCAGATAAACCAAACAAACCAGATAAACCGTACAAACTGTACAAACCGTACAAACCAAAAAAGAGGGTGATATGACAAAACCGATACAAGTTCGTTTCTGGGGCACCAGGGGTTCCACACCGGCCCCGATAGGCGCCGGCACAATACGGGAAAAGATCATCCGGGCCATCGGGCAGGCGAGGGGCCGGGCCTTTGAGACCGATGAGGAGATCGCACAGTTCGTGGAGGGCCTGCCCATGTCGGTTGGCGGGTACTACGGCGGCAACACGCCCTGCGTGGAGATAAAAGGGGGAGAGGAATATGTGATCTGCGACGCCGGGACGGGTATAAGGGACTTCGGTCACAGCCTGGCCCCCGGCGCGGAGGGTTCCACGTTCCACATATTCATGTCCCATTTCCACTGGGGCCATATCCAGGGGTTCCCCTTCTTCGCGCCCGCGTATGCCCCTGGCAACCTCATCAGGATATACGGCTTTCACGGCGGCATGGAGAGGGCCTTCGAACACCAGCAGGCCTGCGCCCATTTCCCTGTTCCCCTGCAGTCGATGGGGGCGAAGGTCCAGTTCGTCCGGCTCAAGCCGGGACGCGACTACCACATCGGCGGGTTCACGGTCAGGGGGATCGAACAGAGGCATCCCGGGGTTTCCTATGGGTACCGGTTCGAGAGGGACGGCAAGGCCATAGTCTACTCGACGGACGCGGAGCACAAAACGAGCTATGAAAGCGCTGCCCGCGAAGATTCATATCCCTTCATCGATTTCTTCAGGGACGCGGACCTGCTCATCTTTGACGCGCCCTACGACTGGAGCGAGGCTGTGCTCGCGAAGGACGACCACGGCCATTCGGACTACACGGCGGCGGTGGAGCTTAGCGTTAGGGCGAACGTGAAGCGCCTGTGCATGTTCCACAGCGAACCAACCCACACCGACGAGAGGCTCGATATGCTCCTCGACGACGCGAGGAACTACCTGAAGATACGCACAAACCACACAGGCCACCCCCTAAAGATAGACCTTGCGTACGACGGGCTTGTGGTGGAGGTGTGAAGACGGTTTGAAAGTTTATGAGACGTTTGACAGTTTATGAAGCGTTAAAAAAAGAAGGAGCTTTTTGCAAACCAGACAAACAGAACAAACCGTACAAACTGAACAAACCCAAAAAAACAGTTTGACAGTTTATGAAGCGTTTAAAAGAGATAAGGAGAAGAAAAAGATTTGTTCACAGGCCTGCTCTCATTGGAATACGGTTTCCTTTGTTTCTTTGGTTAGTTAGGTCATTGCAACCAAACAAACCATACAAACCAGATAAACCGTATAAACCTATTTTCCTTTGAAATATCAGGGAGAAAGGGGTAAAAGGTAGTTAGTATTGGGGTAATAAAGATAGTTTGAAAGTTTGAGAGTTTATGATGCGTTCCAGGGTTAAGAAATATTTTTCCTTAGAATGTTCTTAACGTCGAACATGGAACCTTGAACTTGGAACTGTCTTTTATCCTTGGAACAGTTTTAAGAAGCGCTCACCAGTGATTTCAGCATAGGTATTGCATCTAGAGCCTTCACGCGGGGAAGGGGGTTTCCCGATGAAGCAGATTGGCACTACGATCATCTGTCCGCACTGTAAGAAAGAGATCCCACTCGATGAGGCACTTACTCATCAGATAAGGGAAACACTCCAGAAAGAACTCAATGAAGAAATTACCAAGCGTGAGGTAGAATTTGGCGAGAGGCTCGCCGCACTCACAAAAGACAAAGAGGAATTCAAGAAGCTCAAAGAAAAGCAGGAAAAGGATTTCGAAGCCGAGAAGGAAAAGCTCCGCACCCGTTACGATGAGGACTTGAAAAAGGCCCTTGAGAAGGCAGGGGAAGCGGCAAAGAAGAAGGCTGAAGAAGCCCTCGCGGTGGAACTCAAGAGTCTCCGGGAGGAAGTGGAAGAAAAGGGCAGGGTGCTCAAGGAATTCCAGACCAAGGAATTCGAGCTTCGCAAGGAAAAGCGCAAACTCGAGGAAGAAAAAGAGAATATGGGCCTCGAGATCGAGCGGAAGCTCGATTCCGAAAGGCAGAAGATAAGGGAAGAGACGTCAAAACGTTTCGTCGAGCAGCAAACCCTCAAGGACCGCGAGAAGGACATGCTCATCGATTCGCTTAAAAAGAAGGCGGAAGAGTTGCAGCAAAAACTCGAGCAGGGCTCTCAGGAGCGCCAGGGTGAGACCCTCGAGCTTGTCCTTGAAGACCTCCTGCGCGCTAAATTCCCGCAGGATACCATAGAACCTGTCCCGAAGGGGATGAAGGGTGCTGACCTCATCCAGAAAGTCTGCTCTTCCAACGGCCAGATTTGCGGTACTATCATATGGGAGTCGAAACGGACAAAGGCTTGGAGCGACGGGTGGATCGACAAGCTCAAGGAGGATCAGAGAGAGGCCAAGGCCGATATCGCTGTCATCATATCCACGGTACTCCCGAAGGACATCAGTGATGACGTAGACAACGTGAAAGGTGTGTGGGTGACGAACTTTCCCCTCGCAGTCGGGCTAGCTATGGCCCTCAGGTCTGGTGTCATAGAAATAGCGATGGCGAAGCAGGGCATGGTGGGAAAGAGCGAGAAGATGGAGATGCTCTACGGATATCTCTCCGGCTCCGAGTTTCGCCAGCAGATCGAAGGCATTGTGGAGGCCTTTGCCTCCCTGAAAAAAGACCTCGACCATGAGCGCAACGCCATGGAAAAGATTTGGGCCAAGAGAGAAAAGCAGATAGAACGTGTGATCAAAAGCACGGGCAGGATGTACGGCAGCCTCCAGTATGAGTCTAGGGGTCAAATCTTTATTATTGACAAACCCTGCCGCCTGCTGGTAGTTTTTGCTCAATGGCACGGCCCTTGAGGATACAGTATGAGAATGCGGTCTACCACGTCACCTGCAGGGGGAACGCACAGCAGGACATCTTCGCTGACGACCATGACCGGGCACGTTTCATCTCCCTCCTGCAGCGTTCATCGGAGATATACCAGGTGAGCGTGGCGGCCTTCGTCCTCATGAGGAACCACTTCCACCTGCTCGTAAGAACGCCGAGGGCAAACCTCCAGGAGTTCATGCGCCATTTCAATATCTCCTATACATCGGCATTCAACAGGAGACACGGAAGAACGGGCCACCTCTACCAGGGGCGTTACAAGTCCTTCCTTGTGGATGCCGACAGCTACCTACTTGAGGTCTCGCGGTACATACACCTCAATCCTGTCCGGGTAATGCGGGAAACATCACCCGAAGAGCGGAAACGATACATAAGGGAATACCGGTGGAGCAGTTATCCCGATTATATCGGCGGAAAGGACCGGTATCCGTTCCTCGCCGCGGGGGACGTACTCGATGTATTCCATCCCGACAGGCGCAGGGCGCAGCGCTCCTACCGTTCCTTCGTGGAGAAGGCGCTCACAGCTTCGCTGCCCAGTCCCCTCGAGCAGGGTAAGGGGCACGGCATTGTGGGAGAGAAAGGTTTCCTTGAGAAGGTGGTCTCGTCACTGATGTCCTCAAAGGGCAACCACCACCGGGAGGTGCCACAGGCGCGCCGTCTGACGGGACAGACACAGCCCGAGAGGATCATTCATGTTGTTTCGTCGTTCTACGGGATGACCGAAGAAGAGATCCTCAACAAAAAGAATCGCGGGGAGTCCCGCCATGTGCTCATCGAACTGCTCTACCGTTGCGGCGGGATGAACGGCCGGGAGATCGGCCGGATGATCGGTATAGATTACAGTACCGTCAGCGTAGCCAGAAAGAGGTTGTCTGAGAAGATGGGACATGATAGAAAGATGAAGCAGCACTTCCGTGAACTGGAGGACAGGCTGCGAATTCAAGAATAAAGATCTGACCCCCTGTCACCCTTCCGTGAACTGGAGGACAGGCTGCGAATTCAAGAATAAAGATCTGACCCCCTGTCACCGAACCTCTTTTTTCATGCACTCTTTCAAAGAGTTGAATAAAACTAATAATTGTCAATCAATGACTACTTAAATATAATAAATTCTAGTTACCTCATAAAAAAGGGGGTTTTCCCGCGCTAACCATGTTAACCATGTTAACCATGTTAACCATGATTGCACGAATAGCTTTATTTCTGTTTTTATTAATTTTGATTGATACTTTTTTATAATCAGCCGTTACAGAGCAGCGCGTTGCCTTGGTAATAGGCAACAGCGTGTATGATACTGGGCCTCTTAAAAATCCAGTCAATGATGCTGCGGCCATAGCAACCATGCTAAAAAAGCTTGTTTTTTCCGTAACCCTCAGGCAAAATGCCAAACTGCAAGAGATGGACGAGTCTATTCGGGAATTCGGAAAACGATTAAAAAAGACCCGTGGAGTGGGCCTGTTTTATTATGCCGGCCATGGTGTACAGATAGGCGGGGTGAATTATCTTTTACCAGTCAATGCCCGCATCGAAAAGGAATCGGATGTACGTTTTCAGTCCATCAATGCAGATACTGTGCTTGCCGAGATGGAAAATGCCGAGAACGGATTAAATATAGTCATCCTCGATGCTTGCCGGGATAATCCTTTTTCCAGAAGTTTCCGTAATGTTACGCGGGGATTAGCAATAATCAGCAATGCACCCTCAGGCACATTCATTTCTTATTCAACGGGGGCAAACCAAGTGGCGAGGGACGGGGACGGGGAAAACAGTCCTTACACCCAGGCGCTACTTGAGTATATGGATAAGCCGGGGCTAACATTGAATAACGTCTTTATGAATGTGCGCAGCAAGGTAAAAAAGGAAACCGGCCAGATACCCTGGGAATTGTCCTCTCTGGAAGGAGATTTTTATTTTGTTCCAGGATCGGAATCAAAAAAAACAATCGGAACAAATGCGCCCACGAAGACTTCGATGATGTTGGAGAATCTCAAGGCCGAGAATAGGAAGTTGGAAGAGGAACAACGTCGTCTTGAGGAAGAGAAAGCGCTATTCGCGAAAAAAAAGGCATTAGAAGAAAAACGCAAAAAAATTGAAATAGAAAAGGAATATTTGAAATCATTGCAAGAAGCGGAACGTAAAGCAGCAGAAAACAGAAAACAGGCAAAAAAAACCCAAGCATCGGATACGTTGAAAAACCAAGAGGTTCCGGTAGTAACCGAAACCCGTCGGGATGAGCGTTTTATTGGTTACACCAACGGGACAGTGCTTGATACATGGACGAATCTGATGTGGGCAGCGAAAGACAATGGGTCGGACATTAACTGGTATGATGCTAAAAAATATTGTGAGAGCTATCGCGGTGGAGGTTATATCGATTGGCGGATGCCGACCATAGACGAACTACGTGCGCTGTATTACAAGAGTGCTTTACGACCCACCAAACAATGTGAAAGATATCAGAGTATTTACCTTACTAGTCTCATTGATCTCAGTTGTGGCTGGGTATGGGCCTCTACGGCTAACGATGGGGTCATGGCCAACTTCTTTATTTATCATACTGGCCATTTTGGTCGGTATTATATTTCTAATACTCAATTCTTTCGGGCTCTCCCGGTGCGTGTTAATGCTAAATAAGCAATACAATCGCTGAAGACGTTTATCGCCATAATCATTGGGGTCAGGTCTTGTATTTGATCATTTTTACTTCTGCTCGCCGGGAGATCGAAAAACAGTTTGAAAGTTTATGGGGCGTTTGAATGTTTGTGAAACGTTACGAAGATAGTTTGACAGTTTGTGAGGCGTTTGAAAGTTTGTGAAGCGGTAAAAAAAGAAAGAGGAGCTTCTTTCCTTGCAAACCGTACAAACTAGATAAACTTAAGAAACCTTTTTCACCGCGGATGGACGCGGATGTTCGCAGATGGGGATGTCTTTTTGACAGGATATGGGATATGGCGGCATATCCTGTCAAACTCCAGCGCACTTTCAGTGCGTGAGAAAGATCTTGATTTTGGCATATGGGAACAGTCATCGTCACAGACTTCGGAGGTCCCGTCTGCTCAACGCTTTTCCTGGATACCGGCCTTCGCCGGTATGACGGTAATAATCAAATGCAGCGAAAAACATACTTTATCAACAGGCTGTGAAACGTTCAAACTTTGAAACCTTGAAACTGTCTTTATATCTGCCCCGAAGGGGCATGGAGGGTGGACTCCATTGCTGTTCTATCCCAATGGAGGACACAGATATATCCATCCGAAGTTATCTGCGTTCATCTGCGTTCATCTGCGGTGAAATAAAAACAGTTTGAAAGTTTGTGAAGCGTTAAAGAAGAAGGAGCCCCTTTCCTTACAAACCGAATAAACCGTATAAACCAAAAAAACACTGGGGGGTAGGCTTCACATTCAGTAATAAAGACCCCGTTCATTGATCGTGTGCCTGGAATATTTAGGCTGCCTTGACATGCAGACGATATGTGATATCTATAACTTATGGTTCTTAAGGAACATAATAAACTATCAGGAGGTTGTCATGAGTGTTTACGTTGTTAACGAAGTTGTAGGCACCAGCGAGAAATCCTGGGAAGATGCGGCCAGGGTGGCCATCGAAACCGCCTCAAAGACTATCAGTGACCTCCGTATTGGTGAAGTGGTGAAACAGGATGTGACGGTGGAAAACGGGAAAGTTGCACTCTTTCGAGTGAGACTCAATTATTCATTCAAGTACATGCCGGGTAAATAGCCTCGCCTGAAGAAGTTCTGTGCTGGATCTGAAGGGACGCAGCTGACCTCGAGATCCCTGAGAAGCAATCCCCTTTTTCAGGAGTATCTCGTCACTGCGTCCTTTGGCCTTGGTTTCGATAGCAATGAGGATGCTCGGCGAGAAAAGGATATCATCGTAAGGCCTGACGGCGCCGCGTCAGTGCCGTGCCTTTTCCTGGTCTCTGCGAGTCTGGTCAGTATGGCCTGCTTGATCCTGAGCTGCCTGCAAGAGCTTCCAAGCGATATCCCCGGATATCCGCGTTTAAAAAAACCACCAGATACCGCCCTGCGCCCGCAAAAGAATGATGAACAAGACCAACCATTTACGTTGGTATGGTAGTATAAATATGATATAAGAAAAGGTTATCTAAATAAATAATAGTATGAATATAATCTATGATAATAAGAATAAATGATTATATCGTTTAGGAGCGAGAGGGACGGGCTTAAATATTTCAGTTCACTCCTATTTCCGCTTATGGCGGTTGTGATGAGGATATTGGGGGGGGGATGCGTGGTGCCGATCGCAGCACCGTCAGCACCGTCAGCGTAGCCAGAAAGAGATTGTCGGAGAAGATGGGACATGATAAAAATAGGACAATATCGTAATTTGAAGAACGCATAAAAAGCTCTTCCAGCGCAAATGGTTCAGCAGTGAAGATAAGGGGGCAGGTCATGAAAAGAACCGTTTTATTGTTGGTATGTGTTGTTTTTTTGTTTTTAGCATGGGTCCAACAGGTAGAAGGGGAAGAAAAAAGCGGATTGTTCCCTGTTGTTAAGAATGACAAGTGGGGTTTTATCGACAAAACGGGCAAGTTATTAATAAACCCACGGTTTGATGGGGCGGGGCCTTTTTCTGAAGGGCTGGCGGCGGTGGCGGTCGGGAAAAAACATGGTTTCATCGACAAAACGGGCAGTCTTGCAATAAGCCCCAGGTTTGATAATGCGATGATATTCTCTGAAGGGCTGGCCGCGGTAGGGATCGGCGACAAGTGGGGTTTTGTCGACAAAACGGGCAAGTTTGCAACAGGCCAGGAGTTTGATCGCGTTTGGTCCTTCTCTGAAGGGCTTGCCGCAGTGGCGACCGGCGGCAAGTGGGGTTTCATTGACAAAACCGGGAAGTTTGCAATAGGTCCGAAGTTCGATTTTGCCGGACCTTTCTCTGAAGGGCTGGCTGCGGTAGGGATCGGGAACAGATACGGCCTTATCGACAAAACCGGAAAGTATATCTGGCACCCGGTCAATTAAAGATCGCTGGGAATATGGGGTCAAGGTTAGCGTTAAGGATGGAGGAGGATATATGATCACACGTGATCTTGGGAGATCGGGGCCATCGGGTTGTCGGAGGCTTCGGCCGGCACAACCAGGCTCGCCAACCTGGAGACCAATCTGGGGGCGCTTGACTGCCGGCTTGCCGATGAAGACCGAAGCGTGCTCAATGATCTGGCCGACAAGGTTTTGGGGGACCGATACTCCCCCGGAGAGATGGCGGGGGTCAACCGGTGAATCTGTGGGACCGGGAGATAATAAAACAGTTTGACAGTTTGTGAAACGTTTGAAAGTTTATGAAGCGTTAAAAAGAGGAAGGAGTCCCTTTCCTTATAAACCATACAAACCAAAGAAACCGTACAAACCCAAAGAAACAGTTTGAAAGTTTATGGGGCGTTTGGGTTTCAGTTCAACTATTAGATATAATATGTTATATAGTAATACAGGAGGCGCGAAATGGGAAAGAACATATCAGTGTATTTGCCTGATGAGCAGATAAACTTCATCAATGCTCAAAAAGAAGGCGCGAGCCAGGTCATACAGAAGGCGATAAGCCTCGTCATGAAAGCCGGCAAGGACAGGTCGGGATACGACGATGTGATCAAGGCCGCCGGTGAGATAAGGAAGGGCAAAGGCCTGGCTGATGCCGTAAAGTCCTGGCACACCGACAGGGACCTGGACCGATGGTAGGCCTTGATACGGGTTACTTTGTAGGGATGATGCTGGGCGACAAGGGCATCATCGAACACTGGGAGGGTTTGAGAACCGGCGAGGTAATTCCTCTTGTGTCCGTGCTAACTCTTGGAGAGATACTGTATCTGGCCATAAGGTCGGGAAAACCCCGGCAGGGAAGAAATATGATCGAAGGTATAGAAAAAACCTCTATGATCATAGACGTGAACAGACAGATCGTAGAAAGGGCGGCGTCGTTCAAGGGCGGGCACGGCATACCCTATGTTGATTCGATCATCATCGCTTCCTTTCTTGAGAATGATTGCAAAGAGATACACACGAAAGACAGAAGGCATTTTGGTGAGGTAAAGAACAAGGGGGTAAAGATCACCGTCTGGTGACCAGATGCTGTCTGTTATCGGCCGATGCACCCTGCATCAACGCTGCTCGAGGCAATCCCTGCTGTATGCCGGACCGGAGATAACATATCTTTCATTTATCCGGTCATATACCCTGTTGAATCCGAGACCCCTGCCTTTCCAGGACACACCCCCCTGCTTTGTGTTCTGTCTCAGGACGGCTTCTTTGGGGGCTGTGACATTGAAGGTAACGGAGAGGATGTGGAATTCTTCGGTAACGGTCTTTTGAGAAGGCGTCAAAGAGTACATGGAACCGTTCGGGCCCTTGATCTGGATCGCGCTTTTGTTGCCGAGCAGCTTCTCAAGGGTAAGCTTTCCCACTTCAAATTTGTTGTTTGCGTAAGATGCCCCTACAATAGTTCCTTCACCGTTCCTGTTCCACTCGATGCGCAAGCCGGGCGGGGGCGTGAACAATATCCGTTCGTTTTCTTTTACCGCAAAGTCGGGTTCAGACAGGACCCATACCGGGAAGCTCATGGAAAAAGAGTCCACTGAACGGCCCGAATAGTGTACCGAATAGCCCACGGATTCAAGTTCCTCTTTTTTCAGCCCGGGCTCTTCTTCCCTGGCCAACTTTGCCAGGTCGGCGTCGACCAGGATTTCGAACGTAAGGGATGCCGATTCTCCAGGCGCAATATAATAAAATTGCGTCCTGCATTTATCACCCCAGTGTGATTTGCCTGTTGCGGATATGCCCTGTTCGCCGCTGTTTGTTCCCGGGCCTTGCGCTTGTTCCTTTACTGCCTGTGGTTTGGATGTTTCCTCTCCGCTCTTGTTTGAACATCCGTAAACCATTGATACCAGAAATACAATGCTTATCATAATAGCCAGCAGGAGTTTCGCATTCTTTTCCACTGTATCTCCTTTGCTTCATTGAATGAATTTGCCGGTGATCCCGCTGTGGCCGACCCGGGGCCGCGGTTGCATTCCCGGATCTTTATCAGACTGCAAAGGGGCATCATTGATGGTTTTTTTGCCTGCAGGCACCGGACCTTTTTGCAATATAACATAATTATCGATCTCAACAAAGATTGATTAAGATCCGTAGGGCCAGGCTTTCAATAATACATTTCTCTTTGCGTGATCCCTCCATGGCCCGTCCCCTTCGCATAGAGCATCCCGTGCCCGCTCATGGGTGACCCCGTACGATAAAAAGGGCCATGATCCTCGTTTTATCTTGCATGGGTGCGATTCCGTTTGATATCCTGATATTTATCGAGTGGAGACACTTTGCACGACGGTAAGAAGGGGCGTGAAGAGGGCGGAGGATAAAAAGTGATTATTCAAGTCCTGACCCCATATGCCGGGAAGATCGCTGGAACAGAAACTAAAGCGAAAAAGGAAGGCTGATTATGAGAAGATCATTGGTGATAATGGGGGCGATACTGGTAATGGCTGTTTTTACGGTCATTGTCGATACTCAATGTGCCATGGCCGGTGAAACCGGAAGGGATGGCCGTTTTATCGCATATGATAACGGAACGGTTTTAGACACGAAGACCAATCTTATGTGGGCGGCAAAAGACAATGGAAGAGATATTAGCTTCTCCGATGCCAGGTCATATTGCCAGAATTATCGAGGCGGCGGATACACAGACTGGCGGATGCCGACACTGGACGAGCTTGCCGGCCTGTATGACAGGAGCAAGACGTATAAGTCTGAATGCGGAGAGGAGCACTTAACAAAATTGATCCGTATTTCATGTGATCTGGTACTGGCGTCCGAAACACGCGGTTCTGAGGCCGCCGGTTTCGAATTCTTCGGCGGCAAACGGATGTGGCTCAATCAGTCAACCAACCTTTTCCAAAGGGCCCTTCCGGTGCGTTTAGCAAAGTAGAAAGACAGGGACGGAAACCCGCCGGGTATGATCGTTTTTCATCATGCGGTGCGATCGGGACTGGAACGGCTGGAGGATGGCAATGTCATGATGTTTTATGATAGATTTCCTGCAGGCGGATATATTGTACTGACGGAGGCGGTATGTCATCGAAAAAAGGGAGCGAGGGAAAAAAGGTCAGCCACGAACAGCGGATGATCGAGGTCAAATTGAGTTTTTGGACGAACGATATTGCGACCGTAGAAGGGAATATCGTACCCGGGCACGCAAAATCGAGCGGCCTGATGAGCGTGGAACCCAACGAGGCGCACGGGATCGTACCCGCAAGCCCCATGCCGTTCCATTCGCTCATGGATATAGCCTCCGTCCTGGAAAAGGTTTTGATAGAGAATGGCATAGTCCTTCACCACAGCAGAAAGATGCAAAAATATTTTCATCAGGAGTAAAGAATGCACCCGCGGGGCATGAAGAAAGGAGAAGCGTTATGAAGTGCGCAGCAGGCAATGTTCGGACAGGAGGCGAACGCGGCCGTATGCGCGGCGCGAGGTACTTTGCGGGCCTGATTGTATTTGCTGCGGCCGTCGTTCTTATCGCTTCCGCCGCGCAGGCTGATCAGGGCTGGCCTCGTGTTGTTCTTTCCACGGACGGCACGCCGATATCCTACGAAGTGTACGGGTCCGGGGAGCCGGCCCTTGTTTTCGTTCATGGATGGAGCTGCGACGGGCGATACTGGCGCAAGCAGGTACCGCATTTCTCTAAAAAATACCGTGTTGTCATTCTTGATCTCGCGGGACACGGCCATTCCGGCGCAACGCGCTCGCAGTATACCATGGCGTCGTTCGGGGAGGATGTGCGGGCCGTGACGGAGGCGGTGGGCGCAAGGAGCGTTATCCTTATCGGGCACTCCATGGGCGGGCCCGTCATCGCCGAGGCGGCGCGTATTATGCCCGGCCGCGTCAAAGGCCTGATCGGTGTCGATACGTTCGTGAACATCGAGTACCCGATGACACGCGAGGGTGCTGCGGAGATGGCGGCGCCCCTGGAGGATGATTTCCCGAAGGGAAGCAGGAAGTTTGTGTCGGGGATGATCTCGCCCCGCACCGACCCGCTGCTTCGCGAATGGATTCTTGCCGATATGTCGGCGGCGCCTCCCGCCGTTGCCCTGAGCGCGATGAAGGAGATGATGTCCCAGTACGTGACCGGGGAGGCTGCAAGGACCTTCGACGAGGTCCGCGTCCCCGTTCTGAGCGTCAACGGAGACCTTTGGCCTATTAACTACGAGGCAAACCGCCGGCACATGCTTTCCTTTGATGCCATTGTCCTGAAGGACGCGGACCACTTCCTGATGATGGGCCGCCCCGGGGAATTCAACAACGCGCTGGAAAAAGCGGTGCTGATGCTCATGGAAAAAGGGGCCGGAAAACAGTAGATCCCCGGCTGTGGTTCCGGGCCATTGTTTTTCTTATCGTTACTGTTTTTTATAAGGAAAAAATATTCACTTTTCCCTCCATCTTGACAAGCAAAAAATGTTGATTATATTTTTCTCGAAACGCGTTGGTTGTACCTGAAGAGCTCTGAAAATAGTTGACGAAGTCGCTTGCCCGGGATTTTACGACACTGTTCTCAGGGCTCTTTGATTGCCAACGGGTTTTAAACGAATCGAGAAAGGAGGAACCAGCCATGTTATTACTGCGAAGACCGTATCATTGGCCCACATCGGGATGGGGGTATCCGTTTGAAGAGCTTGAGCGGGTGAAAAGGCAGATGGACCTGATGAACACCGCTCTTTTCAGGGCCCCTTCGGGTGAGACCGCAGCCGGTGTGTTCCCCATGATGAATGTCACCGAGGACAGGGACAGTTACTACGTGCGCGCAGAACTTCCCGGCATGAAGGCCGATGACCTTGCCATCTCTGTGACGGGCAATTCCATCTCCATATCAGGAGAAAGGAAGCTTGCCGTTGAAGACGCGAAGGCACAGTATCATCGGAGAGAGAGGGAAGGCGGGACCTTCAACCGGATCGTGAGCCTGCCCACGCAGATAGACACGGGAAAGGTTGAGGCGCACTGCACCGATGGGGTCCTCACGGTTGCCCTTCCCAAGGCGGAAGCGGCAAAACCCAGGCGCATTGCCGTGAAGTGATCCTGAGCAGAAAGGAGGAACGTAACATGACAGAGACGGAAAGCAAAGCCCTTCAGGCAAAAGATAAAACGGAAGCGGGCGCTCCGGCGGAGCAGACAAGGCCCGGGCCCGTGTTCGCGCCGGCGGTCGACATCTTTGAGACGGACAAGGAGATCACCCTGCTTGCCGATATGCCCGGCGTAAAAAGCGGCGACCTGATCATCGATCTGCACGAAAATGTTCTCACGCTCGACGGCGGCGTGATATCTCCCGAGGGCGCCGATGAAGCGGATGTGCTCAGGGAATACCGCACGGGAAAATATTACCGGCAGTTCACGCTGTCAGAGATTGTTGACCAGGCGAAGATCAAGGCTGAACTTCAGGATGGCGTCCTGCGGTTAAAGCTCCCGAAGGTGAAAGCGGCGGCGCCGCGGAGGATAACGGTCCAAAGTCGGTAAGGCCGATGTGCCGGGGACGGGGTGCTTCGGGTGTACGCTCTTCCCGAGGATGCCGTTCCCGGCACGTCTCCCGCGAAGGATGGATCCCGGCAAGGTCTTTATCTCGAGCAGACCTTTTTTGCCACCTTGCGGAAGTGCTGTCCGTAGATCATGAGGGTGATGGCCTCGGCAAAGGACCTTCGGTAGAACAGCAGGGCCTTGACGAAAAGCCTCCAGTAGTACCACTGGGTCTTGCCGTTGCCCAGGATCCCGATGTACATGATGGACCTCAGCAGGGCCTTCACCTGGTACCCGGAGATCTTTTGCTTCCCGTAAGGGTTGTGATACCGCAGGAACTGGGAGATCCTCTGGTAGTAGGATTTGGGGCTGTATATGGTCTTAATGATGTGGTGATACCCATCGATCAGCTTCATCCTGTCCATCCTGGAAATGAAGTTGATGCTTCCATCCGTGTTGTCGCCGGACGCGGTCAATTCGAGGCGGTTCGCCTCTTTAAGCCTGTGCCACAGTTTCGTGTTCGGCAGGGCGTTCAGGAGCCCGACCATGGCCGTCACCACCCCGCTTTCCTGGATGAACTTTATCTGCCTCGCGAAGATGCTCTCATCGTCACTGTCAAACCCTACAATGTAGCCCCCCATGACCTCAAGGCCTGACGCCTGGAGTTTCCTGATGGTGGCAGTCAGGTCGCGCTTGCGGTTCTGGTCTTTTGAGCATTCCTGCAGACTCTCCTCGCTCGGTGTTTCCAGCCCGATGAACACCTGTTTGAACCCGGCTTCGACCATGAGGCGGATGAGCGTTTCGTCGTCGGCGATGTTGATCGAGGCCTCGGTGAAGAAAAGAAAGGGGTGATCGTGGGCCTTCATCCATTCGATCACGCGCGGCAGCATCTTCTTCACGGCAACACGGTTGCCGATGAAGTTGTCGTCCACGACAAAGACGCTGCCCCGCCAGCCCCTGTCATAGATCACCTGCAATTCCTGTATAAATTGTTCTGTGTCCTTCAGTCTCGGTATGCGGCCGTACATGGCCGTGATGTCACAGAAGTCGCAATTGTAAGGGCACCCACGTGAATACTGGACCATGAGAGAAGCGTAGTCCTTAATTTCTATCAAGTCCCAGCGGGGAGCGGGCGTCACCGATAATGGCGGGAAGCAGGCCGATCGATACACCTTCCCGGCCTCACCCCGGGCCAGGTCTTTCAGGAAGTCCGGCAGCGTCAGTTCCGCCTCGTTCAGGACGAGGTGGTCGACGAGCGGCAAGTATTCCTCCGGTGAGCCATTGAAGAGAGGGCCTCCGGCCACGACCTTTTTTCCCAGACGGCGGCATTCCCTGAGGATTGCGGCAACGGATTCCTTCTGCACGAGCATGGCGCTGATGAAAACATAGTCCGCCCACCGGAGATCGTCGTCTTCCAGGCCGTGAATGTTCAGGTCCACCAGGCGGATGTCCCATTCTTTGGGAAGAATTGCTCCAACGGTCAACAATCCCAGGGGAGGGAAGGCGGCCTTCTTGGAGACGAACTTCAAGGCGTACTTAAAGCTCCAGAAGGTCAAGGGGTATTCGGGATAGACAAGAAGCGCTTTCATCACATTCTCATTGTCCAGGTTCCAGGCACTTTGTTAAAATTGTTCAGTCCCTGCGGGTCCTTATTTATCGTATCCTTTTACCGGCACTCGTCTGCCGGGACTATATTGTATCAATTATGGGCAGGATATTGCAAACCCGAAAGGAACCTGGAACGAGATTTCAGGTTTTGATCTGTGGTAGGATTGGGCGGCAAAGAAAACAGGCAACAGCGGAGGAGATTGGATGGGAATTGACGGCGGCGGGCTTACCCCGCATGGTGTTTTAAAGCGATACTTCGGATATGACAGTTTCCGCGCTCATCAAGAGGAGGTCATAAACAGTCTTCTTGCAGGCAGGGACGCTTTTGTGCTGATGCACACGGGGAGCGGGAAATCCCTTTGCTACCAGGTTCCCGCCATAATTTCCCCCGGTACGTGTGTCGTGGTGTCTCCTTTGATCGCGTTGATGCAGGACCAGGTGGACGCGGTCCGGGAGCTGGGGATCAGGGCAGGTTTTCTCAATTCCACGCTGTATGCCGGGGAAGCTTATAACGTTGAACAGGCGGCGATGAATGGCGAACTGGACCTGCTGTATGTCGCGCCGGAGCGGCTTGTGACGGCGGAATTTCTCCGGTTCCTGGGCAAGACGAAGATTTGCCTCTTCGCAATTGACGAGGCACACTGCGTATCCCAATGGGGGCACGATTTCCGGCCAGAATACCTGAAGCTCGGCATACTCGCGGACATGTTCCCCGACGTTCCGCGCATAGCCCTCACAGCGACCGCCGACGAGATCACGAGGCGGGACATCATTGAAAAGCTGCGCCTGGAGAACGCCCGGCATTTCGTCTCCGGGTTCGATCGGCCCAATATCAGGTACAGGGTCGAGCTCAAGCAGAACGAAAAGGCCCAGCTGCTGGATTTTATCCGGAACGAACACCCCGGTGAATCCGGCATCGTTTACTGCATGACAAGGAAAAAGACCGATGAGATAGCAGGTTTCCTGAAAGAGAAGGGCTTGACCGCTTTTCCATATCACGCAGGTCTCGACAAGGGCACCAGGTTGAGGCATCAAAAGGAGTTCCTCCGGGGCGAAGAGGTCATCATGGTTGCCACGATAGCGTTCGGCATGGGCATCAACAAACCGGACATACGTTTCGTGGCGCACCTCAATCTCCCCAAAACGCTGGAGAATTATTACCAGGAGACGGGGCGCGCCGGACGTGACGGCGAAGACTCCGAGGCGTGGATGATATACGGCCTGTCGGATGTCGCCCAGCTGCAGCAAATGATAGACGATTCGCAGGGTGATGACCAGTTCAAGAGGATACAATACAAGAAGATGGAGGCCATGCTCGGTTATTGCGAAAGCGCGCACTGCAGGAGGCAGCAGCTGCTCGGTTATTTCGGGGAAGAACCCGCCGGACCGTGCGGAAATTGTGATCTGTGCATCGACGGGGTGGAAACGGTCGACGGCAGTGCCATTGCCCGGAAGGCGTTGTCGTGTGTGCATGGAACGGGACAGATGTTCGGGACGAACTACTTGATAGATGTGCTCACGGGCAAATACACGGAGAGGATCGGCCGTTTTGGTCACGACAGGATCCCGGCCTATGCTGCAGGGAAAGAACTTTCGGCGCTTGAATGGAAATCGGTGTTCAGACAGCTGGTCGCCGCCAGGCTTCTGAAGGTCGACATGGAAAGGAAAGGGGGGCTGCGCCTGACCTCCAGGTGCAAACCGGTCCTGTCAGGCGAACAGGAATTCCTGTTGCGTAAAGACCCGGTTGTCGCGGACAAACCGGGTGAAAGGCGAAAGAAAAAGAAAGGACGGTTGAGCGCCGCAGGTAATAAAACTGCCGTTCGGGGTGAATGTCATAGCGGGTTGTTGGAACGATTGAAGTCATTGAGGCTTGAACTTGCCCAAAAAAATTCTTTCCCCGCCTACGTGATCTTTCACAACAGCACACTGATAGAGTTCGCCACAACCCTCCCCGATTCCCTTGAGGAAATGGAGAACGTTCACGGGGTGGGGCGAAAAAAGCTTGAACGTTACGGAGAGGCCTTTTTGGACGTTATAAAAAAGTACAAGAGAGAACTTACCGGCATTGAGGGTGAATAAGCGGCCGGTCATTAAAGGATAGAGGCCCGGCACCGGCCGAGCTTATGTGTTGACCATTCCATGCGGTCGGATGTAATATCAGGTTGTAAGAGCAGCAACAAACCACTTTCCAGGAGGTCACATGACTACTGCCGTTGAGTATCTGAAGGCAAATCCCGTTTTTCATATCGCCACCGTTGACGGCACGAAGGCCCGCGTCCGCCCCTTCGGTTTCAGTATGAAGAGGAACGGCGCGCTCTATTTCTGCACGAACACAACGAAGGAAGTATACAAGCAGATGTCACGGAACCCCGAGATCGAGATCTCCGATATGGGGAGCGACGGGACGTGGATGAGGGTGCGGGGGCGGATCGCCTTTGACGATACCAGGGAGGCCAAGGCCCAGGCGTTCACCGAGTCCGAGAACCTTCTCAAGATCTACCCGAAGGGAGCGGACGACGAGACGTTTGTGACGTTTTACTTCACCGAGGCCGTGGCGACCCTGTTCTCCTTTACGGCGCCGCCGAAGGAGATGCCCCTGGTCTGAGAACGGCTGCGCGGACTTAAAAAGGGTCTGCGGGCAGGAGATGTACCGTGAAAAAGGAGGGTTCAATGGAAGCTCCCGGGAGGGCCCTTTCACAGCGGTTCGAAGACGCCCTTGCCTATGCCTCGCGACTGCATGCAAAACAGGTGCGTAAGGGAAGCAACGTTCCTTATACGGCCCATCTTCTCGGCGCGGCCTCTCTTGTTATCGAGGGCCACGGAGACGAGGACCAGGTGATCGCCGCGCTTCTTCATGACGCCGTGGAAGACCAGGGCGGACTTGCCATGCTGGAGGAGATAAAAGGCAGGTTCGGGCAGCGCGTTGCCGCGATCGTCGAGGCGTGTACGGACTCTCATACCATGCCGAAGCCTCCGTGGCGGGAGAGGAAAGAGTCCTATATCGCACGCATTCCGGAAAAACCCGACGAGGCCATCCTCGTCATGACGGCCGACAAGCTCCACAATGCCCGGGCCATTGCCCGCGATTACCGCCAGGTGGGAGAGGTGCTCTGGGATAGGTTCGCCGGCGGCCGTGAGGGGACCATCTGGTACTACAACGAGCTGGTGAAGGCGCTGAAAAACCGTGAGACACCCCTGTACGGCGAATTTGAACGCACCGTCCGCGAGCTCAACGAACTGACAGGCAATAATAAAGAACGTAAAGCGTAAGGCGTGAATGAGGCCGTGAATGAGGCCGTAAGGCGTCAGATAGGTATGATCTGTTACCTATGTATCCGTTTGTACACGCCTTACTCCTTACGCTTTACGTTCTTTTATTTTTTGCCGAAAAGCTTTGCGTGTTCTATCTTGATGCATTGGTCCATGAAAAAGGGGATGTTTCCGGACGCGGTCAGTTTTTCCGCTTCTTCGTTCACGATGCCGAGCTGCAGCCATATCGCCTTCGGTGAGAGTGCCACGGCCTCCCTGACGACGGGCAGAAGGTTTTCGGCCTTCATGAAGATGTCCACGATGTCGATCTTTTCCGGGATGTCGGTAAGCGACGGATAGGATCTTTGCCCAAGTATATCACTGTGATTCGGATTGACGGGAATTATCCGGTAGCCCTGTCCGATAAGGTAGCTCGCAACGACGTTGCTGGCTTTCCCCTGGTCCGGCGACAGGCCGACGACGGCAATAATTTTTGATTCTTCGAGTATGCGCTTTTTGAGATCTTCGTCTTCTTTCATATGCCTATTTGAGGTCTTCGAGAACCTTCGTGATGTTGGCCACTCCCTGATGGAACTCTTTTTTATCGCCCTTTAATGTGACGCAGGTCGGCGTGGCGGTGATCTTGTCTTCCCGGAGGTATCCCTGGAGAATGGAAAAAACGGGCTTGGCATCAAAAGGCTTCACTTTAAAACCTTTTTTCGCGAGGAAATCCTCCAGCCTGTCCTTGTCCGTGATGTTCAGCTGAGCTGCCTCAAACAGCGCGCCGCGAGCCTTAAGGGCACGACCGATCTCTTTTTTATCGTTCAGGATGTAAAGAAAGTAGCGTGCGTACATGGCGGAATTCTGGTGCAAGGGCACATCCACAAAGGTGATCGTTATTATGTTCCTTTTTACCAGATCCGCGAGGCGGTATTCGATGTTCGGTTCAAGGGCCTTGCAGGCGCCGCAGAAATAATCGGAGTAAAGTTTTGCCTGAACGGCGCCTTTACCGAAGGACAGCAGGAACATGTCCGTCGGCGCCATACCGGTCGTTGTCCCTGAAGGCTTTGCTGCGGGCGGGAAAAGGGTAAGTATGGCAAGAATGGTTATGATCAGCAGGGTCTTTTTCATGATTGATAGAATATTATCCAACACCCGGGGCCTTGTAAAGTGAAAAAATAATTCTTTGCAGCGCTCTCAGGGACCCCGGCGGCGGCCTTTACGATTGACACCATGGCGAGGTTCAATTATATTCTTTTTCATGGTCGACAGCGATACATGGGGTTACGACCCGCAGATCCGTTATATGCGCGGTGTATTTGCAGCGGTAGAAAAGACCCAGAGAGAATTTCTCGCAGCTGCCGGCATCTCTTCAACGGATGAAAGGCTTCGCCGCTTTCGGGAAACGGCCCTGAAATATTTCGAGCATTCCTGGGCGTACGTGATGCAGAGAGGTCTCGCTGGTGATGAGAGCTCCGCCGTGGCCATATACATTCTCTGTCTCGCCAGGGCGATGTCCGCACGGGGTATCAATATACCGCAGGGGAGCTTGCCGACGGACCAGAAACTGATAAAGCTGGTTGAAGAGGCGCTTAAATGATCCGCCTCAGGCTCTTTGGCAGATGCAGGATCTATCACGACCCGGTGGCGCCAGTGCTCAGGGCCCCGGCGCAGGTCGGGTGGGACGCATGGTTTCGTTCCATTGATCTTGTCACTCCCCAGAAACTTAAAGGGGAAGAGCTGTTAAGGAGGACAAGGGGTTGGTGGACGGTTGAGCCGAATGATGTCGCGGAGGTGGTCAAGGCTTTCGGGCGCCTTGTCGTCGGGGACGGCGGCGAACTGATGGTGGAGTTTGAGTCGCAGAGGCATGCCGATGACCTGGCCGCGGCACTGAAGGAAAAATTCGGCGACCAGGTGCAGCTGTCGCCTTGAGAAAGGCTGGATACGATGAAACGTTTTTTTGCAATTGCGGTTGTCTGCTTGATGTTTGTCCCGGGTGTGTGCCCTGCCGGTGAAGACACTCTTACACAGATATCGACGATCGATGCCCTCATGACCGGTGTGTACGACGGCGAGACGACCCTGGGGGAGCTTAGGGAAAAAGGAGATTTCGGCCTTGGTACCTTCAATGCCCTCGACGGTGAGATGGTATTGCTCGACGGTGTTTTTTACCAGGTGAAATCAACGGGCGCTGTTGTCAGGCCCGCCCTTTCCTTGAAAACACCTTTTGCTGCAGTCACATTTTTCAAGGCAGACAGGACGTTTCCCCTGAAACCCGGGCTCACATTCCGGGAATTCATCGGCATAACGGACGGGTCGCTGCCGACGCGGAATATTTTCTATGCCTTTAAGGTCACCGGGACCTTCCGTGCGGTGAAGACGAGAAGTGTCCCTGCCCAGGCAAAACCATACAGGCCCCTGTCGGAGGTGGTCAAAAAGCAGCCGGTCTTCGAATACTCCAATGTCCGGGGGACCATTGTCGGCTTCAAATGCCCGTCTTTCGTCAAGGGCGTCAATGTTCCCGGCTATCACCTGCATTTTCTCTCCGCCGACTTTAGCCGGGGAGGTCATATTCTCGATTTTGTGGTCGATTCCGCGAAGGTCGAGATTGACGACACCCGGGAATTCTCCCTGATCCTTCCCGGCGACAGTGTTTTTGATAAAGCCGACCTCGAACCGGATCGGGAGAAGGAGCTCAATGCCGTAGAAAAGTAAAAAGACCCATCACTCACATCTGTCCAAATAAGCTTTTGTCTTTGGCCTGCCCCTGTTCATTGTTTGTAATGTTATCGAGTTAGCAAATTATAAAAGCAACCCTAACCTGTCGATTTTTGATTGAACAATTATATCAGCATTGATAATATCCATAAAACTAACTATTTATGTGTTTCGGCGACTATATATGGAAAACCCCTTGAGGATAGACGCAACTTACAGGAGAACGTGATATGGAAACCCAAGGAACATTCAGGATTGTAAATAGGAAAGTCGTTATCTTCTTACGCGACAGGGTATGCGAAACGCCGGAAGAACTGATGTCGAGCGAATTATTCCATGAGGTGGTCGCACGTTTTGTCAATGACCTGAAGCGCAGGCAATCTCCCCTGCTGCAGATCTTCGGCAAGCAAGACCATGAGATCGAACATACCGATATTCGGGAGCTCATTCAAGTATTCCAGGTCCTTGAAAAAATGATACTTGAGACTGTTCCCAAGTTGATAGAAGGAGGGGAACGGTTCATTGCCAATCCTTCGCTGCTGCAGGCATTTGTGG
The DNA here is from genome assembly GCA_022711595.1 of Deltaproteobacteria bacterium. Lineage (GTDB taxonomy): Bacteria > Desulfobacterota > Syntrophorhabdia > Syntrophorhabdales > Syntrophorhabdaceae > Delta-02. The sequence goes on from JAKLET010000006.1 coordinate 122,487, forward strand.
AAAGCCTTTACAATTATTGGAGAGAATTCGAACGGTTTATCGTCTGTGATTCGACGGGAGACCGTTTAGACCAACGCCCATACCGGACCTTTAGCTCGACAATTGAATCTTTGACGCATTTGGTGCGACAAACCTATCGGGATATTGAAGAGAACATCACCGGTCAACACCCCAATACTTACCGACAGGTACGGGCAGGCGCGGAAGTGGCGGTAATTGCCCTGCCAAAAGATATAGTGCTGCCTGGAGGAAGTTACCAGAAACTGCGGAACATTCCCGTGATCAGGCAAATTATGCTGTATCCGCCGTTATTGCTCAATCCCCCAATGAATAAGCGGACAGGCAAGTTTGAACGGGTTTTTCAAAACCCCCTGGAGCAAATCGAGGTGATGCCTCACGAGTGGCTTTGCTATCCTGCAAAGGTTGGCCCGCTCCTGATCCTTGTTTACATACACGAGAAATTCTATGAGCTCGGTTTGTCATTGTGCAATCTGTTTGAATTGGCTGATGACGGATTTCTAAATCATCCAGTTGATGCGGTCTATGTGTTTGGGGTACCCGGAACGTCGCTTGATTCTCTTGCGCCCATGCCAACCATATTCTATGACGATATAGAGCATGACATGATCGCGGCAGCTTGTCCAAATAACGATTTGTTTGGTTATTTCGGGTATCTCAAAAAAATGGTTTTGACACTCCATAACATTAAGATGATGAAGCTGGGGAAAATGCCCTATCATGGCGCAATGGTCAGGATAATGACAAAAGGTGATCGCTCCCTTACGCTGTTGATCATAGGCGATACGGGAACCGGAAAATCCGAGACGCTCGAAGCGTTCAGGATCATTGGCGAAGATCAGATCGAAGAGATCACAATTATTGCCGATGATATGGGATCATTGGATATCGATCAGGAGGGGAAAGTGGTCGGCTATGGTACGGAAATCGGCGCGTTCGTTAGATTGGACGATTTGCAGCCGGGCTATGCGTTCGGCCAGCTTGATCGCTCGATCATTATGAGCCCCAACCAGGTGAATGCCCGGATCGTGCTGCCGGTGACCACCTATGAAAATGTGACAAAAGGTTATTCCGTAGATATGGTGTTGTACGCAAATAATTATGAGGAAATCGATGAGGAGCATCCTATTATCGAACGGCTGGCAACCCCTGAAACGGCACTGCACACATTCCGTGAAGGAACGGCAATGAGCAAGGGTACGACAACGTCCACAGGCCTGGTACATACGTATTTCGTGAACGTTTTCGGGGCTGTTCAATATAAGGTCGTACACGAGGAGATAGCGAAAAAATTTTTTGAGGCCTTTTTTAAGAAGGATATCTTTGTCGGACAACTGCGAACGAGACTTGGAATTGCGGGGTGGGAACAAAAAGGTCCAGAAGAGGCCGCGCGCGCACTATTGCTTATGATCTCTCAGGAAGAGAAATAAGCGCGCCGCCCTTGCCGATAACGAATTTTTCCGAATAAGCCGTTGACAGGTGTTGCCATGGAAAGTGCTATAGATTCTTGACACTATCTCTTTTTGTAGCCGCATGTTATAATTGGGAGCCGATTATTGTTATAAATGACTTCTTAAAACCGCTTGATAATATCAAATAAGGTTTGAATACTCCAATTATCATCAAAAACTATGCACTTTGCTTGCCAATAGAGGTGTACAATAGGCCGGTTAATTAGATTCTTTCTCAAGAGAACCAATTTAAAGGCTCTGCTATGGATTGTTTATGATCTTTCCAGCTTTCTCTAAAAACCTATATAAATCCGTTCCTTTTATGTCTTCTATTGTCAAATTCCCTTAGATGCTGTCCGTCTCCTCTACTATACAGGCCGTGCCGGCCATACCTGGTTGCTATAATCGATTGCAGCCGGCAGGTCTCTTAAGTTCTGCTTATATGTTTTCCATATCTGTTTTGCCTCGGTCGTCATGGATTCCCACCTCTCAGCATTGCAGTAAACCGTATCGGTTTCGTTCAATAAACCGTTCCGCCTGGGCCTGATCTCGCCGTTCAGCCAGCTTTCCCGGTCCAGGATGAACTGTGTTCCCGACCAGACATGGTAAACCGATGGCCGTGGATCATAATCCGTGTCCGTCGGTTCCGGAGAAATACCCAGGTCGTTTATGGCGTACTTCGTGCCGTCCTTCTTCCACCAGGTCGACCTGCGATAATCCGCGACAAGAATCCATGTCCCGCCTTGAAATATTGCCGCCTGGTTGTTTCCGATGGCAGGTGGCTTTAACCGGGCAGAGAATGGAGGCTGCAAAAAAGATCCAGGTTCAAGGGGATCAGGGTTTGCATTGCTCTCCCCGGTATATTCTTTGGTTTTAGGATCATAATGGTATATCTTCATGGGATCCTCCATATCCTCTAATATTTGATGCAAAACATGACATTGATATTTATGGGCCTGGTTTCATTGCCGCCGTATGAGCCGGTGGTCGTACCCCCGCTAATGACAGGGTAGGCCGTACCGCCCGTGGTGAATCCCGCCGAGATATAACTGTAAACGGTATGCACATGGGCCTGAACCTCATATCCTTGTTTTGATCCGACAACATCCCCGTCGGTTCCGTCGCCCCTGTTGGTGCGCGATGTCCTGTCAGGATCCGTTGTCTGCCCGTGTGCCCATCCGCGCAGGAACCTGCCCCGTAGATCGGGAATCAAGAAATGATTATGGAATGTATTTGTCCCGGACCCGTTGTCAGATATGGCAACAGCTGCCCCACCTTTGGAAGCCGATAACTGGAAGGTGTTCGTCGTCGCGTTGACCACGTAATATTTCGTGTTGGCCGAGATACCCGTGGGCAAGGCCCCGCCGCTGTTTTTTACCTCCAGGACGTTGTCGTTACTCAGACCGTGAGCGGCGGCAGTGAATGTCTCTGTCGTATTGTCGGCAGTGAAGGTCGTTCCGGCGTTCAGGCCGTAGTCGTTTGCGATGACGTCATAGAGCGTCTCGTATGTCGTCATCGAGATCGCCGAGCCGTCGCATTCGAGATAACCAACCGGGGCCGTCGATCCCATGAACGCGATGACGGTACCAGATGGTGATCCCGATGATGATGATAAATTGTAGAAGGTCGATCCATTGTCGCTGTACTGCCATTTCGACACCGTGTTGCTGTAGCGGATCTCCGGCTTTGCACTCGCGCTGTTATTTGCTATAAGCCTTATATCAGAGGCGGTGCCGTCGCCGATTCGCAGGGCGTTGACATCAATACGGGTCTGCACGGTCCATACAGGAGATCCTTCCGTTCCCGTATTCTTGAGGACCTCGAAGTTGCCGCCATCGGAGCGTATCCCCCACTCTTCCCCTGACGCCCCGGTATCCCTGATCCTCAGCAGGAGCGCGTCGCCTTTGATCTTCTGTGTCGCGGTAAAATCATTCTGGACCGACAGCGACGCCAGGCCCAGGTAGATCTCGGAGAGCTTCCCGACAACGATCCAGCCGCTGTTCGCCGCGTTGCGGATCTTGAGCTGGTCGTTGCCGGTATCGGCCCATAACTGAAATGCATACGTTGTCGATGGCGCGGTCGCTCCAGATGATAGCGACGCGAGGGCCTGGAGCGAGGCGTTGACGGCTGCACGGAACGTAACGCCGGTGTTGGCGTCGGCCGTTGTGATCTCAAAATCGTGCTGCGCCGCACTTGCGATGAACGGATTGGACAGCACCGCCGCCATGAGCAGCCAGATCAAGTAACATTTGAACCTTTTCATAGATACCTCCTTTTAGTATCCCTTTGATTCCCAGTCGATGACGCGTGAAACTGTGCTTCCCGCGTTCTTTATATAGATAGTGAATCCTGTTGTACTTACGCTGCCGAGCTCATAATAGTCCCCATCCAGGGCTGACTGGATGGTGATCCGCACGAGCGGTTTTGCAATGTAGGGCCGGGCGAAAGCGACGCTGAGTCCTCCCACCGGGACCGTGACATCCTGGCCCCGTTCTGACCGGTCCGGCATGTCGACGATAAAATGGATCTTTGAGATCTCAACATACTGCGTGGGCTTGTTGGTGTACACATGGACCCTCATTTTGAACTTTCTTGCCGTGTAGTCCCCGATCATGAAATTCTGCCAGTCTCCCCAGTCAACACCATTCTGCGACAGCGCGATCTGCGTCTGGATGCCCACCCCGGAAAGGTCCCCGTCAAGGTCGCTGACCGCGTCGATATCCTGAATGCTGTCGAACAGGTGCTGCGTGTCCACACCGACGAACTCCACGATGGCGCTGCACCGGGCGGTCTGGATGCTGCCGAGGTCGACCTCCGGCGTCTCGTAATAGCCGTCGGGCCAGAACGCCTGGTCAAGAGAGTCTATGTTTTGAACGGCATCCAGGTCAGCGATGCCGTCGAAAGAACCCTGCGATTCGAGGACGAGCTTTCCGGCCGAAACGGCCATGTGGGTCTTCGTGCCGGCGAAGGCAGGCTCCTCGACAAGCTCGGCCTGGACATTCCATGCGAGGATCGTTGGGATGTCGGTTATGACGGATATGGCGGAGGCGCTTTCATTGCCGCTCGTATCCACCGCCTTGAGCAGATACTTGCCGGACTTTGCCGCGGGCAGTGTGATCGACGTGCTGTAGATCTTTGCCACGTCCATGGCCCCCGTCCATGCCCCGCTCGCTGAGGGATGGTATCGCAGCAGGTAATAATCTATATCGACATCGGATATCGCGGTCCAGTCGAGGCGCAGACCGCCGATCGCCGGGGACGCCCAGATATCTGCCACGTTCGACGGCGGAGCGGTCTTACCGAGCGGCACGATCTCGGCCTGCGGGGCTGCGGGGATGGTCATCTTCCCGCCCGCGGTATTGACCGTCACGACAGCAATCTTGTAGCTTGACAGGGCGATACAGGGCAGTAAGTAAGATGTGCCCCAGGTGGAACTGGCGAACTGCCAGCCTGAGCTGTCCCGGTTGTAGTAGATCTCCGCGTGGTCGTACATGTTGTTCGACGGACGAGAAAACGATATCTCGATCATCTCGTCGATGGTGCCGTCCACCCTCTTCGTGAGCCGGTCCCTGACGGACAGGTTGAGGACCGGAGGCAATACGTCGATCGCCGAATAGTCAGGCGTCGGTAGCACGGGTTGCTGGGAGTCCAGGTTCCACAGCGATGCATTGTATTCAAGACAGGTGAGCTTGAACCGGTGGTCCATGTCGGGCTGGACGGACAGGATTCTGAATGGCTTCGTCACCTTGCCGATCTCGCCATATGAATAATTGTCGTATTTCTCGGGGATGTGGCCGGTCTCGAAGGGCGAGGACACGACCACCACACCCCCGGAGACGGACTGGACCTGGCGGTAGATGCGCTCGTCGCTTTTTAGCCAGATTATGATCCCGTAGGTCTTCCCCGCCTCCATGGCGACGTCCCTGTCGAGGATGACCGTATCGTTCCCCGAGATGCCGGCGACGCGCCCCGAGAAACCCCACTGGGGAACATCGTGGCTGATATTGACGACCTGCCCGATCCGGCACTCGATCGCAGAGACGGGCAGGCTCACCGATACGGTGTTCGTGAGCAGTTCGTTCGCCTTGAGCCGCATCGTCCCGTCCCTCCAGGCCTGGGACGTCCTGATCACCCCGAACATGTCCATGTTCAGCGACGCCTTGTTGGTGACAAGGTTCGGATTTATCACCTGCAGGGGTTCCCTGGCAAAGTCGTTGTCCTTGTTGAGGATCTCGACGGTGAGTTCCGTGGGTCTCTCCTCGATCGACGACCAGTGCTCTTGGAAAGAGTCTTTCAGTATGCTTCCCATGCCGACCAGGAAACCGCTCTCCGGAGACGCCTCGGGCTTGTTGATCGCGAGGGTTATCCTGGTCCCCGAGTAATAAGGTGCCGCCCGGCCGATGCGGTAAACCTTCAGCAGCGAGTCCCACACCGTTGAAGCATGATCGAAGACGCCGTCGAAAAGGCACAGCTCTTCCGTTTCCCCGGAACCATCGGGGACAAAGGTCGCATTGTACCCGGCGAGCTCGAGGTGAGCGTCGGTGTCCACCCTGTCGGGCATCAGGCCGTCATAGCGGACGGGGCTGCCGTTGTTATCGAGCACGGGCCTCGTGAGGATATCGTATCCTATCCATGCCGGACGGCGGGAATAGGCGGTCTGCCAGGCCGATCCGTCCAGCGTCGCCCTGATCAGGGCACCGTCGCAGTAGCAACTGAACCTGATCGTTCCGGAGATCTGCCCGGTGGCAAGGGCCTTGATGCCTACCAGGACCATCCGCGGGTATTCGAAATCATCCGTGTAGATCTCCTGGACCGATGTAAGGTAACAATCGTCGCCGTACCGGGAAGATGTCCTGTCGGGGGTCATGTTCGTCACCCGGATGTCATACTTGCCGGGATCGAGGTTATTCACCCTGAAGGTCCTCCTGATCACCGTGCTCTGCGCCCCAGTGACGGTCACGTAGTTCACGGTCGTATACACGGTCCGGGAGTATTCCTGGGAGATCCAGTGCCAGAGAAGCTCGTATAGACAATCCCCAACCGGTACGATGCCCGCCGATTCTCCCTCGTAATGATCCGCAGGGTTTGTGCTGCCTGTGGAATATTCGTACCATGTCGGCCCCGCTTCACCATCGAACCAGCGGCCCAGGCTCCACCTCCCCCCGAAATACGTCTCCTTTGTTGCTATCACCTGCTGGGTTATGGGCACCCATGTGGCGGTCCCCTGCTTTTTGATCTCAACGCCGAGGTTGATGCTTATCGCATCGAGGCCGCCCAGGTCGTTCGCATACCAGAGGCCCGACGGGAAGGATATGACGACCTCCAGCCCGTTGAAATCGTCATCGACGGTCGTGTAGGTGACCGGCGATCCGTAGGCGACCTTTACCGGGGAGATGGCGTATTCCTTTTTCGTGTCGTTGAAATTCGGTATCGGCGTCTGGTCGAGATGCCCCAAGCGCGTGTGGATCTCGACGCCGGCGAAGTTCTCGACGGGCTGGTCGTTGATCTTGAAGTTGTAAAGCCTTGATACCGGCCCGACGCCGAGGCAGATGAGGACATTGAGGTACTGGGTGTCGTTGATGTTGTCGATGTGCCAGTTGACGACGTTGCCGTAGAGCTTGTTGAGGCCGTACGGCCGGGGGATCGCGGTACCCTGCTGTTGCGTCGTCGCCGGCGACCAGGAATAGGACTGCGAGGTGTCGTAGCCGGTCATATCCTGCGTGGCCACGTCGGGCGCCTTGACCATCGAGGAGACGATGACCCCGCCGATGATGGAAACGGCAGCGGCACCGGCGATTGCCCCGATCCCTCCCGCTTCAAATGCAGCACCGAGCGCCGGGGCCAGGGTTCCGCTGCTGACGACCGTCGCTATGATAGCGAAGATGACGCCGATGACCATGGGAATGATATCATCGTCGCCGACGTATGGGACGGCGATCACCTGGTCCCCCGGGGACAGCCATATCGCCGGCAGGTCCTCTTTCCTGACGGGGACCCCGTTCACAACGAACGCGAAGGGAACGATCTCCGGAAGATGCGAGCGGCGGACATCCTCAAGGGACGCCTCCCACATCCACCGGCCGGGCTCAAGTTCGATTACCCTCGGTTGTATATACCGGAAAGGGCTTCTAAATTCTTTTATCGTCACCGGATCCAACGGTAGAACCCCCTGACGCGAGGCTTCCAGAAGAGATCACTGAGCCTGGATATGATGACGTTGTGCCTGCGGCGGATATGGATAAACCTGCGGCAGTCCTCGAGAACCGTGCCGACGTGGGTCTCGTAGCCGGGTATCAGGGAAAACCCCGCCAGGCAGTATGGCTCCGGCCTGCCAAGCTCGAGGATACGGTCCTTGTTCCCGGTGATAAGCCCGTTCAGGCATGTCACGTCGAGGTCATCGCCATAGGCAAAATCGGGCAGCTTAACCCCCAGCCTGCGGGCCACCTCCATGGCCAGGCCCCAGCAGTCGTAACCGTCCGGGCCGCGGCCAAGCGGCCTGAAGGGTTTGCCGATGAGGTCCCTTACATCGAGGATATCAGACAATCCTAACCCCCGAGTTCGCGAGGCCGACGAAGGCCCCGAAGCGCCGTGAATTGCCCTTGAGCCTGCAGTCCGCAAGGGTGTGCTTGCAGCTTGCCGTGCCGGCGCTGTACTGCAGGCCCGCCGACCAGGACCCTGCGCTGCCGCCTGGCACCTGGCGGTTCTTGCGCCTCCAGACCTGCATCCAGTTCTTGCCGGTGAGCGGCCGGTTATCGGGTGTCGACACATGGGTGACATAGCAGATATAGTCATTGCCGTCGTCACCCTTCACCGCCGCCGCCGCGGGATCGTTGTAATAGCACTCGTGCCACCGGAACTTGTGTGCGCAGTAGTTTGCCAAGTACCGGTAAAGCGGGAAGAGATCCCGGAACAGGTTCCTGCCGCCGCAGCGCCAGGTGATCCAGGTATAATCGGAGAACGCCTCAAGGACCTTGAGCTCCGTCTCGAGGTCGACGTAGTCCTCCGAGAGATAGGCGGCATTGACGATCCGCATGACAATGAGCGAATCCGTCATGCCCTTGGTCTCCTGGAGCGTCTTTTCGAGCACCCTCGACGTGTTGTTGACCTTTATGTTCCACGAGGGGACCGCTCCCTCCGAATTGATCTCCGGCAGCTCGATCTGGAAGGGGAAGCGCGTATAGATCCGTCCCTGGAACGTGATGTTCTCGTTGTTGTGCACGAAATAGAAGGTGGCGCCCGCGGGCGTTGTCACATCGAGCAGGAAAAGCCAGGGATAGATCGACGCGATCTCGTTCTTCGCGTACTTGAGGACGCTGGGAAGGGACATCTATGCCTCCTCGAAATCAAATTCTGCAGACCAGAGACCGGGTGCGCCCTTATAGGGTTTGAACTCGATCGGGGCGGCAAGGCGGCCATCGACGGAAACCCCCGTGAAGGGATTTGTCCAGGTGATCATCCCCGCGCCGACGTGGACCTCGTTCTCGAGGGATTCGAGGGACGCCTTTTCTGCGGCGGACAGCGGTTCGTATTTGAGGTGAAACTTCTTTGGCGGTGTTCTGGTGAAGCGCACCCCCGTGACCGTGTAGCCGCCGTCGGTCTTCAGCCGGATCGTGGGGTCGTCGACCTTGGATTCCCTCCAGTCCGTGATCGTCGGGTTTACGCCCAGTGTGGGAAAGCTCGCCATTTATGCCCCCTTTACCCCGAAGGCCCCTCTGATTGCCGGGTCCGTGCCGGCAAGCTCGAGCATGATGGTGCGGATCTGCTGGCGCTTGTCTGTCTTCGGTGCAAGTTCCCTGGCATTGAAGGGTATGCCGGTCTTATTGTCGATATTGACGACCACGTTCGGCTGGCCGCCTTCGGCGACCCTGGCCACCCGGTTCAGCCAGCTGTTCTGCTCCTCGGTGATGTAACGCT
>JAKLET010000007.1 GCA_022711595.1 Deltaproteobacteria bacterium
TCCAGAAGACGGCGGAGCTCGTCCAGGAGATCAGCGCGGCCAGCAACGAGCAGAACACCGGCGCGGACCAGATCAACAAGGCCATCCAGCAGCTCGACCAGGTCATCCAGCAGAACGCCTCCGCCACCGAGGAGATGGCGTCCACCGCGGAGGAGCTTTCCTCCCAGGCCGAACACCTCCAGGACATCATAGGCTTTTTCAGGACAGGCAACGGCGACGGCGCAAAAAAGAGGCCCCGGGCCGCCCAGGTGAAGGCGCCCCGGAAGGAGATAAAGAAGGTCTCCGGCATCAGGGAGCCCCAGCAGGCGGTGCAGGCGGGAAAACGCGCCCCCGACAGCGGCGATCCCTCCGACGGGATCAGCCTCGACATGGGATCAGCGGGCGACAGGTTCGACGAAGAATTTGAAAGGTTCTAAGGAGGAAAACATGAGTGTGTCTTCCGTAAACGGCACGAGACAATACCTGACCTTCCAGCTGAGCGACGAGATCTTCGCGATAGATGTGGTCAACGTCAGGGAGATACTGGAGTTCACCACCGTCACCAGGGTGCCCCGGACCCCGGAGTACATGCGGGGCGTCATCAACCTCAGGGGCTCCGTTGTCCCCGTCCTGGACATGCGCCTCAAGTTCGGCATGTCCGTGACGGAGAAGACCATCAACACCTGCATCGTGGTGGTGGAGGTCGCCTTCGAGGGAGAGGATGTCATCATAGGCGCCCTGGTCGACTCGGTCCAGGAGGTGTTCGAGCTCGAATCGGAGCAGATCGAGCCGGCGCCCAGGATAGGCACCCGCCTGAGGACGGAGTTCATAAAGGGCATGGGGAAGAAGGACGAGAGGTTCATCATCATCCTCGATATAGACAGGGTCTTCTCCGCCGAGGAGATATCGTCCCTCCAGCAGGCGGGAGATGCGGGCGATGTCGAGAAAAGGCTCGCAGGGAATGAATGAGGGAAGGATAAGAAAGGAACGGGTACAGGCCGGAGACAACCGGCCTGTACCCGTTCCTTTTCCTGTTTAAGATATCTCACTCCATCCGGACACACCGCAAACACCGCTGACAGCGTGAACAATCATTCGATAGAGCGTGGTGGACCGCCGAAGAAGCTTATCGTTTTTTTGTATTCCTTGACAAGCTCCCCGCCTGTGATATACAAGGTCATTTGTACGCAATGATGAACCGAAAAAAAGGTTAGCGGTAATTTGTGTCTGTAATTATGAAAAACCCGGAGGGAAGTCGTTGAGGGTCCTTGTCCGAGGCGGCAGCATAGCGGCAGGTTACGGTGTCAGGAAGGGTTATGTCGACCTCATCGGGGGGCCTCTTTCCGAAAGGGGGATAGAGATCGTCAATCGTTCAAGGTACAGGGAAACGACCTTTGACGGTGTCGGCACGTTCTATCAGGACATCGATCCCTTCCGGCCGGATATTCTGCTTTTCCATTTCGGTATCGATGATGCCTTCCAGTGCGTCTACCGCTCGGAATTCCAGGAGAATCTTGTTCAAATGATCAGGCTGGCCCGCGCTCGTTTCAGCCCCGCCATATTTCTGGCAACATCCCACGCCTTCGATGACCCCTGCGACATGGACGCTGTCTATATATTTTACCGGTCATTGAAGATCGTGGCCTCAGACCTTGATTGCCGGCTGGTCCCGGTACATTACCACTGGGCCGGATATCTTGAGGAACACGGCCTCAGGAGCAAAGACCTTGTTTTGCGGGACCCCAGGTATCCGAACGGGAAAGGCCACCGGGTCATCGCGGAGGCGGTGATGAAGGAGTTGGGAAGACAGTTTGAATGTTTGAGCGGTTTTTAAGAAAAAAAAGCTATGTTAAAAAAACATCCCTTTTGATTGAACAATGTGTACAATTTATATAATGATCAAACTAATGGAAAAGAATGTATAGAAAAGCCTTTCTGGAAATACTGACCGATCTTTCACGACGTTTCATAAATATGCCGCCCGAACATGTTGATTCGGAGATTGACGATGCCATTTCTGCGGTTTGCAGACGCTTCGGCCTTGATATGGGAGTAGCCTGGCAATGGTCGAAAGAAATGCCGCGGTACTTGACAATAACCCACCTCTACCGGCCACCGGGGGGCTCGCCTTTACCAGAGAAGATCGATGCGGAGGAACTGTTCCCCTGGTGTATGAAAGAAGTGAAAGCCGGCAGAACTATCGCCATATCCGTTGACAAAGCTCCGGCAGAGGCAGACCGCGATAGAGAGACCTGGGCTCATTACGGCGTCAGGTCTACCGCGGTATTTCCCTTGTCTCCGGGGAGGGGACAGCTGATCGGCGCGTTGAGTTTTGCCACAATTAAGACGTTTTCCTGGTCGAAAGATATCGTAAAAGAACTGCAGCTTGTTGCTGAGATATTTGCAAATGCCCTTGCGAGGAAATATTCCGATCAGGCCCTGCGTGAGAGCGAAGAGCGGCTGAGCCTTGCATCAACCGCTGCAGGTATAGGATTGTGGATCCTCGACATTAAAACAAACCAGTACTGGGCAACGGCCCAGGCCCTTCAATTATTCGAATTGCCCCCGGACTATAAACTCGACCTCAATACATTTATCAATATGGTCCATCCTGAAGACCGGGAAAAGATAAAGGAGGCAATGCGTACGGCCTCTCAATCGAATGATGATACCCGGGTCACATACCGCGTCGTTCTTGCGGATGGGACCATCCGGTGGCTCGTTTCGAGGGGCCGCATGCAACCTGGCACTGCCGGCGATACAGACAAGCTTATGGGCGTATCCCTGGACGTGACCGAACGGATGGAGGCGGAAGTTGCAGCAAAAAAAATACAGACGACAGTTACCGCCATTCTGGAAAGCACGCAGGACCTGATATGGACCGTTGACCCGGAACGTTTCGGCCTCATCACCTTTAATACGGCTCTCGCGGAATATTTCAGGCAGGGCACCGGGTTGGTTATTACGGAAGGCATGAGTCCCCACGATATGATAGGAGGCTCTTTCACAGCTGCAACCGCCGAAAAATGGGACCGGTTATACGAGCGTGCTCTTCGGCATGGGCCTTACACTGAAGAGTATGTGGTCAGCACGGGAACCAGGGTCCTTCTTCTTTCACTCAATCTCCTGAAAAGAGACGGCGAGGTTTTCGGTATATCTGTATTCGGCAAGGATGTTACCGAGCGCAAACGGATGGAAAAAAAGATCGAGGCCGCAGCCCTGGAATGGCAGACCACATTTGATTCCATTCCCGACATGGTCATGATCCTTGACGCTGAACGCCGCGTCATACAGGCGAACCGGGCAGCATGGAACTTCCTCAATGTTCCGTTGGAAGAGACTTTAGGCAGGCATTGTCATACATTGATGCACGGTGAAGATCATCCCCCGGCTGATTGTCCCCTGGCACGGATACATGAAGTTAAGAACCGCGAGGAAAGAGATATATACGACAGCCGAACCGAAAAATGGCTCCACGTTTCGGTTGACCCCATTTTCGACGAAAAGGGAGAGTCCGTGCGTTTCGTTCACATGGCCAGGGATATCACTGCGAGCAAAAAAGCTGAGAAGGACGCCCTTGAATCCCGCAGAGAACTGCTGAGAATGCAGCGTTTGTTTAGAATGGGGGAGTTGACGGCATCACTGGCCCATGAATTGAACCAACCGCTCACATCGATCCTGAGCAATGCCCGCGCAGCACTGAGATTCATTGATTCCGGAGAGCTCGACATGAATGAGCTCAAAGACATTCTGAACGACATCGCAAACGATGACAGGAGGGCGGGCAACATTATCCGGAGCTTGAGGGCCATGGTAAAACCGGAAGATAGTGAAAAGATTGTGATATCGCTCAGCGATGTCCTCCATGAGGCCGTTTCCCTGTTTCACGGTGAGGCTATCATCCGGAATATCGACGTGGACACATTTTTCGTTGATCCCCTCCCCGGGGTGAACATTGACGTGGTCCAGATACAGCAGGTGCTGACCAATCTTATGATGAATGCCGCGGAATCGATGTTGGCTGAAGTGCAGAGAAAGATAGTCATAAGGGCGCACATTGTCGAAGGCGGCAAGGTCCGCGTGACTGTGAGCGATTGCGGGCCCGGCATTGCGGATGAAGATCTGGGCAGGATATTCGAGCCATTCTTTACAACCAAACGATCCGGCCTGGGGATGGGGCTGTCACTCAGCCGTTCTATTATCGAGGCCCACGGCGGGCATATGCGGGTTGAGAACAACCCGGATAGAGGAGCAACCTTCTCGTTTGAGCTGCCGTTGGAGGAACGAAATGATGACCGAAGATGAACCTGTCGTATTTGTCATAGACGACGACGCTTCCGTTTGCAAAAGCCTTATGAGGCTCTTACGTTCGTTCGGTTACGAGGCGAGAGCCTTTCACTCGGCGGAACATTTCCTGGAACAGGTACCATTTCAGGGGACGGGATGCATCATTCTTGACGTCCGGATGCCGGGGATAGGGGGAATGGCACTGCAAGATAAACTCGGCAAAACTGAGGACAGCCTGCCTGTCATCTTCATTACCGGCCATGGCGATATCCCAATGAGCGTACAGGCAATGAAAAAAGGCGCTACGGACTTTCTTCCCAAACCCTTTGAAGACGGGCAGCTCATAGATGCCGTGGTGAAAGCTGTCGAGAAAAGCAGACAGATCAGGATGTCCTGCAATGAACTGAATAACCTGCGGATGCGCCTTGACCGGCTGACGCCCCGGGAACGCGAAGTGCTTCCCTATATCATAGCGGGGCTCCTTAACAAACAGATCGCATTTAAACTGAACATAGCCGAAAAGACCATCAAGGTCCATCGTGCGCATATCATGGAAAAACTGGGCGTTGGTTCAGTGGCCGAACTGGTCCGCCTTGCGGAAAAGGCAAATATTGAACCATACGACCAAAGATCGTGAAAACTTCAGCCTGAGGCGCTATTGCCGCATCTTCAACCCCGGGTCGCCGGACCTGTGTCATGGACGCCAACCTCCGTATTGGACTAAAGTCCAATAGCAATATGCTCTCGCAATCCTATATCATTCATTGAAGACGGGACTTTGATCATTCTTCGGAAACATAAGGGAATACACCCTGGAAGAGATCAGCGCAGCAGAAGAAAAGCAAGCGAAATGGATAACAAACTTAGTTATCACCATCGTAAGCCACGGTTTCCGGCCCTGATGGCGGTAGCCTGTCATAATAGATCAATTTCGGAAAAATAAAAAAAACAGATGATGTCATTGAGTACAGGAGGAGAGCCATGAAAAATAAGAGTGTAACTGCCGGCATTGGTATGACGCTGACAGCGCTTTGCGCGACAACAATTGGCGCTCAGACGATGCCCGACCGCACGAACCTGCCGATCCCAGAGCCAAAATATCCGCGCAGTCAGGTTCTTGATGTCCGAAATGCCGGGACGCCGCCGCCACAGTTTCAGGTGAAAGCGCCGGCAGGGGCCCCGAACGTGCTTATCGTTCTCATCGACGACATGGGCTTCAGCCAGCCAAGCGCCTTTGGCGGTCCCATAAACATGCCGACCGCCGAGCGTCTTGCGGCCAACGGACTCAAGTACAACCATTTCCATACAACGGCCCTGAGTTCGCCGACACGGTCAGCCCTCCTTACGGGCAGGAATCACCATACCAACAACACGGGTTCGATCATGGAGACCGCAACGGCCTTTCCGGGCAACACGGGTAAGCGCCCTGACAGTGTGGCCCCGCTGGCCATGATGCTGCGTTACAACGGCTATACGACCGCCCACTTCGGCAAGAACCATGAGACGGCTGCCTGGGAAACAGGACCTTCGGGGCCGACGGACCGCTGGCCTACCCGGTCAGGATTCGACAAGTTTTACGGTTTTATGGGCGGTGAAACGAACCAGTGGGCTCCGGCGATCTACGACGGTATGACCAGGGTCGAGGTGCCAAAAGACCCGAACTACCACTTCATGACGGACATGACGAACCAGGCGATCAGGTGGGTGCAATCGGTGAAGTCCCTGACCCCTGACAAGCCCTTCTTCATATACTTTGCGCCGGGGGCGACCCATGCGCCGCACCATGTGCCGAAACAGTGGATCGCCAGATATAAGGGCAAGTTCGACCAGGGCTGGGACAGGCTGCGGGAAGAGACCCTGGCCCGGCAGATCAAGCTCGGTGTGGTACCGGCAGGCACAAGGCTGGCGCCGAAACCGCCGGCGATCAAGGACTGGGACAAACTGACCGCCAAAGAGAAAAAGCTCTTCTCCCGCCAGATGGAGATCTATGCCGGATTCGGCGAGTACGCGGACACCGAGATCGGACGCCTCGTTGACGCTATTAAGGACATGGGCCAGCTTGACAATACCCTTGTTTTTTACATTTTGGGAGATAACGGGGCAAGCGCCGAAGGCGGGATGAGCGGCATGTTCAACGAGATGACCTATTTCAACAACGTGACGGAAAAGTTCGACGACGTCATGAAACATTATGATGACCTCGGCGGCCCGAGCACATACAATCATTATGCTGCAGGCTGGGCCGTTGCCGGGGATGTCCCCTTTACCTGGACCAAGCAGATCGCATCAAATTACGGCGGTACGCGAAATGGAATGGTCGTTCACTGGCCGAAGCGGATCACGGGCAAGGGTGAGGTCCGTTCCCAGTGGCACCACGTGATAGACATAGCCCCCACGATCCTCGAGGCTGCAGGGCTGCCTGAACCGAAGACGGTGAACGGTGTTGCCCAGACCCCTATCGAAGGGGTGAGCATGTTCTATACCTTTAATGACGCAAAGGCAAAGGACCGTCACCTGACCCAGTATTTCGAGATCTTCGGCAACCGTGCGATTTACCACGACGGGTGGTTCGCCGGGACCGTGCACAAGGCGCCCTGGGAACCAGAGCCGCGGGCTGCCCTGGAAAAGGATACCTGGGAACTTTATAACACAAAGATTGATTTCAGCCTCGTCGACGACCTGGCGAAAAAGAATCCGGAGAAGCTCAAGGAGATGCAGGAACTCTTTATCAAGGAAGCGATCAAGTACCCCGTGCTTCCCATCGATGACCGCGGTGTCGAGCGTCTCAACTCGGCCCTGGTCGGACGGCCCGACCTGATGGCGGGACGGACAACGCTCACCGTCTTTGAAGGCATGAAAGGAATGTCTGAAAATGTTTTCATCAACACAAAGAACCGTTCCCATTCAATAACAGCAGAGGTGATCATTCCCAAAGGCGGAGCAAATGGTGTAATACTCGCCCAGGCGGGGCGCTTCGGCGGCTGGTGCCTCTACCTGAAGGATGGGAAACCTTCCTATACCTACAATTACCTGGGGTTGAAGAGCACCACCATCGCTGCCAAACAGGTTATCGGCGCGGGCAAGGCGACGATACGGTATGAATTTGCCTATGACGGCGGCGGTCTCGGCAAGGGCGGCGTGGGAACGATATTTGTCAACGGCAGGAAGGTTGCGGAGGGACGCATTGAACAGACACAGCCTCTCGCATTTTCCGGTGACGAAGGCGCCGATGTCGGTGAGGATGGAGAAACACCTGTTGTTGCGAACTATGGAATTCAGGCACCATATAAATTTACCGGCAAGATCAGCAAGGTCACGATAGACCTGAAGGAAACGGGAAAAGCACAGAAGGCGCAGGAAGACAAATTACGCGCGGAAGCAGCCCGGAAGAAGGCACTGTCTGATTAAACGATCCATAGATCACCTTGACAGAACTTTATGGTTCGGGCATGACAGTATAAGTTGAAGAGCTCTTGATACCAACTATTGTATTGCTTGAAGAACTGAGTGATATCCGCAGGAGGGAACGATGAAAATGCAGCAGGTCAGCCCGAGCCGCTCTCTTTTTACAAAAGCAATATGAACTCCATAGCAGGTGACGGGGAAACCGTCCCCTGGCCGATATACACGTCGCGACTCGACATTGAGCCTGAATTGGCCGTTGTGTATGGGAACGAAAGGCAGCCGGTGGCAGGCTTCTGCATCTTCAACGACGTTTCGGCCCGAGATGTTCAGGCCACGGAGTTTGTCGGCGGGTTCTGCCTGACGAAGGACATGGCAAAGGGCAACCAGCTGGGACCTTACCTGGTCACGCCCGATGAGGCTGTTAACCCATATAATCTTAAGGTGACAGTGTTGGTGAATGGGCAGGTCAAGCACCAGGGATCAACATCGGAGATAAGCCATAAGGCCGAAGACGTCTTCGCCTGGCTTCAGTTTATCGCTCCCCTGAAACCGGGCTCGGTAATGGGCTTCGGCACCATTCCCGACTGCACCGCTTGCGACCACGATGATTTTGTCGATCCGGGCGCCGAGATCCAGGTCGCTTTCGAGCGGCTCGGGACACTCCGCTGCCGTTTCGACGAACCGTCGGGCAAGCTGCTGCCGAGCCGTTGGCCGGTCCGGGAGCCATTGAAGAAGTATCACGGTTAGGTCACAACCATCCTCGATTATGATCGAAAGGAGTTTACGAAATGAAAAACAGATGGACACTTAACGCGATCTTTTTAGGTGTGATGGTCGTCAGCCTTGTTATACCCTGTTTGGCTCAGGTACCCAAAATGAAGATGACAACAACTTTACCGCCGGGCATCGCCACTCCGGACAAAGTGGAGACCCGCCTCGGGACGTTGAATTTCTTCGACGGTTTTCCCGACAAGGCAACGGTTGATAAATTATACGACAATCTCGATTTCCAGCGGGCGGTACAGGCCTATCTGCTGGCAATACCTGCCGTCAGCCAGGCTGCGAACCGTAACGAGATCCTCAAACTGGGACCGGCGAACACGACGGTGCCGATCTTCGAGAACAGGATGGATTCAAAGTCGACCTTCCTGACCCCGAACACCCAGACCCCCTATAGCTGGATGTGGCTCGACCTGCGCGGAGGTCCGCTGGTACTTGAAGCCCCGCCGAAGGTGTTGGGCACCCTCAATGACATGTGGTACCGATGGGTGGCAGATATCGGGTTCACAGGGCCTGACAAGGGTGCGGGCGGTAAGTTCCTGATCCTGCCCCCGGCTTACAAGGGCGAGGTCCCTCCCGGTTATTTCGTTGTGAGGTCACCTACATACAGCCTTTGGGCCCCCTGGCGCAGTTTCGTCGTAAACGGGGATCCGAAGCCTGGTGTTGATCTGGTAAAGAATCACACCCGGGTATATCGCCTTTCCGAAGCCTCGAATCCACCGTCCATGAAATTCGTGAACGTATCCGGCAAGGCATTCTCTACCGTTGCGCCTGGAGATTATGCATTCTGGGAACTCCTCAACCAGGTTGTCCAGGAGGAGCCGAGTGAATCCATCGACCCCATCCGGCTCGGTTTTTTTGCATCCATAGGCATAGAGAAAGGCAAACCATTCGAGCCCGATGCACGCATGAAGAAGGTTCTCGCCGAGGCCGCCTCGGTAGGCGATGCAACAGCCCGAGCTATCGCCTTTAGAACGCGGCAGAAGGAAGCATTCTACTATCCGGGGAGTTTTTGGCAATTACCGTTCATCGGGGGTTACAAGTTCCAGACCCAGCCGGGCGTCCTTAACATGGACGCATACATCTACTATTACTTCATGGCGACCGGCGTGACCCCGGCCATGGAGGAAAAGATGGTGGGCCAGGGCTCTCAGTATGCGTGGACAGCCAAAGATGCAAACGGCGCTCCCCTTAACGGCAGCAAAACATACAAACTGCATCTGCCCTCCAATATACCCGTCAAGAACTTCTGGTCAGTGATCGTATACGATAACCAGGCACGTTCAATGGTCCAGACAGACCAGCAGTTCCCGAGCATGGGGAGTCAGGACAAGGACCTTGTCGTCAATAAGGACGGGTCTGTGGACATCTACTTCGGAACCAAGAAACCTGCAGGGAAGGTCAATTGGATCCAGACCGTTCCCGGCAAGGGCTGGAATACCATCCTGCGCCTTTACAGCCCTCTCGAACCGTGGTTCAACAAGACCTGGCGGCCGGGCGAGATCGAAGAAGTAAAATAAAATGATTTCCTTTCCCGTTGAATCGAAACTAAAGCAAACAGGAGGAGAAGGCCGGCCATGAAAGAACGCAAAGGACTTCTCTGGATATTCCTGGGGATTATGGGTTTTCTTTTTGCGGGTTGCGCCTCAATCGGACCGGATTCAGTGGTTCGTGACCGGTCTGCCTATGTGGCTACGATCTCAGATTCCTGGGAGAGTCAGATGCTCCTCAACCTTGTGAAGTTGCGGTACGGGCATGCACCGGTTTTTCTGGATGTTGCCTCCGTGATCACCCAGTATGCATTACAGACGCAGGCGAACGTCGGGGCTTCTTTTCAATCGCCGCTTACCAACCGTTTTACCGGTGACGCCTTTGCAAATACTCTCTCCCTGGGAAGTTCGGGATCGTACACCGACCGCCCGACCATTACCTACAATCCTCTCATGGGAGAAAAATTTGCCCGGAGCCTCATGTCCCCGATACCACCCGCGGCCATCCTCAACCTCATCCAGACCGGCTATCGGGTCGATTTGCTGCTCCGGCTCTGTGTGCAATCCGTAAATGGCATTCAAAACAGTTTTGGTGGTCCGGCGAACATGCATGACTCAGACCCGGAGTTTCATCCCCTGATCGAAAAGATGAGAAGATTACAGGCGACCGGGGATATCGGGATAAAGATCCAGAAGACAAAGGAAAAAGAAATGCTTCGGATCATTCTTAGCTGGAGGGCGAACAAGGCATTCGATCCGGACAAAACAGATATCCTCAAACTGCTGGGCCTTGACCCGAATACTAATGAATTCAGCGTAGTTTACGGCGCTGTCCCGTCGGGCAACAAGGAAATAGCCATCTTGAGCCGTTCAATACTGCAGATAATGCTCGACCTTACCGCTGCCGTAGAAGTCCCTGAGGAGCACGTGGTCGACAAACGTGTCGCGCCCACCTTTCGGGCGAAGGCCCCTGACGGCAGTCCCATTGCGCCCCTTGTAAAGGTTCATTGTTCTTTGAGAAGGCCCGATGACGCATTCGTTGCCGTTCCTTTCCGCAATCACTGGTTCTGGATTGACGACAAGGATGTCTCGTCCAAGAATATATTCTCCTTTCTCATGTTCATCTTCACGCTTACCGAGACCGGGGGAAAAGAAGGGGTTCCTATCGTGACGATTCCCGCAGGGTAAATGAAGAAGAGCTCAATGGAAAGCGGACAAATAACAAGGAAGTGCATATAAAGAAAGCCCTGCGGCTGGCATCCATGTCGTGGCAAAACCGACGGGCTCCCTGTGCAATCTCAATTGCGAGTACTGTTTTTATCTTGAGAAGCAGGCCCTCTTTGAAAGCGGGGAACAACACGGCATGACCGATGATGTGCTTCGTGCCTTTATTGGCGGATACATCTCATCCCAGCCGACGCCGGTCGTCGAGCGCTCAGCCAACACATTAAGCGCACAGCAGAACCTTCGTCTTGCCGGGCCTGCCGACTTGAAAAGCGCGGAAGAGCACATTGACGTCACCCCCTGGCCGGTCTTGTCCGAGGAATACGGAGATTTTCTCATCGCGATCTGCGAAGAATGGGTACGTAATGACGTGACGGGTTTTCGTGATGAACTTTGAATGGGCGCTCAATGCCTGGATCGGCAATCCCTCCCCCGTTTGTGTCCATGCAGTTCAGTGCGGGCGCTCAACAGTGACATATCGTCCGGGAGCTTTCTTGCCAACAAGACTCTTTGGTGCGGATCCGGTAAATGGCTTAGAAAGAAGATCACAATCTGAGGAGGATGATCATGAGACCTAGCGGAAAAATTGTGAACCTGTTTTACCTGGCGACTGTCCTTGCCATCGCCATGGTAACGAGCCTGCCTGCCGACGGCCGGGCTCAATCTGCCGTGATCGAGCCAAAGGCCGACCAGCTGCTGCGGAAGATGAGCGACTACATGGGTGGCCTGCAGCAATTCAGCGTTCAGACCGAGAATACACTTGAAGTAGTTCTTGGATCAGGTGAAAAGATCCAGTTCGACAACCCGGCGAACCTTTCGATACGGCGCCCCAACAAACTGCGCGCTCAAAGGAAAGGCGATATTGTCAATCAGGAGTTTTACTATGACGGTAAGACCCTTACGCTCTACAATCCTGATCAAAGATATTACGCCACAGTCAATGCTCCTCCGACAATAGACGAAACAATTGATTTCGCAAGGACGGTCCTGGGTGTGTTTGCCCCGGGCGGTGACCTCATCTACAAAAATTCATACGATATCCTCACTGAAGATGTCATAACCGGTTCATACGTCGGCATGAGCCTGGTTTGGGGCATCAAGTGCCATCATCTGGCGTTTCGCGGCAATACCGTTGACTGGCAGATATGGATCGAAGACGGCAAAAGGCCTTTACCCAAGAAATTTATTGTAACGACAAAGTGGATGACGGGGGCGCCGCAATTCTCGATGACCCTAAAGGGCTGGAATTTATCACCTAACCTTACGGAAGATATGTTCGCTTTTACGGCACCGAAAGGTGCCCAGAAGATCGATTTTATAAATCTCACAAGCGGCGGCATGTCCCTGCGTTGAAATACCGAAAGGAGAAGGTCCATGAAAAAGCTTTTCGCAGTGTCCATACTTGCCATTTTGCTGTCACTGGTGTTCAGTCCGGAACTGATCCGGCAGT
This sequence comes from Deltaproteobacteria bacterium, assembly GCA_022711595.1. Lineage (GTDB taxonomy): Bacteria > Desulfobacterota > Syntrophorhabdia > Syntrophorhabdales > Syntrophorhabdaceae > Delta-02. The sequence goes on from JAKLET010000007.1 coordinate 12,616, forward strand.
CTTCGCCAAAATTTAGTTTTGTGGGGGAGGCAGAGGCGATCGTGGGTGCCCCTGCTACGCCTGCCAGTGTTGCCGGCGTGGCGCGGCGCACGACGCGCAGGGCGGTCGCGGTAACAGGTGCGGCAGCCATTGCTTACCAGGCAACGCCTCCGCCCCAGGTCGTTGTCGTAAATCCCCCGCCTTCTGCCGCGGTGCCAGCCTCTGTGGTCCCGATCGGAACGGTGACGCCGGTATTGCCCCGTGATTGCAGCACGATCACCGTAAATGGTGTTAATTATTCCAACTGCAATGGTGTTTTCTATAAAGCGGCCTTCCAGGGCAACGATCTGGTCTACGTCGTGGTAGAAAAACCTTTTAAGTGAGGCGCGTTGATGGAGGAAGGTACAGACAGACTGTCCTCTGGTAAATTTAAGTGCCTGTTGGAAAGGCAGATTTTGTGCGGCTGACAAACAGCGGGGCCATTAGAAAGGGAGGGATCGATATGATGAAAATGAATACCGGAACAAGCATCAATAGACGAAGCAGCGTGTTGCCAATATGCATGTTTATCATTGCTGCGGCAATTGTCATGTCGCGGCCATACGCTGCTCATGGGGGCGACGCAAAGTCCGTACTCAAGGCCATGTCGGACTACATCAACAGCCAAAAGACCATCGAGATCACTTTCGACAGCGATATCGAGGTGATCACACCGCAATTGGAAAAAATTCAATTCACAAATTCCGGCGACATCCTCATGAGCCGCCCGAACAAGCTGCGAGCGCACCGTGTTGGAGGATATGCGGATGTTGCGCTCTTTTTTGACGGCAAAACTGTCTCCGTCTACGGGAAACATATCAACCGTTACGCTCAGTTCGATTCCCCGGGCACCATAGACCAGCTGATCGGGGCCTTAAGGGAGGGTCACGGCGTCGCGCTGCCTGGCGCCGACCTACTGCTGTCGAACTCGTATGATATTCTTGTGGCCGGGGTCAGGGAAGCCAGGTATATCGGCCGCGGCGTTATAGGCGGGCGGGAATGCGAACATCTCGCTTTCCGTAATTTCGATACTGACTGGCAGCTCTGGGTCGAGGTGGGCAAAAACCCCGTTCCCCGTAAACTGGTTATCACCAGCAAGACACTGAACAGCGCACCACAATATACGCTGCGCATCAAGAGTTGGAAAACCGGTGTTGAGCCTGTGCAGAGCGCATTTGTCTTTACTCCGCCGGCCAAAGCTGAGAAACTTGGTCCCGATGCCCTCATAGATCTGGACGAACTGCCGCAAAGCAAATAGTAAGGAGGATACCGATGAGACACATTATTGCCAAATGTATGATCATAATTGGCCTGGCGGCGGCCGGGTTGATCTGGAACGGCCAGATCTGGCCGGCATCGAGTGGGGGCGCGGTGAACACCGCCGAAGCCGTCATCGGCGCGCCGGCCACACCGGTCAGCTACGCGGGTGTGGCCCGACGCTCAACTGTTGGCGCCGGAGCACCGGGAGTGGGTGTTGCACCGGGAGTGGGTGTAGGCGCACCTGGAGTGGGGGTAGGTGCACCTGGTCCGGGAGTTGCACCGGTGAACCGGGGCGGACCCGTTAACAGGGTCGGAGTACGCTGAATACATGATTGTTCAGAATTCCCGGGAATATGTATAAAACCTATTCGATCATAAGGATCTCTATGAAGAAGAGAGCTTTTGCATTGCCCGCCATCGCTGGATTGTTGATCCTGTGCTTCCTTATAGCATCCCCGGGCCACGCGGCGAGGACCGATGACCTTCACGGTTTGGAAGGACGATGGGTCCGGCCCGATGGCGGATATGTCCTCGAATTGCGCGATATCAGGAAAAACGGGAACCTGAAAGCCGCCTACTTTAACCCGAAGCCCATCAATGTCGCCAGGGCCAGGGCCGAGATCAGGAACGGGAAAATAACCCTTCTTGTTGAGCTTCGCGATGTTAATTACCCGGGTTCCCTGTACAGATTAAAGTATGATCCTGCGGCCGACACCCTGAAAGGAACCTATTTCCAGGCCGTAGAGAAACAAAAGTTTCATATAGAGTTTTTCAGGATGAATGCGAAGTGATCATCATGTATTTGCACGAAGCGGCTGGAGTGATGAACGGTCCCGACACCGGGACCGAAAGGTAAAGAAGACGCCTGCAGCCCGAATGGCACGATAAACGAAAGCGATCCGGCGAGGTGAATGCATGAAAAAAACGAAGGCAATATTACTGATCTTGTTCATGTTGTTTGTGGCCGCAGTTCCACGGGCGCATGGCCAGACTGCACAGTCGCCGCAGAACCCGCCGGAAAATGTATTGAAGTTCAAAACTGCCGGTTTTCAAACATCCCACCATATCAATATATTAGCTGTATTATCAATATGTTATGCGGAATTTAGATGTTTGGATTATGTTGGATTCTGAGAGGTATTTGAGGGGTCATTAGTTACAAAATAGTTACAATTGGAACGTAAAAAAAAGAAGCTTCTAGAAGTGCATTTCCTTTCCCGATTCTGCGGTAAGGAATTCATTATCTCCAACGTCTCGCCAATCGAATTGAAGAATTCCATCGGCGATGCCCGCCATAAGGCAATTACCATGTTATCAAAGTCCGATAGACAAATTAACCTCTTTCGTGTACGGTTGTGATAAAGGGAAAAAGTGAACAATCCGGAAGAACTGGCTTATATCGGCACGAGACAGAGCATCATCTGTGTCATCGATAATTGTGTCATGCAGGGTTTTGGGCTTGCTTACGGCAGGTATGCTTCGTTATGAAGGAATGTGATCGGCGAAGTGGATCGTTTTTTTGAGGAGGTCTATATAACCATGAAAAATTCTATATGTATCTTAATTGCAGTGCTGGTTTTTCTCTGCATGGTGACTGCAGATGTCTCTGCCGGTAAAACGAAAGCGGCTGCCGAAAAAAAGCTCACACAGATTGACGAATCGACGAAACTCGCGTATGAAGGGGGGACCTTACCTCTCACGACTACACCCGTAGTGGGAAAGCCTGACCGCAAATATAATCCAGTTTTCAAGCCGGGAACCGAACCGCTTGACCCGGATGAGATCAGGGTTACCATTCTCGGCAGCGGCGACCCTTTCGTGAAACGAAGCCAATCATCGGCATCGGTACTTATCGAGGTAGGGAACAAGGAGCGCGATTTTTTCTTTTTCGATCTCGGTTCAGGTGCCCTGGCAAATTTCAATGGCCTGAAAATTCCGGTGACTTCAACCACAAAGGTTTTCCTCACCCACCTGCATGCGGACCATGTCGGCGACATGCCGACCCTGGTATGGAGTCTCGCCAAGAGCGGAAGACGGGACCCGGTGGAGGTCTTTGGACCCGCCGGTGAAACGCAGAAGCTTGGGACTTCTTCCTACATCCAGCATCTGCAGGCGGCCCATGCCTGGGACACAGAGTCCATGAGCGGTCATCCCGGACAATCCGGTGCCCGCGCAATAGCTATCGAAGTACCCTATGATAAGCCGGCAAAGATCTACGATCGTAATGGTGTCACAATATCATCTTTCCCGGTCATTCATATCATGAGCGGCGCTGTCGGTTATCGTCTTGATTACAACGGAAGCAGCGTGGTGTTTACGGGCGATACACGCCCGTCCAAGACTACGTTGGAGGCATGCAAGGGGGGCGTGGATCTCCTTATACACGAGACCTTTCCCTCGCCGAAAGTGTTTGCGAAAAAGGCGAGCATCCCGGATGAACAAGCCGAGCTGGTTGTGAATGATACGCATACGAGCCCAATCGCTGTCGGTAAGGTATTCAGGAAAGCAGAGGCTCGCATGTCAGTAATGTGGCACCTGGTTGTTGACCATGAAACAGTGGGACCGGCATACAAGGAGATGCGCAGCCAGTATAATGGTCCGACAACTATTGCACAGGACCTCACCGTTTTCAATATTACGCGAGGTGGAGTAGTGGTCCGGCAGGCAATAATAGACCCTGTTGCCTGGCCCGTGATAGGAAAATCCAATATAACCGGGCCGCCCCTGGCAAAGCCGCTCAATCCGCCCGGTTGGTGGGCTGGCGCTCTTTTCACGGAATAATACGAGGATGTTGTTAGGTTGTCGCGTCCTTTAAACAAGGGCCAAGAATCGGTAAGAGCTGGAAAGCAAGAGTATAGCAGTTGCAGACCATTTAGGAAAATTGAATGATGAGCAGAAATAGGATACATACAAAATACGGGAGAAGATTATGAAATGTGAATGTTCAGTAATCATGGCAGCAATCTTGATTTTTGTTGGTATTTTCCTTGGTGAGAATACCGGGGCCTCAGAGGCCCCGCCTGCCAGTACATACTCCGGCGATTTCTGGACCCGCTCGACGATTACCGGCGATTGGGGCGGCATGCGAAACGACCTCGCGAAAAAGGGCATAATCTTTGATTTAAGCCTGACACAAGGGTACCAGGGGGTCGTTGACGGCGGCAAAAAACGTGCCTGGGAATATGGCGGCCACGGTGACCTCAATATCCATATAAGCACGGAAAAACTCGGTTTGTGGCGCGGGGGCTTTTTCGCGATAGAAGTTGAAGGAAATTACAACGATTCCATAAACGCCTATACGGGTGCCCTTATGCCGGCAAATAACAGCCAGATGTTTCCCCGGCCGATCGGCGACAACCTCAATGTGCCCGCATTCAATTATACCCAGATCCTGTCTCCTTACTTTGCAATAATGTTCGGCAAGTTCGCTACCCTTTCCAGCACTGCGGGGGATATGAATGAATTTGCCCACGGCAAGGGCGACACCCAGTTCATGAACATGGCATTAAACCTCAATCCGGTTGTAGCGACAACCGTCCCCTACTCGGCACTGGGCGCAGGATTTATCATAGTGCCGACGAAGAACCCCGCTGAAGCCACCGTGAGCTTCATGGTCATACAGACCAACGGACAGTCCAATGTCACGGGCTTCAGCGACCTGAACAAGAACATATTGACCTTTGTCGGTGAAGGGCGCGTGAGAACAAACTTCTTCGGGCTCACGGGGCATCAACTCGTCGGTGTTGCCTATTCCAACAAGGAATTTGCTTCTATCGACCAGAATGCGCGCGTCATTGTCGAAACGGGCGGGATCGAAAGCCGGAAAGGATCCTGGAACGTCCACTATAACTTTGACCAGTACCTGTACGAGCCCACAAAAGGCAAGGGGATCGGTATCTTCGGGCGTTTCGGCGTCTCCGACGGCAACCCTAATTTTATGCGCTATTTTTACAGCATAGGGATCGGGGGCAAGGGGATCATCCCCCGCAGGCCACTCGATCATTTCGGTATCGGATATTATTACCTTGAAGTAAATAACCCGAGCTTCACCGGACCCCTTGCAACAAGGTCATTCCTGAGAGACGAGTACGGTTTTGAGGCTTATTACAATTGCGCGGTTACTCCATGGATGAGGCTGACCCCAAATATACAGTACGTCCGGGGCGCGCAGAAAGATATGGTCACAACCGAGACGACACACGGGATCACCCATATCGGCAGGACCGACGTAGGTGCGGCAACCATCATCGGTGTCCGGCTGCAGTTGATATTCTGATGTATTGCCTCCGGATGTAGCGAATACCAGATTGCACCGAAATAAACTCTTTCATAGCGGTTATGAGGCTTTCTTTGGAATGGAAGTTCACCGTGACCCCTTTTATGTGGGCAACTACCATTGAGAGTAAGGTTACGGCAGGCGGGTACGACACCAGCACAACAACCTCTTTTGGGGATATATGACGCAACCTGAACGGCGCAATGATGATCCATTTGGAGGCACAGAATGGGAAATTCGGCCTGTTTCTTGAGCCCATGTATTCCAGGATGCGCGTCGACGGTACTTTTGTCCGCCAACGGGTCCCGAACCTCCCGGCCATCCCGAGGGACCTCACCCTGGCCTACGAGCAGTGGACGGTAGAGGCCGGGGGATTCTACCAGGTGGGTAAATGGCGTGTCGGGGAAAACAAAGACGAATGGGTGACCCTCGACGTTCTCGCAACTGCCCGCTTCTGGTCTATCAAGGTTGACCTCGATACAAGCACCATCATAAACCCCGGCAGATCAAACTCATGGGTGGACCCCATTGTCGGGGCCCGTTTGAATATCGATCTTTCAAAAAAGGTCATTATGAATCTGAGAGTAGACATTGGCGGTTTTGGGGTAGGCTCGGATTTCAGCTGGAACGGGCTGGCTGCCATTGGCTATCGTTTCAACGAATACATCACCGCCCTCGTGGGCTACCGCGCACTTTACGTCAATTACAAGAGCGGAACAAGCAAAGCACGGTATGAGGAGACTCTCCATGGCCCTATCATGGGACTGGCATTTAGTTTCTGAAGGTCTGAAATGATCCGCAATAAGCTAAGGAGGAACAGAATGTTATGTAACAAAAGAGCTACTTTACGGGGCATCGCAACATTACTCGTCCTGTTCGGGGCCGTCTTCAGTGGGGAGGCTTCATCGCAGGAATTGAAAAAGACGCCCATCATATTGAAGGTTTCGGACATCCTTCCCCGGGATTTCCTGAAGGGTTCTAATTATTCTATCAAGGACGCTGTCCGCAGCGACGGTCTTGTCAATACCTACGAACTGGAAACAAAATACGGCCCGATCAGCGTGGAGAGCACAGTGTGCCTGCTTAAGCGGATCAACGAACTGCACGCAATTGATGCCATGGAGAGGCTGCAAGGGACGGAGGTGTTTGGAAATGCCGCTCAGGCGGCTGCGATGGGGCCTCTCAACGCAGCGAAAGATGTGGTCACGGACCCCGTGGGTACCGCTAAAAGCATGGGCAGCGGGATCGGCCGTTTTATCAGCAATATTGGGCAGGCGGTGGTGAGTAACAGTCCCTATCAGCCCGGCGTTGCAAAGGCGGCTCTCGGGCAGGCATCGAACAAACGCGCCTTTGCCCATGAATTCAAAGTGGACCCTTATTCAAGCTATAAACCTCTCCAGGATGCCCTTGACAAGGTGGCATGGACTGCCGCCGCCGGGAGCCTCACCGTGAAGGCAGCGTTCTCGGCCATACCGGGAGGAGCCGGCACTGCGGTGTCCCTTACCAGTACCACGGAGAGCCTTCGCTCACTTGTTCGCGACAATCCGCCGGCAGCGCTTATCGAGATCAACAAGCAAAAACTTTCCGGAATGGGTATTTCCAGCGGGACGGTCAATGCCTATATGAACAACAGGTATTACAACCCCTTTGAGCAAACCCTTCTCGTGGGTGAACTGGAAAGTATGTCCGGGGTGAGAGGGCGCGATTCGTTCATCTCGGTAGCGTTGAGGGCGGACGAGGAGAGTGTGGCGCTCTTTGTGCGCGCTACGGCTCAACTTGCGGCGTTATTCAATAAGGATGTCAGGCCTGTCGAACGTTTTGTCGAGGTCAGCCGGCTGGTATTCGTCAAGACAAGGGACGGCAGGATGATCGGGATCTTTCCCGTTGATAACGTTGCATGGACCGCGAACCTTGCCGAGCGGGAGAAAGAGATATCGCAGGAAATAGGCAAAATAAAGGGAGTGCGAGGCAAGGAATTGTGGTTTGGGGGACCCATCGACCGTACGGCGCGGAAGGCACTGGAGGTCAGAGGCTGGAAGGTAACTGACAGGTTTACCGAAAAAGCATTCAAGGAATTGGCCGGCCCGCGTTAAGGGCAAGAGCGCGGCAAAAGAAATTGGCTTGGGGTCAGGATAAAGATACCGACAGACCGAGGAGCTATATGTTGAATATTTATGCAGCGAAACACAACCTTTCTCTCAACAGATCCATCCGCCCTTACTCATCGATACGGTTTCTGGCCGTTTTGCTCCTTTTGATGACAGGATTCATCGGATGCGCGCACTACCCGGTCAATGTTCCCCTTGTTAAAGCCGACCCGGATTACGGGTACAGGGGAAAAAACTTGCGCGACCCTGATAAGAAAGGGGCGCTTTTTGTATCGATGAGTTTTTCTGGCGGAGGGACCCGGGCCGCCGCCTTCTCATATGGGGTGCTTGAAGCTCTCAGAGACACGGAGATCACACTGGATGGCCGGAAAACCCGCCTCCTCGATCATGTCAACGCTATAGCCGGCGTTTCCGGCGGGAGTTTTACGGCAGCATACTACGGACTCTTCGGGGATCGCATATTCAGTGATTTTGAGGAAAAATTCCTGAAAAAGAATATCCAGGGGGAGCTTGCCTTGCGCGTACTCGCCAATCCGATCAACTGGGCAAGGCTCTTTTCCGCTTATTTCGACCGAAGCGACCTGATCGCTGAATATTATGACAAAAACGTTTTTGACGGCGCCACATTCGGGGACATGCTCAAACGAAAAGGCCCTATGGTCTTTATTAACGCGACGGATATGGTCCACGGGACACGGATTGCCTTTACGCAGGACAGTTTTGACATGATCTGCTCCGACCTCACTGTCTTTCCTGTGGCCCGGGCCTGCGCGGCCTCGTCAGCCGTCCCCATAGTGTTTTCACCAATAACATTGCGTAATTATGCCGGTTCGTGTCAGTATGAAATGCCGGAGGTCCTTCGCAAAGCCGTTGAGGCGCGTTCACTTCCCAATCGCCAGTTCGATCTTGCAAATAACATTCTGCCTTTCCTCGATGCCGAGAAAAAACCGTACCTTCACCTCGTCGACGGAGGGGTCTCGGACAATCTGGGCATAAGGACTATGATCGAGAGGATCATAATGCTGGGCGACGCCTGGAATACCGTTAAAGCTTCGAACCTTGCCGATATTCAAAAAGTGGTCCTGATCGTGGTAAACGCGGAGACGCAGATCGATACGAAATGGGACCGGCAGGAATCGATCCCTCCGTTTGCGGCGATGCTTGATTCATATTCATCGGTATCTATCTCCCGGTACAACGTAGAGACCGTGGCGCTTCTCAAGGAATCGCTTCCCCGGTGGGCCGAAGAAATAAGGCGCGGCCGATGCGAGGGACGCGAGGTGTCGAGCGAACCTGGAGGATGCGGTGATATCCAATTTTACGTTATTGAAGTAAAATTCGATGCCATTAAGGATGCGGAAGAGCGGTCCTTTTTTAAATTACTGCCGACCTCTTTCAAGCTCACGGCAGATGAGGTTGATAAACTGCGTGAGGCAGCCCGCAGACTGCTTATGGAATCAAAAGACTTCAAGAGGCTCCTCGGGGACCTTAAGTAGGGGGACATCCTGCGAACCGTACCGGACCATCGTGTGGGACCGGCAGAGAGGGCAGATGAAGTGCATAACAACGATGAAGGAGGAGGGAACATGGACCGGTTTCGTATAGCCCGCACGATCTTTATATTCACGCTATTTATGACACTTATAGGTATCCGTGCGGACAAGGCGCAGGGCGCTGCTGCTGCGCAAATAAACCGTGATGCAAACAAGGCCCTGCAAAAACTATATGCCGCTACTCCAGCAGCAAAAGAGCTGGGCAGGAAGGCAAAAGCGGTCCTTGTCTTTCCTTCCATTAAGAAAGGGGGCTTCATCGTCGGCGGGCAATACGGAGAAGGTGTTCTCCAGAAGAATGGAAAACCGGCCGGCTATTATAACACCGTTTCAGCATCCTACGGACTCCAGGCAGGCATTCAGAAATTTGGATACGCTCTCTTCTTCATGAAAAACGACGCGCTCCAATACCTCAACAAAAGCGATGGCTGGGAACTGGGGTCTGCCCCGAACATAGTGATCGTGGACAAGGGGGCGGCACGCGGCCTGTCTACCACGACCGTTCATTCCGACATATACGCCTTCTTCTTTGAACAAAAAGGCCTGATGGCGGGGATCGGCCTGCAGGGGACAAAGATAACCAGGATAAAAAAATGATTTTTGACCGCGGATATGCAGCAGCACAGGTATGATATTTGTATCTATAGGACTGAAGTCCAACAGGTGTTCGGCCGGACAATGCTTATGCTGACAGCAGACAATGAGCTTAAAATGAGTATGGAACTCACGAGGTTTATGTGACCAGTCAAAAAAATATGATCTATGTGATCGACGATGATGACTCTGTCCGCAGGGCATTTGGCAGGCTCTTCCGTTCAGCCGGTTATGATGTCGAAACCTTCCCGTCGCCAGATGAATTTCTTGCGCATGCACGGCAAAAGGAAAATGCCTGTATCGTTGTCGATGTCCTGATGCCTGGCGTTACCGGTTTTGGCCTTCTCGAAACACTGGCACCGGAGAAGACCAAACTGCCGGTCATCGTAGTATCCGCAAGCGACGAAGCGAATGTTCGTCAGCACGCTCGCGAACTGGGAGCTGTCTCATTTTTCCGGAAACCCGTCGATGATCAGGCTCTTCTTGACGCGATCTGGTGGGCTATTTCGGGCATTAAGAAAGGTATCTAAGGCTTGTTTCGCCCCTGGATTCGAACTTAAGCATCAATAACGGAAGGATTGGCCTGGCCAAAGAATCATACAAAGCACCCGGTGGCGCCTTTGATTATATTGTGGATGAAAAGATGATATGGTGATTTGCCCTCGTTGCCTGCCCGGCACAATATGGCACCCCAGGCGTAATGACCTTTATTGTAAACCATGACGGTGTTATCTATGAGAAAAGCCCGGGTAAGAATACCGCGAATATCGCAATAAAATGAAAATATTCAACCCTGACATGTCATAAAAATAAGGTTATCATTAAATGAAATAGAACTGTAGAGATTAACAAAGAAAAAATAATAAACGCCGCCTCATCCGGGGACCATCAAGGGTGAGGCGGCGTTTATTATCGTACTTGGACTTAATGACCCGCCTCTTGCCACTGTTTTTATACCTGTGGCTGGCCCGCGCTCGTTTCAGCCCCGCCATATTTCTGGCAACATCCCACGCCTTCGATGACCCCTGCGACATGGACGCCGTCTACATATTTTACCGGTCATTGAAGATCGTGGCCTCAGACCTTGATTGCCAACTGGTCCCGGTACATTACCACTGGGCCGGATATCTTGAGGAACACGGCCTCAGGAGCAAAGACCTTGTTCTGCGGGACCCCAGGTATCCGAACGGGAAAGGCCACCGGGTCATCGCGGAGGCGGTGATGAAGGAACTGGGAAGGCAGCAATGCTTGAGCGGTTTTTAAGAAAAAAAGTCCGGCCAGAACCTTAAGCGGTCCTGCCGGACATGACCAGTCCTTGTATATAAATAAAGTTATGGTTTCTTCGGTGCCGGTTTTTTGTCGCCCGGTTTCTTGTCTGCCGGTTTCTTGTCTGCCGGTTTCTTCGGTTCCGGTTTTTTCTTCGCGTTTGCGAGCTGTGTTTCCAGTGCCTCGTTCTTTGACCTGACCGTATCAAGCTCGCCCTTGACCTGGGTCAATTCAGCCTTGAACTTCTGATTTTCCTTCATTAAATCGTTAAGCTTGGATTCGGTCGTCGCAAGCTGGGCTTTCGCTTTTTTCAAAAGGACCACTTCCTGTTCGAGGGTATTGGCCTTCAAAAAGAATATGACGGCGACGACGGCAAAGATGAGTGCGACCAGGCCAAGGACCGCCGGTACGATGGGAAATTTTTTAGCAGCGGACATGGGGCTCGCTTTCACCTCTTCAGGATCTTTCATTTTCGGGAAGTCTTCATCGCCGTTGACTTGTTTTCCGTTCTCATCGAAGACTGGCATGGTTGTACTCCTTGTCTGAATAGTTTTCTCATAATTAACATACAAGCCGTCAAAAAACCAGAAAAAAACAGGAAATAAAAGACGGGTCATGGGTCATGGGTGATAGGAAAAGAGGCGGCTTGAACCGCTTGAATGTTAAAGACTTGAATATTTTGAACCGGACAAACCAAAGAAACAAGAGAAACCAAAAAAACCTGACAGTTTTCCCATAACCCATAACCTGTCTCCTTTTAAAGTTTTCCCCATCTTTTCCGACAATATATTTCAGGAGGACGTTATGAGGGTAGAATACCTGAAAGAAGCCGTGAAAGTCCTGATGGAAAGCCAGTTCTATTTCGACCTGAGCCTCAGGGAGCGTTATCGGCTGGTGATGCATGTTGTGAGCATCATGGAAATGAAATGTGCGGCGTAACCATTTGAAAAGCATTGACAATCAGGGTCAAAAAGCGTTAATTTCAAGTATTTCATGGACCGGACCCTTCTTCTTAATACAACCTTCGAACCTATCAGCGTTCTCTCATGGAAAAAAGCCATCACCCTTGTCTATCTCGGAAAGGTAGAGGTCCTTAAGGAATATGAGCGGGAGATCAGAGGGGTTTCCATTTCGATACGGCAGCCGGCCGTTATCCGTCTCCTCACGCTTGTCAGGAGTAATCACACCAACGTAAAGTTCTCTCGCAGGAACGTTTTTCTCCGAGACGACCATACCTGCCAGTACTGCGGTGAGAAGTTCGACGCAAAGCATCTCACCTGCGATCATATTGTTCCCAAATCACGGGGGGGCATCACGGAGTGGACGAACATCGTCACGTCCTGCATTGCCTGCAATCTGAAAAAAGGCGACAAGCTTCCCGATGAGGTCAAGATGCACCCGAGGAAAAGGCCTTCGCGGCCAAATGGTTTTTATATGTTCATACTTCACCTTGGCGTCAAGGTGCCGCCGGATTACTGGCGGGATTACATGTTCGTGAGGAATTGATATGGATAGGGTCTGGGCTCCCTGGAGAATGGAATATATTACAAGCACAAAGACTGAAGGGGAAAAGAAATGCTTTCTTTGCGTGAACGAAGCAGATGATGAAAGGTCTCTCGTTGTCGGCAGACTGGGAAAGGCCTTTGTAATAATGAACCGTTTTCCTTATACAAACGGACATGTCATGGTAGTGCCCGTGAGGCATACCGGGCTCGCAGAGGACTTAAGCGATGAAGAATCCCTCGACATGATGCGTCTCGTGAAGATCATGGTGGCGGTGTACAAGGAAGAATTCAGTGTTGAAGGGGTCAATGTGGGTATCAATATAGGGCGGGCCGCGGGGGCCGGTCTTGAAGAGCATATCCATATCCATATGGTGCCGCGATGGTTCGGCGATACGAATTTCATGGCTGTCACCGGGGAAACAAGGGTCATCTCCGAGCATCTTCTGACCTCCTACGAAAAACTGAAGAGAAAATTTCGTGAAAAGGTTCTTTGACCCTTCACAACCGCTTCTTTCCCCTCAGACGATAGTTCGAGCTTTCACTGGAAGACGGACCGATGAGCTCATGCTTCCCGGGCGGGCGGTCATCACTTTCAGCCAGGCCGATCTGCACAGGGTGACAAAAGAGAAAGAGGCGTCTGTGGTTGAGCCGTGGTCGTCTTTCAGGGTTCTTCATCATCTCGCGGGAACAAATACTGTTGTTGTGAGGGCGTTTTTCGGAGGGCCGAATGTCGCGGCCCTTGTGGAGGAGCTTTCCGCGTTCGGTGTCAGCGAGTTCGTGCTGTGGGGTTATTGCGGAAGCATCGCCCGTGACGGCAGGATAGGGGATCTGTATCTTGTCAGGAGCGCGCTGCGCGAGGACGGTATTTCTTACCACTACCTTGATGACGACAACGATTATGTCACATCGGACTGGGTTGATGACTGGATGCCGGTCATAAAGGAGGAGGGTTTTCGTGCTGTCCGCGTCTGGAGCACTGACGCGATCTACCGGGAGACGGAAGGGAAGGTGGAGGCTTATGCGCGGCGCGGCATATCCGGCGTGGAGATGGAGGCGGCTTCACTATATGCGGTAAGCCGGGCAAAGGGATTGAAAGCCGCAGCCTTCCTTGTTGTTTCCGACCTGTTCTCCGCCGGGCAGTGGGTCAGCGGTTTCCATGGAAAACCCTTCAAGGACGGAGTGAAAAAGATGTCCCGCTTCATGAACGAAAAAGTGGTTGTCTGATGGCAGCTCTCACAAAACGCCAGTCGGAGATACTGAAGTTTATCCAGCAGGGTATCGTTCAGAATGGCTATCCCCCCACGATCCGGGAGATAGCCTCCCGTTTCCGCCTCAATTCCACCCGCACGGTCTATGACCACGTGACTGCCCTTGAAAAAAAGGGCTATCTGCGGCGTGATCGCGGCAAGGGGAGGGGGCTTAAGCTTCTCGGGAAGCCCGAATTGTCTCTTTCCGGAGAGATATCCGCAGGCAGTCCCATGGTGCCCGTCGCGCTGGACGATACCGTCAGTCTCGAAATTCTCCTCAATAAGGATCATGTGTTCCTCAAGGTAAGGGGGAACAGCATGATCGAGGACGGGATCTTTGAAGGTGATATAATTGCGGTCAAGCCCCAATCGTCGGCGCGCAGCGGTGAGATCGTGGCCTGTCTCATTGAAGGAGAAGTCCTGGTCAAGCGTTTCAGTAAAAAACAGGGCGAGATCATCCTCATGCCCGCGAACAAGGAGATGGAGCCCCTCGTTGTTAAAGAAGGCGAAGGCAGGAAGGTGGAGCTCATCGGCAAGATCGTGGGACTTTTCCGGAAATACAGGTAAACCGTTTCAGCCGTTGAATAGACCGTAAAGCGTAAAACCGTAAAGTGTAAAAGCTTCATGTAAGTTTTTATGGCTTTTCCCGTTGAAACGGCTGAAGCTGTTCAAGCGGCTGAAACTGTCTTTATTTGCTTCCCCCTCCCAGCACCTTGTAAAGTACGACCATGTTTGAGAGCTTTGCGAGCCGGATGGAGATGAGGCCCTGCTGGGCGGAATAGAGGCTGCGCTGCGCGTCAAGGACAGTGAGGTAACTGTCTATCCCTTTTGTGTAGCGTGCGTCGGCAAGACGGTATGTGTTTGACGAGGCCTCAACGAGGGACCTCTGCGCGGCCATCTGATCGCCCACGGTGCCCTTCCGGGCGAGGGTGTCTGCTACCTCCCTGAAAGCCGACTGGATCGCCTTCTCGTATTGTGCCAGGGATATCTCGCGGTCTGCCTTTGCGGCCTTGAGATTGGCCCACAGCAGGACGCTGTTGAAGATCGGCTGGGTGACCTGCGGTACAAAGCTCCAGGTCGCGGCCCCGGCCTTGAATAGTCCGGCGAGTTCACTGCTGGTTGTCCCGATGCTGGTGGTCAGGGTGATAGTGGGAAAGAACGCCGCGCGGGCCGCCCCTATATTGGCATTGGCGGCCTTGAGCAGGCTTTCGGCCTGAAGGATGTCGGGTCTTTGCAGGAGGACCTCGGAGGAGAGCCCCGCAGACAGGTCCTTCGGCGCGGTAATGGCGTCCAGGTTGTCTGCCATGAGCTCGGCGGGTACGGCAGCGCCGACGAGGAGGTTCAGTGCGTTCTCGTCCATCGCGGCGAGGGCCGTATACCGTGCGGCGTCCACTCGCGCCGCTTCAACCCTGGTCTTTGCCTGGTTGAGATCGAGTTCCGACGAGGATCCGAGCTCATAGCGTCGTTTTATCATGCTGTAAGAGGTTTCCTGGGCCTCGAGTGTCGATCTGGCGAGCCTTAAGTTCTCCCTGTCGGCCGCGAGGGCCAGATAGGCGTTGGCGACCTCGGCGATGAGTGCGATCTGGACGCTGCGCCTGGCATGCTCGGTGGCGAGATACTGTTCCAGGGCACGGTCCTTGAGGCTGCGTATGCGCCCGAAGAAGTCCATCTCCCAGGAGGTGATCCCCACGTTGGCGTTGTACTGCCGCACGTTTTTGCCTTCACCGCTGTCGGAGATGTCGGCGGGGATCCTGTATTCGTTCAGGCTTCCCGAAGCGTTCGGCAGGGGAAGGAGCACGGCCCATGAGATCTGATAGACGGCCCGGGTCTTCTCGATATTGAGCGCCGCTACCCTGAGATCCCGGTTATTGTCGAGGGCGAGGGCGATGACCTTCTGAAGCTTCTCGTCGGTGTAGAACTCGCGCCAGCCGATGTCGGCAGCGGCCGCACCGGCCTGCCCCGCAGAGATCTCTTTGTAAGCCGGGCCGCTCGGCCACGATGCGGGCACGGGCATGTCGGGACGTTTATAGGCCGGGGCCATTGTGCATCCGGCAAGGCACGCGATCGTTATAATGATGATAACCGCACTTCGTATCATATCAGCGTCCCTCCGGAGGTGTGGTCGTTTCAGGGGGCACCGCAGGTGTTTCATTCGGCTTCTTTTTCTTGAAAAATTGAGAAACCACGACAAAGAGCAGCGGGATGTAGAAGAGGTCAATGAACGTGGCGGAAAGCATCCCACCGGTCACCGCGGTACCGATGGCCTTCATCGCCCCGGCGCCGGCCCCTGTTGAGATGGCGAGCGGCAGGACACCGAAGAAGAAAGCCAGCGAGGTCATTATGACCGGCCTGAACCTTACCCGGACCGCACCGAGGGTGGCTTCGATCAGCCCTTCGCCGTTTGCCATCCGTTCCCGTGCGAACTGGATGATGAGGATGGCGTTCTTTGTCGTCAGGCCCAGGGTGGTGAGGAACCCGATCTGGAAATAGACGTCATTGTGCAGCCCCCGCGTCCAGGTAAAGAGCGTTGCGCCGAACACACCCAGCGGCAGCATAAGCATATTGGCGATCGGGATGGGCCAGCTTTCATAGAGGGCTGCCACGCACAGGAAGATCACCAGGACGGAAAAAGCATACAGGAGGGGGGCCTGGGAACTGGACATCTTCTCCTGGTAGGACAGCCCGGTCCATTCGAAGCCGATCCCCTGGGGCAGTTTCGTGACAGCTTCTTCCATGGCCTTCATCGCCTCTCCGGAGCTTTTTCCCGGCGCAGGTTCTCCCTGGATGTTCATGGAAGGGAAGCCGTTGAAACGTTCCAACCTGGGGGAGCCCGATGTCCAGTGACTTGAGGCGATGGCAGAGAAGGGGACCATCTTGCCCCTGTCGTTGCGCACGTAAAGCTTGTCGATGTCCTTGGGCAGCATGCGGTGGGGAGCGTCAGCCTGGATAAACACGCGCTTGACACGGCCGCCCTGCACGAAATTGTTCACGTATGCGCTGCCGAATGCCGTAGAGATGGTATTGTGTATGGAACTTATGGGAACACCGAGGGCGCCTGCCTTTTCCCAATCCACATCAACGCGGTATTCCGAGAGGTCTTCCATCCCGTTGGGCCTCACCTTGGTGAGGCGCTTGTCCTGGGAGGCAATACCGAGCAGCTGGTTGCGGGCCTCCATCAGTTTCTGGTGGCCCAGGCCGCCCCGGTCGAGGAGCTGGAAGTCGAACCCGGTGGCGGTGCCCAGTTCGATCACGGCGGGAGGCGGAAAGGCGAACACAAGGGCGTTGCGGTACTGTGAGAAGGCCCTCATGGCTCGCTCAGCCACGGCCTTTACCTTGAGCTTCGAGCTTCCCCGGAGCTTCCAGTCCTTGAGCTTGACGAACACCAGACCGTTGGTCTGGGACCTTCCGGAGAACCCAATGCCCGAGACCACCATGCACGATTCAACCGTCTCTTTCTCGTTTTCCCTGAAATGGCGCTGCACGTTGTTGACGATCTCTTTGGTCTGTTCAATGGTGGAACCCGTGGGGAGCATGATCTGGGCGAGCAGGATCCCCTGGTCCTCTTCGGGAACGTATGACGTGGGCATGCGCCAGAAGATAAGCCCCGCGATGGCAACGATCACGAGGTAAGCGACGAAATAACGTTTTCTCCTCGAGAAGGAGCGCCCAACTATTGCGGCATAGCGGTCCCTGGTCCGGAAGAAATGGCGGTCGAACCAGGCAAAGAAGGGGCGCAATATGGGGAACGCGTTCTCCGCCGGTTCGTGCCCTTTGGGCACCGGTTTGAGCAGGGTGGCGCAGAGGACCGGCGTCAGTATGAGGGCCACGATCACCGACAGGAGCATGGAGGAGATGATGGTCACCGAGAACTGGCGGTAGATGACCCCCGTTGACCCGCCGAAGAAGGCCATGGGGCCGAAAACTGCGGAGAGGACGAGCCCGATGCCGATGAGGGCGCTGGTGATCTGTTCCATCGATTTTGCCGTGGCTTCCTTGGGGGGAAGCCCCTCCTCACTCATGATACGTTCCACGTTTTCCACCACGACGATGGCGTCATCCACCAGAAGCCCGATGGACAGGACCATGGCGAACATGGTGAGCATATTGATGGAGAAGCCGAAGAGACTGAGGACGGCGAAGGTGCCGAGGAGAACGATGGGCACCGCGATGGTCGGTATCAGCGTGGCCCGGATGTTCCCCATGAAGAGCCACATGATAAGGAAGACCAGCAGTATTGCCTCGAAGAGGGTTTCCACCACTTCGCCGATGGCCACCCTGACAAAGGGGGTCGTGTCGTAGGGATAGACGACCTTCATGCCCTTCGGGAAATAGCGGCTCATCTCTTTCAGTTTTGCCTTGACCGCGTCTGCCGTATCGAGCGCGTTCGCTCCCGCTGCCATACGGATGGCCATTCCTGCCGATGGTTTGTCGTTATAGAAGCCCTCTATGTCGTAGGTGTCGGTCCCCAGTTCCACCCGCCCCACGTCCTTAACGCGCACGATAGAACCATCGGGATTGACGCGCACGGGAATGGCGGCAAACTCATCGGGAGTTTTGAGCATGCTCTGAACGATTATGGAGACATTGAGGCGCTGGCCTTTTACGGCCGGTGTCCCGCCCAGCTGGCCCGCGGACACCTCCGCGTTGTAAGTCTTGAGAGCCGCCGTTACGTCGGCGACGGTCAGGTTGTAATCGGTCAGCCTGTCGGGGTTTATCCAGACGCGCATGGCGTACTGGGAGCCGAAATTTTCTACCTCACCCACACCGGGTACCCTCGCGAGCACCTTCTCCAGGTTGGACTGGGCGTAGTCCCGAAGATCGTTGCCATCCATGCTTTCGTCTTCGGATATGAGGCCCACGATCATAAGCCAGTTCCTGGTGGCTTTGCCCACGGTGATACCCTGGCGCTGAACGGCCTCGGGCAGGCTGGACATGGCGAGCTGGAGCTTGTTCTGCACCTTGGACCAGGCGAGGTCGGGATCGGTCCCGGGAGCGAAGGTGAGCTCGATGCGGGAGCCTCCCGCAGAATCGCTGATTGCGGAGAGATAGAGCATCTTGTCGAGGCCCGTCATCTTCTGTTCGATGATCTGGGTCACGCTGTTCTCGACGGTCTCCGCCGAGGCGCCGGGGTATGTGCTCGCGATATAGATCGAAGGGGGCGCGATAGGGGGATACTGGGACACGGGCAGACTGTAGACGGCAAGGCCGCCCACGAGCATGATGATGATTGCGATGACCCAGGCGAAGACGGGGCGCTCAAGGAAGAATTTGGATAGCATCAGGCCCCTCCGTTCACTTTGTCTTTGCAGGCGGCTGGGCCGGGTTTTCAGGGGCGGCCTTTTCCGGGACCTGAGCGTCTTTCTGACCGGTGCCGGGGGCAGGGGCGGTTTTTTCTGCCGGCTCACCGTCCTTCTTGCCGGAGTTGAAGGGGACGATCTTTACGGGAACACCGGGGCGGACCCTTTGAAGACCTTCGATGATCACCCGGTCGCCGGGAGCGAGGCCGGAAGTTACGAGCCATTTGTCGCCAATGGCCTTGTCCGTTGCTACCATTCTCAACTCGACCTTCTCTTTCGCATCTACCACAAGGGCATACGGGTTGCCCTTGGGGTCGCGGGAGATCCCCTGCTGGGGCACAAGTATCGCCTGTTCGGCAACACCCTCCTGGACGAGCGCACGGACGTACATGCCGGGCAGGAGAATATTCCTTGGGTTTGGAAAGACCATCCTGAGGATGAACGACCCCGTGCTGGGGTCGACGGTTACATCGGAGAACTTCAGGGTCCCCTCCTGCGGATAAGGCGTGCCGTCTTCGAGGATCAGCCTGACCTTTGCCTGGTTGGGGCCGTTAGTCTTTATCTGGCCCGATGAAAGGCTGTTCTTGAGCTTGAGCAGGTTCGCGCTCGACTGCATGGCATCCACGTACATGGGGTCGAGCTTCTGGATGGTCGTGAACGCAATGGCCTGGTTGGCCGTCGCGAGGGCGCCCACGGTCACGCTTGATTTGCCGATGCGCCCGGCGATGGGCGCGCTTACACGGGTGTATCCCAGGTTGATACGGGCGGTTTCAACCGCGGCCTTCCAGTATTTGACATCGGCCTCAGCCTGCATATGGGCGGCGGAAACATCTTCAAACTCCTGCTGGCTCACCGCCTTGATGGCGACCAGTTCTTTGTAGCGCCCCGCCTTGGACCTGGCGGGCGGCAGATTGGCCTCAGCCCTTGCGAGAGAGGCGCTCGCGTTATCGAATGCCGCCTGGTATGGTGCCGGGTCGATCTGGTAAAGGGTTTCGCCGGCCTTGACGTCGCTGCCCTCGGTAAAGAAGCGTTTTTTTATGATACCGCTCACCTGGGGCCTCACCTCGGCAACGAGGAAAGCGGACGTCCTTCCCGGCAATTCAGTGATGATAGGCACTGTCTCGTGTTTGATGACCACGACGGCCACTTCGGGGGCGGCCTGCTGCGGCTGCTTTTTGTTTCCGCAGCTCGTGAACAAAAGGAAGACGACGAGAACCCCCAGGATGGCAATGAGACCTGATTTGCTGAAACCCCGCATGCAACACCTCTCTGCTGATAGAATTCTTATGTTTCCTTCCGGTACGCCGGGGCCGTCATGTCCCCGGTCGCCGTTACTGCGATCCTTAAAGCCTATTGTGTGCTTTCTTCGATGAGCCTCATCAGTTCATTGATGATATTCATGCGCTCCTGCTCATCGAATGGCGATATGGACAGCATTTCATGCATCCACAGTGAGTCCGCCGCGAGAGCGAAGATGGATGCCCTTTCAAAGCTCATACCCGGTGACGCAAGCTCCAGGTATGTTTGCCTGACTATTTTGCGGATGGGTTCGTTCAGCCGTGGATTGTGCGCCACGGCGGCAAAGAGAGAAGCGCCCAGGTTGTCGTGCAGACAGTCACGGGACAGGAATGAGAGTATGAGACTTTTAAGCTGCCGTGAAGGGTCGTCGCCGAGCCCTTCGAGTATCTTTTGCCGCCTTTCATGGTGCATTTCGATCCGGCGTTTGACCATTGCCTCGAGGAGGGCCACTTTCGAAGGGAAGTGATGGAGGAGCCCGCCTTTGCTCACTCCCGCCCTCGCGGCCACGGCGTCAAGCGTCATGTGCGACGCGCCTGCCTCTATTACAACGGCCTCGGCGGCGTCGATTATGGCATCATACGAACTGGCCCGTGGGCTCATAAACACTCCCTGAAAATATAAACTATACAGTCCAGACGGTACAGTTTAAAATCAGTCACACATTATTGTCAAAGGATAATTTAATTGTCCTTATGATAACGATAAGTTATACCTTATTAAACAGGGACGGCTTGAACCGTTTGAGCGGCTTGAACAGCTTGAACGGAAAGGAATAAGAGCGGCTTGATTGCTTGAAAATGTTGGATCTTTTGGGAACCAAGTCTTGGGGAATATATTCTTTTAACCTTTTATTCCAATCGCTTCATAAACTCTTAAACATTCAAACTTTCAAACTGTTCCTAAAACCCCATTATCCCCTTGCGAATGAACATGATGGCGATGGAGGCTATGATGAGGCTGAAGACTTTTGAGATGGCTTCCACTGCCCGCCTTCCCAGGACCTTTAATATGTATCCGGAGAAATAGAGTACGATCCAGCATATTGCGATGTTCAGCACAAGGGAGATGAGATAATAATAGACAGGATATTCGTTCCAGATGATCACCGACGTGGCAAGCACGGCCGGCCCGGCGAGAAGGGGTATGCCCAGGGGGACAACTCCAAAGTATTCGCTCTCTGTCGAAGGTATCTGGTGTCCCAAAATGAGGTCTTTGATGGCGGTGAGGAAGATGACGATCCCGCCGGCTATGAGGAAATCACGCATCGATATACCGAGGTATGTCATGACCTGATTGCCGCCAATAACGAAAAGAAGGGATATGATGAATGCCGTGAGGAGCGAATCCTTGAGATGTTTGGTCTTCGTCTTTTTGTCCATGCCGGCGGTGAACTTAATGTAAATGGGAAAAAGCCCCAGGACGTCAAAGGCAACGAAAAGAGGGATGAATGAGAGGAGAAAGATATTGATGAAATTTGTTCTCATGGAAGCCGCCCGCTCTATCCTTTCCGGGTTTTCATTCCTACGTAGATCTTCGCGTTCTCGCAGAGGGCACCGTCAAGGCCGACCTCGTTGCCCCATTCATCGAAGACCTTTTCCCCTGCAAGCGCCTCATCAAAAAGCCCGGCCCCGATGAGGGCGTGGCGCACGGTCATCCCCGGTGCGAGATCGATCTGCCTGTCGTTTACGAAGAGCTTCATTTCAATTGGATTCGCGTATCCTCCCTTCAACGGAAGGGGATATGTTCTTCTTTTCCTCCACAGCCTTTACCACAACGTCTCTGAGCCATCTGCCGGCGTCATTGTAAACGATGTTGCCGCTTTTTATCGTACCGCCGATGATAGCGAAATCCTGTGACTGTCTTATGGCTTCACGGAACACCTGGTAACCGTCGCCGCCGGCGGCCAGGAAATCATTGGTGGCAACGACATACTGTTTCTCCGGATCAATGGACTTGCCGTTGACGAACACATCTTTGATCCGGCTGCCTGCCGGTTGTTTCGTTGAATACGTGAAAGAAAGGCCCGCCACCTGCGGGAAGCGTCCCTCCTTCGCCTCAATGCCCGAGAGGCCGTATTCGAGGGCGTCCTTTACCTGCTTTCCGGTGAGCTTGATCGCTACTATATAATTGTTAAAGGGCAGGACGGAGTAAATGCTTTTTATGTTGATCCCGCCTTTCTTTATGCTGGCCCGGATCCCTCCGCCATTGATGATAGTGGCGTCTGCGCCCGATTCTTTCTTGAAGATGTCTGCAATGAAGTTGCCGAGATTGGTTTCCCTGACACGGACATTTTCACCGTCGAGATCGACGGATGCCTTGCCGATGACCCGCCCCATGACCTCGTTTACCTGCCGGGTATATTCGTCAACGATGCGCGCCACATCTTCCCGCGGTTTCTTTATTTTTTGAGGTGAGACCTCTTCGAGCCTGCTCACGGCATTCACTATCTTTCCGTCTTCCACGGTCAGGTCAAGGACGCCAAGGACAAGCCCGTGTTCCCAGGCCTGGACTATGATAGTGTTGCCGACGACGATATGCTTGCCTGTTTTGGTGTGGGAATGTCCGCCGACGATGACATCTATGCCCTTGACGGAATTGGCAAGGGCCATATCGGCATTGTAGCCGATATGGGAAAGAACGACAATGATATCGGCCCTGCCTTTCAGTTCGCCGATACAGCGTTCTACGGTTTTGGCAACAGGGAGAAACCTGAGACCTTCCACGTTGTCCGGGTGTGTGGCGGAAGGTGTATCTTCGGTGACAATACCGATGATCCCAAGCCTTACCCCGCCGACTTCCTTGATCGTATAAGGCTTGAGAGAGTCGAGGCCTTCGATGTTTGCACCAAGTACGGGAAATTTCGCCTCCTGAACCCGCTTGACAAGGACCGCTTTGCCGAAATCGAATTCATGATTGCCCACTGTCATGGCATCGAAACCCATGGCGTTCATCACCTCTATTGAAGGTCTGCCTTCAAAGAGGTTTGCCCAGGTGTTTCCCTGGATCATATCACCCGCCGCGAGAAGAACGGATGGTTTCTCCTGCCTCAGTTGCCCTGCAAGCGCTGCAAGGTATGCGATACCGCCCTGAGGCGCGTCGGAGCCGAGGCGTTTGTGGTCCTCGGCAAAACCGTGAAAATCGTTCACATGGAGGATCCTTATCTCCTGGGCGTTGACGAATGCAAGGAAGGAAAAAAAGA
Source organism: Deltaproteobacteria bacterium (assembly GCA_022711595.1). Classification (GTDB taxonomy): domain Bacteria; phylum Desulfobacterota; class Syntrophorhabdia; order Syntrophorhabdales; family Syntrophorhabdaceae; genus Delta-02. The sequence continues at coordinate 36,235 of JAKLET010000007.1, forward strand.
AAAAAACGGTAAACGCAAAAGAAGCAACGGCGGCGATTCCTGATCTTTTCATTTTTGCGGGACCCCCATGATATTTTTTAATGTTTTAAGGTAGCGGGCGTTCCATTTATGGTCCTTGATGGGAAGGAACATGAAGCGCTCGTTCTGTCCGGTCTCGAGTTCGTCGACTATGATGCCGTAGCGCAGGAAGGTCTCCATCGGTTTCGAAGGGGGCCTTTTCAAGGAAACGACGAAGAACCCGCAGCAGGTCATGAAAAATGAAACGCCGTCGATGCGACGCAGATTCTCTTCGATAAAGGAGCGCTCACGCTTCATGAACACCTGGGTGCGCCCGGGATAGGCCCTGTCTTTCAGGGCTGCCATGACCGCGTTTTGAGAAAGGGTGTCAGGTACGGTCACGGATGTGTGCTGTCTGACATGCTCGAGCGTCTTTGCCTCTCCGATGGCGTATGAGACGGGAAGTCCGGCCAGGGAGTAATACTCGGTCAGGCTGCGGATGACAAGGCGTCTGTCCGCCCCGGTTACCTCCTGTGCAAGGGAAGGCTGACCCTGATATTCCCTCAATGATTCGTCGATGACAAGCAGGGTGCCGCGCGATCGGGCCGCTTCTGCGATCTTACCCAGTTCTTCAGGGGAGAGCGCCTGTGCCGAAACAAAAGAAGGGGACGGGATGACGGCCGCGTCAAACCCGGCCATGTCACGGATCCACCGGTTGATATCCATGGTGAAGCCGTCTTTTTCATTGAGTGGTGAAAAACCGGCCCCCGGGGTGTCAGGCAGCAGGAACTGTCCGTAATATGACGGATACGGTGAGGGAAAGAGCACCCCGCGCACGTGAAATGCCGAAAAGATCGCGGACGCCAGGCTTTTTAAGCTCCCGCAGACAAGGACGTTTTCCTCCGGAACGCCTTCTCTCAGCGCGACGAGGCCCGTAAGCCGCCGGGCATGTCTGTCGGGATAGTGGTGCAGTATTTTCAAGCCCTTTCTGACGGCATTCTTTGTTTTTGCCGAGGGCCCGAGGGGGTTGACCGTTGTCGTGAAATCCATTGCCTGCCGAAGGGTAAGTTTTTTTCGGCCTGCGAGGTCGTGGATGTCCTGGGTGGGAGCGTCTGTCTTCATAATGTATGTGTTTAATGTTATAGCATGAATGTTGGCCGGAAAAAATCGGAATTGTAAAACCACGGACGGGTTTCAATGGTCTTTGGGCTGTGCTTGAGGCCAGGCGAACAGTGATTCGCAGGATGGCCGCCGCCGAAGATGCTGCCCGCTATTGTGAGAAGCTCCGGAAAAACGGATGAAATCGTGGTATAATAGGCTGCCATGAAAAAGGTTGTCTCCTTCGATCTTGACGGTACACTCGTGGATGCGCAGTACGGTGAACTGGTCTGGAACCACGGCATCCCCACCGAGTACTCCCGCGTGCACGACATACCCTTCGAAGACGCGAAGAGCTATATCAGGGGCGAGTATGAATCCGTCGGCGACGGTGACATCAGGTGGTACGAAATAGGCCACTGGCTCGACAGGTTCGGCCTCGATGTCCCGGCCCCGGTGCTCCTTGACCGCTATGAGTCGCATATCGCGCTTTGTCCCCATTCCAGGGAGGTGCTTGAGGCGCTTGGTGAAAGATACACCCTTGTTATTGCCTCCAACGCTGCGAGGATCTTCGTGGACAAGGAGCTTTCCCATACCGGCCTCACCGGTTTTTTCACGCGCATCGTGTCGGCAACGACGGATTACGGACTGGTCAAGAAAAAAGAGGAATTTTTCCAAAGGTTGTGCGGTGAGATGGGCGTTTCCGCAGAGGATGTTGTCCATGTCGGGGACCACCCGGTGTTCGACCATGACGTGCCCGCAGCCCTTGGCATAGAGTCGTACCACGTGGACGACCGATATGTCCGGAACGGGGCCGTGTCTTTGGCAAGGCGGACGATAACGGACCTGGAAGAGCTGCTGGAGGTGCTGTTGTGAAATGCCGCAAATGCAAGGCCCCCATAACGGCTGAAAAGATCTCCTTCCGTGACGAGTGCCCTTTCTGTCATGAAGACCTCCATGTTTGCCTGAACTGTATCTTTTATGACACAGGGAAGTCCAACTCCTGCAGGGAGGACAAGGCCGAATACGTCAAAGAAAAGGACAGGGCCAACTTCTGTGAATATTTCCGATTCACTGAGAGACAGGACGAGGCGTCTTTGAAGGCCGAAGCCGAGAAGCGGTGGAAAGACCTCTTCAAATAAAGGCGGCTTGAACAGCTTGAACGAAAAGGCAATAAAGGCTGCCTGGGCAGTTGAAATACCATATCTTTTTTTAGTTTTTCCCGTTCAAACGGCTCAAACGGTTCGAGCTGTCTTTTATTTCACGCCCGGGGCCTGGTGAAGATGATCCGGTAGCGGTCCCTGTCAACGCCGAAGCAGACCGTACATTCGCTGTCCTCGCAGGACGGTGTGTCATTGGCATCCAGCTCTTCCTCCGTGGGCAGGGGTTCCAGGCGGACCTCGAAACCGATCTCCTCGTACATTTCAACCACCTCGGAAAGCCTCGGTTCACAGGCGACAAACCTTCTTTCCCAGCCAGCCCTGATAAGGTCTTTTTCACGTTTCATGATCGCGCCCCCCTTTTCTGAAAGTATTCCACGGTTTTTTTGAGTCCCTTCTCCAATGTGGTCGAGGGTTGCCACTTAAGGGTCTTTTTTGCCAGGGAAATGTCCGGGCAGCGTCGCTTCGGATCGTCTTCGGGGAGTTTTTTGTGCACGATGGTGGATCTGGAACGGGTGAGCTTTATGATAGTCCGGGCTATATCGAGGATGGAGCTTTCCTTGGGATTTCCCAGATTGACGGGTCCCGGAAACCCGGAGAAACCCGGCTTGGTGTAATCCTCCTGCATTTCGAAAACGTTCGTTTCATAATCCATGAACCTGATGAGAGCTTCCACCATGTCATCTATGAAGGTAAAGGACCGTGTCTGGGTGCCGTCACCGTAAATGGTGATGGGTTTTCCCGACAGGGCCTGGACGATGAAGTTGCTCACCACACGTCCGTCATCGGGACGCATCCTGGGGCCGTAAGTGTTGAAGATGCGGGCGACCTTGATGTCGACCTTGTTCTGGCGCATATAGTCAAAAAAGAGGGTTTCCGCGACACGTTTGCCTTCATCGTAGCAGCTTCTTTTACCGATCGGGTTTACGTTCCCCCAGTATTGTTCTTTCTGGGGATGTACATCGGGGTCGCCGTAGATCTCGCTGGTGGATGCCTGAAGGATCCTGGCGCGGACGCGTTTTGCGAGGCCCAGCATGTTGAGGGCGCCAAGGACGTTCACTTTGGTTGTCTTGACGGGGTTGTACTGATAATGGATAGGGCTCGCCGGACAGGCGAGGTTGAAGACCCAGTCGACCTCAAGGAGGACCGGCTGAGTGATATCGTGTCGGATCAGCTCGAAACCCTTGTGCTTCAGAAGGTGGGAAATGTTGTCTTTTATGCCGGTAAAAAAGTTGTCCAGGCAAACTACCTCGTGACCGTCGTCAAGGAGCCTCTCGCAAAGATGGGACCCGATGAAACCGGCTCCGCCGGTGACGAGTATGCGTTTTTGCCTGCCGTAGGTGCGGAAGCTATACATTTGGCCTGCCGATGCAGTAATATTTAAACCCTGTTTTGGCAAGTGTTTTCGGATTGTACTGGTTCCGGCCGTCAAAGATCACCGGAGTTTTCATCAGGGAGAGCATCTTTTCGAAATCGGGTTCACGGAAAGAGAGCCATTCAGTGACAAGCAGGAGCGCATCGGTCCCTTTAAGGACGTCATACTGGTTCCTGCCGAAGCGAACGGCCTTGTTTCCCTTGAAGACGTTTTTCGCGACGCCGGTTGCCTTGGGATCGAAGAGGCTGCAGGAGGCCCCTGCCGCTGTCAGATCATCGACAATATAGACCGCCGGTGCCTCGCGCATATCATCGGTGTTCGGTTTGAACGCAAGTCCCCAGACGGCGAATTTTTTACCTTTCAGGTCACCTTTGTAGAATTTCTTTATCCTCTCGAAAAAGAGTTTGCGCTGGTTCCGGTTGACTTCCATCACTTCTTCGAGGATTGTGGGATTGTATCCAAAACTCTGGGAGGTCTTGATAAGCGCACGGACGTCCTTCGGGAAGCAGGAGCCGCCGAAACCCACGCCGGGGAAAAGGAACTTGGGCCCGATCCTTGAATCGGAGCCGATGCCGCGCATGATCATCATTATATCAGCCCCGAGCCTGTCGCAGATGTTGGAGATCTGGTTCATGAAGGATATACGCGTGGCAAGCATGGCATTGGCCGCGTATTTTGTCATTTCGCTCGACTTCACGTCCATTACTATAAAGGGCGCGCCGGTTCGTACGAAGGGCGAGTAAAGTTCCCGGAGTATCTCTTCGACCCGCTCGTGCTCGACGCCTACTATCACCCTCTCGGGTTTCATGCAGTCGTCGACGGCGACGCCTTCTTTCAGGAACTCGGGATTCGAAGCGATGTCAAAGGATATGTCGGCCTTGCGTTTATCAAGTTCTTTCGTGATGGCGCCCTTCACCTTTTCGCATGTGCCCACGGGAACTGTCGATTTTATGACTACGATACGGTATTTTTCGATGGACCGCCCGATATCCTCCGCGACGCGCATGACGAACTTGAGGTCCGCCGAGCCGTCTTCGTCCTGAGGTGTGTTGACGCAGATGAAAATTATGAGGCCGTGTTCGACGGCTTTTTTGATCTCGGTGGTAAAACGGAGCCTGCCCTCCTTGATATTATTCTTAACAAGTTCGTCAAGCTGGGGTTCGTATATGGGTATGACGCCTTTTTTCAAACCGGCGATCTTTTCTTTGTCGATGTCCATGCAGATGACATCGTTGCCTGTTTCAGCGAAACACGCACCGGTGACAAGACCCACATAACCCACGCCAATGACAGAGATACGCATGAACCCTCCACTTTTTTCATCTTTTTACCCCGCGGTGCGGGGCAAAGTCAATATAAATGCTGGTAATTTGCGTTGCATTCACCGGTGAATTGTGATAAAAAAATACGTTCAAGTGGGTTCAGCCCGCTTTTTTAATTTTTACCGCGATGATATCCGCCACGGAAACAATAGAAAAACTGGAGGGGATAATTGCCTCCATACTCAGTGATCGCGCGCTCGAGCTTGTTGATATCGAATTCCATACATCCGGGAAAAGGTGGCTTCTGAGGGTTTACATAGACAAACAGGGGGGCGTGACGATCGACGATTGCGAATATGTCAGCCGCGAGTTGAGCAGGATCCTCGATGTGAACGATCTTATCGAGCATGCCTATACCCTGGAAGTGTCTTCGCCGGGACTCACGAGGGCCCTGAAAAAGAGGGAGGATTTCACGAGGGCGCGGGGGAAGAAATGCCGGATCATCGCGAACCGTCAGGTCGAAGGGAAACTGGAATTCTCAGGTATCATTGCAGACGTAACGGATGATGAAGTGGTAATGCAAGAAAAAATAGGTATGTTTACCATCCCGATATGTGCTATAAAAAAGGCACATTTGGAGTTTGATATTGAGGGGTAGCAATGTATTTCGATCTCAATTATGTCATTGAGCAGGTAGGGAAAGAAAAAGGGATACCGAAAGAGACCATCATCGAGGCCCTCGAAGAGGCCATTCTTTCGGCGTCAAAGAAAAAATACGGCAGTCATCTTGACCTTGAGGCGCACTACAACGAGGAGCTTGGAGAGATCGAGGTGTTCCAGTTCAAGACCGTGGTGGAAGAGATCAAGGAGCCCGACATGGAGATAGGCGAAGAAGACGCCAAACACCATGATCCCGACTGCCTGATCGGCGACGCCATCGGCATCAAGCTTGACACGTCATCGCTGGGGCGCATCGCCGCACAGACCGCCAAGCAGATCATTATCCAGAAAGTGCGCAACGCCGAGAGCGATGTCATATACAACGAATATAAGGGCAAAAAGAACGAGATCATCACCGGGGTCATACAAAGGGTCGAAAAGAACCATTATATAGTGAACCTGGGGAGGACCGAGGCTCTTTTGCCTTTCAAGGAAGTGATACCGGGGGAGACATACCGTCAGAGGGAACGCGTCAAGGGCCTGATCCTTGATGTGGAGAAGGGCCAGAAGGGATGCATGATACTCATGTCGAGGACGCATCCCGGTTTTCTCATGAAGCTCTTTGATCTCGAGGTGCCTGAGATCCAGGAAGGCATTATCAAGATCATGGGGGCGGCAAGGGAGCCGGGAGAGCGGGCGAAGATATCGGTTTACAGCGAAGACCCGGATATCGATCCCATCGGGGCCTGTGTAGGCGTCAAAGGGTCGAGGGTCCAGAGCATTGTTCAGGAGCTCAGGGGAGAGAAGATAGACATCATCCCCTTCAGCAAGGACATCGCGAAGTTTGTATGCAACACGCTTGCCCCTGCCCGCGTTTCAAAGGTCTATATCAACGAAGAAGAGCATTCGATGGAGGTCATCGTCAATGACGACCAGCTCTCCCTCGCCATAGGCAAGAAAGGACAGAATGTCCGCCTTGCTTCAAAGCTGACAAGCTGGAAGATAGATATCAGCAGTGAGTCGGAGGTGGAAAAAACATCGAAGAAGGTCATAGATGAGCTTATCGAAAACCTCAAGATAAGCGAGATACTGGCACGCATACTCCATGACGAGTATCTGCGTGACGCCAAGGACATCGCCAAGCTGACGCCGGAGGAGCTGAACAAGATCACCAGCATATCCGTGGAGGATTGCAGGCGGATCATCGAAGAGGCAAAGGCCGTCATGGCCCGTCAGGCGCGCGAGGCAGAAGAGAACAAAGAGGCAGAAGAGAACAAAGAGGCAGAAGAGAACAAAGAAACCGGAGAAGGGGAAGAGACTGCCGAAGAAGCGCCCGCTCAGGAGCCGCAGGAAACAGAGACAAAACAGGGCGAAGAGGACACTCCGGTCGTTGAATAATTGTTTCAGGGAGCGAGGAAGGATCAGGAATGACGAAAATCAAGATTACGGCCCTCACCGATAAGGCAAGCGACGACGAAATACTGGCGAAGCTCAAGAAGATCGGTGTGAAGATCAAAGACAGGCCCAGAGACGACGAAGCGCATGCAGAAGTAAAGGAGCAGGCGCCCGCGGCCGGGGAGACACTCGTTGAGACAAGGGTCGCTTCCACTATTATCAGGCGAAGGGTACAGCCTCCTCCAAAACCAAAAGAAGAACCGAAGGAAGAGCCGAAGGCTCCCGTAGAAGAAAAGAAGACGCAGGCCCCGCCGCCCGCCAGGACACTTTCGAAAAAGAAGGGCGCGGAAACCGCCCGCGAAGAAGAGGGTGAAACCGGAAAGGCAGCAAAAAGGAAGATACCTGAAGACCTCCATGTTCACATTGAGGAAAGGGCCCCCGAGGAAACCCGGGAGCAAGCAAAAGAGGCCGTCCTTACGGAGGAAGACAAGGCACCCAAGGGTGACATAGAACATATCGCTGAAGAAAAAGAGAAAGAGATAACAAAGGTCCTCGAAGAAGCTTACAAGCAGGATCTTGAGAAGGATTTTACACAGGCGGTAGGCGGTGAAGGCGAACCTGAGCGTCAGAAGAAAAAGACCGAAAAGCTCCTCAAGAAGATCGAGGAGCAGGAGATAGAGGAATCCAAGGAAAAGAAAAAAGGTGTCCTGAAAAGAAAGGTTGTCATAAAAGAAGAAGACCTTTACTCATTCAGAAGACAGAGACCGAAAACGGGCGCCTTTCGGAAAGATAAACGCGACAGGGGTTCCGACAGACGATTTGAAGAGGAAAAGAAGCCCGATGTAAAGGTTGCCAGGCGTGTCGTAAAGGTCAGTGACGAGATCACCGTCGGGGAGCTTGCCAAGAGGATGAACGTCAAGGCCCAGGACATAATCGTAAAGCTTTTGCCGCTCGGCGTTATGGCGACGGTGAACAAGACGATTGATTATGACACGGCATATATTGCCGCAACTGAGTTCGGTTTCGAGGTGGAAAAGATCGTTTCCATTGAGGAAGAGTTTTTTGCCCGGGAAGAGGAGGAAAAGGACAGCCAGGAGAACCTCCAGCCGAGGTCGCCAGTTGTTACCATCATGGGACACGTCGACCACGGCAAAACGCTCCTTCTCGACACGATACGGGACACCAATGTGGCCGAGCGGGAGGCGGGCGGCATCACCCAGCATATCGGGGCCTACAAGGTCAATGTGGACGGCAAGCAGATCGTCTTTGTCGATACGCCGGGCCATGAGGCATTTACCGCAATGCGTGCCAGAGGTGCCCTTGTCACTGATATAGTCATCCTCGTGGTCGCAGCCGACGACGGGGTCATGCCTCAGACCGTAGAAGCAATAAACCACGCACGCAATGCCGGGGTCCCCATTATTGTCGCGATCAACAAGATCGACAAGCAGAACGCCAACATCGACAAGGTCACAAAGGAGCTTGCCGAACAGAGCCTGATGCCCGAGGAATGGGGCGGCACGACTCTTTTCGCGAAGATCTCGGCGAAGAAGAAGGAAGGCATTAAGGAATTATTGGAACTCATCGTCCTGCAGGCCGAGATGCTCGAACTCAAGGCGAACCCGGACAAGCTTGCCAGGGGCACTGTCATAGAGAGCGAACTCGACAAGGGGCACGGGCCTATCGGCACCGTCATCATCCAGGAGGGTACTCTCAAGATACAGGACCCCTTCATCTCGGGAATGACCTTTGGACGCGTCCGCGCCATGCTGGATGACAAGGGCGCAAGGATACAGGCCGCACCGCCGGCCACCCCGGTTCTCGTTGTTGGTTTTCAGGATGTTCCCCATGGCGGCGACCGCTTTATCGTCACAACGGAAGAGCGCTACGCCAAGGAACTTTCAAAGTTCAGGCAGGAAAGACTGCGCGAGAAAGAGGCCTTGAAGAGCGCCAGGACCACCCTGGAAGATCTCTATTCAAAGATAGGGGAAACAGAGAAGGTCTTCCTCAACGTCATAGTAAAGGGCGATGTCCGCGGTACCATCGATGCCATCGTGGAGGCCCTGAAAAAGATGTCAACCGATGCCGTCGAGGTGCAGATAACCCACAGCGGTGTCGGGGCCATTACTGAAACGGACGTGAACCTCGCCATGGCGTCGGGTTCCATTGTTATCGGTTTCAACGTGAGACCTGTCGCGAAAGCCCAGGTGCTGGCGGAACAGGAAAAGATCGAGATCAGGACCTATTCCATAATTTATGAAATGATAGATGACGTGAAGAAGGCCATGGAAGGCATGCTGGCGCCGAAAATAGTAGAGGTCATCATCGGCAAGGTGGAGGTGCGCAAGATATATTCCGTTTCCCGGATAGGTATAATCGCCGGGTCGTATGTGACGGAAGGAAGGGTGTCGCGCAATTCCATCGCCAGGGTCCTTCGCGGGGGTAAGATACTTCACACGGGCAAGATCGCTTCACTGAAACGTTTCAAGGACGATGCGAAGGAAGTGCAGTCCGGGTATGAATGCGGCATCTCGCTTGAGGATTTCAATGATATACAGGAAGGGGATGTACTCGAATTCTTTGTCGAAGAAAAAGAAAGACAGACCCTTGACGGTTAAACGTTATGGTAGTTGGTGTGTCCCGCGTCGATCTCTTTTTTCCTGAAAATCACTCTCTCAAAGACAAAAGGCAGATGCTGAAGAAAGTGATCGAGAAGACACGGGCCAGGTTTAACATTTCGGTAATAGAAGTGGAACAGTCCAACCTGTGGCAAAGGGCCAGGATCGGTTTTGCCGTTGCCGGCGTCAGGCAGGACCATGTGAACAAGGTAATAGAGAACGTTCACGGATTTATCGAGGAGCTTTACCTTGGGGAGGTCATAGACACTTCGACGGAGATCATCGTTATAGGGGACAGGATATGAGATATCGCCGCCTCCGTGTCCAGGACCTGCTCCGCGAGGAGATCTCGCTGATCATCCAGCGCGAGATCAGGGACCCGGGATTGGGGTTCATAACGATAATCGATGTTCAGATGAGCGAGGACCTCAAGGTCGCCAAGGTACATTTTTCGATATACGGCAGTGACGAGGAGAAGGAAAAGACCATTGAGGCACTGAAGCGTTCCAGGGGTTATATCAAGTTCCTGCTGGGGAAACGGGTGAAGCTGAGATATATGCCTGAACTGATCTTTATGCTCGACGATTCTCTCGAGAAGATCAGCAGGATCGAGGAGATCTTCAAGAAGGAGGCCCATGACGGCGAAGATGGATAAGCTCATCAGGGAAGGGCGAACCTTTTTTATCACAAGCCATATCGACCCTGACGGCGATGCCATAGGCTCCGCGTTTGCCCTTGCCTGGTTCCTTGAAGATCTTGACAGGCAGGCCACGGTCTATCTGAAGGATACCGTTCCATACCGGTACGATTTTCTCCCAAAACCCCGGGGGCTTGTCCATACCATTCCCGACAGGGAGGCATATGACACGGTTTTCGTTCTCGACTGCGGGAGTTTTTTCCGGGTCGGTGACGGTCATGAAAGGATTGCGGCCATGGGGCCCGTTGTCAATATCGACCATCATGATACGAACGATCGTTTCGGCCGCGTGAACCTTGTCGATACGGATGCATCGTCAACAGGAGAGATCATTTACCGGATCCTGAGGTCCATGAAGGCCGATCTCAACCATAACATCGCTGTAAATCTCTATACAGCGGTCTTTACCGACACTGGTTCGCTCCGATATGACAATGCGAGCGCGGCGGCCTTCAGGATATGCGAGGAGATGGTCAGGGCCGGCGTTGACCCCGGCCGTGTGGCGGCGATGATCTATGAGAGCCATCCCAAGGAAAGATTCCTCCTCCTTGGTGAGGTCCTGCGCACATTAAGGACCTTCGGCGATGACAGGATAGCAGTCGCAAACGTGACGGAAGAGATGTTCCGGGCAACCGGGACAAACAGAGAATTTACCGACGGTTTTGTCGAATATATCAAGCAGATACGCGGCGTCGAGGTGGCCGTCCTTTTGCGTGAAATCGGTCCGGAAAGCTACAAGATAAGCATGCGCGGAAAGGGAACCGTTGACGTGGCTGCCGTATGCAACGGATTCGGAGGCGGGGGGCACAAGAACGCGGCGGGATGCCGCATCGAAGGCGCCATCTCTGAGGTGGAAAAGAAACTGCTCGATGCCATGGGCATAAAATGACATATACAGGCGGATTGCCTGGATAAAACGGGAAATTTATGGATATGAACGGATTTTTAATAATCGACAAGAAAGCGGGGATGTCTTCCTACGACGTGATAAGAAGGCTCAAAAGGCTCCGCAAATTCAAAAAGATAGGCTATATCGGCACACTTGACCGCAACGCGACAGGGATCCTGCCGGTTGCCGTCAACGAAGGGGTGAAGCTCATCCCTTTCCTGGAAAACGTTGAAAAGGAATACCGGGCGAAAATTCTTCTCGGAGTTACCACAGAAACGCAGGACATAGAGGGAAAAGTGCTTTCCGAGACCCCGACGGAGCCTTTCGACAGGCAGGTTATCGAAGACATTCTCAAAGGCTACCTGGGGAAGATAACACAGCGGGTACCTGTCTATTCATCAAAAAAAGTGAACAGGAAACCACTTTATAAGTGGGCGCGCAGCGGGGTGGCCGTGGAACCACCGGTGAAGGAAGTGGAGATATTCAATATCACCCTTCTTGATTACACGCACCCCTATGCAGACGTTCAGGTGGCCTGTTCTAAAGGGACATACATCAGGGCCCTGGCCAGCGATCTCGGAGAGAAGCTCGGCTGCGGGGCAACGCTCTTTACGCTGAAGCGGACGAAACAGGGGGATTTCACCGAAAACATGGGTATCGATATTGATTATTTCAAAATCGAGCAAGACCTGTTAAACTATCTATTGCCTCTGGAAAAGGTTTTGCAGTCTTCACGGGGTATGATCGTGGAAACTACTCTGGAGAGGTTTTTAAGACACGGGATGCCGGTACCGATCACCGGCAATGCTAAAGACTGGAGGCACGGTGAAGTTGCGAGGCTCTTCAGCAAAGAAGGGAAGCTGATCGGCATAGGTATGGCGGACCTTGGTTCGAAAACGATAAAAATTAAGCGATTGATCAATTATTAAGGAGGAATACATGCCACTCAACAATGAACGGAAAAAGTCCATAATCGAGGATTTCAAGACCCACGATAATGACACCGGTTCACCGGAGGTCCAGATCGCCCTTCTCACGGAGAGGATCAAGTCCCTGACGGAACATTTCAAGAGGTTTTCAAAGGATCACAATTCACGAAGGGGCCTTCTGGTTCTCGTCGGGAGCCGCAGAAGGCTCCTCAACTATCTGAAAGAGAAGAATGTGGACCGCTATAAAAAGGTCGTCGAAAGACTCGGCCTGAGAAAATAAAGGAATAATAGGAAAAATATGGAAGAAAATATATCTATCGAATTTGCGGGTCGACCGCTTACCATCAGTACGGGGGGTCTTGCCAAGCAGGCGGACGGAAGTGTTATTGCTCGTTACGGGGACACCGTTGTTCTTGTAACAGCGGTTGCAGAGAAGGAAGAGCGGGACAAGGATTTCCTGCCCCTTACGGTCAACTACCAGGAGATGTCGTATGCGGCAGGCAAGTTCCCGGGCGGTTTTTTCAAAAGGGAAGGACGGCCGACTACCAGGGAGATACTCACGTCACGGCTTATCGACAGGCCGTTGAGGCCTCTTTTCCCCAAGGGCTGGAGGTATGAGACGCAGGTCATCTCAACGGTTCTTTCTGCTGACCAGGACAACGATCCCGGTATTTTAAGCCTCGTGGGCGCATCATGTGCGGTCACCATATCTGATATACCCTTTGAGGGGCCCTTCGCGGGAGTGAAGGTGGGAAGGATCAACGGGGTTCTCGTTGCCAACCCGACCTTTCCAGAGCTCGCAGACAGCGATATCGACATCGTCGTCACGGGAACCCGTGACGCCATCATCATGGTGGAAGGCGAAGCGAATTTTGTGAAAGGCACGGATCTCATCGAGGCAATAGAATTCGGCCACAAGAGTATGATGCCGCTCATCGAGATGCAGGAGCAGCTGCGTGACAAGATCGGGAAACCGAAACGGCAGATAAAAGTTGCCGAGGACCTCGAAGAAAGGAAAAAAGAGGTCCGCGATATCATCGGGAAAGACCTTATTGAAAGCTTTGCCGTAAAGGCCAAGCTGGAAAGATACGAACGGCAGGACCAGATCCTGAAGGACCTCAAGACCCGTTATCCGGAAGAGGAAGAAAAGATCATTGCGAAAGCTTACGAGGATGTGACGAGAGATCTCATGCGCGATCAACTCCTGTCCACGGGCAAAAGGATCGACGGGAGAGAGAGCAACGAGATCAGACAGATCTCCTGCATCGTCGGGGCGCTTCCCAGAACACACGGATCGGCTGTTTTCACCCGCGGCGAGACGCAGGCGCTGGCTGTTACCACGTTCGGAACATCCGATGATGAACAGAAGATAGAATCCCTTCATGAGGGTGAGACTTATAAGACATTTTTGCTCCACTATAATTTCACGCCTTTCTCGGTAGGCGAGGTGTCCATGCTTCGCGGCCCGACACGGCGCGAGATCGGCCACGGCAATCTGGCGGAACGCGCCCTGACCCCCATCCTTCCGGAAAGGGAGGCATTCCCCTATACGATCAGGATCGTTTCCGAGATACTCGAGTCCAACGGTTCTTCCTCGATGGCTACGGTCTGCGGCGGGTGCCTGTCGCTCATGGACGCAGGCGTGCCGATCAAGGAGCCCGTTGCCGGTATAGCCATGGGACTTGTCAAGGAAGGTGACAGGGAGATCATTCTCTCTGATATCCTCGGAGATGAAGACCACCTGGGTGACATGGATTTCAAGATAGCCGGAACACGTGAAGGCGTCACCGCCATTCAAATGGACATCAAGATCAGGGGGATCTCAAAGGAGACTATGGAAAAGGCGGTCGTTCAGGGCCAGCAGGGTGTCGGCAGGATACTCGACATCATGGCGGGGACCATTGAAAAACCGCGGGAGGCCTTGTCACCATTTGCCCCCAGGATCTATACCATGACGATAAAGCCCGAGAAGATAAGGGAAGTCATCGGCCCGGGCGGAAAGGTTATCAGGAGCATCATCGAGAGGACCGGCGTCAAGATCGACATTGATGATTCAGGCACTGTCAATATCGTATCGGTGGACGAGGAATCGGCGAACGCTGCGATCGAGATTGTCAAGTCGATCATTAAAGAGGTCGAGGTCGGCACGGTCTATACCGGCAAGGTGGTAAGGGTTCTCGATGCCGGTGCTATAGTTGAGCTCGGACCGAATATGGACGGTTTTTGCCACGTGAGCCAGCTTGACGAGAAGTTCGTGAAAAAGGCCTCTGATGTGGTTCACGAGGGTGATGAAATTACGGTAAAGGTCATCGGCGTGGAGGACAACGGCAGGATCAAACTGTCGAGAAAGGCTGTCCTGAAGGATCCGAGGGGACAGTAAAAGTAGATGTATAAAAAGACCGTCCTTGATAACGGTATAACCGTTGTAACCGAGTCCATACCGTACTATTCGACGGTTTCCATAGGTATTTGGTGGAAGGCGGGGAGCCGTTATGAAACGGCTGCGATAAACGGAATCTCCCACTTCATAGAGCATATGATCTTCAAGGGGACCGAAAGGCGCAGCGCCTACGATATCGCCCGGGAGATCGATGCCATAGGAGGCACCATCAATGCCTTCACCGGCAGGGAATATACTTGTCTCTACGCTAGGGTCCTGCGAAAAGACATGAATATCGCCCTCGATATCCTCTCCGACATGTGCAAAAATTCCATTTTCAAAAACGATGACATAGAAAAGGAACGCTACGTTATCACCCAGGAGATCAAGATGATCGAGGACAACCCCGAGGAACTTATCTACGATATGTTCAACGCGTCCTATTTCAAGGGACATGCGCTTGGCATGCCCATCCTTGGCTGTGAGAAAAGCGTCGAAGGTTTGACGGAAGGACAGTTGAAGGGCTATTTCAAAGACTATTACGGACCCGAGAAGGCCATCATCACCATTGCCGGAAGGGTGGATCACGACGACTGCGTCCGCCGGATAGAAAAGTTTTTTGCAGGGCTTATCCGGGGCGAAGCGTCAAGCCGCGAGCTTGTGACCCCTGTCCCCGTTAGAGGGATCGATATCTATGAAAAAGACCTTGAGCATGTTTACCTGTGCATCGGCACCGACGGGGTTAGCCAGGTCGACCAGCGCAGGTACGTGCTTTATATCCTCAATGCCATCATGGGAGGCAGCATGAGCTCCCATCTGTTCCAGGAGATCAGGGAACAGCGCGGCCTTGTCTATAACATTTATTCCTACGTCAATTGCTTTCATGATGCGGGCACCCTGGGCATCGCCACCTCCACTTCGCAGGAGTCAATCGGCGAGGTCCTGACCCTTATCAAGGAGGAGATACGGAGAATCAGGGACGAGGGAATAACCGACAGTGAACTGTCCTTTTCAAAGGAACACATCAAGGGCAACCTGTTTATTTCTCTTGAAGGTTCGGAGACCCGTATGGGGAGGCTTGCCAAGAATGAGATCTATTTCGGGGGGTATATAGCCCTCAAGGAAACGCTCCGGGAGATCGACCACATACGTAAGGAGGACGTTGCGGTCATTGCCCGGCAGATATTCGAGCGCCCAGGGGAGATCCCCTTGACAGTGCTTGGCAATGTCGACGGTGCTGCGGTTGAAAGCATATGGAAAAGATAGATGTACTTATAACAGTAAATGACGGTGCGACGGTCCCTGGCTACGCTACGGATCACTCGTCAGGGGTCGATCTGTGCGCCCTTCTTGATGGACCCATCATACTTGGACCCATGGAGAGGGCCCTTGTGCCTACGGGTATTTTCATAGGAATACCGGAGGGTTTCGAGGCAGAGGTGAGGCCGCGAAGCGGCATTGCCGTGAAGCACGGTGTGACAGTACTCAATACGCCGGGCACGATCGACGCGGACTACCGGGGCGAGGTCAAGGTCATTCTCATCAATCTCGGAGAAAAACCCTTTGAAATAAGGAATGGGGACCGTATCGCCCAGATGGTCTTTAAAAGGCTGGCGCGGGTCGAGTGGAAACCTGTCGGAAGTCTGGACGATACAGGACGCGGCCAGGGAGGGTTCGGCTCGACGGGGGTGTAAGGGGATGGAAAACCTGTACCATCATCTCGACAACTTTATCCGTCACCTTGTGTCGGAGCGCGGTTCATCACCGCACACCGTTGACGCATATAGCCGGGACATTCTTGTTTTTATAAAATTTCTGGAAGAGATCTCCTGTGATATGCCCCGGAGGGAGCATATGGAAGCGTTCATGGGCCATCTGCGCCAGGGCGGAAAGAAGGCAAGGAGCATTGTGAGGACCATCTCCGCATTGAGGGGTTTTTTCAATTTTCTCATTCTCGAAGGAAAGATAACCGTAAGCCCTCTTGAAGATGTGGAGACTCCAAAGTTCAAACCGCCTATTCCCAGGGTTCTGAGCGAGGACGAAATGGGGGAGCTCATCAACCTTTCCGGAAGTCACAAGACGGCGATGCGCGACAGAACCATCCTCGAGATCCTTTATGCCACAGGCCTTCGCGTATCGGAACTGATAAGACTCAGAAAGAGCGATATAAACCTCGACGGCGGTTTTGTCATTACAATGGGGAAACGCTCCAAGGAACGGGTTGTCCCCCTCGGTTCTTATTGCCGCGATGCGATCAGGCTCTATCTTGAAACAGACAAACCGAAAGGGCAATATCTTTTTCCCAACCGCTCAGGCGGCATGATCACACGCCAGGGAGTGTGGAAGATCATAAGGAAATATGGAATACAGCTCCAGAAAGGGAAGGTATCGCCCCACACTATAAGGCATACCTTTGCGACACACCTTTTGGAAGGAGGGGCAGACCTCAGATCCGTCCAGGTCCTGCTCGGTCATGAAGACATTTCGACGACACAGATATATACCCATGTGGACAGCAAGCGCCTCAAGGAGATCCACAGGAAGCACCATCCGAGAGGCTGATGAAGATCATTACATCCCATCTGAACGCTGATTTCGATTCCCTCTCCTCAATGGTTGCGGCAAAAAAGCTCTACCCCGATGCGACCCTTGTCTTTCCCGGATCCCAGGAGAAGACGCTCCGGGATTTCCTCATCCATTCAACGCTTTACCTCTTTGATATCGCCAAACCGAACAAGATAGATCATAACGCCGTGGACACCCTCATTCTTGTGGACACCAGGCAGAAGACCCGCATCGGCGAACTGGCCAGGATAGCCGATAACGGGAAGGTGAAGGTGCACGTCTACGACCATCATCCTTCCACCGAAGATGACGTAAAGGCAGATTTCCAGATCGTAGAGAGCGTCGGCGCGACGGTAACGATCCTTGTTTCCATCATAAAAAAGAGGGGCATTCCTGTAACGCCGGAAGAAGCGACGATCATGATGCTCGGTATCTATGAAGAGACGGGAAGTTTTCACTTTTCCTCCACCACCGTGGCCGATTTCGAGGCCGCGTCATATCTTCTCTCCAAAGGTGCCAATGTCAACCTCGTGTCCGACATGCTCGTCAGGGAGTTGACCCCGGAGCAGGTGTTTCTCCTCAACGATATCATCCAGAACGCAACCGTATACAATATCAACGGCATAGATATCGTCATCACCGAGGCGAGCTCGGAGCAATATGTCGGTGATCTGGCTGTTATTGTCCATAAATTCAGGGACATGGAAAATATAAACGCTGTTTTCGCCCTTTTCAGAATGGAGGACCGCATACACATCATCGGGCGCAGCAGGATCCCCGAGGTCGATTCGGGATACATCCTGTCCCTTCTCGGCGGAGGAGGGCACAAGGTGGCGGCGTCTTCGACGTTGAAGGATGTGACCCTGGTTGAGGCCACGGAAAAGCTCATCGAGATACTCCGGAATAATGTGAAACCCCTTTGGAAGGCGAAGGACATCATGTTCTTTCCTGTCAAGTCCGTGGATTCGGGAAGTCCCATCAGCGAAGCCAGAAGTGTAATGACAAAATACAACATCAACGCCATGCCGGTCCTTTCCGAAGGCAGGGTGGTGGGCGTCATCACCCGGCAGGTGGCTGAGAAGGCCGTTTTTCATAAGCTGGAGAATGTGCACGTCGATGAATATATGTTCAAGGAATTTCAGGCTGTTGCTCCCGAAGATTCCATCGAGGCGGTCAAGGAAAAGATCATAGGTAATAACCAGCGCTTCCTGCCCGTCGTAGAGAGCCAGGAACTGAAAGGGGCCATAACCAGGACAGACCTGCTGAGAGTGCTTGAGGATGAGATCGCAAAAACGGTCCTTGAAAAGCTCGACTTCCATGAGAAATATGTCAAACGCAAAAACCTGCGCAAACTCATGGAAGAGCGCCTCGATGAAACGACGATGAAAAAGCTTGCAGGGATGGGTGATCTTGCCGATGAAATGGGTTTTCACGTTTACCTTGTCGGAGGTTTTGTGCGCGACCTGCTTCTTCGGGACGAGAACTACGATATCGACGTAGTAATAGAAGGAGACGGCATCGCCTTCGCCGAGGAGATGTCCAGGCGTTTCAATGTAAAGATGCGTTCCCACAAGGAATTTTCCACGGCAAAGGTGATCTATCCCGATGGTTTCAAGATAGATATCGCGACGGCGCGCCTTGAATATTACAAGGCGCCGGCCGCCCTACCAACCGTCGAGCACGGGTCTTTGAAGCTTGACCTCCACCGGCGCGATTTTACCATCAATACACTTGCCATATCGCTGAACAAGAACTCATTCGGCGAGCTTATAGACTTTTTCAGTGCCCAGCGGGACATAAAGGACAAGACGATACGTGTTCTCCACAGTCTGAGCTTCGTCGAAGACCCGACAAGGGTCTTTCGGGCCATCAGGTTCGAGAACCGTTTCGGTTTCAAGATCGGCAGACAGACCCTGGATCTCATCAAGAACGCCGTGAAGCTCAATTTCCTTTCCAGGATACGGGGAAGGCGCATCTGGGCAGAGTTGGCACTGATCCTCAGGGAGGAAGCGCCCGAGGCCATTCTGAAGCGTCTCCAGGACCTGGACCTGCTTCGCTTTATCTCTCCGGGCATTGTGTTCAACAAGGAGAGGGAGAGGCTTTTCGGCCAGATGCATGACGTTTTCAAATGGCATGAGTTTCTCTACCAGGGGAGGCCTGTCGACAGGATACACTTCTATGTCCTTGCCGTTCTGGACAATATGAAACCGGCGGATGTCATCGAATTTTGCAGAAAAATGGAGATGAGCGAGCGTTTCAAAAGGCGCGCGATAGAGGACATAGAACATTCCCGCATGGCATTGGCAAGATTTGCCACCGGGGTGAAATCGATGCGCAAAAGCGAAGTGTATAAGACGCTGGAGTCACTCTCATGTGAGACGACGCTGTTCATCATGGCCAAGACACGCTCTGAAGAGGTTAAAAAAGCCATCTCAAGCTATATCACCCACCACGAATCATACAGGCCCTTCATGACAGGCGGTGATCTCAAGAGGCTTGGCGTACCGGAAGGGCCCCTTTACAAGGAGGTTCTTGATAAGCTTAAGGATGCAAAGATCGATATGAACCTCAAGACGAAAGAAGATGAAGCCCATTTTGTGGATGTTTATCTCATGGAGCGGGGGATCATACCATGAGCCTGCTTGTACCGGCACTGGAAGTTCAGCTTGAATGCTACGAAGGGCCCATGGCAGTCCTCATCACGCTCATCAAACGAAACAAGGTAAGCATCTGGGACATTCCTATCGCGCTCATCACCGAGCGGTTCCTCCAGTACGTGGAGATCGCACGGGACATGAACCTCAAGATCGCCGAGGACTTCATAGAGATGGCATCGCTCCTTCTGTTCATCAAATCGAAGATGCTTCTGCCGAAGAACGGTACGGACGGGGAGGAGGACCCCAGGGAAGAACTGGTGGAACGCATAATTGAATACGAACGCGTGAGAAACATGTCCGTTGCAATTGACGGACTTCCCATGCTTGAAAGGGACGTATACTGTGTGGGCAAGGGAAACCCTGAGAAGGAGGCCGATTTTGATCTTTTATGCCTGAGCAGCCTCTATTTCGAGCTTATTCAGATCAGGGAAGAACCTTACCTGGTGGTGCGCGATATCAGGCCTACACTTGAAGAGAAGATCGATGCATTAAAAGGCCTTCTGAACAGGGAAGGAAGATTCGAGTGGGATATATACACGGAAGAAGACAAAAACGAGCGTGTCGCCACTGTCCTGGGGATGCTTGAACTGGCCAAGATTCGGCTGGCAACACTTATGCAGCGCAGGCCTTTCGGCAAGATCGTCATGAAGAGAAGGGGCCCCGGTTCAAACGGGGAACCTTCATCTGCAGAGTGAGAAGGCAGCTTATCGGTAAGGAGGGCATGAAATGGCGGGTCGAACAGGTAAAAAGGTGTTTCTCATTATAATCATAGTGGCGGCGGTGTTGTTCTTTCTGTTCAGCATGTCGGGTGTGTTCATATCCTCCACGGGGGGCGATAAGATCGGCATTGTCGAGATCGAAGGGACCATAGCGGATCTCAAGGACGTGATGGCGGATGTTGTCAGGTTTAAGGAGGACGACAGCATACGCGCCGTCATTGTGAGGATCAATTCACCGGGCGGTGCCGTAGGGCCGACACAGGAAGTGGCGAGCGAGCTCAAAAAACTCAGGGCCAAAAAGAAGGTCTTTGTCTCGATGGGTTCCGTGTGCGCTTCGGGAGGTTACTATATAGCGGCAACAGGGGAGAAGATATACGCCAATCCATCGACAATAACAGGCTCCATCGGCGTTATCATGCAGCAGACCGTCGTGGAGGACCTCATGAAAAAAATAGGCGTCCAGAACAACACCATCAAGGCGGGTTCCATGAAGGACGTCGGAAATCCTTTCCGGAAGATGACCGACAGCGAACGTCAATACCTGCAGGGCATTATCGACAGCATCCATGAACAGTTCATCAAGGACGTGGCTGAAGGCAGGAAGATGCCCCTGGAAAACGCCCGCAAGCTTTCCGACGGACGTATTTACACGGGCCTTCAAGCGAAAGAGGCGGGGCTTATTGACGGTATCGGGACCTTCTACGATGTTGTCGACGAAATGAAAAAGGCCGTTAGCATCAAGGGGAAACCGGAGCTTGTTTACGGCAAGAGGCCTTTTTCGCCGTTGAAATGGCTTATCTCCTCCATGGTGCAGGAGATGTTCACCAGGGAACAAACGCAGCCTTTCGAGTATCGGTATATACCTTAAAGGCAGGTGATGGGCCATGGGTTAGAGGCCATTGGAAAGACCGGCCTTTCTTTTGTTCTTAACGTTCAAACTGTTTAAGCGGCCCGAACGGTTCAGACCGCTTATTCTTCTATCATTACCGTAACCTATCACCCGTAACCCGTTTCTTTTCACCTGCGTCGTTCTTGACATCAGCGGCGAAAACCGTATATAATACGCTATCTAAGACTGTATATAACGAAGGGGAAAGAGGTTTTTATGAATATTTACGAAAAACTGAAAACAGAGTTAAAAAAGATCGCAGAAGATGTTCTCGACGAGCATGTCAATATTGTTTTTGCCAGGCCGCTTTCAGCGAAAGAGGCCATAGGCGAGCCGGACCGGGATGATTATCCCCTTCTGAAAGGCAAGGAGGTCATGGTGGAGGCCGCCTTCAGGGGCAGCAGGGGCCACGCCTTCACCGACATGCCTGGCAGGTTCGAAGGGAGTATCCGGGATATCATCGAACTCCCGCTGAATGATAATTTCCAGCGGGCTGTTTTTATCGCGACGCTCAATGCCGTGATGCGAGAGATGGGGCTTATCGAAGGGACTGTCCATTGCAGGGACAAAGAGCCGGCACAGTGCGCAAGGGAGCTTGTCGGATATGTAAAGGAAAGGTTTGGAAATCCCCGCATCGCCTTTGTGGGTTTCCAGCCCGGCATGATAGAGCGGCTCTCTGAGGTCTTTGCAATGCGGGTACTCGACCTTGACGAAGACAATATAGGGAAGACAAAATTCGGCATTGTCGTAGAGGGCCCTGACGCGACGGAGGATGTCCTTGCCTGGGGCGACGTTATCATTGCAACGGGCTCCACCTGCGTGAATGGGACCATAACGAAGTTTGTCGGAAAAAAGCCGGTGGTGTTCTTCGGGGTTTCCGTGGCCGGAGCGGCAAAGGTTCTCGGTTTTGAACGTTATTGCAGATATCCTCATTGATCAGGGAGGTTCATCGTGAGAAAGACAGTCATTATATTCCTGATTCTTGTTGCCGTTGTATTCTGCGCCGCAGGCGGGGAGGCGATCGCCGCCGACCCGCTCATGGTATTTTGCGGTGCAGCTTTTAAAAAGCCCATGGAAGAAATTGTAGGAATTTATGAGAAGCAAACGGGTATGAGACCGGATGTCGTCTACGGAGGAGTGGGGACGCTCTTCAGCCAGATACTGTTATCGAGGCAGGGCGATGTCTTTGTTGTTCCGTCACCGGATATCATGGCGAAGGCACAGGCAAAGGGTGTCATTAAAAGCGGATCGGTGAAGGATATTGCCTATGTCGTTCCCTGCATCAATACGCAAAAAGGCAACCCAAAGAACATTCGCGGTCTCGGGGACCTTGCAAGACCCGGTGTCAGGGTGGGGCTTGCCAATCCGGAGATCGTTTATATCGGGGCCATAGCCGTCGAAATCATTGAAAAGAACCTTTCCGCAGATGAAAAAAAGGCCCTCAGGGAGAACATTGCGACATATGTTGAAGATTTTAATAAACTGGCAACCCTTCTTGTATTGAAACAGGTGGATGCCATCATCGGGATGCATTTTCTTGAAGGGTGGTACCCGGACAAGGTGTCAACGGTAAAGCTGAAACCCAATGAAGTGTCGAGGATAGGCAATGCACAGGCCGCGGTCATCACTTATACCGTGAAAAAAGACGAGGCGGCCAGATTCATTGAATTTCTTGCCTCCAGGGAAGCTCAGGCCGTTTTCCGTAAATACCACTATTTTGGTACGGTACGGGAGGCTTTTTCGTGGGTGGGAGCTGTGAGACCTGTAGGGGGTGAGTTTACCGCAATGAAGGAACGGGGAGGAAAATGACCTTCAGGAAACTTTCCATCACAGTGAGTTTTGCTGTATTTGCCCTCTATGGAGGGCTCATTCTGTCACTTTTTTATTTTTACGATGGGGTACTTTTTTTCGATACGCTGCGGTCATCGCGGACCCTTTTTTCGATACGTCTGAGCCTCTTTACGGCGACAGTTTCGACAGCCATAGCAGTGCTTGTCGCCATCCCGTCGGCATATGCGCTGTCAAGGTTCCGTTTTTTTGGAAGGCAGATCATCGATACTATCCTTGAACTTCCCATGATAATTTCACCAGTTGCCCTTGGCGCCGTCGTGCTGGTTTTTTTCAACACGCCTGCCGGGGTCCTGGTCCAGGAACATGGCATCAGGTTCGTCTTCACCGTCTACGGCATATTCCTTGCCCAGTTCATAACCACTGTGGGGATCGCCATCCGCCTTATCAAGGCCGCCATGGACGAGATACCGGTGAGGTACGAAGAGGTCGCCAGGACGCTCGGCGCGTCACCGGCAAGGGCATTTATGACAGTGACGCTCCCGTTGTGCAAAAGAGGGATCATTGCCTCATCCATTCTGACTTGGGCGAAAGCGCTTGGCGAGTTCGGGGCGACCATTACCATCGCGGGATCTGTGGCAATGAAAACGGAGACGATACCCGTGGCGATCTTCATGCGGCTTGCCAGCGCTGATGTTGAGGGGACGGTAGTACTTGTGCTTATCCTCATCGGGATCGGTCTGGGCATACTTTACGGTGCAAGACTGTTGACGGGGAAGGCCCTCCCGGTATAGAGTTTCAGCGCATCAAAACGGGACATCCATCATGCCGGTGATCGAGCTCAGGAATATAACGGGACAGGTGCTGAACGATGTATCGCTGACCGTTGAAGACAATGAGATCCTTGCTCTTGTCGGACCTAACGGGGCGGGGAAGACGACACTGCTCAATGTGATCGCGGGCCTCACGGAATATCGGGGCGAGGTGCTTTTCGACGGCAGGAACATGAACGGCGTACCGCCGCACAGACGGAGCGTGGGGTATCTTTTTCAGGACCTTGCACTTTTCCCTCATATAAGCGTTGCCGATAATATTGCCTATGGCCTCAAGGTCCGGGGATACCCGAGAAGCACAATTGAAAAAAGGGTCGATGAGCTGACCGAGGCCCTTCATATAGGCAAATTGAAGGACCGCTTTTCCTATAACCTGAGCGGGGGTGAGAAACAGCGCGTCGCCATAGCCCGCGCCATCGCCCCATTCCAGAAGATACTCCTTCTCGACGAACCGACGGCGAGCCTCGACGCGCAGACCGCGAAGTACTTCAGATCGGAGCTGTCCGCTCTCCTTCGGCGTCTTGAGATAACGACTGTGTTTGTTATCCACGACCTTTTAGGCGCTGAAGAGATGGCCGACAGGATAGCCATCATCCACCGGGGGTGCATCGAGCAGGTAGCTGCACCGAAAGATGTTTTTTTTCACCCCGGGACGCGTGTTGTTTCCGAATTCATCGGCATGCCCAACATACTTGACTGCGATGAATGCACCATACTGTCCACGGGGCTTGTGGAGGTCCGGTCCGGGAACATGCGAGTCATTCTTCCCTATGAAGGCAACGCGATCAGGAAACTCGCGATTTCCCCGCACGATATCTACATATCAGACGTAAAACCGCCGGGTCCGGCGCTTAACCGCTATAAAGGGACCATAACGGAGATCATTTCCATGAGGACCCTGGTGCGTGCAAAAGTCATGGTCGATGGGAATGAACTTCTCGCGGAATTGTCACGGGAGTCTTTCGACGAGATGAAACTGGATGTCGGCAGCAACGTGTTTATTATCATCAAGCTCAGGCGTCTGCGCTATTTTGAAGTGTAGATATGCCGTAAAGTGTCAAACATAAGGTATAAAAGAGACTGGAAAAAACGCTCGGGCAGAATACCTGGCGATGATGCGTCCGCGGCCACACCCCTGTTTCGAAGCATGGAGGGCTCATGCAGAGGGGGTCCATTCCAGACCGTTCGAAAATGTGTGAATGCTGCTTCCATCGAATAAAAATGAAAGGTCGTTTACCTTTTGTGAATTGAACAAAGCTGAGTATTTTTGCACAACACTTTGCGGGTTGCTGCTGGCCGTATATTCTTTCTGGAATTTAAGCGATTCCTCCATACCGGCAGCGTGACTGCTTATGGCGGCAAGGGTCCTGATCTGGTTCTTGATCTTTTCATTTGAATCTATCAGGGCTGATATCTTTTCTTTGTCTGGCCTTTCCCCTTTTACCGTGATGTCCATTGTCTTTTCGTCGACATCTATCTCAACAGGCGGTTTCGTACTGATACCTGCCTCGCTGAAAAGCGTGTTCAGGTCCTTTGAAAGCGCCGCAGAGAGTGTCTGTATGTTCGATGCGGTTGGAAACAGAAGGTCGTTCATTGCCAGCAGGCGGCTTTTGGCAGATAATTGCAGGGTGTCGTACCCCGGTGTGCTTGATCTTGCGCTCGAACTGCCGCTTGCCTGCCGGTTGTCGCCTGTGCGGTCCGACTGGAAGATCTTACCGACGGCGGACGTCAGGAGCTTTGTTGCATAACCCTGCGCGATCGATTCTATCATGTGATGCCTCCTTATGGATGGATCGTGAATTGTAATAGCAAAAAGAATACCAGAGGTATTATTGCCGGGCATGATCAGGGATATTTCTTGCGCAAACCGGCGAAATGGGGTTTGGTTGGCCTGACAAGTTGTGAAAGGCGTCATGTTTGAGGGGTTGAAGGTAGGAAAAAAATTCCCTGATGGGAAATTATTGTCACACCGCGAAGGGGAATTGCGTCTTGATCGTGCCTCTGAAACTGATAAAAAAAGGGTCTCATGTCCGGCAATGCTGCCTCGTACACAAGACCCTTTACAAAACGGCCAGTTCTAAAAGCGATCGCCCTGGCATCCCGGGTGCTTTTCAGGCATACAGAAAGGAGCCACCGCCAAAGGCGCCACTTGAGTAATTGTTCGCGGAATGCGAGCCCCCGCTGGATTGTATATAAGCGCTCAGCGCGCTGTTCAACGCCTGGAGGGAGCTGATGACGGAGTCGATGCTCCCATTGTCGGTTGTTGACGCGCCCGATGCGTCATTGTTCGAGGTTTCCCCAAACAGGGTGTTGAATACCGTATTTCCAGAAGACCCGGCCTGCATTTGCTCCAGTGCCGCGTTGAACTCGCTCTCGCTGATAGAACCGTCCCCGTTTGTATCGAGTGCGCTGAAAATGGTCTCTACCTCGGATTCATCCTCCGCCGGAGGCGGCGGTGGGGGAGGCCCCTGCACATGCTGATTTGCAAAGGGCCCCTGGCTGAACTCGCTCTCGCTGATAGAACCGTCCCCGTCTGTGTCGAGCTGCGTGAGGAGCTCGTCTGCGCTTGGCCCCCCTTGCGGCCCCATGGCCGCCATCTGCTCCAGCTCGTCCGCATCGATGGCCCCATCCGAGTTGGCATCTATCTTTCCGAACATTTCCTTGATAAAATCGACAGTGGACGTGCTTTCCGCGCCACCCATGGGAGGAGGCGGGGGCGCACCCGCGGCGTTGAACTCACTTTCGCTGATGGCCCCATCCGAATCCGTGTCGAATTTGCTCAGAATGTCTTCCACGCTGGGCCCGCCCTGCGGGCCACTCGCCACCATCCGCGCAAGTTCATCCGCATCGTGCTTTCCATCGCCGTTCGTATCGATCTTGCCGAACATCTGCTGCCGCATTTGGATCATCGACGATTGGTTGAAACTGCTCAAACCACTAACCGAACTGATCATGTTTACCTCCTTTTTATTTATCTTGTTCTCGTGGAACCGGCCGTCTTTTTAGTTGTCTTGCAATCGATATACTATTGTTCGCAAAATGGAGTAAAGAGACGTTGCTTTCATGTAAAGAATTGTGAAGTAGTGAATAAAAATGCACAACATGATTTATTCAGGAAGCGGAAGTGATGTACATTATTGACGTGCATGATACTTGCAACCGCTTATTAATGGTAGGGTGTTTAGATGGAAAGAATACTTGTGATAGATGACGATGTTGCCCTGTGTGACCTGCTGACGGAATATCTGGTCTCCGAAGGTTTCCTGGTCGAAAGCATCCATAATGGAGAAGAAGGATTGAAAACCGCTTGTGAGGGAAATTATAACCTGATCGTTCTCGATGTGATGCTGCCCAGGATAAACGGTTTTGAGGTCCTCAAGCACCTTCGTTCAAGGTCCGGTGTACCGGTCATTATGCTCACAGCCCGCGGGGAGGACATTGACAGGATCGTGGGGCTCGAGATCGGCGCTGACGATTACATGCCAAAGCCGTTCAATCCCCGCGAACTTGTCGCTCGTATCCGTGCCGTGCTCAGGCGCATGCACCAGGACAGAGAAGCAGCGGCCGTGCAGATGGTGCCCGAGAAATTGCTGGTCGGAGACGTGGAGATGCACATGAGCACCCGCCTTGTGGTTCTTTCCGGAAAGAACGTGAACCTCACTTCCATGGAATTCAGCCTGCTGGAGGTCCTTCTGCGTAAAGCGGGACGTTTCGTGTCGAGGGATGAACTGATTCGGTCCGTACTTGGACGTACCCCATACCCGTACGACCGCAGTATAGATGTTCACGTGAGCAGGTTGAGAAAAAAGCTCGGTCACAGGGTGAACGGCACCGAACGCATAAAGACGATCCGGAACATCGGCTATCTTTACGCCCTTACCGTAGGTGCCGGAGATAGTCCCCCAGAGGGATGACATACCGGGGCGATCATGCCGATACGCGGGATTTTCCTCAAAATATACCTTTGTTTCTGGCTTGCCACACTGCTTGTGATGGCGGCCCAGCTGAGCCTTGATTGGCTCACCCGGTCCGGCCCGCTAGACGGGGGCCCGTTCAACGAGGGCTATCTGAAGCGCACCGTGGCCCCTGTTCTGGCGCTTTATGGCCACTCGGCGATTGAATACAGGAAACTGAACGATCTCGCGGAACTGGCGAGATCGACAAAGAGGTTAAAAGAGCTCTCGGGTATCGATGCTTACCTGGTGGGCCGGGATGGAAAGGGCCCCGACGGAGGTAAGCTCCCTGTCGACGTGTCCGAAATAGCCGCTCGTGCCAGGCAGACGGGTAAGACCGAGATCTCTTCTTCCAGGACAAGGGCCTTGCTCGCACTGCCTGTACAGGTGGCGAATGACATGGATTACTGTGTCGTGGGCGATATTCCCCGGAGGATATTCGCTCCGCCTCCGCCTCCCCCCGGCGGCCCTCACGCACCGGGAAAACCAGGTGGAGGAGTCCCCCCGCCGCTCATATTCGGCCCCGGTCTTTTCCTGCCCCCGGGCCCTCCATTTTCCCTGTTGAGGCTGTTCATCACGCTGATAGTATCCGCGGCGGTGTGCTATCTGCTCGCACGTTACCTGACCTCGCCCATTGTGAGGCTTCGCGACGCAACAAGACGTTTTTCGGACGGGGAACTTTCAGTAAGGATCGGCAAAGGCAAGGTCAGGTGGAAAGATGAGCTTTCCGAGCTTGCCGATGATTTCGATACTATGGCTGAACGTATAGAATCCCTGATGACAAGGCAACGCCGGTTGATACGGGACATCTCGCACGAGCTGCGCTCGCCGCTTGCGCGACTGAACGTGGCGCTGGAGATCATGCGCGGCCAATGCGGACCGGAAGCCGCGCTTACACTTGACCGCATCGAGAGAGAGGCGATCGTTCTCAACGAAATGATCGGACAGGTGCTTGAGCTCGCCAGGTTTGAAAACAGCGTGGAGACCTTGCAGATGGCACCTGTGGACCTGCCGGGGCTCCTGGAAGAGATCGTGGAAGACGCAAATTATGAGGCCAATATAACCGACCGGAGCGTGCGGTTGACAGGCTGTATACCTTGCACCGTATCGGGCTGCGAAGAATGGCTCAGGCGCGGCATAGAGAATGTGGTCCGAAATGCCATCAGGTATACCCGTGTCGGCACAACAGTAGATGTGCGGCTTGAGAAGGAAGTTGAGGGACCGGTCGTTCATGCTGTCATAAACGTCCACGATCATGGAGAAGGGGTGCCGGAGAGCGATCTGCCCAATCTGTTCCTTCCTTTTTATCGTGTGTCCGCAGCACGCGACAGGCAGACAGGCGGCATCGGCCTCGGGCTTGCGATCACTCGAAGCGCGGCGGAGCTGCACAATGGTTCAGTGGCGGTATCGAACGCTCCGGAAGGCGGGTTGACAGTAGTGATCCGTCTGCCCCTCGACACTGGCTCCCATTGAGCATCAATAAGGTTTATCTTGAAAAAAAATCCCCTTTGAAAGAGAATATTGAAGTATACATCCATTGTTGAGAAAAAAGAATAATTCTTTGACCCAGGGAGGGTGACCAATGGCCAAGTCTCAGGAGATCAAAAAAGAGAACAAAAAAAAATCACAAAAGACCCTGAAAGAGAAGCGGCTTGAAAAAAAGGTAAAAAAAGAGTCAAAAAAATGATATGAAACCGCCATCCACGCACACGCTCAATTCTTCCGCCACCCGGCTGGAAAGCATCTTGACCGATTTATCAGGAAATGTCTTGACATATAACAATTAATTGCTAAACTATTCTCTAATCAGGAATGGTTCTTAATTGGAAAAGGCAACAAAAGAATCGATAGTGCAAAGACTGAAAGAGGCGGGCCTAAAGGCCACCTCGCAGAGACTGGCTGTAATAGAGGCCTTTATAGAGCTGAAAGGGCTTCATCCAGGAGCGGGTCTGGTTTATGAAAAAGCAAAGAAGAAAAAAAAGAGCCTGAGCCTGTCGACAGTCTATGCGGCGTTGAATGAGCTTTCCCGACTTGGGATCATAAAAACGATACAGTTCGATCAGATGGAGAACCGTTACGAAGGGAACCTCGAGGAGCATGTCAATCTGATATGCGGAAAGTGCGGGAGGATAACAGACTATAAGGACCTGATTATCATCGACCTGAAGGAGGTTGCAAAAAGAACAGATTTTTTGATCACCGGGACAAGGCTTGAATATTACGGCTATTGCAGCGAATGCCGTAAGGTCGAAAACAAAACAAAAGGTCCGCGAACATGACACAATGCGGATCGCATCGATCCGCATTGTGAACGGATCGAAAGAAAGGAGGGTTTTTTATGAAAAAGAAGAGATTGACCCACACAACTGGAGCTCCCATTGCCGACAATCAGAATATAATGACAGCGGGGCCGAGGGGCCCGGCATTGCTGCAGGATGTATGGTTCCTCGAAAAGCTTGCACACTTCGACCGGGAGGTGATCCCGGAGCGGCGCATGCACGCCAAGGGTTCCGGGGCCTATGGCTCTTTCACTGTCACTCATAATATAACGAAATACACGAAGGCGAAGATCTTCTCGAAGATCGGCAAGAAGACCGACCTCTTTGTCCGTTTTTCCACCGTTGCCGGCGAACGGGGCGCGGCCGACGCGGAAAGGGATATCCGCGGCTTTGCCATGAAGTTCTACACAGAGGAGGGCAACTGGGACCTGGTCGGCAACAACACGCCGGTTTTCTTCCTTCGTGACCCCCTTAAGTTTCCCGACCTTAATCACGCCGTGAAGCGCGATCCCCGCACTAACATGCGCAGTGCCCGCAATAACTGGGATTTCTGGACATCGCTTCCAGAGGCGCTGCACCAGGTGACCGTCGTCATGAGTGACCGGGGGATCCCTTACTCCTATCGCCACATGCATGGGTTCGGCAGCCACACTTTCAGCCTCATCAACGCGAGGAACCAGAGGTTCTGGGTCAAATTCCATCTCAAGACGCAGCAAGGGATCAAGAACCTCACCGACACGCAGGCCGAAGCGGTCGTGGCAAAGGACCGGGAAAGCAACCAGCGCGACCTCTACGAAAATATCGAGAAGGGAAATTTCCCCCGCTGGACTTTTTATGTCCAGATAATGCCGGAGAAGGACGCGGCAACCTGCCCCTACAATCCCTTCGATCTCACAAAGGTCTGGTTCCACAAGGACTATCCCCTTATCGAAGTTGGTGTTCTTGAACTGAACCGCAATCCTGAGAACTATTTTGCAGAGGTTGAACAGTCGGCCTTTAACCCGGCAAGTGTTGTACCGGGCATAGGTTTTTCACCTGACAAAATGCTTCAGGGACGGCTTTTTTCCTACGGAGATGCCCATCGCTACAGACTGGGCGTCAACCACCACCTTATACCTGTCAATGCCTCCCGTTGCCCGGTCCACAGCTACCACCGAGACGGCGCAATGCGGGTTGACGGTAATTACGGCAGCACACTCGGCTACGAGCCCAACAGCTATGGCGAGTGGCAGCAGCAGCCTGAGTTTGCCGAGCCGCCGTTGAGCCTGGAAGGTGCGGCGGATCACTGGGACCATCGTGAGGATGATGATTACTATTCTCAGCCCGGTAAACTCTTCCGTTTGATGAGCAAAAAACAGAAGGAGGCGCTCTTCGGCAACACTGCCCGGGCCATCGCCGACGCTCCGATGGAGGTCAAGGTTCGTCACATAGGCAATTGCCTTAAGGCCGATCCGGCATACGGGAAGGGTGTTGCGGAGGCACTGGGGGTCCCATTGAGCAAAGTGCCGAAATAAATGGCGGTTCTGCCGCGGAGGATGAAAAAGGGCCCGGACACAGCGCCGGGCCCTTTGTGTTGGGTCGTGTCAACAGTAAAGTTCAGGAAGCCGCAATGAGACCTATGGCGAGGAGCGCCGGGGTGGCGAGATTGATGATGACATTCTTGCCGAGATAGGGCACAAGCCCCTTCATTTCGTCAGAATAGCGCAAGACGCCCCGTGCCGTGTTGACAGCGATTATCACGGTGGCAAGGGCGAAGAGTGCGTGGACGGGGAAGACGCCAAGCGCGTAACCTGATAGTATCGGGACATATGATGCGGCAAGAAAGAATATGTATATTCTCGCGACATTCTTCCTGCCCATTTTGATCGGCAGATGGTTTCTGCCCACGGTCATGTCGGCTTCGACGTCCGGGAACTGATTGAGGAGCAGAAGATCGCTGACAAGAAAACCCGGGACCAGGGAAGCGAGAAGGGCGGTCCATGAGTACCCGCCGGTGAGCACGAAATGTGTACCGAGGACCATCAGGGGGCCGAACGCGAGCCCTGGCGCGACGAGGCAAACGAAAGGCCTTTTTGTTATCCACTGTGTGTAAAAGACAATGAGGGCAATGCCCAAAAGTCCGAGCGGGAGAAGCCAGATGCCCACGGTGAAGACAAAATACATTCCTATCGCAAAGGCGAGAAGCAATGATATGACCCCTGTCGCAAGAGCGGTCCCGGCCTTGTCGGGACGCTCCTGGAGTGTGCCGCTGCCGCCGCTGAAAGGCGTTCTCTGCGTCCTGGAATCGAGGCCGCTCTTAAAATCACAGTATTCATTCAGGGCGTTGACGCTGATATGAGCGCATACCGCCCCTATCGTTATGAGCGTGATGGATATGACATCCGCTTTGGCTCCCGACCATATCGCGGTGCCTATTCCTACCAGTATGCACATGGGCGTGAGTATAAGAAATGGTACTTTCATGGGGCCAAGTATGTAGCGCATCATATTCTCCTCGAGTTTTAACAGCATTTAATAATACGGAAATTAGCTTGATATTACAAGGGGAAGTTCGTATACCGCCCCATGACCAAAGACGGAGTGACGAAAGATAAGGGCTGGATCCGGACCGTAACTTTTCATCTGCCACGCAACATTTCCTTCAATGTTTCCATGTCCTCCCAGGCATCTTTAATCTTGTTCTGGCTGCGCAGGAGATACGAGGGGTGATAGGTGGGCAGAAGCGGTGTTCCGCGGAATACCGTCATCTTTCCGCGGATGCGGGTGATGGGGACATCGACCTCAAGGAGCGTGTTGTATGCGTGGCGCCCCAGGGTGCATATTATCCTGGGGCGTATGATATCGAGCTGGGACAGGAGATATTCCTTGCAAGAAGCGACCTCCCGCGGTTCGGGGTCACGGTTTCCGGGGGGGCGGCATTTCAGGACATTGCAGATGAAAACGTCGCTCCTTTTGATGCCGATACGCTCGATAAGCTGGTCGAGGAGCTTGCCGGCCCTGCCGACGAAGGGTCTTCCCTGATTGTCCTCTTCCTCACCGGGGGCCTCTCCCACAAAAACTATGGCCGCCTTCGGGTCTCCTTCGCCAAAAACAACGTTCTTTCTCGTAGACGCGAGAGGGCACCTCTCGCAGGAGAGGACGGTCTTCTTAAGCTCGGCGAGGGTCGGGCCGTCCTTGGCTGCGAATACGTACTCATCCACCCCCATGTTCTTCAAAGCCGTCAGAAATCTCTTCGGATCAAGCATGATAAAACCTCAAAATGCTGGTTATGGGTCATAGGCTATTGGTCATAGAAAAACCCATTTCTGTTTTTTACTGCGCCTGTCGATAGATTGTATTTCTTTTTTCCCATCACCCGTCAGCCATGACCTATGACCTGTATTTATCGGGTATAACGCGCACTTTCTTTTCCGATTCGAACACGTATGCGGCCTGGAGAATTCGCCCTTCATCGAGGGGTTTTCCGATGATCTGGAGCCCGATGGGGAGTCCTTGAGAATCGAAGCCGCCCGGGATGGAGATCCCGGGGAGGCCCGCAAGGTTGACCGGTATGGTGAAAATATCCGAGAGATACATGGTCAAAGGGTCTTCAAGCCTTTCACCTGCCTTGAATGCCGTGGAGGGTGAAACAGGGGTGGCGATCATGTCGCAGAGCCTGAAGGCGTTGTCGAAATCCTGCCTGATCAACGTCCGTACCTTGCCTGCCTTTCGATAGTATGCGTCGTAATAACCGGAAGAAAGCACGTATGTACCCAGGATGATCCTGCGCTTTACTTCCTTGCCGAAGCCCTTGAAGCGAGTCTTTTTGTACATGTCTATGATGTCCTTGCCTCTCTCGCGCAGGCCGTACTTGACCCCGTCATAACGGGCGAGGTTCGATGAGGCCTCCGCGGTGCCGATTATGTAATAGGTGGCAACGGCATATTGTGTATGGGGGAGAGTCACATCGACGAGTTCGGCCCCCTGGTCCTTAAAGACCTGCAGTGACTCTTCGAAATTCCTTTTAACGTCCGGTTCCATCCCCTCGATGATATATTCGGCGGGAATGCCGATCTTCAACCCTTTTATGTCTTTGCCCAGGAAGGAATGATAGTCCTCGACGGGTGCGGTTATCGATGTGGAGTCCATCGGATCGTGGCCCGCTATGACGCCGAGCATGGTTGCGCAATCGCTGATGCTGCGGGTGAATGTCCCGATCTGGTCCAGAGAAGAGGCGAACGCGACGAGCCCGTAGCGTGACACCCTGCCGTAGGTCGGTTTGATGCCGACCACCCCGCAGAGGCTTGCTGGTTGGCGTATGGAGCCTCCAGTATCGGTGCCGAGAGCGCCCGCGCACAGTCCGGAAGCAACAGCGGCCGCCGAGCCGCCGCTCGAGCCGCCGGGGATGCGTGTTGTGTCCCAGGGGTTTTTCGTCGTCTGGAACGCGGAGTTCTCCGTCGACGACCCCATGGCGAACTCGTCCATGTTGAGCTTTCCCAGGTGGACAAAACCTGCTTCCTTGAGCCTCTTGATGACCGTCGCGTCATAGGGGGGCACGAAACCTTTGAGGATGTTCGATGCGCAGGTGGTCTCGATGCCCTTTGTACAGAGGATGTCCTTCATGCCCAGGGGAATCCCCAGAAGAGGGGCATCTTCTCCCCGGGAGATCCTTTCATCTGCCTGCCCGGCCATCTTCAGCGCATGGTCTTCGGTTGTCCTGAGATATGAGAGGATCTCGCCGTCATATTTCCTGATGCGTCCCAGGTAGTAATTTGTCAGCTCCATAGAGCTTATCTCTTTCTTTTTCAACATCTCCCTGAGCTGCCTTATCGTCAAGTTAAGTATGTCGTTCACGTTCGATCTCCTGTGTAGATCGGGTGATTGGTAATGGGTTATAGGTCATAGGAAAACGTACGGTTTATACCCATTACCTATTACCTATTACCCATTACCCATTACCCATCTTCATTACTCCTCTACCTCTATGATCGGCGGTACCTTGAAGAAGGTGTCTATCCTCTCAGGCGCGTTGCCGACAGATTCCTCCGAGGTGAAAGATGCCTTTTGGGCATCGTCCCGCATGACGCACTGGACCGGTACCGGATGGCTTGTCGGTTCTACCCCGTCCGTGTCAAGGGCATTGAGCGAATCCATATACTGGAGAATGCTGTCGATCTGCAGGGTGTAGAGGTCTATCTCCTGCGGGTCGAGCTCGAGCCTGCCGAGATGCGCCACGTATTCAACTGTTTCCTTTGTTATCTTCATAATTATTTGCCTCTTTTTTTGTTCTATGTTCCAGGCCCAGGTATAGAGACTTGAAGGCCTTTTTAGCTTCTTTCTGCCACTACCATTACAAGTGCATTTCCAGGCATCTTTGAAACCTTTTTTATATTTTAGTCCTATACTCCCCGTTCTGCGATCAAGACCAAAAAATCGAACCGCCAGCATCTTCCCCGGTATCCTGTCATAAGCTTTTGGAACCTCGAGCGTGGAACGTGGAACCTTGAACTGTTTTTAACCGCATTCTGCCACTGCCTTGATTATGTCCCCTCGTGTCACGATGCCTACTACCTTTTCATTTTCTACGATGGGTATGCGGTTTATGTGTTTTTCCACCATGATCTTGGCCACAACCACCGCTGATTCCGTGGGTGCCGCCGTGATGACCTCCGTGCTCATGACGTCGGAAACGGAAAGCTCGTTCATGTTGCCCGTTTTAAGTCCTTTAAGGATATCGCTCTGACATACGATGCCGATCATTTTGCCGTTTTTGTCGACGACGGGCATGCCGGCGATATTGAACAGTTCGAACTTGTTCATAACGCCATACAGCTTTTCCGACGGTTGACAGGTTACGACGGCCTTGTTCATCAGCTCCACGACCTTCATGAATACCTCCTCCTTATAATGGCTGCCCGAAGAGCAGTGTTTCCTGAATGAATTTCTGGAAAGCTTCCACGGATTTCATGGCCCTTCGCAGCCTTTCCTGTTCGTCCGGACCGAGCATGTCGGGTTTTAGAAAATTCGAGGCCCTGCCGTTCTCGTCACGGCTGTTGATCTGGTTGATGATACGGTAGCGGACGAAGGTAAAATAGGCGTCCATCAGAGCGCTTTCCATCTCTTTCTTGATGATGTTGCGTTCTCTCAGAATCCCTATGCGTCTGAGCGTGTTGGTTGCGAAGATCCCGTTCGACAGGGAGAGCATCCTTACCGACAGGATAAGCGGTGACCAGCCGAGGACCTTGATATTGAACTTGTCCTTGTTCTCGCCTTCCTTTTCGACCTTGAAACCGCCGAAGAACGTAAGGGCGCTTGGCATGATGACAGCTGACTGGATGAAGTCTTTCATAACATGTTTGTTCCTGGTGAGCATGGCGAAAAAGTATTCCATGAAAGAGTCGAGAATGGTTTTACTGCCGATAACACTGCGGGCATCAGTGAGTATTATTATGTCAAGCGGTTCAAAGATGCCCCTGTCGAAGGTGATGCGTTCTTCAATACGTTTTCTCCAGTCTTTGTCGGACCCTCTCCAGCGTTCATTGACAGGCATGACCCCGCCCTTGCATTTATCAAAGCCGACCTCGTCGAGCCTGTCTGTTGTTTTTTGTGAAAATATCTCGAAATAACCGTCAAGGATCTGTTTCGGCGTCATCCTGTCGGGATGGGCGGGAGATCCTTTTTCCGTCAAAAGCTGTGCGCATTGCTCTCTCAGCTCTCTGGAAGCGAAATCGTCTTCACGTTCGAGATAGACCAGCATGTTGTCCTGGTCGGTGACCATCGTCTGCTCGTCGCGGCCCTCGCTTCCAAGTCCGGCCCAGACGTAATCGACGGGCGGTTTGCCGAAACCCTGCAGGACCATTTCATTTTCCACCAGCTCAAGGACCTTGATGGCTATTTTGTCCCTGATGATGCGGAAGAGGTCGTGGACATCAACTATGGTGTCCTCTTCGAGGAAGAAATTTATTACGCCTGCAACAGCGCGCTCATGGCATTCCCTCAGTTCCTCGTACGATGATGTGTTGTCTATGGTCTCGATAACCAGGGTATTGAGCTCGGTTTCAAAGACCTCGTAGTCCTTGAGAACTGTTTGAAGGGTGGTGCCAAGCTCCGAGAGGATCCGGTAACGCTCTTGCCGGGTCATGGCGGTGTTTTTCATGTCCTCCCGGTGTTTCTCGATGAAGGACTCTATAATGGAAAAATTCAGAGGCATTGACTATCCAGAAAGACCTTCCAGCACTTTTTTGCTTGAGATAAGTTTTTCTTTTTTTGCTATAAGCTCGCCGTACTGGGCTTCATTTTTCGCAATAACGTCAGGCGGGGCCTTTTGACGGAACGATTCGTTGCCAAGCTTCTTCATTAATTTTTCACTATCTTCATCGATTTTTGCAAGCTCTTTTTCGATCCTGCCGAGTTCTTTGGCGACATCGATGAGGTCTTTGAGCGGCACGAAGACCTCAATGTCCCGGAAGACGCCGACCGCCGAGTGCTCCGGTGGGTTGCCGTCGATAAAGGAGATATGCTCCGCTTTGCCGAGTTCTTTGATGTAGTATTCGTAGTCCTTGAGGAGGGCCTCGTTCCCGTTTGCCCTGATGACGGCCTCAACGCGAACGTTGGGCGCTATGCCCGTTTCGCCGCGGATGTTCCGTATGATGTCGACGACACCCATGATGGTTTCCATCATCTTTTCACCTTCGTCGTCGATCTCGGAAGGGTCTACCTCGGGAAAGGACGCTACCATGATGCTCTCCCAGCCCCGGCCGGGAGTCCTCTGATAGATCTCTTCCGTTACGAAAGGCATTATGGGATGGAGCAGCTTCAGGATATCCTCAAGGGTGTTGTACAGGACAGCCCTGGTCGCGGGGACGTCGAAACGGTCCACTTTGCCGTAGAGGTTCGGTTTGACGAGCTCCAGATACCAGTCGCAGTATTCGTGCCAGATAAAACCGTAAAGGGCGGCGGCGGCCTCGTTGAAGCGGTAACCGGTTATGCTGTCGCGCACTTCCTTTATTACCTGCTGCGCGCGGGAGCGTATCCAGCGGTCGGGCAGGAAGGCGGAGCCTTTTCCGTCATGGGACGGTTTTTCCTCGCCGATGAAGGAAAGCGTCAGCTTTGACGCGTTCCATATCTTGTTGACGAAGTTGCGGCAGCCTTCGATGCGTTCTTCGGAAAGCAAAACATCCCGTCCCTGTGCGGCAAGCATGGTCAGGGTGAAACGGAAGGCGTCCGTGCCGTACTGATCGATAATGATGAGCGGATCGATGACGTTGCCCTTCGATTTGCTCATCTTTTTGCCTTCCGCGTCGCGGACGAGGGCGTGGATGTAAACGTCACGGAAGGGCACATCGCCCATGAACTTGAGTCCCATCATGATCATGCGGGCGACCCAGAAGAAAAGGATGTCGAAACCGGTGATGAGCAGCGATGTGGGATAGAATGTCTTCAGGTCGTCTGTCCTGTCAGGCCAGCCAAGCGTGGTGAAAGGCCACAGACCCGAGGAAAACCAGGTGTCGAGGACATCCGATTCCTGGCGAAGGTCTTTGCCCCCGCATTCAGGGCATGAGTCGGGGTCGTCAACAGACACGATCATCTCGTTGCATGCCTTGCAGTACCAGACGGGTATACGGTGACCCCACCAGATCTGCCGTGATATGCACCAGTCCCTGATATTTTCCATCCATTCGAAATAGACCTTTTCCCACATCTCGGGTATGATGCGCACCCTGTGTTCGCGCACCGCTTCGATGGCGGGTTCGGCCAGCGGCTTCATCCTGAGGAACCACTGGAGCGAGAGAGCGGGTTCGACGACGGTCTTGCATCGATAACATTTGCCCACACCCATGTTGTAGGGTTCGGTTTTTTCCAGAAACCCTTTTGAATCGAGTTCTTCCACGATCCTCCTGCGGCATTCGAAACGCTCCGTGCCCCGGTAATGGACGGCGTTCTCGTTCATATTGCCGTCTTCGTCGATGACCGTGATGAGTTCGAGGTTGTGTCTTTTCATGATCTCAAAGTCGTTAAGGTCGTGGGCCGGGGTCACCTTCAGGGCGCCGGTACCGAACTCCACATCCACGTAGCTGTCGCCGATGACGGGTATCTTTTTATTGACGATGGGAAGGATGACCTCCTTCCCGACATACTTCCCGTAACGGGGGTCATCGGGATTAACGGCCACGGCCGTATCGCCCAGCATGGTTTCGGGTCTTGTCGTGGCGACGGTGAGGTGCCCGCCTCCTTCAGCAAGCGGGTAATGGATATAGTAGAGGTGTCCCTGGGTCTCCTCATGCTCTGCTTCAAGGTCGGACAGGGCCGTTTTGCAGCGCGGGCACCAGTTGATTATGTAGTTGTCCTGATAGATGAGACCTTCTTTGAATAATCTTACGAAGACCTCGCGGACGGCGCGCGTGAGTCCTTCGTCCATAGTGAAGCGCTCTCTTGACCAGTCGCAGGAGGCCCCGAGGCGCTTGAGCTGCTCGATGATGATGCCGCCGGACTGATGTTTCCATTGCCATACACGCTCGACAAACTTTTCCCTGCCGAGGGCCTCGCGGTCGGCCCCTTCTTTGGCTAGCTCGCGCTCGACGACGTTCTGCGTGGCTATACCGGCATGGTCGGTCCCGGGGAGCCAGAGTGCGTCGAAACCGCACATGCGGAAATACCGGGTGATAATGTCCTGGAGGGTGTTGTTGAGGGCGTGGCCCATGTGAAGCGAACCTGTCACGTTGGGCGGCGGAATCACCATGGAAAAATACCCCTTGGGTGAGCTGTGCCCGGCGGTGAAGTATCCCTTTTCCGTCCATAGGGCGTACCATTTTTTTTCAATACTGTGGGGATCGTAAACCTTATCCATCATTATGAACTCCCTTTCCCATGTGAACCGATCAATAACTGTTTGATGGTCATCATTGTGTTATGGCAAAACTTCCTAAACCTGTATGCTCCATGGCAGAGGCAGGAAGAGCTTTTCAAAAAGGCTGAAAGCGTAGCGGTCCGTCATGCCTGCTATGAGATCGCAGACGCATGTGGACGGATCGTCGTAAAGATCTTTAAGCTCCGTTTCGTCGAGGAAGGCGTCCTGATGTTTCATGAAATAATCGTAAAGGTCCTCGATGATCCGTGAACATTTGATGAAATCGGAGTGGACGATGGGACTGTCATAGACCCTCTCATAGAGGAAATCCCTCAGCTCTATGATGCCGGCTTCAAGCTCCCCGCTGAAGGTGAGCTCCATTTTTGTATTTTCCAATGTTTTTGAAATGACCCCCCTGACCATGGTATCGATGCGGTCAGACACACTTCGGCCGAGGCGGTCCCGAAGGTGCCCGGGGATGTCCTCTTCCGTTATTACATTGCCGCGTATGGCATCGTCTATATCGTGGTTAAGATACGCGATGACGTCAGCGATGCGGACCACTTCCGCCTCTTTTGTGAGAGGTTTTTCATCATCGTCGCGGATAATAATATCGCCCTTGCCCTTGGAGTGTTTCACAATACCGTCGCGGACCTCATGAGTAAGATTGAGGCCGATGCCGTCCTTTTCGAGGATATCAACAACTCTGAGGCTCTGTTCGTAATGCCTGAATCCGCCGGGATGGAGGGTGTTCAGGACTGCCTCGCCGGAATGGCCGAATGGTGTATGACCCAGATCATGCCCAAGAGATATGGCTTCAACAAGGTCTTCATTGAGCGCGAGGGCGCGGGCGATGGTCCTGGCGATTTGGGATACCTCCAGCGTATGGGTGAGTCTCGTGCGGTAATGATCGCCCGTTGGCGTGAGAAAGACCTGTGTCTTGTGCTTGAGCCTCCGGAAAGATTTGCTGTGTGTTATCCTGTCCCTGTCATGCTGGAAGGCGGGACGTATATCGCACTCCGGCTCTTCACGCATTCGTCCGCGTGTAGCGATGCTCTTCTGTGCAAAGGGGGAAAGCATGTGCCCTTCGCGTTCTTCAAGTCTTTCGCGGATATTCATTCGACGCTTACCAACCTCCTAATGTAGCATAAACACGTAACGATTTCAATGGAGTGAAGAGGACCAAGAGGTTTCAGCCGTTCCAGCAGTTTCAGCCGTTCCAGTGATAAAGGCTGAGGGCAATATAACAATCCCAGCCATTTCAATGGCTTTTGGTGCCCGGATGCCATGGAAAAAGGCGAAAAATGACAAAAGACCTGTTACGTGCCTGTTTTTTGAGCAAGCGCCGGGTCAATCTTTAACTTTTGTACCGGAACTTTTGAAACGGCTGAAATTGTTGAAGCCGTTTTTTTTACGTTTTCTTGACAACATCCTGTTTCAACGCTATAGAGAACAATATGGTTCCATCACGGACGCGGTACCAGGGGCCGCGATAAAAAGGGAGGTACCATGATGTCAAAGGGGAAGCGGGTAGCCATACTTACGGGCGGCGGGGATGTGCCGGGTCTCAATGTGGCAATTAAGGCGGTTGTTGTCCGTGCCGCGTTGAATGACATCGAAGTGATAGGCGTCCGCAGGGGCTGGTTGGGTCTTCTGCACATCGATCCTGACGATCCGGCCACTGCGAAGAATTTCACGATGCCTCTCAACGTAGATAATGTGCGCACCATCGATCGTACAGGCGGAACCATCCTCCATACATCAAGGACGAACCCGGGCAATGTCGGTTCCGATGAAGTGCCCGGTTTTGTCGCAGGGACAGACCGCATAGAAACCAGCGGTGGAAAGACCGACTGCACGAAGCATGTACTGAAAGTTCTCGAGCATCTTGGGATAGATGCCGTCATCCCCATCGGAGGCGACGATACGTTAAGCTATGCCTGCAGGCTCAACAGGGAGGGTGTCCAGATCATCGCCATTCCGAAGACCATGGACAACGACGTCTTCGGGACCGATTTCTGCATCGGTTTTTCAACGGCCGTTACCCGATCCGTTGACGCCATAAACGCACTGCGCACAACCACGGGTTCACACGAGCGCATTTGCGTGGTGGAACTTTTCGGCAGGAACTCCGGCGAAACATCTCTTATAGCGGCTTACCTGGCCGATGTCGACCGGGCCGTCATATCCGAGGTGCCATTCGATACACAGAGGCTTATCGATTTCCTCATTGCCGACAGGTCGAGGAACCCTTCAAACTATGCTATCATGACCATCTCCGAGGGCGCCCATCCGGTGGGCGGGACAATAAGGGAAAGCGGCAGGGAGGACGCCTACGGCCACAAGAAGCTCGGAGGGGTGGGCTTTGCCATTTCACAGGAGATTAAGGAGCAGACGGGGATCAATGTGATCTATCAGCAGCTTGCTTACATGATGCGCTCGGGGGCGCCGGATTCCCTGGACAGGATGGTCGCCGTTTCATACGGAAGTCTTGCCCTCGATCAGATCGTCATGGGCAACAGGGGGCGCATGGTGGCCCTCCAGCAGGCGGTATACACGACAGTACCCCTCGATATGGTAATTGCGGCGAAAAAGCGGGTGGATGTGACCGCCCTGTACGATGTAGAGAATTACCGCCCGAAGGTTCGCGATACGCTGGGTAAACCGATGTTCCTGTATTAAAAAAATCAGGTGATGGGTGATAGGTTATGGTGATAGGAAGACTGTTTCAGCCGTTTCGACTGCTCCAGCCGTTCCAGTGCTCTATAAACTGTGAGGCGTAAGGCGTAAGGGGTTAATGATTATGAAGCACTTCACGCTTTACGCCTGGCGCCTTACGGCCTTCTGTTTGACCTTTGAGGATAAAAAGTGGCAGAATTATTGTGCAGTTCATTTTGATCGGGAGGGGTCATGGCACTCATAGACGACATCAGGAAAAGGACCGAGGAAGGGTTAAAGACGCTTAAAGAGACAGCTCAGGATATCGCCTTCAACGTGGAGAAACAGGCCATGATAGGCAAGAGGAGGTATCTCGATGTCACAAGGCTCCAACGCTCCATACAGAAGGTCCACTCAGAGATAGGTGAATATGTTTACGATCAGCTCACATCTGACAAGAACATTTCAAGGGACGACCCCTTCATCAAGGACCGAATCACTTCCATTACGCGGATGCGTCTTACAATAAAAGATATAGAGGAAGAGATCGCGCAGCTGGAAGGCAGGAAAAAACCATGACAGGAAAGAAAATGGCCAAAAAAGAAACGCCCCGTCAGTTTGGTCATTGAGATTAGGCCACTATCTTCTTAATTGTTTGTTGATGCCTGTTTGTTGGTTATTTTCTTCTGGAGTAATCCGACGAGTTCGTTCATCTCATCCGTGCCGTAAAAGACTTCTGCCGGCAGCCAGTTAACAGTGCCGTCAATGAAGTTCAGATGGATCCCTTTTTTCGTCTTTTTATATTCGATGAGCTCCGGCCACAGTCTCTTCAGTTCGTGGTGCCTGGAGCGCACAATGATATTGTTTTCGTTGAAGGACAGTGATACTTTTATTTCCTGCCTGGCGGCGGCCCCGGCCTTTCGTTTTTCACTCTCCGGTTTGGCAATAAAGAACCAGATGATCGAAAAGCCCGTGATAAGCAAGACAATCGTCAAAAAGCTGACATTTTTGCTGAAAAGCCCCATCAGGCCTATCATGAGAAAGAAGATACCCGCGGAGCTTACAATAAACCGTTTTGCGGGGCGCATCTCGCTGTGCGCGGGCAGACCTTCTTTGTGCGTCTCCACCAGACTTTTTGTTTTTTCCGGATCGTTAAATTTATATACCTCTGAGAGCGGTATCTGGAAGACCAGTTCCTTTTCATTCCCTTTCCGGACCGCAATTTCGTGCATGCATTTATTCTATTGACTATAATTATGAATTGCAAACGGAAATATCACATCGGGCCTTACAAAATTTTGCTTGAATGCTATACTTGCATAATGGGGGAGATTGCGGGCTAAAGGGAGAGA
Organism: Deltaproteobacteria bacterium; assembly: GCA_022711595.1. GTDB lineage: Bacteria > Desulfobacterota > Syntrophorhabdia > Syntrophorhabdales > Syntrophorhabdaceae > Delta-02. The sequence continues at coordinate 80,214 of JAKLET010000007.1, forward strand.
ATGTATGTTCGGTCTCCTGAAGGACCTGAAACTCAATATTAAAATATCGATCCTGGGGGCGGGCAGTGTTCTGATAACGGCAGCCGCCCTTGTAGCGCTTGCCGTGTGGCAGAGCGGTCAGTACAACGAACTTGCCCAGAGGGAAGTGGACCGATTGATCGATGCCGACCTGGACCACATTACTCAGGGTGCCTACAATCTTGTCCGGACTGAGGATGAGGCCGTTCAGGAACAGATGATGAAAAATCTCAACGTGATGCGCCATATACTTGCAGGCAATGGCGGTGCAGGCCTTTCCCGGGAAACCGTGGAGTGGACGGCAGTCAACCAGTTCACTGGCGAACGCCTGAAGATCAGGCTGCCCGGGATGCTGGTAGGTGATAAATGGATCGGGCAGAATGCGGATCCGGCCGTTGAAACCGCCGTGGTCGATAAAGTGGCAAAGCTTGTCGGCGATACCGCCACGATCTTCCAGCGAATGAACACGAAAGGCGACATGCTTCGCGTGGCAACGACAGTTAAAGACTCGCGGGGAAGGCGCGCCATAGGGACGTATATACCTGCCGTCAACACTGACGGGAACCCTAACCCGGTCACGGACGCCGTGCTGCAGGGCAGGACCTATCACGGCCGCGCTTACGTGGTGAACGCCTGGTACCTGACCGCGTACGAACCCCTCCGGGACAGGGCCGGCAACCTGGTGGGAATGACGTATGTGGGTGTGGAACAGAAGAGCGTCGAGTTGCGGATACGCCATGCCATTCAGCAGATAAAGGTCGGAAAAACAGGGTATGTCTACGTCCTCGGCGGCAAGGGTGAGGACCGCGGCCGTTACATCATATCCCAGAAAGGGGAGAGGGATGACGAGAATATCTGGGACAACAGGGACAGCGACGGCAGGTATGTTATTCAGGAGATCATCAAGAAGGCCACTGCCCTGAAACCCGGAGAGATGGCCACCGAGCGTTACCGCTGGCAGAACCCCGGCGAGAATGAACCCAGGTGGAAAGTGGCCCGTCTTGCCTATTATGCCCCCTGGGACTGGGTGATCGGGACCGGTGTCCATGAGGATGAGCTCCAGAGCTATCGTGCCATCCTGAGCGGCGGAAGGAACCGGATGACCAGGACTATGGGAATGGCCGGCATAATGATCACGCTCTTTATCGGGCTTTTGGGCATTTTTGTTGCCTGGACGATCACACGCCATGTCAGGCAGATGACGAAAGCAGCGCAAACGATCATTGACGGCGGCCTGAGCCAACTGGTAGAAGTCGGTTCGCGTGATGAAATAGGCATTCTTGCACAAACGTTTAACCTCATGACGGAAAGACTCAGAGAGACCATGGAGGGATTGCGTGAAAGCGAGAAGAAATACAGGGGGATCTTCGAGAACGCCATCGAAGGTCTCTTTCAAACCACATTTGAAGGGAAACTTATAAATGCCAATCCTTCCATGGCCCGTATCCTGGGGTACAATTCACCCGATGAATTGATGACAAGCATAAGCGATCTGCGAAAACAGGTCTATGTCCGTGGAGAGGACCGTGATGAGATCCTGTCTGCGATCCGGGAACACGGGGAGGTCCTCGGGTACGAGTGCCAGTATTACTGCAAGAACGGACAAAAAATATGGGTTTCGATCAGCGCGCGCGTGGCGCTCGATCAGGAAGGCAGACCGGTCATTATTGAAGGTTTTCTGACCGCCATAAGCGACCGCAAAGAGGCGGAGGAGGCGCTTCGCCTCAGTGAGGAAAAATATCGAAGCATATTCGAGAACGCCCTGGAGGGAATATTCCAGTCAATACCGGATGGAAGTTTTTTAAGTGTCAATCCCGCCGCGGTCAGGATGTACGGGTATGACTCGGAGGAAGAAATGATCCGGTCCATTACCGACATAGGGCACCAGATATTCGTCGATGCGGGAGATTGGCAAAGACTGAGGGAATTGCTTGGGGCGCGTGGGGTGGTGGAAAGTTTTGAGGTTGAACACTACCGCAAGGACGAAAGCAGGATCTGGGTTTCGATAAACTCCCGGGTGGTTCGCGACGCAACGGGCGAAATAACCCATTATGAAAGCTCATCTGTGGATATCACGGAACGAAAGCGTCTTGAATCCCGGCTCCTCCAGTCACAGAAAATGGAGGCGATCGGTACTCTCGCCGGCGGTATCGCCCATGATTTCAATAATATCCTTTCAGTCCTGACAGGGTACGGAACACTTTTGCAGATGACATTAAAAGAGGACGATCCTCTTCAGGCGTATGTCGATCACATTCTCACCTCTTCGCAGAAGGCTGTTAACCTGACGGCGAGCCTGCTCACCTTCAGCAGGCTCCAGCCGGTGCGCCTCAACCCGGTCAATGTGAACGAAACCATCAGGGGGACAGAAAAGCTTTTAAAGAGGCTCATCACCGAGGATATCACGCTGAAGACCCATCTTGCATCTGAAGATCTGGTGGTGATGGCGGATACGACCCAGATAGACCAGATATTGTTCAATCTTGCCACCAACGCCAGGGATGCCATGCCCGGCGGCGGAAAACTTACCATCGAAACGGAGCTTGTGGAGATTGACATTGAATTTGCACAGGTCCACGGATTGGACAAACCCGGAAAATATGTGCTCCTGTCCGTTTCAGATACGGGTTCAGGCATAGACGGACATACGAAGGAACACATCTTCGATCCCTTCTTTACCACCAAGGAGTCAGGCAGAGGGACAGGCCTGGGCCTTTCAACTGTGTACGGGATCGTCAAACAGCACGAAGGGTATATAAATGTGTACAGCGAAAAGGACATGGGCACGACCTTCCATATATACCTTCCCGCGATATCCGCGGTGGTGGAGGAAGAGACCGCGGCCGTGCAGCGTGTGAAGGGAGGCACCGAAACGATCCTTGTCGCAGATGATGATACCGATGTAAGACGTCTCATAAAAGACGTATTGGCAAAATACGGATATAACGTGCTTGAAGCCGTTGATGGCGAGGATGCGATAGAGAAGTTCAGGCAGCTCGGAAACGTGGACCTTCTTGTCATTGACTCGGTTATGCCGAAAAAGAACGGCAGGGAGGTCTATGAGGAGATAAGCAGGACCAGCCCCGGGATAAAGGTTCTCTTTATCAGTGGTTACACGCGAGACGTTATTCTTGACAAAGGCATCGAAGAGGGCGATTTCGACTTCCTCTCGAAGCCCTTGTCACCAAACACATTTCTCCATATGGTAAGGGAGATACTGGACAGGCCCTGAAGAGGCGGTTTGAACCGCCTGAACCGTTCGAACCGCTTGAACGTAAAAGGCAAATGAGGCGGGTGTCGGGTGGACCGGTTTATCCGGTTTCTTCGGTTTATTTAGTTTCTTTAGTTAAAAATATTCATCACCAGAGAAACCAGACAAACCAAAGAAACCATACAAACCGGCCCCCATCACCCATGACCCGTCTTAGAGATACTTCTTTATCAGTGCTTCGGCGATCTGGACGGCGTTCAGGGCCGCGCCTTTCCTGATGTTGTCTGCCACGATCCACATGTTGAGGCCGTATTTGACCGTATCGTCAACCCTGATCCTACCAACATAGGTGTCATCTTTCCCGGCTGCGTCTATGGCAAGCGGATATTTGTTCTTTTTTGGATCGTCTATGAGCTTTACGCCGGGAGCCTTTTTAAGAAGCTTGCGCGCCATATCGGGGGTCAGTTCACGCTCGAACTCGACGTTCACCGATTCAGAATGCCCGTAGAAGACGGGGACCCTCACCGTTGTTGCGGTGACGGCAATGGAATCGTCCTCCAGGATCTTCTTGGTTTCGTTGACCATCTTCATCTCTTCCTTGGTATAGCCGCTGTCGAGAAAGCTGTCGATATGCGGCAGGCAGTTAAAGGCGATCTGATGAGGATAGACCTTCTTTTCGATGGTCTTCATATTGTATATCGCGAGCACCTGTCCTTCCAGTTCCTTGATGGCCTTCTGACCCGTGCCCGATACTGCCTGGTACGTGGAAACGACGATCCTCTTGATCTTTGCCGCGTCGTGGAGCGGTTTCAACGCCACTACCATCTGTATCGTAGAGCAGTTCGGGTTGGAGATTATACCCCTCTTTGTGTGCTGTGCAATAGCGTGTTCATTCACCTCGGGGACGACCAGGGGGATGTCCGGTTCCATCCTGAAGGCGCTCGTGTTGTCGATGACGACGCAGCCGCTTGCCGCGGCTATGGGTGCGAACTTAAGGCTCACCGATCCGCCAGGTGAAAAAAGACCGATGTCAATGTCTTTGAAAGAATCCTCTTTCAGTTCCTGCACCCCGATATCTTCTCCGTGGAAAGTTATTGTCTTGCCCACGCTCCGCGAGGAAGCGAGAAGAGTCAGGTTTTTGACTGGGAATTTCCGTTCCTCGAGGACTTTTACCATTTCATTTCCGACCGCGCCGGTGGCCCCGGCGACTGCAACGTTGTACTGTTTCATTTAGCCCTCCAGCTTTTTCTTGAGATAGTTTATCAGCCCGCCCTCATTGATGAGCTCTACCATGAAGGGCGGAATGGGTTTTGCCTTCACTTCATTACCGCCGCACCGGATGATGCCGGTTGCGACGTCGACATCGATCTCGTCACCATCATGTACGAGGTCATAAATATCCGCTTCAAGGAGCGCAAGACCTTTGTTGAAGGCATTGCGGTAGAAGATACGGGCGAAGGTCTTCGCGATGACGAGCGGTATGCCGAGCGCAGTGATGGCGATGGGTGCGTGTTCACGTGATGAGCCGCAGCCGAAATTGGTGCCTGAAACGATAATATCACCGGCTTTTACCTTTTTTGGAAAATCAGGCGCGAGAGGTTCCATGCAATGCTCCCCAAGGACCTTCGGATCCGTGTGGGCGAGGTATTTCGCGGGTATGATGATATCGGTGTCTATGTTATCGCCGAATTTCCAGATCTTTCCCTGTAAGATCATATTACCTCCTCCGGACGGGCTATCTTCCCTTTTATGGCAGTAGCGGCAGCCACGGCAGGACCGGCGAGGTAGACCTCGCTTTCGGGATGCCCCATCCTTCCGATAAAGTTCCTGTTCGTTGTCGCGACCGCCCTTTCTCCCTTCGCGAGTATGCCCATGTGCCCGCCAAGACAGGGGCCGCAGGTGGGCGGCGAGATGATGCATCCGGCGTCCAGGAATGTCTGAAAGTATCCCCGCCGCATGGCTTCTCCGTAAATGGCCGGCGTGGCCGGTATGATAATGCATCTTGTGTATTTTGCGACCTTTTTCCCTTTCAAGATGGACGCCGCCATCTCCAGGTCTTCCAGTCTTCCGTTCGTACAGGAACCGATGACGACCTGGTCTATGTCGATCTTCCCAAGTTCTCCGGCGTCCTTCACATTAGAGGGAAGTGACGGGCAGGCGACGCTGAAGCCTATCTTCGCCACGTCGATCTCGAAGACGTCACGATAGCTTGCGTCGGTGTCGCTCTCGTATGCCTTGTATGGCCTCGCAGCGTGTTCTTTCATGTAGGCTTTTGTTTTGTCATCAACGTGAAAAATACCGTTCTTTCCGCCCGCTTCGATGGCCATGTTGGCTATTGAGAAACGAGAATCCATGGAAAGGGCAGCGATTGCCTCTCCCGTGTATTCCATGGCCGAGTATAGAGCGCCGTCGACGCCGATCATTCCGATGATGTAGAGGACCAGTTCTTTGCCGGTGATCCACTTCGGCCATTTCCCGTGGCAATGGAACTTGATACTGTCGGGCACTTTCAGCCAGATGCGTCCCGTCACCATGCCGTATGTGAGGTCCGTGCTGCCGACGCCGGTCGAGAATGCCCCCAGCGCTCCGTAGGTGCAGGTGTGGCTGTCGGCGCCGATGACCAGGTCGCCCGCCACGACGAGCCCTTTTTCAGGAAGCAGGGCGTGTTCGATCCCGCACTGGCCTCCCTCGAAAAAATTAACGATGTTGTGCTTCTTCGAGAACTCCCGTATCTTCTTGCAGTTCTCCGCGGAGAGGATGTCTTTGTTCGGTGTGAAATGGTCGAGAACGAAGACGACCTTTTCCGGATCGAAAACGGTCCTGGCGCCCACTTTCTCGAACTCCTCCAGGGAGAGCGGCGCCGTGATGTCGTTTGCCATGGCCAGGTCTATCCGTGCGTCGACGATCTCTCCGGCCTCCACGAAGCTTTTATCGGCGTGTGCCGCGAGTATCTTTTCAGTGATTGTCATTCCCATATCATTTCCCCTCGGACATTTTGTTTTTCATATATTCCAGCCTGTTGAGCGCGTTTATGTAAGCCTTGGCGCTCGCCACGATGATGTCTGTGTCCGCCCCCTTACCGATCGCCTTGAAACCTTTCTCTGAAACCTTCACGAAGACCTCGCCCTGGGCGTCCATGTCCTGCGTAATAGAGTTCACGGAGAACTTTTCAAGCTTGCTCGTCGTCTTCGCCAGCTTTTTGATGATCTTGTATGTGGCGTCAACCGGGCCGTCGCCGGTCCCTACGTCCTGGACGATATTCCCTTCGACCTCCAGTTTTACTGTTGCCGTCGGTATCGTTGTGTTGCCGCAGCTCACGTTGAGGTATACGAGTTTGTATGTTTCCGGTATCTTGTATATCTCTCCCACTATGATCATCTCGATGTCTTCGTCGTAGACGTTTTTCTTCATATCCGAGAGCGCTTTGAAGCGCTTGAAAGCGAGATTCAACTCCTTGTCGTCGAGTATGTAGCCCAGGTTCTCGATGCGGTCCCTGAAGGCGTGCCGGCCCGAATGCTTGCCCAGCACAAGGGAGCTTTTCGCGATGCCCACAGATTCCGGGGTCATGATCTCGTAGGTAAGCTTCGATTTGAGCAGGCCGTCCTGATGGATGCCCGACTCATGGGCGAAGGCGTTGGCGCCCACGATGGCCTTGTTCGGCTGGACAGGCACGCCGGTAATGGCGGTTATGAGCCTGCTCGTAGGATAGATCTTTTCGGAAACAATGCGTGTATCAGCGGTAAAATTGGCTTTTCTGGTCCTCAAGATCATGGCTATCTCTTCCAGCGACGCATTGCCCGCCCTTTCACCGATGCCGTTGACGGTGCATTCCACCTGGCGGGCCCCATTGTGGATCGCGGCTATGGAATTTGCGACGGCAAGTCCGAGGTCGTTGTGGCAGTGCACGCTGATAACGGCCTTGTCTATGTTGGGAACGTTCTCCTTTATGTAGCGTATGAGATCGCCGAACTCATGGGGGACCGCATAGCCCACCGTATCGGGGATGTTGACCGTTGTCGCTCCCGCGTTGATGGTCTCCGCGACCATCTTACAGAGGTAGTTCCAGTCACTGCGGGTTGCGTCCATTGCGGAGAACTCGACGTTGCCGGTATATTTCTTTGCCCTCTTGACGGAGGCTACGGCGATCTTCAGAACCTCGTCACGGGTTTTCTTGAACTGGTGTTTGAGGTGTATGTCCGATGTGGAGATAAAGGTATGGATGCGGGGCATCTTTGCCACCTTTATCGCCTCCCATGCCCGGTCGATATCCTCATTGTTTGCGCGGGCGAGCCCCGCGATCTGACAGTTCTTCACCGACATGGCGATCTGTCTCACAGCTTCAAAATCGCCCTCGGAGGCGATGGGGAAACCGGCCTCGATGATGTCCACGCCGAGGAGTTCGAGCTGTCTTGCCACCCTGAGCTTTTCTTGAGTGTTCATGGTATTGCCGGGCGATTGCTCGCCGTCACGCAATGTCGTGTCGAAAATAAATACCTGTTCTGACATGCTCTCCTCCTTTTTTTATTTTCCTGCCGGCCCCAAAGCCGGCGGTGTTGGCGTTGCCTTGCTTAAAGGTCGAGGTATTGGGCGGCTTGATCCCGGAACCCTTATCCCCGACCCGCTCTTCACTCCTGCCTACGCGAGGCGGTCCGGGGAACGTGTCCCGATCTTCTTGAGAAGGAGGTCCATCAGTTCGTCCTCGTTCTCGATACTGATATCGATGGACAGATAGAAGAGGTTCTCAGGGATCTCCATGCCGGAAAGCTTGACGGCGTCCTTTTCAGTGGTGACGATGCAATCGATGTTGTCGACGGTCTCCATCCTGCGGAGGTCACGCTGTGTATACCGATGATGATCGGGGTAGGGCATCTCATGGACCACGTCAGCGCCTATCCTTCTTAAAAGCTGGAAAAAAGACTGGTTGTCGCCGAGCCCTGAAAACGCGAGTGTTCGCCGGTTTTTTAGAAAATTGTAGTGGGCTATGAGATCCTTCTTTACATTGTAAAGATGGGCCGGCCTGTAGCTCATCTGGAACTTTGGGATACCCCTTGTGAAATAAAGTGTCACGCTGTCGGGCTCCGCCTTGTTTATGAGTATGGTATCCGATGACCTGACGCGTCCGACGGGTTCGCGATAAGGTCCAAGGGGGAATAATTCGTGCCTGCCCAAAGATTCTTTGCCGTTGAGGATGAGAATATCCACGTCTTTTTTCAGGTCTCTTACCTGAAATCCGTCATCGAGGATCGCCATGTCTATCCGGCAATCGTCCATACCGCACTCGATGGCGCTCATTCTGTCATTGCCGACAATTACAGGTATATGTGTTTTTTTCGCCAGCATATATGCCTCGTCACCGGCCGTTTCGGCAGTATCGCTTTTTATATCGACGGGAAAGGTGCCATCCTTTTTCCTCATGTATCCCCGAGTAATGATGCCGGGGTTGAACCCTTTTTCCTTGAACCGCAGGGAGAGCCTCTCGACGACGGGCGTCTTCCCGGTCCCGCCCAGGGTGATGTTCCCCACACTGACGACCGGTATCGGAGCTGCCTGTGTTTTCATAAATCCCGTTCTGTACATATATTCTCTCGCCATCAACCCTATCTGGTAAAGGTATGAGAGTGCTGCGAGGGGGATGTAAAGAAGCCATCTCGCGAGCCGTGCTTCACCGTTCCATACCCTGATCATGATGTTGCGCATGAGCAAGAGAAATTTATAACAGAAATACGGCGGAAAAGCAATAATGATGACAAGTTATGTAAAGGCTGTGAGGCGTGAGGTGTAAGGCGTAAGGCGTGAAGTGATAGACTTTGTCTTTGACACCTTACGGTTTCTCATCGCCCCATACCTTACACTTTACGGTTTTATGCAGAACAGAGGCGGCTGAATGTGGATGGAGCGGCAGGTCGGGCACTTGCCCGGTTTCGTCAGGCGGGCGCGTTTTTTGAAAGTAAAACCGCAGTGTCCGCATGAGGCCGGCGTCACTTCCAGGCGCTTTCTGCCCTTGCCGAGCGTTCTTCGCAAATGTTCGAGATGTTCGCAGATATCCTTTTCGGGTTCTCTGATGATATTTGAGATATCTTTTGCTGAATAAGTCCCATCTTCCAGGAGCGCGGTGATATAGCGGCGTATCGTTTCGAAACGCTCCGCGGGTGCGTCAGAACCTGTTTTCTTGTTTCTCATGTTCTTTGTCCGTGACGAGGGTCTTTCCTTCCTATCTTTTTATCCTCCTGAGCGCAACCAGCGTTTCGAGGTGCGAGGTGTGGGGAAAGAAATCGAACGGGGCTATGAGCTCGATAGAAAAACCTGCCGCGGTAAGGTGCGCGAGGTCCCGGGCAAGGGTGGCGGGATTGCATGATACGTAAAATATTGCGCCGGGTGCAAGGCTTGTTATGAGGCCGATGCCTCTCTGACTGACCCCGCTCCTTGGCGGGTCTATGACAACGAGATCGGGTTTTTTGAATGCCGGATCAGCCGCTATGTCCTCGATCTTGCCCGCGAGGAATGAGCAGTTTGTGATGCCGTTGATGAGAGCGTTCTCGCGGGCATTTTCGATATTTGCCTTCTGTGAATCTATGCCGACAACCTTTCGCGCATGACGGGAAAGTGCGAGCTCGATGGGCCCCATGCCGCAGTACAGGCCAAGGACGTTTCCGAATCGGCCGGCAGCGGCTATATTGCCGATCCTCTCGTACAGAAGTCCTGCCGCCGCAGGGTTCGGCTGGAAGAAGGATGCCGGATAAACCCGGAACCTGAGGCCTGAAAGCAACTCTTCCATAAAAAGGTCTCCGCCTTCATGGCGCATACTGCCATAATCTATGTAGGGCCCGGGGCGGTTGTTAAAAGCCCGCCACATGCTGGTCACTTCCGGTACCTCGCGTTTCAGTAGACGGTATAATTCACCCATGTCATGGGACTGCCCGTCTTTTGTCTCCAGGATGACCATAAGGGCGCCCGTTGCCATTGACTGCCTCACGATGAGGTGGCGAAGATATCCGCGTTTTGTCTGCTCATCGTACGGGGAGTAGCCTTCACCGTGAATGTGATCATCAACGATGTCGACGATCTTTTTGAGGCTGGGGTTGAATATACGGCACCCGGGTATGGCGACAACGCCGGGGCGTGCGGGGCCGGCAGGTGAGGTGCTCATGCGCATTCCGGTTATAACGCTTCGCAGCGCGTTGCCGAAGGCCAGCTCTACCTTGCTCCGGTACCAGTATACGGCCGGTGATGGTGTGATGTCTTCAAAGATGTCTTCGGGCGCATCGATCCTGCCGATCCTTTTCAGGGTCTGCCTCAGGTGCGCGCTCTTGAGCTCAAGCTGCCGGGCGTATCCCATGGACTGGATCGTGCAGCCCCCGCATGTCCCGAAATGCGGACAGGGAGGCTCCACCCTGTGGGAAGAAGGTTTTTCGATGGCGATGACCTCTCCGTAACCGTAGCGTTTTTCACGCTTCACTATACGGACCACGACCCTGTCGCCAGGGATTGTTCCGGGCACGAAGAGGACAAAATCATCGGCCTTGGCAACTCCGAGGTCTCCCGGCATGGCGATGTCGGTAACGGTAACCGTGATGTGCCTGCCGCTGTCGTGAAAAGACGGATGCCTATTGTTCATCGACGGAAACCGATCTGTTCCCGACAGGAAAGGTCACGGTGAACGTTGTCCCGCCTGAGGCCATGCAATCTTCTTTGTCCCTGATGAAAGGGCATGCGGATGTTTCACCGGGGCAGGTGTCCTGGTCGGTGGGTATGTGGATACAGCGGTTGCTTTCGAAGGAGATATCGAAGCCGAAACGCTGGGAATAGTGCTTCATCCTCAAAAGATCCAGGCCTTTTCCACCGGCGCCGAACTCAAAAGGTTTCCTGGATGAATAGAGTTCGGTCTCTTTTGCGTGATGCAGCCCGTCGAAAAGGTACCGTTTGTTGTCTTCGGTGATACCGACACCGGAATCGGTGACGTGGAGGATGATCCTGTCCTCTTTCTGTTCGGCGGTGACTTTTATGGTCCCTCCGTCAGGTGTATTCTCTATGGCGTTCCTGATGAGCCCTTCAGTGATGTGGCGCAGGACAGAGGGGTCCATGAAAATGAAGAGATCGTTGGCCCCGTCCATTTTGATCTCGAGCTTGCGGCCGGACGATTCATTTTTCATCCGTTCAACCAGGGACACAACGAATGTATGAAGATCGATGGACTGAAAGAACTGCGTGCTCGCTTCAAAATACTGGCCCACCCATTCCCGCAGGGCATTCCAGTGGACACGGACGTCCGAGGGCACTTCCGACAGGCTTTCCATGCTTTGCCAGAGCCTGTCGAGATCGCCGACAAGCATGACCGCTTCCAGCTCCCGGGAGAGTCTGAATATCTCATCGGTTTCCCGCGAGATGTTGAAGAGTCTTTCAAGATTTCTCTCAAGGGAATCGATGAGTTCCCGTATGACGGCGTATTGTGGTGTATGCTCGAGCTTTCGCTTTATGATCTTCACATTTCCCTTTATGACCGCAAGGGGTGTTTTAAGCTCGTGGGAGATATGGTTCACGGCTTTTGTCTTGGCGCGGTTAAGCCCTTCCAGGGCGTTGCGCGACTGTATCATGGCCTCCTCGGCCATTTTACGCTCTGTTACATCCCTGAGATAGACCAGATAGACAGGGACATTGCGGTATGTGATGCTTGTTGCCGAAACCTCGATGTAGATTATCCTGCCGTTTTTAGTTATGCCCTTGAACTCATAGCGTGCCGGTACCGGTTCACCGTGCTGGCGCCGCTGATTGATGCCGCTTACCTTGGAATAGTCGTCTGGATGGACGATGAGCAGGATGGATTTTCCTATCACCTCTTCGGGAGAGTCATATTCGAACATTTCGATGAACCGTGTGTTGACGTACTGATTGACGGTGCCATGGCTGATGGCAACGGCATCGTTGGAGTGCTCGATGGCTGTGCGGTATCGCTCTTCACTTTCGAGAAGGGCCGCCTCGGTCTTTTTCCTTTCCGTGACGTCAAGCATGGTGCCTTCGTAGTAGCGTACCCTGCCGTTCCGGTCGCAAACGGCGCGTATGTTCATGGAGATCCAGTGAATTCCTCCATCCTTGCTGTACATCTGTACTTCGAAGTTCTGCAGGGAACCGTGTTCGTTGAGGCCGTTTATCATGCGTTCGCGGTCGGCGGGATTGACATATAGCTGGCTCGAGATGTCCGTTACCGAGTCGATAAGCTCCTGCGGTGAATCATATCCGTGAACGCGGGCCATGGAAGGGTTGGCGCTCAGGAACCGTCCGTCGGTGCTTGTTTGAAATATGCCCTCGATGGCGTCCTCAAAGATGGTGCGGTACTTTTCCTCTGCCTTGCGAAGGGCGGCCTCTGCCTGCAGCAATTCGGACCGGGACACTTCAAGCTCGCTGACGCGTTCGTTCAGCGACTCGATCTCCCGAAGCAGTTCTTCCCTTGTCTTTTCCTCAGCCGCCATGATCTCCCTGTAATTTCATTCATTATAAGGTATTTCGATGTCATATAACAACGAAAAGACAGGTGCTGGGAAAGATAATAGTTTCCCCAGTTTGTTTAGTTTCTCCAGTTTCTTTGGTTAATTACAACCAGACAAACCAGACAAACCGTTCTTAACCTGTCGTTAATCCCTTGCCAGGAACGGACGGTTTCACTATACTAAAAAAAATGCTACCTTCACTGGAAACTTTATGAACGGTGCTGAACTTCTTTTAAGGACGGCTGCTGTCAACGGTATCGATATCTGCTTCGCCAATGCCGGTACGACCGAGATACCGTTTGTGGCCGCGCTTGACGGACAGCCGGGGATAAGGGCGGTCCTCGGTCTTTTTGAAGGTGTTTGCACGGGGGCCGCCGACGGTTACGGCCGAATGCTCGGCAGACCTGCCATGGCGCTTTTGCACCTCGGCCCGGGTTTTGCCAATGGCATTGCCTGTCTCCACAACGCGCGCAGGGCGAACACACCCGTTGTCAACATCATCGGCGAACATGCGTCATGGCACCGCGATGCCGACCCGCCGCTGAACATGGACATTGCATCGCTGGCCGGGACTGTCTCCGGATGGAAGAGGACCTCCAGGGGCGCACGGGGTCTTTCAAGAGATATGGCGGCTGTCATCGGGGCAGCCATGACAGGGAAGATCGCAAGCCTCATCGTCCCCATAGACTACCAGTGGTCCGATTGCCGGAATGTGACCGTTGTTAGGGCTGTCCCGGACTTTAAACCTTTCGATGCCGTACTGATAGAAGAGGCGGCACGGGTCCTGAAAGGAAACAAGAGGACTGCAATGATACTGGGCGGCAGGGCGCTTCGCCATGAGGGTCTCATGGCGGCGAAGCGCATTAAGGCCGCGACAGGCTGCGGCCTCCTCGCGAACAGTTTTCCCGGTTACATGGACAGGGGAGGTCCGCTGCCTGCTGTCGCGAGGATCCCATACTTTCCGGAACCGGCGATGGAACTGATGGACGGCTATGACGCCTTTGTCATCGCCGGCGCACATGATCCGGTCACTTTTTTCGGTTATCACGGGATACCGGGCCGCCTTATCCGGAAAGACAGGAAAAAGGTGGTCGTCGCAACGGAAGACCATGATCCCATAGAGGTGCTGGAGCATCTGGCAGGCCTTTTTGCAGTGGCGCATGTACCGGCCGGCCCCGGCGTAAATAATGCCCCTGGCCTTTCGGTTCCGGTAGGCCCTCTCACCCCTGAAGCGGTCTCTCTGACCATTGCCGCCCTGCAGCCCGAAGGCGCCGTTGTCGTCGACGAGGGGCTTACGACCTCATTCCCGTATTATCCGGCGTCGCACGGCCTTGCTTCCCACTGCTACATGACCATAGCCGGGGGGGCCATAGGATACGGCATGCCATGCTCGGTCGGGGCTGCGTTTGCGGCGCCGGAGAGGCCCGTTATCAACATACAGGCCGACGGAAGTGCCATGTATACCGTTCAGGCACTGTGGACAATGGCCAGGGAAGGTCTCAACGTGACGACGCTTCTTTGCAACAATGGCGGATATCATATCATAGACGTGGAGCTTGAGAGGGCCGGATTGAAAAGCCCCGGAAAGAGCGCCAGGGGGCTTGTCGATATCAATGGCCCCGTTATAGACTGGGTGATGCTTTCCCGCGGGCTTGGCGTACCCGCGGTGAAGGTGGAAGACACAGGGGGACTGGCAAGGGAGATGAAAAAGGCCATAACAGAACCCGGACCGCACCTCATAGAAATGATCGTGAAAAATCCGTAAAGCGTAAACCGTAAGGCGTAAAGCGTAAACCGTAAACCGTAAGGCGTGAGGCGTTGGTTTTTTATCACCTTACACCTTACACCTTACACCTAACGGCTTTTCAACGCTTCACAGCTTATGGTCTTTAAAGAAGTTTCTGAAAGTACAGGACGTCGAAGGTCCGGCCGTTCTTCTGACCGACCTCCCGAAAGCGCCCGCATTCGGAAAAACCGTTCTTAAGGTGGAATCTGATACTGCCTTCGTTCAGGGACGATATATTTGCCAGGACGACATTGATCCCCTGTCGCTTTCCTTTTTCCAACAGGTATTCGAGAAGAAGCTTTCCGATCCCCCTGCCGGTGTACCCGGGTTTCAGGAAATATGTTATCTCGGCTGTACGGAAAAAGGCCGGCATGGGATTGTAGGGACGCAGCAGTCCGAAGCCGGTAAAGACGCCTTCATCGGTTTTAGAGGTCACCGTGGGATAGCCCCGGCTCATCTGGAGAAGTTTATCAAAGAATTCATTGGGGATTCGACGGTCGGGATAGGCGGCAAAACTGTTCTCGACATAGTAATTGAAGATTTCCATCACTTCAGTGCGGTCATCCTTGCCGATTGGTGATAATGTTATCTTCATTTTAATAACCCTACCACAGATGGGATTTCTGTACTCGCTTATAATGGCGCAAGGCGTGAATGAAACCGTGAAGCGTGAAACCGTGAAGAGTGAAACCGTGAAGAGTGTTAGAAACCGTAAAGTGTGAAAAGATAATATTCTTTATATTTCAACGCCTCACGTCTTACGCCTTACACTTTACAGTACCTGCATTTTCATTTCACTATCTCGCCCGACTCGGCATCCACCTTGGTGATCCAGTGATCGCCGGGCATACAGCGCCCGGAGGACCGGCCTTTGTATCCGCAGGTTCTCTTTATGACCCAGACGGGCCTGTCGCCGCGCTGATCGAATTTAAGTTCGTACGTGTAGTTGTCGGTCTCAACGGGGTGGTAATTCTTGTGATTGTTGGCGGTATCTTCCGCCAGGCCCGCGCCGATCTTTATCCTGTCCGTTTTCACAACGGGCCCGCGAAAGTATATTTCTTTCGATGTACGGATGCCGGCTTCTTCACCTGATACACCGCTTTCGACAACACGGATAGTGACGGACCTTCCCTTGCAGATATTGCTGGCAACAGCCCCTTCTTCGGCCGTGTCCTGCGCCCGCGCGCTGTCGCATCTGACAAGCTGTGCCTCCCATACGGGAGAACGTCCACTGCGGCCGTCAAAGCCGACCACTGGCACAGAAACGATCCTTCTCACCCTGAGCCGGTTGCCGGCCCATTTTGTTCCCTCTTCATAGACTTTGGCCCAGAACTCATCGAAGGTGATGCCTTTGACATCCTTGCCTGCCTGAAGCGATTTACGGCGCGCCTCGGAATGAGAGGGGAAAAAGAGGGCAGTCACAAAAACAAGAGCAACAGTAATGAAAAAAAACCTGCAACACGCAACGCGACGCCTTGTTCTCACTTAAAAAATCCCCCTGCCGCTGTTTTTTTGCTATCATACAACGAAAAATGGTCAAAGACAACAGGCATAAAAAACAGTTTCTCCGGTTTCTTCAGTTTCTTTGGTTATTTAAACCAGACAAACCAGATAAACCGGATAAACCTCAAGGTTTTTTAGCCATTCCTTTGAAGCGGCTGAAACCGCCGGGGTGGCTGGAACCGTCTTTCCCTTTCTTCCCCGGTAGCAGGTGATGAAGGAGGTGTTCTTTTTTCAACAGCTTCAAGGCTTCCCTGACGAGGGGGGTGTTCTCCGGGTTCTTGTGCTGGAGCAGGGCGCGATGCATCTTCCGTTCACGGAATGTTTTTGCAATGTGGACCTTTTTTCCGGTGAAGGGGTTTTTTTCCGTGTGATAGATGGTGCCGGACAGCGTCATGGGCAGAGGCATGAAGTCCTGGATCTGTTCAGGATGGAGTCCGATTTCCTTTAGCTTAAGGGCAAGGGAAAGGGCGTCTTCAAGGGTTGCCCCGGGGTGGGCGCTGATAAAATAATTGACGAGGTACTGGTCTTTGTCCAGTTTTTTACAGATCGAGCGGTACAGGGCATAAAATTTTTCATAAACGTCGAATGACGGTTTGTTCATAATGGCCAGCACATGCCCCGAAGAGTGCTCGGGTGCGACCTTCATCCGGCCGCTCACATGTTTTTCGCAGACCGCCTCGAGATATCCCCGCGACCTGTCGTCGACAAGCAGGTCGTGGCGGAACCCGCTTTCAATGAAAACATGTTTGACTTTCGGGACACCAAGGAGCTTTTGATAAAGCGACAGACCCTTGCGGTATCCGGGGTCGAGCCTCTTGCATGGCGCAGGGGTGAGACAATGGCGCTTTGAACAGGCGCCTTCGCTCTGCCATCTTTTACAGTCTGAGCCGTAAAGGTTGGCCGTGGGGCCGCCTACATCGGTGATGGTACCATGGAAATCCTTCCGCTGCGCAAGCGCCCGGGCTTCTTTTAATATCGAGGCCTCGCTGCGGGACTGGACGATCCTTCCCTGGTGGAGCGAAAGACCGCAGAACGAGCACTCTCCGGGACACCCCCTGTGGGAGATGATGGAAAAACGCACCGTCTCGAAGCCGGGTATGCCGCCTGCTTTATCGTAGGAAGGGTGCCAGGCCTTTGTGTAAGGAAGATCGTAGACGGCGTCGATCTCCTTTGTTGTGAGAGGCAACGCGGGAGGATACTGAATGACATAGCGGTTGGCGTGTTTCTGGGCCAGCGTTTTGCCGCTGAAGGGGTCCCTGTTCTCAAAGATGAGTCTGAATGCTTTGTTGAATTTATCAGGGTCATCCTTCATTTCTTCGTAGGATGGGATACCGATGGTCTCGGTGATGCGGGAGTTGGTCTCCGGTCCCGGTTCCCCGAATTCTGACCCCTGCACCACGGCCGTTCCCCTTATCCCATGGAGCGCTTTGCCCGAGGCTATCCTGCGCGCTATCTCAACGGCCTGCGACTCCCCCATGCCGTATACCAGGATATCCGCTCGGCTGTCCAGCAGGACGGAGCGGCGCACCTTATCGCTCCACCAGTCATAATGGGCGAAGCGGCGCAGGCTGGCCTCGACGCCCCCCAGCACGATGGGCACACCCTTGAAGGCCTCCCGGACCCTGTTGGCATAGACAACGGCAGCATGATCGGGGCGAAGCCCCGCCGCGGCGCCGGGCGAGTAATCGTCGCCCTTGCGGAGGCGTTTGTGCGCTGTATAGTTTGCAACCATGGAATCCATGTTGCCGGCAGTGATGCCGAAGAACAGGCGCGGTTTGCCAAGACGCATAAAATCCGCCGTGCTTTGCCAGTCAGGCTGGGCTATGATCCCGACGCGCCAGCCCTTTGCTTCGAGGACACGCCCGATAACGGCCGCACCGTATGACGGGTGGTCCACATAGGCGTCGCCCGTGACAATGATGATGTCCAGCGCATTCCACCCGCGTTCTTGCATCTCATTCTTTGTCATGGGAAGGAAGGTGGCCGCCATCGGTCTCATTGTAACAGAATCGCAATAAAATGGAAAACACATGGGTTTTAAAAAGAGGCAGTGAATCGTGCCAGCTGACGGGATATGGTTTGGAACGAACAAGTAGTTGCAAGGGAAGATGATTTCCTGATATATAACGATAGAGGCAATTTTATAACCTGCGAAAAATGAACGTCCCGGGGGAAACCATGATGGACAGACAAACAGATGTGGCGCTTTCCGTTAAAACTGATATGAAATTCCTCCCTCTCGTCCTGTCCTTCGCCGAATCATCCTCACGCATATTCGGTCTTGATGATAAGGACACGCTTAAACTGACCCTTGCCGCGGAAGAGGTCTTCGTATATCTTTGCAGGATGACCGGGGACCCGGCGCCGGTCACGCTCACCATGACAAACGGTTTTTACAATGCCCAATTGAGATTCGCCTTTGAGGGTATTGATTTTGACCTGCGTGCCTTCAATCTCACCGCGGATGTACCCCCCGACGAAGAGGGGCTGGAAGAGATGGGCCTGCTCATAGCCTCGCGTTCGGTGGACAGGATGTCCATTTTTCACAGCGCCATGGAGGGCACCGGATTTACCCTCATCAAGGAAAAGACCTACCCTGAAGCGCAGCCGTGGGAAAGCGCGCAGCCGCCGGCAGCGGACGGCCTGTCTTTCGGGACGCCCGACGTGGAGGACCTCAAGGTCCTTGTGCGGTCCATCGTCGGCCGTTACGATCCTTTTATCTATCCCCAGGATTTTAGATATCCCGGAAAAGTTGTCGACATGGTGGAAAGCGGAGAATATAAAGCGATCACGGCAACGGACGGAAAAGGAAGAATTGCCGGAGGCATGATCTGGCGCTATTCGGGATCATCAATGATCGAGTGCTACGGTCCATATATTTTTGTCAAAGAGGGGGGAGAAGGGATTGCGGAGCGCCTCGTCACCGGTGTTATCGCTGCCGTTGCCAGGTCGGAGGCGGTCTGCCTCATAAACAGGTATGCCACGGAAGATCTCCCCCGGGGTTACTTTGAAAGACTTGGCACGATCGATTTTATCCGTGACGGGGAAAAAAGGCCGTGGCATTTTCTTTTCCGTCAGCTCAGGGAAGACCCTGGATGCAGGGTTTACGCACATGCCGGAATGGAGGAGTTCCTGAAAGACCAGTATAAACGGCACTTCCTTGCGCGCGAGATCATTCCCGTCCGCTATGAGGGTGAGAGGCAAAACCCTCACTCTGTTTTCGGCGCGAGCTTCCAGCATAACCAGAAACTGGTTGTTCTCAAACCTCTCTGGGATGGCGCAGATGCCGGGGAAAATCTGGCCAGGCATATCGATGCGCTGCGGGCCGAAGGGATAAAGAATATATTGCTCGGGATCGATCTTGGCCATGGTTGGCAGGCAAGGCTTTATCCGGTAATTGAAGCCGGCGGTTTTACAGCGTCGCTCATAATGCCTTACCGGGGCAAGGCTGACCTGGTATTCTTTACTCTGAGAGGTTGACCTGGCGATGTTCGATGTCCCCCTTAACAGGCTTGTTCCTGAATACATTAAAAGATTCGAGCCATACATACCCAGCAAGCCAGATCCCGAACTGATGAAAATGTACAAGGTCGGTCACCTCTGGCGGCTTAACAATAATGAGAATCCCCTTGGCCCGCCCGAGAGATCGGCAAAGATCATCGAACAGTTCCCGCCGATAAAGACAAGCATCTATCCCAGCGGTGATTCGTATTACCTGCGTGTAAAGCTTGCCGAGAAATTCGGCATCGATCCGGACCAGATCATCTTCGGCAATGGGGCGAATGAGGCCATTGCTTTTGTTATCAAGGCCTTTTGCCAGGAGGGCGACAATATCGTCACGGCCGACAAGACCTTTGCTGTCTATGAATGGGTGGCAGAGTTCTCCGGTTTTGAGGCCAGGCTGGTGCCGCTCAAGGATTTCGGTTTTGATGCTGAAGGGATGCTCAGCCGTATCGACGAGAGAACGAAGATACTCTTCGTCTGCAATCCCAATAACCCCACCGGGACCTACTGGGATGAGCCAAAGCTCAGAAGATTTCTTGATACCGTTGCGGGGCGGCAGATAGTGGTTGTTGACGAGGCATACTGTGAGTTCGTGGAAGCCCCCGATTACCCCGATGGTATGAGGCTCCTTAAGGAATACCCGAACCTCGTGACATTCAGGACGTTTTCGAAGATGTACGGTCTTGCGGGACTGCGCATAGGCTATCTTGCCGGGAGCCGCGACGTGGTGGATGTCATAAGGCGCACCTGCGTTGTATATTCCGTCAACACCGTTGCGCAGGATGCAGCGCTTGCAGCCATAGGCGATGATGAGCATGTTAGCCGGACCCGGTCTCACGTGAGGGCTGAAAAGGACTACCTCCTCAGGGAACTCGGCGGCCTCGGCCTTGAAACCCAGGCCGGTGAAGGGTGTTACGTCATGATCAGGCTTCCCTTTAGCGATACGCTCGCATACAGGCAGCTCATGTCAAAAGGGGTCATGGTCCGGACGATGACCGGTTTTCGCTTTCCCAACTGGATACGGGTGAGCATCGGTGTTCACGAGGCAATGGAGGCCTTCGTCGGGGGCCTCACCGGCATAGTGCGCCAGAGGGAGATGGCCGGGTGAAGGATGAGGTGAGACAATTTCCGGGCGGGCCCCGTCTGGATGCCCTGTCGAAAGTGACGGGCAGGGAAAAATATGCCGCCGATTATTATTCCGGGAAGTTCCTCTGGGCCGGCGCGAAGAGAGCGCTTGTACCGCATGCGCGTCTTGCGTCTGTTCATGCGGAGGATGCCCTTTCGCTCCCGGGGGTTGTCCGTGTGCTCACGTACCGTGATATAGCCGGATCGAACCGGACGGGTATCGCACGCAACGACCAGCCGGTCATTGCAGATGAAAAGGTGCGGCATGCCGGGGATGCCGTAGCGCTTGTTCTCGCGGAAAGCAGGGAGATTCTCCGTGCGGCCCTGGGCCGCGTAAGTTTTGATCACGAACCGCTGCCAGGGGTCTTTGACGCGGAGGATGCCTTGAAAGAAGGCGCGCCGAGGGTCCATGAGGACAATGAGAAAGGCAACCTCCTCAGGGCCGTAACAGTGCGCAAGGGCGACGCCGAGAGGGCGCTGGATGAAAGCGATGTAGTTGTGGAAGGTGCCTTCGAGACCTCCCGCCAGGAGCATGCCTATCTGGAGACCGAGGCCGGCTGGGCCTTTGTGGATGAACGCGGAGTGCTCACCGTTGTCGCGTCGACACAGACGCCATACCGGGACAGGAGTGAGATCGCCCGCGCCCTGGGACTGGATATGGAAAAGGTACGGGTCGTCGCGCCGTATCTCGGCGGTGCCTTCGGGGGAAAGGACGGCATCAACGTGCAGTGCCTGCTCGGTCTTGCGGCCCTGCATTCGGATGGAGTGCCCGTCAAGATGTGGTGGGACAGAACCGAGAGCTTTCTCGCTGGTATGAAAAGGCTTCCGGCAAGGATGTATTACCGACTGGGGGCGAAAATGGACGGGACTTTCCACGGTCTTTCCTGCAGGATCTATTTCGATGCCGGCGCCTACGCGACCCTGGGTGGCGAGGTGATGGCCATGGGAGCGGAGCACGCAGCTTCGGTGTACCGTATCGCGAACGTCAGCATCGATGGATATTGCTCTTATACCAACAACCCGATAGGCGGCCCTTTCCGCGGTTTCGGCGTGCCCCAGGTGACCTTCGCGATGGAACAAGCTGTGGATATGATGGCTGAAAGGCTTTGTATGGATCCCCTGGAGATTCGTCGCAGAAATGTCATAAGGCGCGGCGAGAAAAACTGCCTTGGCGTGGAGCTGAAATATTCCACAGGCATCGGCGAGTGCATCGAAAGGCTCATGGAACATCCTTTCTGGAAAGAAAGACAGGCGTGGAAGAGTGCGGCACCGAAATGGAAAAAACGCGGCATCGGCATGGGCTGCATGGGTCACGCCGTGGGCTATCCCTCCCTTATCCCCGATCAGGCCAACACAAGGCTGGATTTGAGATCGGACGGGACCATATGTCTTTATTCGGGCCTTCCTGATCTGGGTCAGGGCAATGCGAGCACATATCTGCGGATCGCCGCGGCGATCCTCGGACAGGACCCCGAGGCCATGGAGCTTGTCCAGCCGGACACGGACCACGATCTTCCATCCGGCACATCGTCCGCGAGCCGCACCACCTATACCTTCGGGAATGCCGTCATCAATGCGGCGCAGGCCCTCAGGGATGTTATCCTCGGACGCGCTGGCACAATTCTTGATATTTCCGATCCCGGCCGAGCCGTGCTTCTTCCCGGCAAAGTGAGGGATGAGGCGTCTGGCAGAGAGGTTTCGCTGACCGTGATAGCGCGGTTTCTCAACGATGAGGAGCGTACTCAAAAAGGTTATTTCCGTGCGCCATACGATGAGAGTACCATCGGCATTTTCTATCTCGGCGCGCACCTCCTGTTCTCATACGGGGCCCACCTGGCACGTGTCGAGGTTGACACCGTCACGGGGGGGATCGATGTGATCGACTATGTTGCCGTTACCGATGCGGGGACGGTGATCGACCCTGTAGTTTACGACCAGCAGGTCCACGGGTCCGTTGCCCAGGGGATCGGGCTTGCCCTCACGGAGGATTACCTGGTAAGTGATGGCAGGCATGATACGACAGGGCTTTCAACGTACATCATTCCCACATCGATGGACCTTCCGGATATCACATCCGTACCGGTCGAAACCTTTGAAGAGACAGGCCCTTTCGGTATGAAGGGGATCGGAGAGGTGGTTATAAGCGGCTGCCTGCCTGCTATCTCGAA
The DNA here is from genome assembly GCA_022711595.1 of Deltaproteobacteria bacterium. GTDB lineage: Bacteria > Desulfobacterota > Syntrophorhabdia > Syntrophorhabdales > Syntrophorhabdaceae > Delta-02. The sequence goes on from JAKLET010000007.1 coordinate 103,011, forward strand.
CGCGTTCCATGATGCCTGCGGTATGCGGATAACGAAGTCCCCGCTCACGCCCGAGAGGGTATTGTCGGCGCTCGCCAGAAAGGGAGAGGTCGGAAAATGACAAGGAAGATATTTTTTGTTCTTAATGGTATTTCTGTGCATGTTGAAACGGACCCTGCGCGCAGGGCTCTGGATGTCCTTCGCGAGGACATGGGCCTGACGGGCACGAAGGAAGGCTGCGGCCGGGGTGAATGCGGCGGATGTTCGATCCTTGTAGACGGCGAGGTGAAGCTTTCCTGCATCATGACTGCCGCGCAGCTTGAAGGGAAAGACATTGTCACCATCGAAGGGGTCTGTGGAGAAGGGGATCTCCACCCGGTGCAGCGCTCCTTCATCGAACGCGGAGCGGTGCAATGCGGGTTCTGCACGCCAGGCATGGTCATTTCTTCGGTTGCATTTCTCAATGCGAATCCGTCACCGGCACGCGAAGAGATACGTGAGGCCTTAAGCGGAAACCTCTGCCGCTGTACGGGTTATCAGAAGATAGTTGATGCGGTTGAGGACGCCGCGAAGAAGATGCACGGAGGTGGACGGGATGGGTGAGGTTTTCCTCCCGGGGTCGTTGCGTGAGGTTTTCGACCTGCTGTCAGGCGAGCCTGAGGCGTTATTATATGCCGGCGGCACCGACCTTTTCGTGAGATCATCCCTTGAAGAGGGTGGCGGCAAACCGCTCGTCTGCCTTGAAAGGGTCGAAGGGCTGAAGGGCATCAGCGACCATGGCGACGAGATCAGGATAGGGGGCTGCACGACCCACAGCGAACTCATAAGGAGCCGCCTTGTTAGGGAGCATTTTCCGCTTCTCATGCATGCGGCAAGGCGCATCGGTGCCCCGGCCGTGCGGAACATGGGTACGATAGGCGGCAACATCTGCACCGCATCGCCTGCGGGAGACACACTGCCGCCGCTTTACATTTTCGATGCGTTTGTTGAGCTGTGTTCGGCGGGGCGTGCCCGCCGCGTGCCCATCAGCGAGTTCATAACCGGCCCCGGGCAAACGGCACTGGAAAGGGGCGAGGTCCTCTCCGCCATATGTTTGAAGAAAGACCACGGCTGCACTTTTTTCCATTTTGAAAAGGTGGGGCAGAGAAAGGCCATGGCCATAAGCGTTGCCAGCTTCGCATTCGCGGCAGGCATCAATGGGGATGGAATGATAAGGAAGGCAAGGTGTGCCTTCGGCAGCGTCGCTCCCACGGTCTTCACTTCAAGCAACATTGACCGGTGTTTTATCGACAAACCGATGGATGAAGACACCCTGAGGCAGGCGGCTTTGCTTGTCCGCTCGGAGGTCTCTCCCATCAGCGACGTGAGGGCGTCCGAGGGGTATCGCAGGAGCGTTGCGGGAAATCTGGTCATGCGCCTCGAAGACCTGGTGCGGGATACCGGATGACGGACAAGGGACCTTCGATCTTCACCCGTGAGTTCTTCTTTCTCAATGTCATCCTCTGCTGTGCGTCGGCGGCTATGGCTCTTTTTTTCCAATTTCACCAGTACCTGTCGACACTCGATATAGATCCTCGCTGGCATGGTTTTCTCATCGGTTCCGATGCCATAACGGGTATAATCCTGCAGCCGCTTCTTAGCCCCTATCTCCACAGGGGGAACGCAAAAAAGGTGGCCGCCGCCGGTATCTTCACCATGGCCGCGGCGCTTGTGCTTTATAATTTTGCGCTCACGACCGCGACCATTGCCTGTGTGCGCATACTCCACGGAAGCGGTTTCGTCGTCCTTGTCGCTGCGATGATGACCCTTTTTGCCGAGTATATCCCCCCTTCGCGAAGCGGTGAGGCAATAGGCCTTATATCCATTATCAGGCTTATTCCCTATGCCTTCATCCCTCCCGTGGTCGTCTATCTTGTCGGCAGGTCTTATGGTTTTATCTCCATTGTTACCGTGGCGGCAGGTTTTATGCTCCTCTTTTTGATACCCCTTGCCTTCATAGGGTCAGCCCATGACAATCAGCGAAGTCATGAAAAAAGCATGGGTTTAAGGGGCCTTATGGAGGACCTCAAGTCGGGCCCTGTGAAGATGCTCCTGGCGGTGAACCTTGTTTTCTACAGCGCGTATACCTCGTTATTCTTTTTCTTCAAGGATTTCGGCGCAGTTCGCGGCATGAAGAACCCCGGCTTTTTCTTTACCGTTGCCATGATCGCCATGATCGTCGTCAGGCTTGCCGGAAGCCGCTATTTCGACAGGATGAAAAAGGCGCTGGTTTCCGCTATATCCATGGTTATCCTTGCCGTATGTCATGTTTTCATGGTTTTTTTGCAGGGTTCGGGTGCATTCCTTTTTCTTGGCGCCGTCTTTGGTGTGCTCTGGGGGGTGGGAATACCGCTCACGATGGCCCTCATATTCGATGTATCAGAGGCGCGCTTCAGGGGACTTAATATGAACCTCTCCCTGGTCATGATGCAGGCCGGTTTCTTTATTGGCCCCCTCATTGGCGGGCTGATCCTCGCTCAGTGGGGATACGGGATGCTGTTTATCTTCTGCGGTGTCCTGAACGCGGCAGGTGCGGTCATGCTTGTTCCAATGTCCCGGAGCAACAAAGCAAATAAATAAAAAAACAATTTTTATTGTCCCGGCGGTCCGTTGTTTGGAACTGTTTTTTTCGTGTTCGAGCGGTTCAAGGATTCAAGTGGTTTTAGGCTTAATATCCCGGCCGGCCTGACCCGCTCGTTTCCTTGTTTTTTAAAAAACTGCCGACGAGCCTGTTTTTTCTCAATGACTGTCATATTTCAAGGAAAAACAATATCTCCGTAACAATCAGGAATCCTTAATATATAATAAAGGATAGCGATAAATTAATAGACCGGTCCTTCCAGACCGGTACCAGTGTTGGCGGTGTGTTGTTTTTTTATAAGGAGCCCGGCTTGATCATAAGCAGAAAACAGAGCTTTCCCGCGGTGTGTTTTTTCTTCGTGATCATTTTTTTCATTTCCCTGTCCCAAGTTTGCGCGATAGGTCTTTCAAGCGAGGAGAAGGAATACCTCCGCAAGAAGGAACAGATAATTTTTATCAGCCAGACAAAATACCCCCCCTTCGAATTCGTTGACGCAAACAGGCAGCACGAAGGCATGATGCTCGATATTGCCCGCTGGATGGCCGTGGAAATGGGTTTCAAACCAGTGTTCATCGATATGACGTTCCAGCAGGCGCAGGAGACCGTTCTCGCGGGCAGGGCCGATGTGATCACCAGTCTCTTTTACAGCGATAAGAGAAAGGAGAGGTTCGAGTTCACCGGGACCCTTTTTGAAGTTCCCGTGTCAATCTTCGTCACGGCGCAGAGGACGGACATCAAGGACATCAGGGACCTCAGCGGCAAGACGATCGCCATCCAGAAGGGGGACTACGCCAGAGAGTTCCTTGAATCACAAAATATCCGATTCACCGTGCTGGACACGAAGGACTTCGCCGAAGCAACGGATATGGTCATTGCGGGCCGGGCGGACGCGGTCATAGGCGACGAACAGATCGTCTTCTACCATATCTTCAGCAATCACCTGACGGACCGTATCAAGAAGGTTGGCGAACCCCTCTATACAGGAAGGAACTGCATGGCGTCGAACAAGGACAACGCCATCCTTATCGGCATCCTTAACAAGGGGATAAATGAGGCGAAGCACTCCGGTGTGCTGGATAAGGTCAATACAAAATGGCTTGGAACGATATACGGTCCGCAAAAATCGTTTCTGATAAAAAATCTCTGGCCGTTGTCCGCCGCTGCCGGAGTCATCCTGCTTATATCGCTGTGGGTGTGGACATGGAACATGCGGTTGCGAACTCTGGTCAGAAAGAAAACAGATGATATCTTGAGCCGCGAAGAGGTGCTAAGGGAGAGCGAACAAAGGTATGACCGCCTCGTTTCCAACATCCCGGTTGGCGTTTATCTTTTACAAACCACACCAGCCGGGGGGTTTGCCTTCAAGTACGTCAGCCCCAGGATGGAGGAGATACTTGCCGTGCCCGCACAGGACATCCTGAACGACCCTGAAACGGCTTTCCGTGTGATCCATCCCGAGGACCTTGGGGTCTTCAGAAAACTGAACCGAAAGCGGATCGAAACCCTGCAGCCCTTTTTCTGGGAAGGCAGGGCAGTTATCGCAAACACGGTCAAGTGGTTGAGGATCGAATCGCGCCCCGAACCGCAGGTTGATGGAGATGTCTTGTGGAACGGTATTGTTGCCGACATTACGCTGCGCAAGGTGGCGGAAAGGACATTGAGGCAGAGCGAAGAGCAGGTGCGCCTTTTGCTCAACTCTACGGGCGAGGCAATTTATGGCATTGACTTGGAGGGCAACTGTACCTTTGCCAATCCATCTTGTCTCAGAATGCTTGGCTACGCGGAAATGGAACAACTGCTCGGCAAGAATATGCACTGGCTGATCCATCATTCATACCCGGGCGGGCGCCCGATGGATGTCGAAGAATGCAGAATATTTCAGGCGATCCGCAAGGGCAGAGAGGTGCACGCTGACGATGAAGTTCTGTGGAGAGCGGACGGCACCAGCTTCCCCGCGGAGTATTGGTCGTATCCTCAGATGGTGAACGGCGAGGTGTGCGGCGCGGTGGTCACATTTATCGATATCACGGAACGTAAGCATGCCGGGGAATTGCTGGCGGTGGAGCGCAAGCGGCTTGCCTATATACTCGAAGGTACCAACGCGGGCACGTGGGAATGGAATGTACAGACCGGTGAAACAATATTCAACGAGCGTTGGGCAGAGATGATCGGGTACACCCTGGGGGAGCTTGCCCCGGTTTCGATCGATACCTGGATGGGGTTTGTCCATCCTGATGACATTAAAACTTCACATGTTCTGCTTGAGAAGCACTTCAGAAAAGAGCTGGCATACTATGAATGTGAGCTGCGCATGCGCCACAAGGATGGAAGCTGGATCTGGGTGCTTGACAGGGGCAGGGTTGCGACATGGACAGATGAAGGAAAACCGTTGGTCATGTCCGGCACGCATCAGGAGATCACCCAGCGGAAACTGTTCGAAGAGCAGATACAGCATATGGCGACCCACGATGGATTGACAGACCTGCCAAGCCTGAGATTGGCCAGGGACCGGCTGTCCATGTCCCTTGGTATGGCTCGCCGGCATAATGCAATAGCGGCCGTGATGTTTATAGACCTGGACGGCTTCAAGACGGTCAACGACACCCTTGGCCATGACGCCGGGGACCATGTGCTGAAGCAGGTGGCGCAAAGGCTGCTTTCCTGTGTGCGTGAAACCGATACGGTCGCACGGGTCGGGGGAGACGAGTTCCTGTTCATTGCGTCCGGGCTCCAGAATTCCGAAAATGCGGCGCTGATCGCTGATAAAATAATTCAGACCGTATCCCAGCCGGTAGTTTTCAACGGGCAAAGAACGGCCATAGGTGCAAGCATCGGTATCGCTCTCTTTCCCGGCGACGGTGATGACGGCGACCGCCTGATCAAACTGGCTGACAAGGCCATGTATGAAGCCAAAGGCTCCGGCAAGAACAGGTACGCCTTCGCCAACCCTGCAAAATGAACTTTGGAGCAGACAACGAACAAGGAAAATGTTATGCCGCACTTCCTTTCGTGTTATGCCATTTTGCCTTCCGCGATCAAGTGATTCAAGCAGCCATGGCATTTACGGCCCGTTAAATGTCTTTGCTTCCAACATTCAAGCCGTTTAAGCCATTCAAGCACTCAAGCAGTTTTTTGGTATTGACTTATCCTCCGGGCAATACTATCTTTCTTCATTTGTCAACTTATTCACGAAAAGGAGCAGGACCGTGCCTATTATTTTGGATATAAGCCCCGACGAACGGATAAGCATCGATGTTTTTCGGCCTGATGATGCCGAAGGTGTTGGCGAACTTTTCCGCAGTGTTTACGGCGAAGACTACCCTGTCAAGCTGGTCTATGAACCGAAAGCGCTCGTGGAGGCCTTCGAGAAACACGAGAACATCCCTGCCGTCGCGCGTTCCTCGAAAGGAATGATCGTTGGGTATGTGAGCCTTTTCAGGTCGGCACCGAGCATGACGGTCTACGAAGGAGGGCAGGGGCTCGTTCTTGTCGATTACCGCAAACATGGCATCGCCCGCGCGATGAACCATTTTTTTGCCGATGAAATGGCCCCCGATTACGGCGTTGACGCCGTTTTCGGCGAGGCTGTCTGTAACCATGTCTATTCGCAGAAGGCCTGGGCCAACGAGGGGGCCGTAGAAACGGCCCTTGAAGTGGACCTCATGCCGGCCGAGGCCTATGCCAGGGAAGGCAGCGCCACGGGTCGCGTGGCGGCCCTTCACATGACAAGAATGTACCGTACCATGGACCACACGGTGTATGCACCGGAAGGATACGAAGAGACCATGAGGTCCATATATGACGGTTTCAATAGCGGTGCCGCTGTCGTGAGAGCTGAGAATGAGGCCTCCGGGGATAAAAACACATCCATCGAAAGCCGTTTCTTTGAATTTGCCTCCGTGGCGCGCATGACCGTCCGGGATGCCGGCAAGGATTTCCATGATGTTTTTGTGCGCCATGAAGCTGAAGCTCTCGGAAAGGGTATGGTTGTTATCCAGATATGGCTCAACCTTTCCTGGCCATGGATCGGACAATTGACGGAATACCTCCGGGGCAGAGGGTATTTTTTCGGGGGTATACTCCCCAGGTGGTTCGGTGCAGACGGTCTTTTGATGCAAAAGGTCGCCGTGCGGCCCAACTGGGAAGGGATCGAGCTTTATTCGGAAAAGGCCCTGCGCCTGCGCGGAATCGTCCAGGATGATTGGCAAAGGGTTACAGCGCAAATACCTTGAGGTGTTTTTCCCAAGTATGGTATAACAAAGGTCACCGGAGAGATGTCCGAGCGGCTGAAGGAGCACGATTGGAAATCGTGTGTACGTGCTAAAACGCGTACCGAGGGTTCAAATCCCTCTCTCTCCGCCATGAGAATTGAAATGCCAGGCCCTGCGCAACGTGGAGGTTATGAACCCCGTCAGGTCCGGAAGGAAGCAGCGGTAGTAGCTGATCCGTGTGCCGCAGGTAGCCTGGCTTTTTAATATTTATCAAGAACCCCCGAAGAGGCGTTCGCAATTGAGCTACACGGTTATAGCAAGACGTTGGAGACCCCAGAGATTCGATGATGTGATAGGCCAGCCTCACATCATCACCACCCTCAAGAATTCCATCAAAGCAGGACGCATCGCGCATGCTTTTCTATTCACGGGCCCGCGAGGGGTTGGCAAGACGTCCCTTGCCAGGATCCTTGCAAAAGCGGTGAACTGTGTCAACGGTCCCACCGAGGAACCCTGCAATGTCTGCGAGAACTGCGTGGGCATCGCCGGCGGGAATTTTGTCGATGTCATAGAGATCGACGCGGCATCCACGAGGGGCATCGATGACATCAAGGAGCTTCGGGAAACTGTCCGCTACCTTCCCATGAAGGGCGCCTACAAGGTTTATATCCTTGACGAGGCGCACATGCTGACCACGGAGGCCCGAAACGCTTTTTTAAAGACCCTTGAAGAGCCGCCGGGGCACAACATCTTTGTCCTTGCCACTACGGAGCTGCAAAAGATCCCTTATACCATAATGTCCCGCTGCCAGCGCTTCGATTTCAGGCGCATTACCGAGAGGGAGATATCGGGGCAGCTTGCCGCTATCTGTGAAAAAGACGGGATCACCTTTGACGAGAGCGCCTTTCATCACATCGCCATGGAGGCAGACGGCAGCCTGCGTGATGCCGAGTCCATCCTTGAACAGATCATAGCCTATAGCGGAAAGCACATTTCGGAAAGCGACGTCATCAATATCATCGGTGTTGTCGAGAAGGATGTTATCCGCCGCATTGTCAAATCGGTCCTGGAAAAAGACCTGAGAGAGGGCCTCAGGATCATCGAAGAGACGCTGAATGAAGGTTTTGATGTGGGGCAGATCTACCGCGGCCTCGTTTCGTATCTGAGAAACATGATGATAATCAAGGCCTGCGGAGGACTGCCGGACTTTGTTCCCATGAGTGAGGAAGAATACTCCGCCGTGAGCGGGATCCTCGGCGACATTGAGTACTATGAAGTGCAGAATATGCTTTACTACATGCTCCGCTCCGAGGACCTTATGCGGGGCCTTTTTCCGCGAGTTGCGCTGGAGACCCTCTATATCAATCTGTACAACCTTTCGCGATTAAGGGACGTGGAGAAGGTGATCGGCGAACTCGACCGCGGTGAGCCTTTACGGCAGGCACAGGCCACGGCTCCCGCACCTGTGCGCGAGCATCCCGCCGGGGAACAAAAGGCCCATTCCGATGTGCCGCCTGCGGCAGACCAGGTAAAAAAAGAGACTGTGCCTGAAGAAGCCGGTCCCTCACATCCTGACGCGACCCGTCAGGACACCCATGGCTTCGTGGAATATCTCAAGAAAAAGAAGCCCTTTCTCGGAGGTATGTTCGATTCCTGTGATTGCAATATCGAAGGGGACAACTTCATCGTTCTTGTCGATAAGAAATACGGTAATTTCATAAAAAGCGAACTTGAGGAGATAAAAAGACTGACGAATGATTTCTTTGGTAAGGTCATGAACATCCAGTTCAGGGATGCATCAGATAAAAAGAGGAACATTCTCGATGAATATGTGAAGGAGGCGGAGTCTCTCTTCAATCTTTAAGGGGAGGTAGTATGTCCAAGGGTTTCAACCAGATATTGCAGCAGGCGAAAAAGATGCAGGATAGGCTCGTGAAGATCCAGGAGGAGATGGGAGAAAAGACGGTGGAGGCCCAGGCCGGAGGCGGCATGGTCAGCTGCGTCGTGAACGGCAGGCAGGAAGTGGTGTCTGTCAGCATCTCCCAGGAGGTCCTGGAAGAGAAGGACAAGGAGTTGCTTGAGGATCTCGTCCTGGCGGCGGTAAACGAAGGACTCAACCGGTCCAGAGATATGGTGCAGGAAGAGATGTCAAAAGTAACGGGCGGCATGCAGCTGCCTTTCGGGATGTGACCTGAAGTGTTTTACCCGGAACCGATCGAGAGGCTCATAGACAGTCTGACAAGGCTTCCAGGCATAGGCCGTAAAACGGCCACACGGCTCGCTTTTTTTCTGCTTAACGCAAAGGAAGGCTATATCACGGAGCTTTCAAGGAGCCTTGTGGACATCAAGGAAAAGATCAGGCTTTGTAGTGTCTGCTTCAACATCACCGACACCGACCCCTGCGTGATCTGCAGGGACGAACGTCGCGACAGGACCTCGGTCTGTGTCGTCGAGGAATCCTCCCACATGATGGTGATCGAGTCGTCCAATCCGGGCCATTTCCGCTATCACATACTCCATGGCGTCATCAACCCCATTGAGGGGATCGGACCCGAAGATATAAGGATCAACGAACTTCGGGACCGTGTGGTCCGCGACGGCATCACCGAGGTCATAATCGCCACAAACCTCAATATCGAGGGGAATACCACGGCCCATTACATCGGGGAGATCCTTAAGGACCACGATGTGAGGATCACACGGATCGCATCGGGCATCCCCGTCGGCGGTGATATCGTCTATATCGATCCCCTTACCATTCGCAGCTCGCTGGAAAACAGAAAAAAGCTGTAAAAGACAGGTAATGGGTGATGGGTTATAGGTAATGGGAACCTTGTACAAGCGGGGATGAATGTACTTGTCTTGTTTTTCCCATAACCTATCACCTATGACCCATCACCTTTTTCTCTTATTGAAATACGATCGAAATTGTTGTTAACTATTCCGCTGCAGATATTGACAGAGGAGGTATACCGATGAAAAGCGCGAACAGTCCGACTGAACATGGAAAGCTTCTCCAATGGGTAGATGAAATGGCGCGCATGTGCAAACCTGACAGCGTTTACTGGTGTGACGGATCCAGAGAGGAGTATGACAGCCTCATGGCAGGTGCTGTGGCGAGCGGTTCAGCCATTGTGCTCAAGAAGCGCCCCAACAGTTTTCTTTTCAGGTCCCAGCCGTCAGATGTGGCCCGCGTGGAGGACCGCACCTACATAAGCACCCGGGAGCAGGCGGAAGCCGGCCCGACGAACAACTGGCTCGAAACGGACGAGCTCAAGGGCATCATGCGCGGTCTATATGACGGGTGCATGCGTGGAAGGACGATGTATGTCATCCCCTTTTCCATGGGGCCCATAGGTTCTCCCATAGCGAAGATAGGGATCGAGATCACCGACAGTCCATATGTTGTCTGCAACATGCATATCATGACACGGGTAGGCACAAGGGTGCTTGACCATCTGGGAACGGACGGCGAGTTCATACCGTGCATGCATTCCGTCGGCGCTCCCCTCGGGAAGGGAGAGAAAGACGCGGCCTGGCCCTGTGCGCCCATGGACAAAAAATATATCAGCCATTTTCCGGAAGAGGACCTTATCTGGTCATACGGATCGGGTTATGGCGGAAACGCACTTCTCGGAAAGAAATGCCTCGCACTGCGTATCGCTTCTGCCATGGCAAAGAGGGAAGGCTGGATGGCGGAGCACATGCTCATCCTGCGGCTGATAAGCCCCGAGGGCAGGAAATACCACATCGCCGCCGCGTTCCCCTCAGCCTCAGGCAAGACCAACCTTGCCATGATAGAACCGACGGTACCGGGATGGAAGGCCGAGTGCATAGGCGATGATATCTCATGGATGAAGATAGGCCCAGATGGAAGGCTTTACGCAATCAATCCGGAGGCGGGCTTCTTCGGCGTAGCTCCCGGAACGTCCTATTCGTCGAATCCCGCAGCAATGGAAACGATCAAGGAAAACTGCATCTATACGAACTGCGGCCTCACCGATGACGGTGACATCTGGTGGGAAGGAATGACGAAAGAACCGCCGGGCCACACCATCGACTGGCAAGGAAAGGACTGGACGCCCGATTCACCGGAGCCGACGGCACACCCCAATGCGCGCTTCACGGCCCCCGCGCGCCAGTGCCCCATCATCAGCCCCGACTGGGAGAAGCCCGAAGGCGTCCCCATTGACATTTTTATATTCGGCGGGCGCAGGGCCTCGACAGTGCCCCTGGTACATGAGGCTTTCGATTGGGAACACGGTGTGTTCATGGGGGCAACGGCGTCATCTGAAACGACCGCTGCCAACATCGGGGCCATCGGGAACGTTCGTCGCGACCCCTTTGCCATGAAGCCGTTCTGCGGGTATAACATGGGCGATTATTTTGCCCACTGGCTCGAAATGGGCAAACGTCTGGGGGACAAGGCACCCCGTATTTTCTACACAAACTGGTTTAGAAAGACTGACGACGGCAGGTGGCTCTGGCCGGGGTTTGGAGAGAATAGCCGTGTCCTGAAGTGGATGTGCGAACGAATTGACGGCAAGGCGGAGGCGCAAAGGACCGCCATAGGGTATATGCCTGCCACGGAGAACCTCGACCTTGAAGGTCTCGAGATTCCCCCGGATGACATGGAAGAACTGCTCAGGGTCGATCATACAGCGTGGATCGAAGAGGTCAAGGATATGCGGGAACATTTTACCCAGTTCGGCGATCGCTTGCCGAAGGCTCTCGAAGCGCAGTTGAAGGCGTTGGAAGACCGGCTCGGGACATAATGGGCAACAGGCCCCGAAAGTGCTTGACATGGTTGTTATTATTGAGGTAAGTTCTGCGTTGGTTACTTCGTGGTCTTACGTTTTTTGACCAGGGGTTGAGTCAGGCAGAGCCGTTTTTTAGATGCGGGATTTGCCGCCATCGTCCGGACTTTCAAGACTTCTTACCAACCACCTAATATGGGCAATTATCCATAAGACCATGGGGTCATAATGCAGTAACTGTTGGCAGGGCAAACAAAATCTTCCGGAGGTTTTCCATGAAACGTTTTGTCGTTTGTCTCATCGTGATAGGTCTGGTTTTCTGTGCTTCCAATGCTTTTGCCCAGAAGAAGGCCCGCATATCTATCGCAACCGGTGGTACCGGAGGCGTCTATTATCCTTATGGCGGCGCAATTGCAAGCGTCATCTCCAAACATGTTCCCAATACGGAGGCAACGGCTGAGGTAACCGCCGCGGCCGTCGACAATCTGAAACTGATAGGGGCCGGTGAGGCCGACATCGGGTATGCCTATCCTGATCTTGCCTATGATGCCATGGAAGGAAAGGGACTTTTCAAAGGCAAACTTCCCGTCAGGATGATGGCGCACCTCTACGTCAGCTATTTTCATCTTGTCACGATGGGCAGCAGCAACATCAAGTCCGTTGCCGATCTCAAAGGTAAAAAGATCTCAACAGGGGCGCCCGGCAGCGGGACCGAGGTCGTGGCGTTTCGTGTCCTTGAGGCTTTTAATATCCATCCCGACAAGGACGTCAAACGTGACCGCCTGAGTGTTGTTGAATCAGTGAATGCCCTGAAAGACGGCAAGATCGACGCTTTTTTCTGGGTCGGAGGCCTTCCGACCGCTGCCGTTCTTGACCTTGCTGCCACCCCGGGCGTGACAATGAAACTTGTCCCCACCGACACGGCGCTGCCAAAGATCTTCGCAAAATATGGTCAGATATATGTGAAGGCAAAGATACCGAAGGCGACCTATCCGAAAATGACCGGTGATATCGGTGTTGTGGGTATCCCGAATGTTCTCGTATGCAACGCAAAAGCCGATCCGGAAATGATATACAAGATCCTGAAGGCCATGTTCGATCACAAGAACGAGCTTGTGAGCGTGCACTCCCAGGCGAAGGAACTGACGATTGACAACGCGTATATAAAGACCGTCGTTCCCTACCATCCGGGTGCGCTGAAATTCTTCAAAGAAAAGGGTGCAAAGCTTAAATAAAAGACGATGAGGGCCTGGACAGTTGCCGGTTTTATTTTTTTGTATTTATTTATCATGGCCGGAACTGTCCTGCCGGCCACCTGTCTTGAGATGACCGGCGGCGAGCCGGAAAGAGTTGTCCTTTCGCTGCCTGTCGAGGACAAAACGGTCATCCAGCTGGAGTTTATAAATTCCATCTACCTGGCGCCGGTCAGAGAGACCCTTATCTACGAATCCGGCAGGGGAATATCCATCATAATGGTGGAGAGCCCTTCAGCGGGTGTTTTTGAATATTACGGGCTCGAGACGGACAATACACATAAGGCAAGCCTCTATCGTCATGTCGGGGCAATTCGGCTGCGAAGTCACGACTACCGGCATCATACGCTTACCGTGGGTGGAAAGGTCATCCGCCTGAAAGGGCTTGTCGAAGACGGCGAGCCCTTGACCGTCAACATTCGATCAAGCGAAAACTGTGTTCCCGGGCTCACCAGAGGGAGGTAAACGTGGAAGAGGAAAAGGACAAAACCGGGCAGGTATCGGAAGAAAGGCTTAAGGAAGCCCAGAAATACATTGAAGAGGAAGAGGGCGTCACGCGGAGGCTTTCCGGGTGGAAGCAGGAGTTTGTGACGTATTTTGCCGTTGCCATGAGTCTCTACCATCTTTATGCCGCGGTCGCGACGATCACGACCCAGGTGCTTCGCGGCGTGCACGTGGCGATGGTCCTCTTCCTGAGTTTCCTTGTTTTTCCCGTATCAAAGAAACGGCTTTCGTCCCTTGCCTGGTATGATGTTGTTCTCGCCCTCATAGGCGTGTCTACCATCGTTTACATGCTTGTCGATTTCGAGACATTTATTTATCGCGCGGTGACACCCGAACCGTTGGACCTTGTATTCGGGATCGCTCTCATCGTGCTGATCCTGGAAGCGACGCGGCGCTCCACCGGCTGGATCATGCCCATCGTGGTCATCTGTTTTCTGATATATGCCTATATAGGCCCGGAATTGCCGGTGCCGTGGACGCACCGGGGTTACTCGATAAAGCGTATAGTCGGGCATATGTATATGACGCTGGAGGGCATCTTCGGCGTGCCCATAGACGTGTCTTCGACGTTCATAATTCTCTTCACGATCTACGGCGCGATCCTGGAATATTCCGGTGCGGGCAAGTTCTTCATCGATTTTTCCTTCAGGCTGATGGGGGGCAAGCCTTCATCCGCAGGCAGGACGGTGACCATGGCATCATTTCTGCTGGGAGGGCCCTCGGGGAGCGGTGTGGCAACGACGGTTACGCTTGGTTCAGTGGCATACCCGATGCTTGCAAAGGCCGGATACGATAAAGAGTCGGCGGGAGGCCTGCTCTCCGCGGGAGGGATAGGTGCCATCATTTCTCCGCCTGTTCTCGGCGCGGCGGCGTTCCTGATCGCGGAGATACTCAAGGTGTCCTATCTCCAGGTCATAAAAATGGCGCTGATCCCTACCATCCTTTATTACTGGTCGATATTTCTTATGGTAGAGTTCGATGCCAGGCGTTTTGGCGCCGAGAAGATAGAGACCGGGGACGGCCTGTCGATCTGGGTCATGTTGAAAAGGTATTGGTACCATTTCGCGTCGCTCATCGCCATCGTGGTGCTCATGATCGTCGGTTTCAGCCCCATCTGGTCCGTTTTCTGGGCGATAGTCCTTGCCTTCTTTGCGAGTTATCTGCGCCGGGATACCGCGCTTTCATATAAGAAGGCCATTGCGGCACTCAGCGGCGGTTCCATAAGCGTTCTTTCCGTGGCATGCACCTGTGCGGCCGCCGGCATCATAGTCGGTGTCGTAACGCTCACAGGGCTGGGGCTCAAGTTCTCAAGCATTATAATCGGATATGCCGGGGGGAACCTTTTCCTCACCGCGGTCTTTACCGGTATTCTCATGTGGGTCATCGGACTTGCCGTCCCGGTGACGGCAACCTACATCATCGGTGCCGTGATCGCGGCGCCGGCCCTGATCCAGCTGAAGGTCCCGGAATTTGCCGCACATATGTTCATTTTTTATTACGCGGTGCTTTCCGAGGTTTCCCCGCCTACTGCCCTTTCACCCTTTGCAGCGGCCGCCCTGACCGGCGGCAGGCCGTTCAAGACGATGATGATGGCGTGGAAATATACCATCCCCGCATTCATCGTGCCCTTCATGTTTGTCCTTACCCCGTCCGGGATAGGCCTTCTTCTCGAAGGGCCCCTGTTCAATATGATCTGGTCATGCCTGACCGCAATGATAGGCATCCTCGGCATCGCGGGCGGTGCAAGTACATGGCTGCTTCACCGGACTGCCCTCTGGGAGCGTATCTTCCTTATAGTTGGCGGCCTGATGCTTGTCTACTCGTCTTTGACGTTCGATCTGGTCGGCATGGGAATGATCGCGGCTGTTTTCGTTTCGCAGAAAATGACAGACAGGAGGAAGGTTTCCGCGGCTTAAACCTTATTTCCCGACGATGGCCCTATTTCTTAAGACATGTCTCGTTTTTTTTCTTGTTTTTTCCGTTGTTTCCTGTGTGCACACGGCTGGGGATCTGAATGGTTTTCAAACGGTCGAGGGGGACTATCAGGGGACGGGCAGGGACGATGACAAACCATGGCGTTTCGAAGAGAGCGTCGATGCCCTTGAAGGACCGGTATTGAAAAGGTTTGCCTTGAAGCCCGTCTTTGCGGACGACGGGAACCTTTTCAGCGAAAGGGGCATTCTGGGCGAGCCCGTTCGCGCGCAGTCGGGAGAGAGACTGGAGATAAGGTGGGAGGGGTTTTTCCCGAGATACAGGCTCTATTATTTTCCTTCACCGGAGCGCCCCGGTGTGGTCATTGGTGAATGCCGTTTTGCTGACGGGTGCAACAACGGATTTTTCTTTGCTCCTGACAATGACGGCGACGGGGTCCCGGATGTTTTTCGGCTGGTCCAGTGGACGAGCATTGATTATGGTGGTGACGACGGGGTCCCCGGTTACCTGGACAGGTACCGATATATCTACGACGTGGCCAAGGACAGGTTCTGTCTCTGGCACGACCTTCTCGTCTACCAATGCCGGCCGCCGCTCAGCATTCCCCCCGACACGTGCAGAACGGTCTGCGACAAGCCTTTCGAAACAAGGATGGTCAAGGGTAAAGCCTACCCAAGGGTATTAAAGACAAGATTGCTGGAAGATAGGCCGCTTTTCAGGGACGCGCCGTGACAGGCCGCAGAGGGAGCGGTTATTTGTCCTTCTCTGCCTGTTCGAAATAATCAGCCAGGATCCCGCGGCTGTGTTCGTCATCGTGGCAATAGACGCAGAGGTTTTCCCAGTTGGAGCCGTCCTGCGGGTTGTTGTTGTGGTTGCCGTCCTTGTGGTGGACGGTGAGCAGGTGCCTGTCCTTGTAGTCGAATTCCCTGGCGCACTTCGCGCAGATAAGGCCGTGGATGCGCAGGGACTGCTCCCGGTAATTGTTCTTCGGAGCGGCGAGGCCGCGCAGTTCCTTTACGAATTCCTCGACAGATTTGCCGTCGTCCTTCGGTTTTGAAGGCCCCTTCCTGCGAACCGAATATCCCCTGTTTCTCATGTGAACACCCCTTGCGGTCAATATGACCTATTATACCATGATAATGAAACGTTTTGAGCAGCATATTTGCCTTGCCTTCCCGTCTGTCATGGAATAAGATTTTTCATGTCTTCGGTTCACCGCAGTACGTTCGTTATCTTCGAGGAAGGAAATACCCGATGAGATCACAACAGCGTTGGCGTGTTATCCTCATGGTGTGCATGTCACTGGCAGCCGCCGGTGTGTTTGCGGGAAAGGTATTTTCGGCTGCCCCGGAGGTGAGGGCCGGCATGGAAAGGTGCATAAAAAAGACAAGCATCACAAGGGTCCAAAACCCGTTCAGGGCTTCGGACTCGATGATAACGAAGGAAAAGGATGCCGGGATGGTCAAGGCCGCAGATGACATGAGCGGGTATAGCCCCGTTGAAGCGGTTTCGCAGTATGCCGTCCGGGGTGATATGCTGATGGGTATCAGCAGGGGTACCGGCAAAGCGGCGGTGAACGGCAGGTACTTTTCGGACCTGAACCGGGTGGACGCGACAAGGATCGAGCCGGGGCAGAGAAAAGAGATCGGGAGGCTCCTGCCTGGTTCAACGGGCCCCGTGCCGATGAGAAATGTTGCCCTGTTCCTTCTCGAATCACAGGTCGTAAGGACGTACTGGCATGTCGAATCGGTATTGTGCCTTGCGGACGAGTCCGATTCGGCCGATGCCTACCGGGCCGTTTTCAGGGGGATCCATAAGTATTATACCAACAGCTACAACGAAGAAAAGCTCGATTTCATCATAGCCATCGACAAGGGGACAGGTGTCATTGCCCTGATCGGGGGTCCGTAAGGCGAAGAGGCCTCCATGGTCTCACGTATCTTTGAGGGGCACCCCGGCGGCACAGGGGGAGGTCTGTTCCCGTCCGGGCTCGGCGGCCGTCACGCGAGGTAGAGGTTCAGGCTTGCCGTAAACCCTATCCAGACAAGGGAAAGGTAAAAGAGAAATCTTTCGCCGCGGCCGCTGATCTTAAGCGATCTTTCAAAAAGAAAAGGGAACCTCAGGGGCAAAAAGATCGCCATCATGACGGGTGTCGCGTAAATGACATGCAGGAATGACGAACCGAAATTGACCGAACGGGCGAAGATGGCGGCAAGATACATGATGAAGCAATAGTTCGCATAGATATAGACCCAAAGAGACCTGTCCCCGAAGCGCTGCTGGCAGGCGGTAGGTTTCTTGACGGGATGAAAAAGTGGGCCCGCCGCGAGCAAAAGATAGTAGACCCATTTGAGAACGATCAGGACAATGATGGTCACGACGGGCACGATGTTGTCCCTGTTTGAAAAGAAGACGGCCGCAGTCCCGGGTAGAAAGCCGGTTTCGGCGATATAGAAGAAAAAAGCGAATTGACCGAAAGTGGGCGGCGCATTGTCATCATATTGAAATCCAAAAAAACGGTTCTTTTCGGTGAAGATAACGGGGAATTTGAAGGTCAGGCCGATGATCTCAAGGATATTGAGACTCGCGAGGATGATAACGGCGATATACAGGAGCCTCGTGTCGCCACGCAGAATGGCATCGAAGAACATGGCGAGGGGCCGGGACAGCGCGAGGAGCGCGAAGCCCATGCCCGCATTGGCAATGATCTCCTTTTTTACAACCTTCAACGCGGGCTCTCCATGACCGTGCCTGAATATATTGTCGCCCCTTTGACACAATGATTAACCGCGGCAGGGTTTTTTCAAAGTACTTCCTGGAAGAGAGTTTTTAGTATTTATGCCAAATATGCAACATTACAATCAGTAGTCGGTAATAGTATGCTCGGGTTATTATTGACAATGTGGTCTTCAAATACTATTATTTCGGAAATTACCGCTTACGCTATATTAATTGTTATCCAAAGAAAGATGACCGATCTATGGAACCTGTGATCCTGGAAGATCACGTCAAGGTTGGAGTTGATGTAGGGTGGATTGTTCGGAGAATCATCTCACACCTTCCTTTGAGTAGCCTTGAAGGTCTAAAAGAAGTCCGACTGCTTGGCCACAATGAGAAAGGATTTGCTCGCTATATTAGTCGAGAAGGCGTTATTGAAATCTACGTTGAAGAACTCCTTAAGGACTTTAGGCCTTTTCTATCCTTTGACATACACAATCGTTGGTATGGCGTTTTGCCATGAGTTGGATCACCATGTACACCGAAGTGACGGCGGCATGGATAAAGAGGCATCAGCAGAGGCCAATGTGATGAAATACATGTATCCATCGTTGGGCGTCTTCAAGCCCGCCGCTAAATTGATTTCCGTCTGTGTTGGAAGAATCAAGAACGGAAAGAACATCCAGAAACCAGGATAACAACGGCATGCAGCCGGCCGCTTATGGCGGCGGCTGATGCGCGGCGTTGGGCATCAAACAAAAAGAGGGGATTCCGATGATCCAGATTATAATGCGCCTTTTTTCTTTTCTCGTCTTATTGTTGGTTCTATGTTGTCAATCCGTGTATCCGTCTGAAGCGCATCGCTTTTACTCTGGACCGCCTTTGCCAAAAAATGAGGTGGCTTTTGTTTATGCTGTTAAAGGGTGTCAGATTAGGGATGTCAGAAATGAGGATGAAGACGAAACAAAATATCTCGACGTTATTAAAGCTGCCGCATCAGATTTGCTTGATCTTCTGCCCGGGCGATATGTCATCGGTATTGTATATAAGAGTTCTAAAAGCACTCTATATAAGAGAACACTGACATTGGGTGACAAAGCCCGGTTCAGCCTCAACGCCGAGAAAGAGAACATCTATATTATTTACCCTGCAATCGATGGTGCCAAATGGCAGCCGGTTATCTTAAGCATAAACGATTACAACATGACTGAATGCAACGAAAGGAATAAATATGAAGATTGCCCCAGTAAAGAAGCGATTGAAAATAACATTACTGCATATCTAAAGAGTGAGCGCCCCATCTTGAGATTTCATCCTTTGTCGGAAACACCATTCTACAAACCGGTCACGGAGGAGGCAAAACGTAATATTAAAGGCTTCTGGTGGTAATAGTTCCGGTGCGTACGGATGTTTGAAAAAAATAATAGGAACTACTATGTAGCAATAGGAACAAAAATCAGTACACAACATGCGGCTGCACGAGGACCGCTCTTTACACTCCCAGCATGTGAGCAGCAAAGCTGTGCTCTGTTTCAACCCGTAATTCTTAGAATATCATTTCGATAAAACTATTTAGTTTTAGGTGTACCTACATTATGATAAACCTTTTTGCCTTCAAACATTCAAGATCATCGAGGTGTAGGTGCAGCAGATAATTTGCGCTGATGATCGAGATAATCAAACGGTTCTTGGTAATATCAAGCGAATTTATGCAGTCGTTTATAACAATAGCGGTTCCTCGCTTATAACATGCGGCTGCACGAAGCTGTAGGGGGGTGTGATAACTAAGTACCGAATAATGTTATAAGTCACTTCTGAATAATCTTACGGTGTGTAAAATTAAGGGGATTTTAGGAGTGTTTTCAAGAGGGGTTTGATTTTAGGTAGTTGGGC
>JAKLET010000008.1 GCA_022711595.1 Deltaproteobacteria bacterium
AGTCATTGCCGGTGGGGTGAGGAAACAAATCCTACCCCACCGGGAAGGTTAAAAGGATGTTTTCAAGAATGGAACTGGCTGAAAAAGGACGAAAAAAGATGAGACCGGAAAAGGTGAAAGAGATGACAGCGGCAGACAGAAAGAACAGGATCCGGACCTTCACTAAAAACAGCCAGATGAAAAAGCTTATCAACAGTCTTCCTCCCACCATCATTTCCAGCTTCACCGGTACCCGGGGGAAAAATATCCTCTATTTAGATCCCCCGGGTACCAATCTCACCTTGTCTGCCGTCGTGGCGGTGAGAGGATTTGGGGTTTCGGCAGGAAGACACAGCATCAAGTCAGAGATAAATGCAATGGCATTCTGTGCCATAACTCCATGCCTGAATGCCAGGCTATGGACAGGTAGAGAGAACTGATATGCATATCTATTTCGCACATCCATGTTTCAACGATTCACAGCAGAAGCTCAAGAAGGAGTTTCTCAAGAAGCTGCGAGGCGCTCTTGAGAGTACGTCTTACGGCAAGGCGGTCGGCATCGTCGATCCCTTCGATTATACTCCCAATATTGAAGGCAACAGGGAAACGAAGATCAAGCTGAGCAGGACCGTAAAAGAGGCCTGTCTCAAGATGCTCGATGAGTGCGACATCATCGTTGCCCTTGTTGACGGTAATGATACCGGTGTGGCGTTTGAAGCAGGATACGCCCACGCTGTCAACATCCCCATCATCCTCGTGTCAGGGACGAGCTGTGACGACGCCAATGCAATGCTTATTGGCGCCGCCAAAGAGCGGGTCGACAATATCCTGAACGATGGGCAGATGGAAAAGCTTGCCCGTATGCTTGAGTGGTACTATCTATCAAAGGAGCGTTATTTACATGAACCCGGAAAGAATTGAAGTAGAATTTCACAAAAAGACAACTTTGTACGACCATCGATGCAATTATTGCGGATTTATCCTGGACGAATCGACAGGGGGCTACCTTTATCTGCAGAACAATATGGGTGAGAGGATACCCCTTCGGGACCACGGGGAACGTGAGATAATTGCCCAGATGCTTCGCGCTGAAGAGGAATCCCTCAGCGACTTCAATGCAGTCGATGCATCACAGAGCGCGCTTATCGATCTCATGGAAGAGCGCGTGGGCTACCTCACTTCCTGCGTATGCATCGATTGCCTTGAGCAGTTCGGACTTGACCTGAGAAAGGACAATATAGAATGTCCCCATTGCAAGTCTGAGAATGTCCGGACATTACTGGAAATGACCGACAAAAGATGCCCCAAGTGCAAATCGGGCCATCTGTCACGGTTTTAAAAAAAACGGTTTCAACTGTTTTAAGCCGTTTGAGCGTTTCAAGGTGATAAGGAAACAGTTGAAACCGTTTCAGGAGTTTAAATGGTCCGACGTCATAAAAAAATGTTCCATTCCAAATATCTTCCGGGCACTGTCGAACTTATGCCGGAATAATGAAAAGATCAACATACAACGAAGATAGCTTTATCAAAGGGTCGTAAAACGGCTGAAACGGTTGAAACGGTTCAAGCGGCTGAAACTGTTTTCAAGACTCGTAGATATACTCCACCAGCATCCAGTCCGAAACGCGCAGCCTGTGGCTGATCATCTGCGCGAGCTTTTGAAAAAGGGCGATCCCCAGTTTGGGGTTGTCGTTTATGAGGAGTTCGAAGTTCTCCTTGGTGAGCACAAGGACCACCGTTTCATTGACGGCGATGGCGGACGCAGAGCGCGGCAGGCCGTCAATGATGCTCATTTCGCCGACGGTCCTCCCGGGGCCTATGTCGCATATGGTCTTGATGTTCTTCTTTGAATCACCCTTGGTGACCCTGACGAGCCCCTCGGCGACAAAGCACATGTATGGTTCAATGGCCCCCTCGTTAAAGATCGGTTCATTCGGCTGTGCCTTCGCGACATAGAGGTACTGCGCAAAACGCTCCATCTCTTCGCGGGCCAGGCCCTCGCCCCACTGGGATTTTTCGATCATCGCGATACGTTCTTGAACAGACGATATAACGTGGTGCAGCATGGACTTTCCTCCTGGATGGCGAAACCCCGGTTCCCATTATCACAGGTGCTTTTAACAACCGCAGGGCATCAATTATATACCTCACTTACGATGCCTTTTGCAATCTTTTCAGGGCAACATTGGCCGCTACGAGAATGGGGTCCCAGACCGTGGCGAAAGGGGGAGCGTAACCGAGGTCAAGCCTTGCCACGTCGGCGACGGTCATCTTGCTGTAGAGAGAGGCCGCGAGAGTGTCTATCCTGTGGGCGACACCTTCCAGCCCCGCCATCTGGGCTCCGAGGAGCCTGCCGGAGGCCTGCTCCACGACATAGGTGACGGTGATCGGTTTGCCCGCCGGGTACGCGCTGCTCCTCGACCTGCCCTTGATCGTGGAGACGATATGGTCAAGCCCTTCACGCTGTGCCTCCAACGGCGATAGGCCGGTGCGGGCTACTTCAAGGTCGAAGATCTTTGTGACCGCCGTGCCCACAATGCCCTCGAAGACGTTGTTCGTGCCGGCGGCGTTCTCCCCGGCTATCCTGCCCTGTTTGTTGGCTGTGGTGCCCAGCGGGATATAGACCTTTTTGTCTGTGACCAACTGGGTGGCCTCGGCACAATCCCCTGCGGCGTAAATGTCGGGGAGGTTTGTCCGCAGATATTCATCGACCTTTATGGCCCCGGCCGCGCCAAGCTCTATTCCCGCTTCGACGGCGAGCTTCACGTTGGGCCTTGCGCCGATGACGAGGAGGACCATATCTGTTTCGAAGGGGCCTTTGTCCGTGAGGATCGTGGTGACGGCGTTGTTTTTTCCCTCAAAACCTTCAACGGACACCCCTTTCATGAGCACCACGCCCTCGGCCGCGATCTTTTCTTCCACGATGGCCGTGATGCTTGTATCCATATTGCCGAGGACCCGGTCCATCTTCTCAAAGACGGTAACATCGAGGCCGCGCTTGCGAAGCGATTCGCACATCTCCATGCCGATGTACCCGCCGCCGACAATGGCGGCCTTCATGGGCCTTTTTTCCGTGCCGAAGGGGTTCACATATGTGCATTGGGGCCCGAGGCATGGTTCGAAGGACATCCAGGCGTCGATGAACTTTTTTATCTCCACGCCGTCCGAGAGGGTCCTCAGGGTAAATACGCGGCCAAGGTCGATACCGGGCAGCGGCGGACGGACAGGCAGGCCTCCCGTTGCGATGACGAGCTTGTCGTAAGGGAAGGCCTTTTCTTCGTTCTTTTCGAGATCGCGGGCAATGACGGTCTTTTTTGCGGTATCGATGGCCAGCGCCTCATGGCGGGTGAGTACGGTTATGCCGCGCTCCTGTGTTGCCGCCTCGGGTGTGAGCGATATGAGCATGTTCATATCCGTAACGTCGTCAGATATATAATAAGGAAGGCTGCAGGCACCATAGGAGATGAAATGGTCCTTTTCGAGGACAATGGCCTCCGCCCCAGGTTTTGATCTCTTGAAACTGCTCGCGGCGCTCATTCCCGCCGCAACCCCGCCGATAACAACAAGACGTTCCATGCTAACCTCCGGTTCGTAAAGCGTGAGGTGTAAAGCGCGAGGTGTTCACAAACCCTTACAACACCTTACGCTTTACGACCCACACCTTACGGTCTTTAAAGTCCTTTTTTCTCAAAGAACCTGAACATGAGGACCCCCAGTATTACCATTACTATTATTACGATCCAGTGGTTTATGCCCAGGATCCCGGGAATGGTTATCTTGCCAAAATTTCCCCAGGTCAGGACCGTCCTTTTCATGAGGGGAAATAGCTCGGCAAAGAGGGCGGCGCCGGTGAGCATCCCGATGATGCCCCAGATCGAGTCGTAGCGGCCCTCACCGAGGGCGCCCAGCGATGTTCCCGGGCAGTAGCCGAGAAGGGCCCAGCCGATGCCGAAGATAAGCCCGCCGATAATGTTGCCGCCCAGAATGGTTGTTTTTATGGATAGTTTAACCAGCTCGAGGTCCTTGAGGAGGTAAACGCCCACCATGGCCACAAGGACCGTGGTGAACATGAACTTGACGATGGTCATGTCCATGAGCCTCAGGGCCGCTATCTGCTTGTCGTACCTGATGACCCGGGCCTTCTGGAGAAGAAAGCCGAATATGGCGCCTGTTACCAATCCATAGATGAGATCGTTCATTTCTTCTCACCTCCCCGGTAGAGTATATTGGCAACGATAAGGCCGCCCACAAAGAAACAGATCAAGGAAATAAAGCCGCTGACAGCAAGCTGGAGCGAACCGCTCAGCCCATGACCGCTGGGTCACCCGTCAGCGAGTCGCGCCCCGAACATGGCGATGGTGCCTCCGAGAAAGGCAGCCGCGGCGCGCTTTGCCTTGTTGGGGCCGAACCTGTTTTCCCACATGGCGGGGACTCCCTGCCAGCGGAAGGACTTTGACGTCCCCGCGGCAATGACGGAGCCGAAGAATATGCCCACGACGAACATCCACTGCCAGTCGATCTTGGGCATCTCCTTTTTGAAATACTCCATCGTTGCGACACGTTCCTGGGAAAAGGTCTGCTCCACGAACCCGGCGCCCCTGACGAAGGTGGTCGAAGCACCGAAATACTTACCCGCGGCCCAGACGGAAAGGATCAGGAGAAGCCCCGTAAGCGCCCCTGCCAGATAGGGGTTCCAGCCTTTTGGTTCGGATATGTTTCCCATGAGAGTACCTCCTTACCGTTATTTTAAACGCCGGGTGGTCCTTGAATTGTTATGAGGTACATTATATAGTCACATGTGGCTTCTGGCAAGGGGGGCAGAGAGAAGAAAGTTCCAAAGTTCATAGTTTGAAAGTTTCAGGGTGGAAAGACCTGACCGCTGAAACCGCTCAAACGGTTGAAACGGTTGAAACGGTTTTTTGAAATAAGGCCCGTTTTCTGCTACAATGAGGTGGCTTTGAAAGACAGTGGCTTTTAGAAAGAAATGGACAGGATATTCGTTAAGGGTGCGAGGGAGCACAACCTCAAGAACATCGACGTAACCATTCCCCGCAACAAGATGGTCGTCATCACCGGGCCGAGCGGCTCCGGGAAGTCGACGCTCGCCTTTGACACCATCTACGCGGAAGGGCAGCGAAGGTACGTGGAATCGCTCTCATCCTACGCAAGGCAGTTTTTAGAGCTCATGGAGAAGCCCGACGTTGATTACATCGAGGGGCTTTCACCCGCTATCAGCATAGAGCAGAAGAGCATCAGCAAGAACCCGCGGAGCACCGTGGGGACCGTCACCGAGATATATGATTACCTGAGGCTCCTTTTCGCCCGGATCGGACGCGTTTTCTGCTACGGCTGCGGCAAGGAGATCAAGAGCCAGCACGCTCCCCAGATCGTTGACAGCATCATCGGGCTGGGAAAAGGGAAGGACCTCGCCATTCTTGCCCCCATCGTGCGCGGCAGGAAGGGCGAATACCGCAAGGAGATCGATGATCTCAGGAAGCACGGCTTCACAAAGGTCAGGATCGACGGCAATATAATGGACCTCGCTGACGAGATCGAGCTCGACAAGAACAAGAAGCACGAGATCGAGGTGATCATCGACAGGATAACCATCCGTGAAGGCATCGAGCGCAGGCTTTTCGAGGCCGTGGAGCTTGCCCTTGCCAGGGCCGGGGGCATCGTGAAGGTGGAGACGGGAAAAGAAACCCACATCTACAGCGAGAAATTCGCCTGCCCCGATTGCGGCATCAGTTACCCCGAGATCGCTCCGCGCATGTTCTCCTTCAACAACCCCTACGGAGCATGTCCTGCCTGCACAGGTCTTGGCGTCAAGGAGTATTTCGACCCCGCCCTCATTGTCCCGAACCACGATCTGTCCCTGCGTGACGGCGCGGTCGTGCCCTGGGGAGAGAAGAACCCTGTTCATTTCCTGCCTTTCCTGGAGGCGCTGGTCAACCATTACAAGATCGACATCAGGAAACCCTTCAAGAAACTCCCGAAGGATGTCCAGCATGCCATCCTCTATGGCTCCGGAGGAGAGCCCATAGAGTTCCATGTGGACCACGGGACACGCAGGAGCTTCATGAACAGGCCCTTCGACGGTGTCATAGCCGAGCTTCAAAGGGACTGGGAGGGGGCGGATTTTTACGAACGGGAGAAAATGGAGCGTTTCATCAACCTTATCCCCTGCCCGGAATGCAACGGCGCCCGTCTCAGGAAAGAGATGCTCTGGGTAAGGGTGAGCGGTCTGAATATCGACGAGATCGCGCGGATGACCATCGAGGAGTGCGCGAGGTTTTTCGGATCGGTGAGCCTTACTGAAAAAGAGCAGGAGATAGCAAGGACGATCCTTAAGGAGATCACGTCCAGGCTGAGGTTCCTCCTCGATGTGGGACTCGACTATATCAGCCTGAGCCGCAATTCCGCCACCCTCTCGTCGGGGGAATCACAGAGGATCCGTCTTGCCACACAGATAGGCTCCGGCCTGACAGGGGTCCTCTATGTCCTTGATGAGCCGAGCATAGGCCTCCACCAGCGCGACAACGACAGGCTCCTCAAAACGCTCGAAAGACTGCGCGATCTTGATAATACGGTGATCGTTGTCGAGCATGACTACGACGCCATCGTTTCATCCGACTACGTCATCGACCTCGGACCCGGTGCCGGTGAGAACGGCGGCCACCTCGTCTTTCAGGGGACGCCCGCAGAGCTGCAGGTACATCCGGAATCGATAACCGGGCTGTATGTGTCGCGGCGCATGTCCATAATGCCGCCTGCCGGCAGACGGCCCCACAGGGGTTACCTGAAGGTGAAGGGCGCCCGGGCCAATAACCTCAAGAACATTGATATCGAGATACCGCTCGGTGTCTTTACGGCCGTCACCGGCGTTTCCGGCTCCGGCAAGAGCACCCTTGTCGTTGACACCCTCTATCCGGCGCTGAAACAGAAACTTTACAGATCGAAGGAGAGGGTGGGTGAATCTGACGGGATCCATGGTTTCGAGGCTGTCGACCGTGTCATAGACATCGACCAGTCGCCCATAGGCAGGACTCCCAGGTCCAATCCGGCAACCTATACCGGTGTTTTCACCCACATACGGGAGCTTTTCTCGAAGCTGCCGGAATCGAGGATGAGGGGATACAAGGAAGGCAGGTTCAGCTTCAACGTCAAGGGCGGCAGGTGCGAGACCTGTACCGGTGAAGGTTTTGTCAAGATAGAGATGCAGTTCCTGCCCGATGTCTATATCGTATGCGAGGCATGCAAGGGGAAACGCTACAACAGGGACACGCTGGAGATCCAATACCGGGGCAAGAGCATCGCCGATGTCCTTGAAATGACCGTCACGCAGGCCATGGAGTTCTTTGACGCGCTGCCCCATATCAAAAGCAAGCTCAAGGTCCTAAATGAGGTGGGTCTTGGATATATTCGCCTGGGGCAGGCGGCAACGACACTTTCCGGCGGCGAGGCGCAAAGGATCAAACTTTCTCGCGAGCTTTCCAAACGGGACACGGGCCGGACATTCTATATACTTGACGAGCCCACGACGGGGCTCCACTTTGTCGATATAGAAAAGCTTCTCCACGTCCTGGCGGAACTTGTGGACCGGGGCAACACCGTTGTCGTCATCGAGCATAACCTCGACGTCATCAAGTGCGCCGATCACATTATAGACCTCGGCCCGGAAGGCGGCGACCGCGGAGGGACGGTCATCGCGACAGGCACCCCGGAGGACGTAATAGCAGCCGGCAACAGCTACACCGGTGCCTTTCTCGGGCGCTACCTGAACGATAAGACAGAAAAGAAGAAGGGGCAAAAAGCCGTTTCAGCCGTACCATCCGTACCAGTGGTTTCAACTGTTTCAAAAGCCAGAAAAAGAAAATAAGGGAAACGTCCGACCACCCTTTTGCTTTTTGTTCAAGGGCGCGGGCGGCTGATATGCTGAACGGTTCAAACGGTTCAAGCTGTTGAAACGGTTGGAACATTATATTTTAGGTTTGGGCGAAAAATGCGATAAAGAGGTATGGTGGAACCGAGACGGGTGAAGAACTGCTTTGTGCCGCTTATATTGTTTTGCTTCGTGCTGACGGGTTTTTTTACCCCTCCAGGGGTTGAGGCAAAGGGGATGTGGTCCGCTGTCTCGAAGACAAGACAGAAGGACACGTGGTACATAGATCAGACCATCGCCTATTCTAAGCGGGGTGTCGTGACCTCTGCAAGGGCCGTTCTCAAGTTCGTCCCTGGCAGAAGAAGCGAAATGCGCGAACAGATCAGGGATTGTCTCGACCTGGAAGGCGTAAATCCGCACGACTTTGCCTATTACACTGCCTTGCTTTTGCTGGATTGCGCAAAAGGGACGATCCATTTTTCAAGGATCACTTTTTTTGACAAGGAAGACACGGTCATATGGCAGGAGGACTATGATCCGACGCAGCTGTACCGGCCGACACCAGGCTCATCCACCCAGGACATTTCCTGGTATCTCTGTTTAAACCGTCCAGGTTTTATCGATACCCTCAAGAAAAAGAAGCCTTTTCTTTATTTTTTCTCCGAGGGAGAAACCTCCCAGTGAACCGTCTTCGCGGATGACCCTGTGGCAGGGGATTATGATGGGTATGGGATTTCTCTTTACCGCCTGGCCGACTGCCCGGCCAGCATTCGGATTGCCTGTCCTTGCTGCGATGTCACGGTAACTCCTCATCTGGCCGTAAGGTATCTTGCGAAGCTCGTTCAAGACCTTCCGGGTGAAGTCCGGCAGGTCCGATATGTCGATATCGATATCGAAGTCAACGTGCTGTCCTTTCAGGTAACGGTGCAGGAGCGTCCGCAGCGTTTTGAAGGATTGTTCCGATTCCACGCCATCCGGGTGGCGTTTCAGCAATGCCCGGTGTTCCTGGTAAATATCGTTTTCAGAGAGGTTGAGCTCTATGACCCGGCCTTTTCTTTTCACGACGGAGATGGTACCAAACCAGGACTCAAAAATGGCGAATTCAACAGGATCCAAAATAAACAACCTCGCAGTGTTTCTCCCGGTGTCATCATGTACGCACGGTCACCGAAGGGGCCGGCGTGTCCCTGTATGCGTCGTCTCAGCCTCCGTCAGTCTGCGGGAAGGCGGCATTTGTATAGAAATATTCCATTTTTTCCTTGTGTTTTAACTCTTCTTCGGCCATCTTCAGGAGCAGGTTCCTGATCTGTCCCTCCGAATGGATGGCGGCAAGCGACCGGTAGAACTCGTGGGCGCTCTTTTCACGATGGGCCGCGAGGAGATAGACGTCCTTGTTTTCCATACCCTGCTTAGGTTCAGGGGCTTCAAGGTGTTCGGCTATCTTGTAGTCGACAACGGTACCCAATTTGATGCCTTCATCGCCGTAGCCTTTGTCCCGGTAGTTGACGAGGAACTCCTTGTGTTTCTTTTCTTCGGCGGCGATGTATTGGAGTGCGTCCGCGGTCTCTTTGGTCCCCACTGTTTTCATGAGTTCGGTGTAGAAATCATAGGCTTCTTCCTCTTTTGCTATTGCCAGGTCGATGATGGCCGCAAAATCTTTCGTT
Source organism: Deltaproteobacteria bacterium (assembly GCA_022711595.1). Classification (GTDB taxonomy): domain Bacteria; phylum Desulfobacterota; class Syntrophorhabdia; order Syntrophorhabdales; family Syntrophorhabdaceae; genus Delta-02. The sequence goes on from JAKLET010000008.1 coordinate 9,526, forward strand.
CCCATAGATCCCTCCTTTTTCACTTTCTTTCTATAGCATGGCATATTACCTGCCGGCAAAGCAAGACCCGCCCCCCGGCGGTTTCTTTATATTCTTTATATAACATTGAATGGATGTTTACGATGTGTGAAGAAAGGGTTTGGGTCCTCACAGGTAGAGCGCATTGCCCTGGCAGGACAGGCAGGTCTCCCCGTCATCGGCCGGATAGGCCTCGCGGCATTCGGGGCATACGGATATCCTTCCTTTATGCTGTTTGACAGTGAATTGAGGCTTTACGCTTACCCGCTGCAGGCCGAGAATGGCTTCACCCGCCTCCTTGATCTGCCGAAGCAGCTCGACCCGCCCTTGCTCCTTGGAAGGATTGAGCTTGAAGAACCATGCGTTGATCTCGGGCCAGGCCCGGACTTTCTCTGTGTCCAGAAAGACTCTCACGCCTTTGTGGCCGCTCTCTTTGTCTTTATCATAGAGGGTCAGCGCATAACGCCCCAGGTTGATCACCTTGAGCCAGGCATTCCCGGCCGTGCAGGGGGTGAGCAGCTGGATCGCGTCGGGCAGGCAGGACCTGGTTTCACAGATCGCATCATAGAGGATGCCTTCGGGAAGGTTTCGCACCGCGAGGTCCACCATGAAGCCCCCGATGAGGACACCGGGGGCCGGTGAACCGTGGAATCTTTTGACCATCTCCATGTAATCTTCGAACGTGTGCCCGAGAATGTTCATGCAATATACCTGCGCAGGTGTTCCCTGTGCGCTCATAATTTCTCCACGGTAACTGCGCACGCCTTGTATTCGGCCGTCAACGTGTTGGGGTCGTACACAGCGTTGGTCAGCCAGTTCGCGGACCCGTCCCGGAAATGGAACGACATCCATACCATGCCCGGGGGTACCTGCGGCGTTATCCGGGCCCTGACCTTCACTTCTCCGCGCCGTGACCGGACCTTCACGTATTCGTCCGGTCCGATGCCGAGCCTTTGCGCATCGTCAGCAGAGATATCGGCCGTTTCCTCGGACATGAGAAAATTCAATCCCGAGCGTCCCGTCTGTGTCCGCGTATGGTAATGGAAGAGCCTCCGGCCCGTGCTCAGGACAAAAGGGTACTCCTTATCAGGGACTTCCGCGGGTGGTTTCCAGTCGACGGGATTGAAAATGCCCTTCCCGTGGGTGAACACACCGTCGCGATGGAGGAACGCTGTTCCCGGGTGCTCCGTATTGGGGCACGGCCACTGGAGGCCGTCTTCTTCTATGCGGCTGTATTTGATGCCGCCAAGCGCCGGAGCAAGGATGGAAATCTCGTTGTCCCATATTTCCCGGCCGCTGTTTGATGCCCATTCGTGCCCCATCCGTTTGGCCAGTTCCTTGAAGATCCACCAATTCGGTTTTGCCTCACCGGGCGGGGTCTTCACTTTACGGACCCGGTTCACCCTTCTCTCGCTGCTCGAGAAGGTCCCGTCGTCCTCGCTCCAGGCCGCAGCCGGGAATACCACGTGGGCGAAGCGGGTCGTTTCCGTCGGGAAGATGTCCTGACAGACCAGGAATTCGGCCGAGGACAGCTCATGCTCGACTTTTCGGATGTCGGGTTCCGTGTTTGCAAGGTTTTCCCCGAAGACGTAGAATGCCCGGATCTTTTTATCGACCAGCCCTTCCATCATCTGAGGCATCATGATGCCGTTTTTATCCGGCAATTTGGCAACATTCCATGCTTTTGCGAATTTTTCCGTCATGGCCGGGTCAATGACCTTCTGGTAACCGGGGAACACATTCGGTAGTGCTCCCATGTCGCATGCACCCTGGACGTTGTTCTGGCCCCTTAGCGGGTTGACCCCGGCAGACGGCATACCCATGTTGCCCAGAAGCAGCTGGAGGTTGGCGGTGCTCATAACGTTATCTTTACCGGTTGTGTGCTCTGTGATCCCGAGGGTGTAGCACAGCATGGCCGGCTTCACAGCAGCGAGAAGGTGTGCCACCTCGCGGATCTTTCCGGCATCGACCCCGGAGATCTCCGCCGCCTTCTCGGCGGGGTATTCCATTATTTTGGCCTTGAAGGCCTCAAAATTGTCGCACCTGTTCTCAACGAAATCCTTGTCGTAGAGGTTTTCGGTTATGATGACGTTCATCAGGCCGTTCAGGAAGGCGATGTCGCTGCCCACCTTGATCTGGCAGTATATGTCAGCAAGGTCTGCGAGGGGCTGCTTTCGGGGATCCACCACGATGAGCTTCGCACCTTTGCGGAGGGCGTTTTTCAGGAATGTGGAGGCCACGGGGTGTGCCTCTGTCATATTTGTGCCTATGCAAAGGAACATCTTTGCGTCAGCGAATTCACCAAAAGAATTTGTCATTGCTCCGGAACCGAATGATTGCGCCAGACCGGCGACGGTTGGAGCGTGTCAGGTTCGGGCGCAGTGGTCGATATTATTGGTACCGATCACCGCGCGGAAAAGCTTTTGCATCTGGTATGAATCTTCATTTATGCTGCGGGCGCAGCTGACGCCTGCGATGGCGTCGGGGCCGCTTTCCGCGATGATCTGCTTGAACTTTGCTGCTACCAGGTCGAGGGCTTCATCCCATGAGGCTTCACGGAAGGTGCCGTTCTCCCTTATCAATGGGGTCGTCAACCTTTCTTCGGAATAGATGAAATCATAGCCGAACCGTCCTTTTACGCAAAGCCGCCCCTTGTTGGGTGATGCGTCTTCGACGGCCATAATTTTGACTATCTGCTCTCCCTTGACGTGCAGTTCGAGCTGGCAGCCGACACCGCAGTACGGACAGGTGGTGCGCACCTTTTTGGTCTCCCAGGCGCGCCCCAGGCCTTTCGATTTCATTTCTGTCAGGGCCCCCACCGGACACACCTGAACGCACTGCCCGCAGAAGACGCAATTGCTGTCCTGCAGAGTGGTGTCATAAGCGGTTGCTACTTTCGTATCAAACCCGCGGTTGGTGGTCTTGATGGCCTCTATCCCCTGGATCTCGTTACAGACACGTACGCATTTCTGGCACAGGATGCACTTGTTGTAATCCCGCATAATAAAAGGATTGGAAGAATCGACGGGGTAATTGTATTTTTCCCCTTCCATTTTGGAGGAGGTTACACCAAGCTCGTAAGCCAGGTTTTGGAGAGTACAGTCTCCCGTTTTTTCGCAGGTCATGCAATCCAGGGGATGGCATGACACCAGCAGCTCAACGATAAAGCGACGGGCGCTCAAGACCCGTTCAGAGTCTGTTCTGACAACCATCCCTTCGGTTGCCGGCGATGCGCAGGAAGCTACCAGGTTTCGCATACCTTCAATCTCCACCACGCATATACGGCAGGCGCCGGTAGGGGTCAAGCCCGCCAGATGACAGAGGGTAGGGATATTGAACCCGTTGGCTTTTGCCACATCAAGAATCGTTTGTCCCTCAACTGCTTCGCATACTTTTCCGTTGATCGTGATGTTCATCAGGAATCCTCCTTAATAACCCCTCCATAATTTAGTTTAATTGCAATAAATGGTACGAAACTGGTATTAATAGTTATTATTTGTAATTATTAAACCACAAACAAATTATGGAATCACCATTTTTTTTAAAAAAAACTAATAGTGAGTTTCCCTCACGATCCGTTTACCCGAATGATGAACATCTGATGAAAGCAAATTGACAATTTCTCTAAAATAGAGGTAAAAAAATCAATATCCGGGGCAGATCACCGGATTGTCAAAACCATTACGAAAGGTGCAGGCGATGGAAGGGTTTATCAAGTTTTTCGGGACCGGAGGTGCGCGTTTCGTGGCGTCGAAGCAGCTTCGTGCCACGGGCGGTCTCTGGCTCAATTACAGGAAGACGAATCTTTATATCGACCCGGGCCCGGGTGCCATCGTCCGTATCAGGTCATCAAGGGAGCATTACGAACCGGCCCGGCTTGACGGGATCGTCATCACCCACAAGCATATGGACCACGCCAATGATGTCAATATCCTCATTGAGTCCATGACCGAAGGGGGCTTTAAGAAGCGCGGAACGCTTTTTTGCCCGGAGGATGCCATTATAGGTGACCCCGTCATATTTAATTTTGCCAGGAAATATCTTGAAGACGTTGTTATCCTGCAGGCGGAAGGGGAATACTCGCTCGGCGATATCACCTTCCGTACCCCCGTAAGGCACAAACATCCCGTTGAAACCTATGGGCTGCTTTTCGAGCTTAACGAAACGATCGGGCTCATTTCCGACACGAGGTTTTTCCCGCAGCTGGCGGACCACTACCGTGCGGATCATCTCATCATCAATGTCCTTCGGTTGAAACCCATTGAGAACCACGAGATAGTGGAACACCTCGCCATGGACGACGTGAAGGCAATAATTGAGACCGTACGGCCCAGAACAGCCATCCTGACCCATTTCGGTATGCATATCGTCAGAGAGAAACCCTGGCTGCTGGCAAAGAGGCTGGCGGAAGAAACGGGTATTGAGGTTATCGCCGCCTGGGACGGTATGAAGTGGGAATTTTAACGCTGGTGATAGGTTATAGGTCATGGGTGATGGGAAGAAAAGCTCGTTTTGAAATGGGAGATGTTGCTGTCCTAAAATGTTGTTTTACAGGGAAAGCACCTTGGAAAACAGATTGTCCTGTTCAATAGCGGAAATAAAGCATTTTCCTATCACCTATCACCCGTCTTCGATAGAGGCAGGAGGATCCGGAAGGTACTGCCTTTGCCCGGCGGTGTTTCCACGCCGATCCTGCCGCCGTTGGCCTCGATGAGCCTCTTGCTGAGGGACAGGCCGAGACCGGTGCCTTCACCTTTAGGTTTGGTCGTGAAGAATGGCTCAAATATCTTTCCTATAATTTCAGTGTCGATGCCGGTGCCTTCATCAGTCACCGTGATAAAGCCGAAAGTGTCCTGAACGCCGGTGCCGATCTTTATCGCGCCGCCGCCCGGCATGGCCTGTGCGGCGTTGTTGATGAGGTTTACGAGGACCTGCTGAATGTGTATCCTGTCGATGCGGACAACCACCGGTCCCCCGCTTCTTTGGATATCGACGGTGACGTTCTTGAAGCGCGTCAGGTGATGCTCCATGAAAAGCACCGTGTCATCGACGAGATCGTTGAGGTCCGATTCTTCAACGCGGGGTTCATCCATCCTGGAAAAATCAAGGAGCTTGACAAGGACATTGGCGAGCCTTCCCGCTTCTTTATCTATGAGCTGCGCGTAGCGCAGGGTCTTCGCCCGGTCCTGTGTTTTTTCGATCCTCCTGGCAAAGCCCTGGATGGAGATAAGGGGGTTCTTGATCTCGTGGGCGATGGATCCGGCAAGCTCGCCCAGCGATGAAAGCTTGTTTGCCCTGACCAGCTGCGCCTCGAAGCCCTTTATGCGGTCATCGCGGCTTCGGATCGCCTTCAGCTTGTCGTTGAGGACGACGTAGACGTCGTTGAGCTCTTTAATGTTCGATTCGAGAAGGGTATTGCGTGTCCTGGAGAGGCTCTTTTCCTCCTCAAGGGCGATCTCGAGCTCCTGGATCTGTTTCAGGCTATCTTTTCCCGCCTGTTTTCTCTTTTGTGTCATCAGTACAGGAAGACCTCAAATTCACAATAGCTGAAGCCGGCTGACCAGCTTTTTGTTTGTGTGGATCTCGCTTTTTTGCCGCAGACGTTCTCGAGGAGCCCTGCGATGATCCCGCTTTCCATGTCGCAGAACATCTCTCCGGTATTCGGAAAGCCGGCGCAGGTGATGCACTCGTACAATTTAACGGTGACGTGGTCTTCATCGATAAGCTGTGCCTCGGGTATGCCCACTTTCAGCTCCCGTATCATATCCGAAAATTCTTCCATGGTACGCGCGGGAAGCATGTTCCCCACACGTTTACCCATCATGTAGAGTGTGGCTCCCGATGATTCCCCGAGAATGCTGCGCATGCCGATGATCCGCAGTATGCGGAAAAGAAGCAGCGGCACCTCTTCTCCAAGATTGGGGCGCACAATGCGCTTGATATCGTCGATGGAATAGTCCTTCATTTATTTTTCCTTCCCCCGTTTCCGTTCGTTTATGCTGCTCCTGGGGCCTCTCCCTCACAGGTCATAAAGCCCCGCCTTTTTCAATGACAGAAAGCATGGCCCCGTGGATCAGGCCGTTGGAGGCCAGTGTCCTGCCTTCGTAAATATTGAAAGGACCGCCGCTGAGGTCCGTTACAATACCCCCCGCTTCTTCTACCATAAGGGCCCCGGCCGCTATATCCCAGGGGTTCAGGTTGAGCTCCCAGAAACCGTCAAACCTGCCGCAGGCCACATAACACAGATTAAGCGCCGCGGAGCCGTCTCTGCGGACCGCCTGGGCCTCGTAAAGAAAATGGACGAAATGGTTGATATTGTTGTTCCTGTTTGTGGCGAGATCATAGGGAAAACCCGTACTGAGCAGAGACCTTTTAAGGTCCGGCAGCGCGGAAACCTTTATCCTGTCGCCGTTGAAATGGGCCCCTTTGCCGCGTTCGGCGAAGAACAGTTCGTCCATGACGGGGTTGTATACGACACCGGCGACGACCACTCCCTCCACCTCGTATGCAATAGAGGTGCAGAAAAAAGGATATCCGTGCGCATAGTTGGTTGTGCCGTCGACGGGATCGATGATCCACCTGTTGCCTGTTGTGTCGAAACGGTTGGATTTCTCTTCGCTGATAATGTCGTCGCCGGGGAAAGCGTCCCGTATCATGGCCATGATCTTTTCCTGGCAGGCTATATCGGCGTCAGTGATGAGGTTGATCTCTCCTTTATGGTGGACGGCAAAGCTCTCCCGGAGGTATCTTTTTTGTATCTTTCCCGATTCGAGGGCCATTTCCACGGCTTTTTGCAGGGGATTCCCCATGGGTTTTATTGTAATCGATAAATTCTTTCATTTGCAAGGAAACAGTGAATTGACAATGTTGTGTATCTGGTCTATTATTTCAAAAATGGCAGAACTGAGAAGGGACCCTCTTTCGGGCAGCTGGGTTGTTGTTGGTTACGGCGCGTCTAAATCCGGCGGCACGGGGCTTTGTCCATTTTGTCCCGGCAACGAATCACAGACGCCTCAGGCAATCAGGGAATACCGCAATGACAGCGGCGAATGGCTGGTCCGCTGCTTTCCCGCCACAAATCCGATCTTTATGATAGAGGTTGCAGAAGACAAGAAGGGCGAGGGCCTCTACGACAAAATGGGCAACGTGGGCGCCCATGAGATAATAGTGGAGAACAGGTCCCACACCAGGACGATATCCATGTATAGCAAGCAGGAAATGCAGCTCTTGCTCGAGATGTACAGAGAACGGATCCTCGACCTGAAACGTGATACCCGGTTCAAGCATGTGCAGGTATTCAAGAACCATGGCGAACTTGCGGGGTCATATCTTTTCCATCCCCACTCGCATGTGCTTGCAACCCCGATCGTGCCGGCAAGGGCCTCAAAAATGGTTGCCGCTACCCGTGCCCGCTATGCCCAGAAGGAAAGGTGCCTCCTGTGTGATATCATCAACCAGGAGATACGGCAGGGGAAAAGGCTGGTGAGTATGAACAGGAGCTTTATCTCCATTTGCCCCTTTGCGTCGCGGTTCCCTTACGAAACATGGATAGTGCCGAGGTTCCATGAAGCCCGTTATGAGAACCTTTTCGACCAGGGAGTGAAGGACGATCTTGTCGATATGTTCCTCGACATTATGGGCCGCATCGAACAATTTGCGAATGCTTACACCATCGAGATCCATACGTCGCCGAACACCGAGTTCGCGGAGATACACGGCGACGATATCCCTGTACACGCTTATTATCACTGGCATATCGAAATACTGCCAAGGGATTTCCGGTCATCCAAATATAGACGGGAAGACGAGTTCTCCGTTGTGTCCATAACACCGGAGAGCGCAGCGGAGCTATTGAAAACCCAGAGAACATAGAAGGTGTTGATGGAGAGGTTATGGTTCTGGTTTGTCTTCGGTGTTTTTTTTACCCTCTCCGTAATGATGATCGTCTTCGGCATTCTTTTTATACGCGATGTATATGTAAGTAAAGGAGAAGTCGCCTTCGGTTCCCTGATCTGCGGTGTGATACTCTTGCTGTCAGGAGGCGGGCTTCTTTCGTCTACCATTGCAGAAACAGTGAGAAAATTCTTAAAGAAATGATTCTATGTATAAAATATTCAACAATTATCGATAGTAACAAACCCTGAAAAAAAATTAAAAAAAGTCTTGACAATCGAGAGGCCAGTCGGGTAAAAAGTACTACATGTAGTATGGATATTTAGTTTGCATACTATATATAGTGGTGGAGGGGGGTATGCTCAACATTTCGTACCGGCAACCATTATCTGTTTTACTAAAAACAAAAAGTAGTTAATTCCAATTAGGGGGTTTAATGGAAACAACTGATCTGAATCTTTTTGTCAGGACATCAGAAGAGAGTATTTCCGGTTGGGATCGGTCAAAAATAGTAGATGCCCTCATACGGGAGACTTTGATCGATCGCGATACCGCCGGAGAGATCAGCAAAGAAGTAGAGCAAATGATCAGGAAATCGGGTATTCAGGTCATAACCGCCCCCCTTATCAGGGAGCTCGTCAATGCGAGGCTCATAGAAAAAGGTCTTGAAAATTCAAGAAAGATGCATACCAGGCTCGGTATGCCCCTTTATGATGTAGACAGCCTCATCCTCCATCCCAACAAGGAAAACGCCAATGTGCCCCACGGTCCGGAGGCCACGAACCTGACCCTCGCGGAGGGTATAAAGAAGGAATACGCCCTTCTGTCCGTCTTTTCTCAGGAAGTGGCGGATGCCCATATGAACGGCGATATTCATCTGCATGACCTGGGTTTTGTCGACAGGCCGTACTGCAGCGGCCAGTCACTGGAATACATAAAGAAATTCGGTCTCGACCTGCCTCATTCGCTTTCCATGGCAAAGCCGGCAAAGCACCCGGAGGTGCTTCTTGCGCACCTGGTGAAGTTCGCGGCGGCCCTCCAGAGCCATTTTGCCGGTGCCATCGGATGGGACGCGATAAATATCTTTTTCGCCCCATACGTTGAAGGCATGAGCGACAATGACGTGAAGCAGCTTGCCCAGATGCTCATCTTTGAATTTTCCCAGCAGGCGGTTGCGCGCGGGGGGCAGGCCATCTTTACCGATATCAACATATACTGGGAGATACCCAAGCATTTTGTCAATGTACCAGCCATCGGCCCGGGCGGCAAGTTTACCGGGAAGACATACGGGGAGTATGAAAAAGAGGCCCAGCGTTTTGCATGGAAGCTCTTCGAGGTATACAAGGAAGGCGACGGTGCCGGCCGGCCTTTCTTTTTCCCCAAGCCCATCGTGCATATCACGGAAAAGTTCTTCCATACTGACGGGCATATGGATTTCCTCAATCTCATCTCAGATGTTGCCTCCGACAAGGGAAATACCTACTACGTTTTTGACCGGGGCGAGACGGCAAAGATATCCGAATGCTGCAGACTCAGTTTCAAGCTTGAAGAGAGTGACCTGCTCGACGCAAAGGAGCCCTGGCGGATGCGCTATTGTGCCCTCCAGAACGTGTCTCTCAACCTGCCGCGTCTTGCATATATGGCGAAAAACGACGATACAAGGCTTTTCAATCTCATCACGGAAAGATTTCTCCTTGCTGTCAGGGCCCACAAGGAGAAACGGGCTTTCATGGAAAAGCTCCTCTCCCTGGGAGAGAACGGACCGCTGGCGCTCCTTACAATGAACCGTGACGGCATGCCCTATCTGAGGTTCAACCACGCCTCACACCTCATCGGTATGGTCGGACTCAACGAGATGGTCCAGATCCATACAGGTGAGGAGATGCACGTGTCGAAAAAGGCCCTCAAGTTCGGCATAAAGGCCATAGCCCATATGAACCTTCTCACAGATCATATGCGCAGGCAGGAGAATATGAAGATAGTACTGGAACAGACACCGGCGGAGAGCACAAGCTACCGCTTTGCGCGGCTTGACCTGAGGTATTTCTCGCCGCACTCGGGAAGGATCATGAAGGGGGACATCGCTTCCGGGGAGGTTTACTATACCAACTCGACGCATCTCAATGTCAAGCAAGCCATGAACCCCATTGAACGGGTGACGACAGAGGGGCTTTTCCATCCCCTTATCGAAGCGGGTTCAATATCTCATGTCTGGCTCGGCGAGGCTCAGCCGTCAAAAGAGGCCATTGCCGATTTTGTTATCAAGACCTTCAAACATACGACGAACGATCAGATCGCCTTCTCTCCCGAATTCACGACCTGCAACAAATGCCACAGGACGGGACGCGGTCTCGCGGACGCCTGCTCGTATTGCGGTTCAACAGATGTGGATGGTATCACGAGGATCACCGGTTATTTCACAAAGGTGTCAAGCTGGAACAAGGGGAAACTGGGGGAATTGAAAGACCGTTACCGTAATGTTGAGTATTTTTCAGAAAAGCGCAAAGCGGCAAACGAATAAAGAAAATACTGTTATTTGTTAAAAATGATATCCTAAGGAGGGGGTATGGGGATCGTAAAGATATTTTATAAAGATGATTGCCCGTTGTGTCCGATGGCGAAAAAGCTTAAGGACCATCTTCGGGAAAAGAATGTCACCGTCGACGATTTCAATGTGGGGACGACGGAGGGCCTCGCGGAGGCAACATTCTATCGTGTAATGGCATTGCCCACGATCCTCGTTGAAGACGAATCAGAGAACTCTCTGGGCGAATGGAGGGGCAACGTGCCTCACATCGATGAGGTGTTAAGTGCCGTTCAAAGCGCCTGATTGTCCAGCTGTAAAAGGTTTTATAGAAACAAGTTTTGTTGATTGGAAGGGAAACCTTTCATCGGTTCTTTTCCTTGGGGGATGCAACTTCAGATGCCCCTATTGCCACAACAAGGACCTTGTCCTTAACCCGGCCGGGTTTGAAGACGTTCCCATCGAATATATCGCGGCCACGCTCAGGAAATACAAGAATTGGGTCGACAAGATCGTCATTACCGGCGGGGAGCCAACCCTGCATATGAGCCTTTTCGGGCTCATCGGTTTTTTAAAGACCGAAGGCATGAAGGTCAAACTCGATACAAACGGATCGAACCCTTCTGTCCTGAAAGGTCTTGTGAGCGAAGGCCTTATCGATTGTGTCGCCATGGATGTCAAGGGTCCCCTTGACCGATATTCCCGTTGGTGCGGGATCAACGTGGACGAACGTAAGATCAGTGAAAGCATTGAGTTTATCCAGGGATGCGGTATCGATTACCAGTTCAGGATGACTGTTGTGCCTTTTTTCCACAGAGAAGAAGACGTCTATGCCGTTGCCCGTCACCTGGAGGGTGCAAAGGATTTTGTTATCCAGACGTTCAGGCCGGACGTTACCCTGAACAGGGCCTTTTCCCGCATACGGCCCTTTTCGCCGCAAAAGATGGAGCAGATCAGGAAAAACGTTTCCGGTATTATGTCCGCCGGGAGTGCCCGGCAGCAGGATGATCAACGCAGGTTCAGCGTTATTGGCCCCAACAACGATGGGGACATGGATAACCTTTATACATGAAAAAGAGCTCAGGATTCAGGGGGCAGGGGATCAGAGAAATTTTAAAAGGCAAAAGAACCAAATCTTTTGCCTTTATTTGTCTCTGAATCCTGGGCTTGATTTTTATTCCAGAAAACTTTCCAATCTTTTGCGACGTGAGGGGTGTTTAAGCTTACGCAGGGCTTTTGCTTCGATCTGGCGTATGCGCTCACGGGTGAGTCCGAAGACCTCACCGACCTCTTCAAGGGTATAATCGGTCTTTTCGCCTATGCCGAGCCTCATGCGTATGACCTTTTCTTCTCGAGGTGTCAGCGTGGACAGGACTTTGTCGATCTCTTCTTTCAACGAGATGCTGACGAGTTCGTTAAAAGGGGAGGGAGATTTAGGATCGGCAATGAAATCACCAAGTTTTGATTCGTCGTCCCCAATGGGAGTTTCGATGGAGATCGGCTCGTTGGAGACCTTCATGATCTTTCTCACCTTTTCAAGGGGAAGACCTGCCTTGAGAGATATTTCATCGAGGTTGGGTTCACGCCCGAGCTCCTGAAAAAGTGAGATGGTGACCTTTGTTATCTTGTTCATTGTCTCGAGGACGTGGACGGGAACCCTTATGGTTCGCGCGTAGTCCGCGATCGCCCTGGTGATGGCCTGACGGATCCACCATGTCGAATAGGTGGAGAATTTATATCCCTTCTGATAATCGTATTTTTCAGCGGCCTTCATGAGGCCCATATTGCCTTCCTGGATAAGATCGAGAAAGGAAAGGCCCCTGTTAAGGTATTTTTTTGCTATGTTGATGACCAGCCTCAGATTGGCCTGGATTAGGCGGTTTTTCACCGATTTGAGGCTGTTTTCGATCTGTCCGATCTCCATCAGTCTCTTTTTGACCTTTCTGGCCTCTTTCTCATCCATGAACTTGAGCTGCTTCTGTATTTTGCGTATGATCTCTTCCAGCACCTTCTTGTTGAGATTCAAGTTGATAAGGTTTTCCTCAACCTTTTTCTCCAGCGCCTTGAGCTTTTTTTCATTAAGTTTTTTCGTTGCTTCGTTGGCCTTGACCGAGATCTTCCTCAATTCTTCTTTTTTCTCATGCTGGTTCTTTATGCTGGAGATGAGAGAAATGGTCTTTTTCCGGTATTTGTCCTCGTCTTTTTTGGTGTAGTTCAACTCATCGATGTTCTTGACGACGTCGATGATGTTGATGGCCTCTTTCTTTAAAAGTGAGGAAAGCTCCATAAGCTCGGCGACTGCGTGGGGCAGATCAAAGAGAAGGTTCCTGATCTTCCGTTCCCCATCCTCGATCTTCTTGGCAATGGTATATTCCTCTTCGGAGTTGAGAAGGGAAACACGACCGATGTCCTTAAGGTAGGCCCAGATGATGTTGTCGGTCCTCTCGGAAGGGAACCGCTCCATTTCGCCCCATTCCTGGGATTCATCTTCAGATGATGTCTCGGTCTTTTCCTTCATTGTGTCCACAATGTCAATGTTGGACTCAGTGAGAAAATCGAAGATGTCCTCTATATCTTCAGGCGAAAAGATATTCTGGGGCAAATAGTCATTTATCTCGTCAGGTGTGAGATACCCCTTTTCCGTACCGAGATCAACCAAGTGTTTGATTTCGCTGTGATTTTTTATACTCATGTATTCTCCGGACAGTAAAAAATGCCCTAAGCGATCGAATCTAGGGCATTTTCTTTTTCGGCACCGTATCTATAGGTTTAATATACCAATGGGGCAGTATTTTTGTCAAGGTCGTTTTTGCCTGGTTTGTGAATTTCTCCACGAATAGGGTTATCGGAGAAAAAGAGATTGACTAAATAGGGGATGGACTATATAAAAGCTTTAAAAGGAAAGAAAGGGGGCGTCATGTTCAAAAATGTCCTTTGTCCTGTTGATTTTTCGGAATTTGCCGGGGATATCGTCACGTATGCCTATGACATCGCAAAAAAGTACGGGGCCCAGCTCCATATGCTCCACGTGATACCAAATCTTACCTATTTTACGCCTTATGAGTCTTTTTTAACTCCCGAAAACCTCGTTGCCATTGAAAAAAGCATTCAAGGCGAGGTCGACAAGGATTTTAAAAAACTTTTGAAAAATGTCGATATTGATGTGAAAAAGGTCGTGAAAACCGGTGTTGCCTTCGTGGAGATAATCGATTACGTCAAATCCGAGTCAATAGACCTTATCGTAATGGGTACCCACGGACGGAGCGCCATCGAACATATCCTGATCGGCAGCGTCGCCGAGAAGGTGGTCCGGAAATCCCCCTGTCCCGTAATGACGATCCGGCCCAAGGGCAAAGGGTTCAAAATGCCCTGAAAAACAGCTTGAACCGCTTGAATGCTTGGGCGTGAGCTGCAAAATAAAATTGAGAAAAATAGGGTCTTATTTCACCGTCAAGTGATCGGAGCGTGCCCGAACCCTGGAAGGCTCCGGGATTCGGGCGCAATTTATTCAAGTATTTCTCTGTGTTCTCTGTGAACTCAAGTCCCGTCAAAGCGGGACGGGCGTGAGAAAAGCTTTTAGTCTTTTTTTCCTATCATGTGGAACAGTTCTTTAAGATTACGGACACTTACGATCTCCATGCCGTCGGAGTGTTCAACGTCCCGGGGACAAAAGACCTTTTTGATCCCGATCCGCTGACATTCCTTGATCCTCAGGTCCATGTTGACGATCTTGCGTATCTCGCCGGTAAGGCCTATCTCTCCGAAGAATGCCGTGTCCTGCCCGAGTGTTACATCCTTGAAACTGGAGAGGACCGATGCCGCCACCGGCAGATCGATGCCGGGTTCGCCCACCTTTATCCCGCCCGTGACGTTGACATAGATGTCCCTGTCAAAAAAAGGCTTCCCCACTGTTTTTTCAATGACAGAGATGAGGATAAAGAGACGGTTCACATCATAGCCGAGGGATAGCCTCTTTGGGATGGAGAAATTTGTTTTTTGCGTTATCGCCTGCACTTCGAGGACTATGGGGCGCGAGCCGGTGATGCAGGGGAAGAGGCTGCTCCCCTCGCCGATATCGCCCCGTTGGGAGACGAAGAACTGCGATGGGTTTTCCACGCTGACCAGGCCGTCTTTGGTCATCTGGAAGATGCCAACCTCTTCTACGGCCCCATACCGGTTCTTGATGGTCCTCAGGATACGGTATGGCAGCATCTTGTCGCCTTCGAAATACAGGACCGTGTCGACCATGTGTTCGAGGATCTTGGGCCCGGCGATAACGCCTTCTTTCGTGACGTGGCCTATAAAAATGAGACTTGTATCGAGGGCCTTTGTTTCCATGATGAGCCGCGTGGAAACTTCCTTGACCTGGCCCATGCTGCCGGGGAGCATGGGCAACTTTGGATTGTAGATCGCCTGGACCGAATCTACGATGACAAGCCCATAGCGGTTTTCTGTTATGGCCGCGATTATGTCGTCAAGGTGGTTTGTTGTGAGAAAGGCGAATCCTGCCTTGAGCCCCAGTCTTTTCTTTCTCGAAGCGAGCTGTTTCAATGACTCCTCACCCGATACATAGAGGACTTTAGACCCGCCTTCGGTAAGCTTTGCGGCTATATCGAAGCAGAGAGTTGTCTTGCCTATGCCTGGATCGCCTCCCAGGAGTATGGCCGAGCCTATCGTCATGCCGGAGCCGAGAACGCGGTCCATTTCGCTTATGCCTGTAGTAACCCGTTCTTCATCGGCAAGTTCTTCGTCGGAGATGATAACGGGTTTTTGCCGCTCTTTTCCATCCGCCTTGACGACGGGCTCGAATTCCTTGAATGTGTCCCATCCCTGGCACATGGGGCATTTGCCAAGCCATTTCGGTGTTTCGTATCCGCAGGTGTTGCAGACGAAGATCATTTTTTTTGCCATATCAGACCTGTATTGCTCCCGTGTGGAGCTTGAGAAATTCGAGCTGATACCTTATCAGCTTAATGAGCCATTGCCTGTCCTTCGGCAGTTGGCCGGGCGACACCTCAAAGGTGATCGGGCCGTCATAATCGAGCCTTCGCGCTGTGTTGAGAAGCTTGACAATGGGAAGTACACCCCTGCCAAGGAAAAGATGGCTTTCGTGATCGCCGAAGTCGCTAAGGTGGATGTTCCTGAGCCTGCCCGTCCTGAATACTTTAATAAAGGATGCCACTATGTCGGTGCCGAAAGTGGCAAGGTGTGTCGTGTCGAAAGTAAAATAGAGGTTGTGCGCTATGCCGAAGGTGATGAGATCATCAATATTATTGAGGATATATGACGCAAGCATAAGGCGTTTGCCGGCGCGGGGCATGTTCTCGATGGTGAGCGCTATGTCGGAGCAATCGAGCTCTTTCTGGAAGTCATTGATCTCATGGAGCCATTTGGAAAAGTTTATCTCCATGGTGAGCCAGGCAGGCGGGTGAAAATTGACAACGGCGGCGCCGAGGACCCGGGCTATATCGATGGTCCTTTTGAGTTCGTTGACCTTGGTTCCCCATTTCTTCATCTTCATAAATGGTGCGTGGATGGTGTGAACGGGGAGGATCGCGAGGCATTCCTGGACCCTCTCCAGGTAGCCGTCACTCATGAAGCGCTGGTCTACGACAATTTCGCAGCCGTCGAATCCTCCCTCCCGGGCAATAACGAAGATATCCTCAATGGGAAGATGGTAAAGACATCCTGTGGAGAAGATATATCTCATACGATAATGATGCTGTCATCAATATCGGTGATTATCCGGCACTTTCCATTGGTGTAGTGTACTGTGTTCTCGTATCCGCATGAACCTTTTCCGGGAAAGACCATTTTGGGTTCTATGGCAAAGACCGCGCCCTCCTCGATCGGATAGGTGTGGGTTGCGGCAATAAAGGGCAACTCGGCAAGTTCGATGCCGATGCCGTGGCCCAGGAACCTTACCTTGTGGGGTTTGTACCCGAGATAGTGATCCCCGTATCCGAATTTGTCTCCCAGTTCTTTGGAGTATTCAAAAAGCTCTTTGCTGGTGTATCCTTCGGTGACCTTGTCGAGAACCCTGTCGTGGATCTCCTTGCAGACATCGTATGCCTTGACGAATATCTCAGGCATGGACCCGATGGCATACATCCTGGTCTGATCGACCTGGTAACCATGATAACAGATGCCGAAGTCGACGAGTATGGGCTCGTTCTTCCTGATCTTTTTGAAACTTGCGCCTACAGGGAATGCGGGAGACAGCCCGAGGCCGCCCATGGGGGAGTCCGACTGGCTCACAATGCTGCCGGTGCGTCCGCTGAGAATGTGCCAGGTGTAGGCCTCATAGTTTAGGGAACGGACACGCAGAAGCCCCTCGTGACCGAGCGATTTTGCGTATGCCTCCATCTGGCCGCCCACCTCTATCTCCGCGACGCCTTCGCGCAGGAGCTCCGGTATCGTCGCGTAGACCTTTTTGCCGATCTCGGCGGCCTTCTCCATGAGACCTATCTCAAAGGGCGATTTGTGTTTGCGGATCTCCTTTGTCAGGGGGGAACAGTCGACGAGCTCAACGTTGCCCATGATCCCTTTGAATCTCAGAACGTCGTTGTATGGTATCACATCGAGCTGCATGCCGATGCGCTTCATTGGCTTTACGTGCTGGGGGATATCTTTTATCGACCGGTACGATATGAGGTTAACAAGCGGTGATTCCCTGCGCGCACGTGAAATTTCGCGCTTAACGAAAAGGAGCGGTTCCCCGTCAAGAGGGACGAAAAGCAGGCAATCCTGCATTGTTCCGGTGAGGTAGTAATAATCGATCTTGTAATGGAAAAAGGCCCCATCAAGCGAGGCCCTCTCCATTAACACTTTCAGCTTTTCGATACGTGCATTTATTTCTTCTTTTGGAGCATATTTCATATTCAGCTTATTCTAACTGATCCTTATTCGTCTTTCCAGACCGGTTTCCTTTTCTCCATAAATGCGCTGATACCTTCCACGGCGTCCTTTGTTTTCATGCAGCCGTCGAGGTAGCATATCTCGGATGCCCTTAAGGCCTCGAGGAAATTGACATTGAGTCCTGCCTTGATGGCGCGCTTGGTCCACATGGCGACGGGTCGGCTCTGCTTGAGGAAATCGGCCATGAACTTTTCCGCTTCCGCTTTGAAGTTCTCCACGGGAAGCACAACATTCACAAGGCCCATCTGTTTTGCTTCCTGCGCCCCTATGATCTTTCCAGTCAGGAGCAGTTCGTAGGTGTTCTTGAGGCCGATGATCTTCGGGAACCATGCCGCTGCGATCGGAGGGAATACGCCGACGGCGATCTCGGGCTGGCCGATCTTTGCTTTTTCGGAGGCGATGACTATGTCGCAGAAGCTCATGAGCTCGCAGCCGCCGCCGAGCGACCTGCCGTTTACCAGCGCCACGGTGGTGCAGTCAAGCTCTTCCATGAGCCGGAACATCCGGTGGAAGACCTCGATCATATCCAGAACCTTGTCCTCAGTGTGGTCCGCAACGTCGACGCCGTCGCAGAATGCCTTTTCCCCGGCATGATCGAAGACGAGAAGCTGGATCCTGGAGTCTTTCTTTACGTCCATAAGAGCTTCGTTGATCTCCCTCATCATAAGGATGGTCAGCCAGTTTGATACCGGTTCATTGAGCGTGATCGTTGCGACCTTATCTTTCTTTTCAAATGTTATATGTGTAAAGGCCATGATGATTCTCCTTCTTTCAAAAAAAATAGGGGGGATATGCTCCCCCCTAAGATATGTGCGAAATTTACTTCGCCTGCGGTTTGCCGAAAATCTGTTCGAAGTATTCGTCGTTGTTCAGTGCGCCTTCCGCGATGAGCTGACGGTTCTTTATGAAATCGATCGTGTCCATACCGGTGATCTTCTTTGTGTTGAAGGCACCGAAACCAGCGAAGGCCTCGCCCATCATGTTCGTGGCCAGCCAGTACCTGTGGTCGTTCTTGACCTGATCCCAGAAGAATTTCTTTTTCTGGCGGATGCCGTCGATGGATTTGTTCAGGCAGCCCGGGAAGAGGTTCGCGAAGGTCCATGCTACCCTGGTGACCTCTGCATCGAGGAGTGAGAAATCGTAATCGTTGTTTTTCAGCTTTTCGTTTACCCATGCCCTGGCGTCTTTTGCTTCCTGGCCGGACTTGTTCTCGCCGTAGACGATCTCGCCGTTCATTACATAGGCTTCGGTGATGACCTGCGGGTTGCGTACCCAGGCACCCTTGTCGTCTTTAAGGACCGGGAGTGCTTTTGAAATGAGGTTCTTGGCCTTCATCTTGTATGCAGACCACATCTCGCAGCTTACGCAGTTCCACATTGCATCTTCTGCGGTAAGGAACCAGGGGAGGAAGTCGGATGAGCCGCCGACGGGGGCGCTGCCGTGCCTCGGGCCTGCCTGGCCGAAAATGGCAAGGTCAGATGAAATCGCGATGTCGCAGGCAAGGCCGATCTCCTGGCCGCCGGCAACCCTCATGCCGTTTACGCGGCAGATAACCGGTTTCTTGCACATGAGAATGCTGTCAACCATGTTGTTGAAGAGTTCCATGTATGAACCGTACTCTTCCGGCCTCTTGCTGTAATATTCTGAATATTCTTTCGTGTTGCCGCCGGTGCAGAAGGCATTGGGCCCGGTACCGGTGAAAACAACGGCAACCACTTCGCGGTCTGTAGAGGAATTCTCGAAACCGGCGATGACGCCCTTTACCATCTCAGTGGTGTATGAGTTATACTGGGCGGGGTTGTTGAGCCTGATCCATGCGTTGAAAAGACCCGGAATTACATTGCCCTTCGGGTCTGTCAGGGGTCTTTTTTCGTACACTACGCTGGGGGCTTCCGTTCCCCAATGCTGTGTACCATGCCTGGAATGATCTTTCTTACCATGTTCTCTTGGCATCCATTCTAATCCCATACTTTTCCTCCTAAAAGTTTTTGTGTAGAACCTTAAAAATCAGGTTTCAAGACAACGCGTTTCGCAGGTGAACCTGCCTTGTGGATCTCTTCAAAGGTTGCCGCGATGGTGCTCATGGGCCGCACTTCAACGAAAGGATCTATCTGGATCTTTTTGCTGAGGACCATGTCGAGGACGATCGGGTAGTACTCAGGCAGACAGCCCCAGGTGCCGATGACTTCGGCGTCGAAGGCCATCAGTTTTGAGAACATGTACTCGCTCTTCGCCATGCCGAAGCCGACGAGGATGAGTTTGCCTACGAAGGAGAGCAGGTCGAGTGCCAGTTCCTGGCCGGCCTTGGAGCCGGTGACCTCGAAGATCTTCCAGCCTGTATTGGCAAGCCCGTTGGATTTACATATGTTTCTCCATTCGCCGACGACATCCTTGTTTGTTTTGTCGAGGGTGCTGATGACATAGTCGCAGCCATAGTCAAGCGCCCTTTTCAGTTTGTCAGGGTTCCTGGCGATACCTATGACCGTCTTGGCGCCGAGGGCCTTTACGGTCTGAGCCATGTACACGCCCACGCCGCCGGTTGCGCCGATAATGATGACATTGTCGCCAGGCTGAAGGTCTGCTCTCTTGCATGCCTGATAGGGAGTTGTGACCGCGTCTGCGACGACGGCGAGCTGCTCGAGGGCATAGCCCTTCTTGTCCTGAACCAGGCAAAGGTCGATAGTGGGGACGACGATGTGGCTGGCAAAGCCGCCATATACTCCGATGGAGTTGCCGGGCATTTTCTGTGCGAGACACCTGTTGCCCCTGCCGGTCTTGCAAAGGATGCACTGCCTGCAAGGCATAACGGCCGGGATGATGACCTCTTTGCCGATCCATGCGGCCTCACCGGCGATGACGGTGCCGGCGATCTCGTGGCCCAGGGCCAGCGGCGGTTTGCTCACGGTGGGAACGCCGTCAAAGAAATATCCAAGGTCAGTGTGACATACGCCGCAGCCGGCGATCTCTACCAGCACTTCTCCTGCCTTTAGTTCGGGAACAGGGATCTCTGCCTTTTCCAGTTTGCCGGGTGTGGTCTCTTTTGTCTCTCTGTTGAATACAGTCGGTTGTACCATCTGCCATTGTTTTATTGTTTTCGGTACATCAGCCATTACGACACCTCCTTATATATTTGAGTGAAAGTTGATCACCTCCCTCGGATCTTACGTCATTCCGTAACCGCCGTCCACGCACAGCAGCTGGCCCGTGATGTAGCGGGCGTCATCGGAAGCGAAAAATACAAAGGCTGGTGCTACATCTTCAGGGTCCGCATACCTTCCGAGGAGGATGCGTTTTGTATAGATCTCTTTGAGCTTTTCGTCGGTCGATATGGTATGGGTCATCTCTGTGGTGACGATGCCGAGGGAGATGACATTGGCGGTGACATTGAATTTCGCGAGCTCCCGGGCCATTGACTTGGTCATGGAGATCACCCCGCCTTTGGCGGCGCTGTAGTTGATCTGGCCGATCGTGCCGACGACACCGGCAACGGAGGTGACATTGACGATCCTGCCGTAGTTCTGCTGCATGAAATATTTCGAGGCGGCCTTTGCCATGAGCCAGGGGCCTCTCATCTGGACGTTTACGACCTCATCCCAGGTCTCCACGCTCATTTTGTGCATCATGGATGGTTTTGAGATACCGGCGTTGTTGATGATGATATGCACGGAGCCGAAACTCTCTCCGCAGGTCTCAACGATCCTCTGCGCGTCGGCTTCCTGTCCTACGTCGCCCTTTACGGCGACAGCCTTTCTGCCCATCCCCTTGATGATCTCAACAACTTCGTCGGCTGCTTTCTGATTGCCGGCGTAGTTGATGACCACGTTGGCGCCTTCCTGGGCGAAAGCGATACTGATAGCGCGCCCAACACCTCTGCCACCACCCGTTACAATTGCGTTTTTGCCCTCTAACTTCATAACGGCCCTCTCCTTTTCGTCATTTTGTGACTTCTAAAAAACTCAATTGTGAAAAATTTTATAAGACTAATATTATATTTCAGGAGAAATTTATGTCAAGATAAAAAGTATGAATATCAAGGGTTTTTTGTCACATGGCAAGTAATTTTGCCCCTCTCTGAGCTCCTGTCAGTTAACCTTATAAAAAATGTGGTTATCAGATTGCAGGGTTCTTTTTCACAAGGTGATAAAGTAAAGGTTTTTCGCTTGAAAAATGGCAGGATATGTTTAATCATTGAGAAATGTCAGAAAAAAGCAAGGGAGTGCAGCTCGATGAGCAACCAGAAGCACCTGCGACTTACCATACTTTGTGAAAATACGGTGGGCAATCTCCGGGGTATAGGGGAACACGGTCTTTCCGTGTATATTGAAACGGACAAGGGGGACTGTCTCTTCGATACCGGTTCGGGGGTCGGCCTTCTCCCCAATGCCCTTACGTTCGGGAAAGATCTCCGCAGGATCAAAAAGATCATTGTGAGCCACGGGCATTACGACCATACGGGAGGTCTCAGGGACGTCCTGGGTATAACCGGGCCCGTCGATGTCCATGCCCACCCCGCGATCTTTGATGATAAATACGCCATATCACAGGAAAGAGGAAAGGCGCTGGTGCGGTATATCGGCATACCACACAGGCGTGAGGCCCTCGTGGCGGCGGGCGGCAATTTTCGCCTGGACAGGGGATTCAGCGAGATCGACGACGGGGTGTACTTCACCGGTGAGGTGCCCAGGTTCACCTCCTACGAGGTGGGGGATGTCCGCCTCCATGTGAAAAGAGGAGAGGAATATGCACCCGACGAGGTACCGGACGACGGGGCTCTTGTCATCACCACCGAAAAGGGCCTCGTGGTCGTACTCGGGTGTGCCCACGCGGGGACCGTCAATACGCTGGAATATGTGCGCGGGCACTTCCCCGGCGCGCCGGTCTGTGCCCTGATCGGCGGCACGCACTGGGGCTTTCTCCCGGCGGACGCAGTGGATGTCTCTGTAAAGAGGGTGAAGGAGATGGATGTCGGTGCAATAGGGGTATGTCACTGCACCGGTATTGCCGTCGCGTCGCGACTTGCGGATGAGTTCGGCGAGCGATATTTCTACGCATCGGTAGGGACGGTCTTCGAGGTATGAACGTATATATATCACAAGGAGGAAGAAAAATATGGCAGTTGTGCTGGAGTCATTGAAAGACGATGTTTTCACGATCACGCTGAACAGGCCGGACAGGAAGAACGCAATGGATTTCGATCTGCTCAAGGGTCTTTACGGGGCGATGAAGAACGCCGCCAGGGAAAAGGCTCCCTTTGTTGTCATCCGCGGTTCGGGCGGGGCTTTTTGCTCCGGCGGAGATATAATGGCCTTCAAGGAGGCGCAGGACGCCGAAGCGCTCATTGACGCGGAGGCGGCCGTCCTCCACGAGAGCATAAAAATGATTCGCAACATCCCGGCGATCGTCATAGCCGTCATCGAAGGTGTGGCCGTGGGGGCCGGGATAGGTCTTGCCCTTGCCTGTGACCTTTCGATCGCGACAAAGAAAACGATCATGAACATGGGGTACCGGCGTATTGGCCTGACGCCGGACGGCGGGGGGAGCATTTTTCTGCCCCGTCTCGTGGGAGCGAAGCTTTTCAACGAGATGTACTTTTTTTCCCGCAATATCACCATGGACGAGGCAAGACAGCTCGGGCTCGTAAACGTGGTGTGCGATGACGGCGAGGTTGAAGCAAAGCTTGGCGAGCTTATCGGAACGCTCAAGGCTCTCCCCATGGAAACTGTCGGGAATTTCAAGGACCTCGTCAACCGCTCTCTCTTCTTCGGCCTTGAGTCCCATCTTGACAGGGAGAGACAATACGTGGCGGACTTTGCGTCGAAACCGCTCTTCAAACAGCGGCTCGATGAGTTCTTCCGGAAGAAATAAAAAGGCATGAAAGGCCTCTATCTCTTTGCTATAGCGGCTTACATCTGCATCCTGTGGCTCACCGGGATCTTTGTGACCAGGCGCTCAAGGTCCTCGGACGCGTACCTTATCGCTTCCCGGGAGCTTTCCGTGCCCTTTATCTCGGTGCTCATCGCGGGCACGTGGATCGGGGGAGTTTCCATCGTCGGGATGGCCCAGGGTTCTTTTATCCACGGCATGAGCGCCCTGTGGTTCCAGGCGGGCATCTGGGTCGCCATGTTCGTGACCGCCGCGCTCCTTGGCCGGATCCTGTCCGGCAAAAAGACATACTCCATCCTGGATGTAGTGGGCGGACTCTATGACAAAAGGACGACGAAGGCGGCAGGTGTCCTCCAGCTGGCCTTTTCGATCTGGGTGGTGACGATGCAGATCGTCGGCGGCGGGGCCATATTGTCGGTCCTGATGAAGGGCACGGTCTCATTCAGGGAAGGGATGGTGCTCACGGCCGTTGTCTTCACCCTCTACAATGTCATGGGCGGTTTTGTCGCCACAGCCTACACGAATCTTATCCACATCGGCGCCATAGTTTTCGGTATCTTCCTGGGCGGTTTCTATGTCATCTTTTCGACGGGAGGACTTGGGGCCATGGCGGGCGACGGTCATTCTTTCACCGTATTTGGCGACCTCGGCGCGGTCCAGGCAATGAGCTGGGCCTTCATCAACTTCACCCTCGGCGTTCTCGCCCAGCCCGTCATCAATACGGCGTCGTCGGCAAAAACCCTTACCGACGGGAAACGGGGCATCATCATCGGCAATCTCATCGCCATCCCCGTGGTGGTCATGGCGGCGCTTTGCGGTATCATAGCGAAGTACCGTTTTCCCGAGATCAATTCCCTTGCCGCGCTTCCTGCGCTTATCGCCATCGTGCCTCCCTATATCGCTGTCTTTTTCCTCATCAGCATGTGGGCGCCGCTCATGAGCTCCGGTTCCCCTTTTCTGATGGGGGCGACCACGCTTGCTGTGAAGGGCTATATCGTGCCTTTCCTGGGGATCGAAAACGACAGGAAGGTCCTGATGATATCGCGTCTGACCACTCTTGCAATAGGGGGGTTCTCCCTTGTCCTCGGGTTCTTTGTCAGGGAGATCCTGCGGGAGGTCACCTGGCTTGCCGTTTTTTTGAGCGCAATCGTTTACATAGTCTTCGCGGGATGGTTTCTTAAGGGGATAGGGAGCGTGTATGCGTTCCTTGCGCTTTTCGGCACCGTCGTGATAATGGTTCTCTCTTTCTTCACCGGGATGCACAGGGTTGTCCATCCGCTGTGGCCCGTGACGGCATATGTCGCCGTTGTCATGGCGTTTGGTTTCGTCGCCGGGAAGAAAAAAACCGGCCGTTCTTAAATACTTTGGACAGTATTTGCGGGATGTGGTAAATAATGACCATACGCTCAACACAAAGAAAAAGAACGCAATAACCTACAACAAGGAGGATTTATGAATCTGGTGGAACGTGCAAAGAGCATCATGTTTAAACCCAAGGAAACATGGGAGATCATCAAGGGCGAACAGGTCACCATACAGGAGCTCTTTACCTCTTACGCCGCGATACTTGCTGCCATTCCCCCGATTGCGTCATTCATCGGACTCGCCATCATCGGCTATAATGTACCCTTTTTCGGCCACTGGAGACAGCCCATTGTCAGCGGCATTATCCACCTCATTCTGTCGTATGTTCTCTCTCTTGTCGGTCTTTTTGTCGTTGCTTTTGTTGCCGATGCCCTTGCCCCGAGCTTTGACTCGAAAAAGAACCTGACGGGTGCCATGAAAGCGGTTGTGTTTTCCAATACCCCGTACTGGATCATCAGCATACTTAATATCATTCCCGGCCTGGCATTCATCAGCTGGATCGCGGTCATCTATAATCTCTATCTTCTCTACCTGGGTCTCCCTCTGATGATGGAAACACCCCCTGAGAAAAGGATGGTCTATTTCGTTGTGGTGATCGTCGCGACAATAGTCATAATGTTCGTGGTCAGTTTCCTGGCAGGCCTGGCCCTCACAACGGCATCGATGGTGACCCCGGGAGCGCGTTTTTAATGATCAGGGGTTACCAGACCATGGGGGTTTTAACTTTATAGAGTATTACTGCTCGCTGAATTGAGCAGTCACAGCGATGTGAAATTAACAATGGCGTTCTGAAGGATCTTCAGGGCGCCATTTCCTTTTTTGGTTGCCAGACGAAGGCGTCTTGACCGAAGCCGGTTCAAGACGCCTTCGTTATTTTATCCAGGAGGTGTAAGATGAAGAGGTTTTTTGTCACGCTGTTGCTTGTTTGTTTCCTTGGGATGCCGGCCCTGGCCCTGCATGCACTTGCACAGGATGCCCCGTCGGTTGCCGGGGGAGCGGTCCGGGAAGGGGCCGCACCGTCCGCGCCCGCTGCGCAGGCCCCGCTGAAGGCCGACACAGGCGATACGGCGTGGCTTATTGTTGCCACCGCCCTTGTCATGCTCATGACCCCGGGTCTGGCATTCTTTTACGGGGGTATGGTGGGGCGCAAGAACGTGCTGGGTATCCTCATGCAATGCTTCACGATCCTCTGTCTCATCAGTGTCCAGTGGGTCCTTTACGGCTACAGCCTGTCCTTCGCGCCTGGAAAGGGTTTCTGGGGAAGTCTCGAGTGGGCGGGCCTCAAGGGTGTCGGTTTTGCCCCCTACGCGGACTATGCCGCGACGATCCCGCATCAGTTGTTCATGGTCTTTCAGATGATGTTTGCCATCATCACTCCGGCTCTCATCATCGGGGCGTTCGCGGAGCGGATGAAATTCTCGGCATTTGTTGTTTTCATGGTCCTCTGGGCGACATTTGTCTATGATCCTGTCTGTCACTGGGTGTGGGGCGTGGGCGGATGGCTCAAGGAACTGGGGGCCCTCGATTTTGCCGGGGGCACCGTTGTCCACATAAACGCCGGTATCGCCGCGTTGATGACTGCCATCTTTATCGGCAAAAGAAAAGGGGCCGCCGGCAAGGCGATACTTCCCCACAACCTTCCCTTTACCATTCTCGGCACAGCCCTTTTGTGGTTCGGATGGTTCGGGTTCAACGCGGGCAGTTCCCTGGGGGCAAACGATATCGCCGTGAACGCCTTTATTGTGACGAACACCGCCGCGGCGGCCGCAGGGTTGACGTGGGCTCTCATAGACTGGATCTTCAATAAAAAGCCGACCATGCTCGGCATGGCGACAGGCGCCGTGGCAGGCCTTGTTGCAATAACCCCGGCGGCCGGTTTCGTGAGCGCGTTGTCGGCCATCGCCATAGGTGTGCTGGTCAGTGTTCTCTGTTACTTTGTTGTGGCCTACATCAAGCCGAAACTCGGTTACGACGATGCCCTTGATGTCTTCGGCGTACACTGTGTCGGGGGGATCTGGGGTGCCGTAGCAACCGGGCTCTTTGCCTCGAAGGCGGTCAACCCCGCGGGGGCCGACGGGCTTTTCTTCGGGAACCCCAAACAGCTGCTCGTGCAGGTCATCGCGGTCGCCGCGACGGCCGCCTACAGCTTCGCCGCGAGCTTCATCATCTACAAGGCCATCGACCTTGTCATGAAGGTGCGCGTGAAGGAAAAGGACGAGATCGTAGGCCTCGACCTGACCCAGCACCACGAGAACGCCTATACAGTGCTCGAATAGAGGAGGGAGGAACATATCATGAAACTTATTATAGCGATCATACAACCCGACAGGCTTGAGTCCGTGAAACAGGAGCTTTACAAGCAGGAAGTGTATCTCATAACCGTGAACGAGGTCCTGGGCCACGGCAGGCAGATGGGCGTCACCGAGGTGTACCGCGGGGTGAAGGAGATGGGCAACCTCCTGAGAAAGATACGTCTCGAAATTGCGGTCAATGAGGATTTTGCGGAGAAGACGATAAGCGCCATAATAAAGGGCGCCCAGACGGGTGAGACGGGCGACGGCAAGATATTCGTTCTTGACCTTGCAGAATGCGTCCGTATAAGGACTGAGGAGAGGGGAGGCGTGGCGATAGGGTAACAAAACAGGTAATAGGTGATAGGTTATGGGTAATAGTAAGAACAGTTTGAGTGTTTGTGAAACGGTCCTGCTCTTAACGTTCAAGCGGTTCAAGCCGTTTCTTCTCCCATAACCCATGATCCGTCTTCATTAGTTACCGATACGGTGCTTTTTTTCTTTGTAGATGAAAAGCACATCGGTGTGCTGCACACAAAGGCGTTCCCGTGAACGGGGACGTCTTTTTTATGCTCCAACACAGGCGTTCCGGAGCCAAGCTTAATATATCATTGTGGTTTTTTGTATACGTCTTTCTTGCCCGCTGGCAGGATTTGAGGAGAAAGCGGGGGAGGGCTGCCCCATTTCCAAGGCCCTGGAGAATCGATGAGGGACTGGGAGGGTTTTTGTTGAAGTTGCGAGGCAGACACCGGTGTATCGGTCGGTGGTGCCCGTTCAATCCAGTAAAAGGAGTATCTTTATGAAAAAGATCGCAGTTTTGATCATGGTGTTTATGTTTGTCGGTTGCGCTGTTCTTGTCTTCGGCCAGTCTGTGAGTGGGACGCAGGGGCAGCAGCAAACTGAGGTTGCACTGTACAGCCCGGGGGTGATCGACACCGGTGATACCGCGTGGATGCTTATATCCACTGCCCTTGTCATGTTCATGACACCGGGCCTGGCTTTTTTTTACGGGGGCATGGTGGGACGCAAGAACGTGCTCGGCGTGCTTATGCAGTGCATCGTGATCCTGTGCGTTATCAGTATTCAGTGGGTCCTTTTCGGCTACAGTCTGTCCTTCGCTCCCGGAAAGGGTTTCTGGGGAGATCTCCGGTGGATAGGGTTAAGCGGTGTGGGATTTGCCCCTTATACGGATTATGCTGCTACGATACCACATCAATTGTTCATGGCGTTCCAGATGATGTTCGCGATCATCACGCCGGCGCTCATCATAGGGGCATTTGCCGAAAGGATGAAGTTTTCTGCTTTCCTGATCTTTACGGTATTGTGGGCCACATTCGTTTATGACCCTGTCTGCCACTGGGTGTGGGGTGCTGGCGGGTGGCTGAAGGAACTGGGAGTGATAGATTTCGCGGGAGGCATCGTTGTGCACATCAATGCCGGCATTGCCGCGCTCATGACGGCGATCTTTATCGGCAAGCGCAACGGCGGGAGCAAGGCGATCCTTCCCCACAACCTCCCCTTTACCATCCTTGGCACGGGCCTTTTGTGGTTCGGATGGTTTGGGTTCAACGCCGGCAGTTCACTGGGAGCGAACGCATTGGCTGTCAACGCCTTCGTCGTGACCAACACGGCAGGGGCCGCGGCGGGATTGAGCTGGGCGCTTCTCGACTGGATATTCAACAAGAAGCCCACCGTGCTTGGAACGGTTACGGGAGCAGTGGGCGGCCTTGCGGCGATCACGCCGGCCGCCGGGTACGTGAGCGCCTCTTCAGCTATCATCATAGGTGTCCTTGTCAGTGTCTTCTGCTATGTTGCCGTGGCATACATCAAACCGAAGCTTGGTTATGATGATGCTCTCGATGTCTTCGGTGTCCATTGCGTTGGGGGCATATGGGGTACCCTGGCGGCCGGTCTGTTCGCATCAAAGGCGGTCAATCCCGCGGGGCCCGACGGGCTGTTTTTCGGCAACCCCAAACAGTTCCTCATCCAACTTGCTGCCGCAGGCGTGACCCTCGTCTACAGCTTCGCCGCGAGCTTCATCATCTACAAGGCCATCGACCTTGTCATGAAGGTGCGCGTGAAGGAAAAGGAAGAGATCATAGGCCTCGACCTGACTCAGCACCACGAGAACGCCTATACGGTGCTTGAATAGAAAGGCTCCAGGTTCCAAAGTTCCAGGTTTCAGGGGTTATCTTTAGAAAAATGTTTCTTTATGTTTTTCCGTTTTTTTCTGGAACATTGAACCTGGAACTTTGGAACTTTCTCTCTGTTAACCCTAAATATTTTCTTGTAAATTACTCTATGTTGCATTATAATAGGATTGCACATCGACGTGCCGATCCCTCAACGACCTCAGAGGGGTTTTCAAAAAACACGAACAAAGCCGTTCATAAACAAGTCAACGTCTTGGACTAATTAAGCCTTAACAGCCTTGGAGTGAGGTGCATATGGCAGGTTTATACAGTTTAAGACATTTCCCCATTGTGAAGGTCATTCCGCTCAGTGTTCTCGACGGGGAAAAAGAAAAAATGGGAGATACCGCCCTTGGCGGCATTGTATCGAGTGCCATCGAATCCCTCAGGGATATTCAAATGCTCTGGGAAAGCGATCATGGCGACAACGGCCTGAGAGACGGGTTCCAGAAGCTCCGCTACCAGCTCGAGTATCTCAGGAAATACTGCCAGGGTGACGAAGCTATATTGAAATAGACCGACCACCCCCAATCCCCCCTGATGCCCCCGCTTCTTGCGGGGGCATCAGGGAAGGAGGGAGAACATGGAAAAGAGATTGCTTGTAGTGAAACACGTTGAACAGGAAGGACCGGGATATATTGCGGAACTATTCGCCGCAGACGGATGGGATATCCAGATCACGGACCTTTCATGCGGAGCGGTACTCCCGCATGACCTCGATGATATAGGGGGGATAGTGATCATGGGCGGGCCTATGAATGTTTACGAGGAAGAGGCCTATCCTTTCCTGAAAGATGAAGAATCTTTCGTCCGGCGCGCCCTTATCGACGAAGTTCCGGTCCTTGGCATCTGCCTCGGGGCCCAGCTTTTGGCGAAGACATGCGGTGCTCGGATAACAAGGTCGCCAAAAAGAGAGATAGGATGGTTCACCGTTGCAAAGACCCAGGAGGGATTGAAAGACCCTCTCTTCAGGGGGAATCCTCAGCGTATGACCGTTTTCCAATGGCACGAGGACACCTTCGACATTCCTGACGACGGTGTCCTTCTTGCAAAGGGCCGGATCTGCGGGAACCAGGCATTCAGGGTAGGGCACAGCGCCTACGGCCTCCAGTTCCATATAGAAGTGACACCGGAGATGGTGGAGGCATGGATGAGGGACAAAAAAGGGATCGATGTGAATAAGATAATCCGTGACGGCAGGAAGATCCTGGAAAGCTTTTCCGATCAGGGGAAAAGGATCATCACGAACTTTAAGAAGATCGTTGAATCTTCCCTGCAATACCGCAAGATCATCACCCGTTTCGTGAACGAAAGCAGGTGGTCGGAGAGGCGGCAGATAAACTGGTGGGAAGCGGTTTGAAAAAAAACAGGTAAAGGTGCAGAGTTGAACGATCAAATTCCTAAAATATATCTCTTCTATTGCGCGACAAGCTGCGATCAGGAAGAACTGATGCGGAGCTATTCCCGCCAAACCGGCGAGATAAAGGCAATCCCCCTGCCCTGTTCCGGAAAGCTGGACATTCTGTACCTCACCAAGGCCTTTGACACCGGCGCGGACGGAGCTGTCATCATGATGTGCAAGGAAGGTGAGTGCCGTTACATGGAAGGGAATCTGCGTTCCAGGAAACGGGCGCAGGCCGTCGACGAACTGCTGCAGGAAGCCGGGCTGGGGAAAGGGCGGGTCAAGGTGATCCAGATCGACGAAGAAGGGATGGCAGGGGCTGTCCGCAGATTGGAAGATTTCCGGCTTCAGATAAAGACAATGGTACAGAGCGCCCCGGATCTGCAGGCATCACGGGGCCAATAGTTATTCGACAAGGAGTGCAGGGTATGAAACCTGACAGCAAGTTGGCAGTTAAGATCGGCGGCAAAGAATTTATTTTCACCGCCGAGTATTTGCCGGTGGCCGCCGCCGCCTTGACGGTCGATCCCAAAATGTTCGGCGGGGTGACGGCGGTGAATGTGGGCGATAATCACTACGGTGTGTCCATGTCAAGCCTGGCCGGGTCTCTGGCTTTAAGCCAGGCCGGCATCGAACCGGTGTTTCAGATAATAACGAGAGACCGCAACCGCATCGCACTCCAATCCGATCTGCTCGGAGCGGCTTATCTCGGTATCAAGAATGTGTTGTGCCTTACCGGTTTTCACCAGACCCTCATCGGCTGCAGTGAATCGGCCAATGTCTTCGACGTTGATTCCATCCAACTGATAGATATCGTCAGGAAGATGAATGAGGGGCAGTTGCTGGACGGCACGAAGATCCAGGGGGATTTCGGCATGCTCGTGGGTGCCGTGGCCAACCCGAATTTAAAGCCCCTTGAATTGAATATTCTGCGGCTTGGGAAAAAAGTGAGCGCCGGCGCTGATTTTATCCAGACTCAGTCCATATTTGATGTCGATGACTTCAAGGTTTGGCTGGAGGCCGTCCGCAGCGAGAGGCTTGCCGACAGGACCGCGATACTTGCCGGCGTACTGCCCCTCAGGAGTGCCGCCCATGCCAGAGAATTGACCGATACGCATACCGATTTCATTATTCCTGAAAACATCATCAACCGGCTGACGGCAGCAGGCGATGCCGGGGCACAGGAAAAAGAGGGCATTAAAATCGCCGCCGAAATTATCGGTAAACTCAAGGGCCTTCCGGGACTGAGAGGTGTCCATATTCTCTCCGGCGGCAGCGAGTCGAAGGTAAGCGAGCTATTGGCGGCTGTATCGAAATAATTGAGGCGAAAGGAAATGCCGAAGAAATATCACATAGACACGAAAAAGATCCCGCCGAGATTGCCGAAGACAGGCAAGTTCGGGATCGTCGATTGGCGCGAGGACTGCGCCCGGTGCCACAATTGCGTGAAAAAGGCCTGCGTGTATGACCGATACCGGCAGGAGATGCAATATATTAAGGACCTTGAAGAATTCAGCGCAATGTTCTTCGAGTGCATGGGCTGTTTCTCCTGTGTACAGAAGTGCACGAAAGGCCTTTTGGCCTTGACGGTGAATCCCCAGTATGAACGCATGGGCAACGGGTATTATACGCCCGATATAATCCTGACGACATGGAACCAGGCCGAGACGGCTGGCATTCCGGTTTCCGGCGCCGGCTACCGGGGTAAATTTACAGGCTCCGGTTTTGATTCCATGTGGACCGATATGTCGGAGATCGTCCGACCCACCCGCGATGGTATCCACGGGCGTGAATATATAAGCACTTCCGTTGATATCGGAAGGAAACCAAAATTGCTTTCATTTGAAAACAATGAACTGACCACCGTGCTGCCGCCGCTCGTGGACCTGCCGGTCCCGATAGTAATCGACATGTTCCCCGAGGAGTATCATTTCCCCAGTCTCACGCCCATGCTGCTGGCCGCTGCAGTTAATACCGGCACGATGGTGATCGTCGATTGGGAGCGACATGACCTCCTGGGAACGTATAAGGAGAAGCATCTGTCGAACATAGCCTTCTACGTTGGAAAGGATGCCTCTCTGCCGACGCCGGAGATACTCGGAAAGCTGCGACTGATCGAGATCGCCGATGGTAATGGGATCGAGGACCGGATAAAAGAGATCAAGGCCGTCAATCCACGTCTGGTGGTCGCGGTGAGGGTTGAACTGGACTCCCGCGGCGAAGGCAGATCTATAGAGCTTGCCCGTAATCCCGCTATCGAGGCGATCCACATCGTGTCCGATATCAACGGCAACCAGACAGGAGTGGAAAAACCGAAGTTTATAAAAGACATGACACGGCACATCCACACTGCTCTGGTAAAAGACGGTATCCGGGACGAAGTGACCATTATCGCAGGAGGAGGCATCGCCCTGGCGGAACATATGGCGAAAGAGATCATTTGCGGCGCTGATGCGATAGCCATCAATATGCCTCTGCTGATCGGTCTTGAATGCCGTTTCTGCAAAAGCTGCCGCGATGGTTTTGACTGTCCGGCAAAGATCGAAAGTATCACCGCAGAATATGGGGCCGGACGCATGACCAACCTTATCGCGGTCTGGCACGACCAGTTGATCGAGGTTATGGGGGCAATGGGAATGCGGGAGGCCAGACGCCTGCGCGGCGAGACCGGCCGTGCATTGTTCTTTGAAGACATAGAGGAGGAGACCTTTGGAAGGCTCTTTGGCAAGAGAATCAGCGCTTAAAGAAATTCTGCCCGAAAACACGGCGAAAACGCTGGTGCCGCAGGCTGAGGTCGCTCGTGAAGTAAGGCCTGCACCCCCGCGCTATCGCAACGAGATAGCCAAGTACATCATTCGCCGCAGCAGCGACTGTACGCTTTGCGGCAGGTGCGCCCGGGTTTGCCCCAATGGGGTGCACGTGCTGAAGCCCGGTTATAAACTGTTTTCAGCCCCGCACCTGAATGTCTGCATCGGTCCTTCCTGCCGGAAGACAGATCATTACTGCATAGACCTGTGTCCGAACAAGGCGCTGCAAATGGTCGAGAATCCGATGTTGAAGGCGATGGGTGACTATCGTTGGACGCCGGACATGTTGATGGCTACCTGGAGGATGGCCGAGACCGGGGAGCCGCCGGCACCGGAATACGGCTACGAGTATGAGACCGGTGCTTCAGGCGGCGGTTTTGACCGCCTGCGGTTCAGGTTCCCTGAAAAACCACCCGTTGATTTGCTCGACGATGAGATAGACACCAGCATCGTCCTCAACAGGCGCGGTGACGGCCGGCCGCAGGTGAAGATCGATGTCCCGTGGTATGGAGGGGGCATGTCCTTTGGTTCCGTCAGCAACGTTGTCCAGCTTTCCAAGGCCCGCGCCGCCGTCGCCTTCAATACCTTTACCTGTACCGGTGAAGGCGGCTACATGGAGCGCATGAAGCCCTACGACGACCACGTCATCACGCAGATAGCCACCGGTCTTTTCGGTGTCCGCGAAGAGACGATCCAGCGTGTCCGCATTGTCGAGTTCAAGTACGCACAGGGCGCCAAACCGGGTCTTGGCGGCCACCTGCTGGCAGATAAGGTAACCCCGGCAGTCGCGAGGATGCGTGAGACGGTCCTGGGTATCTCGCTTTTTTCGCCATTTCCCTTTCATAGTGTTTACTCAATCGAAGACCACCAGAAGCACATGGACTGGATCAAGCACATAAACCGGCAAACCTTGATCGCCACCAAGGTTTCCACGCCCAACGACGTGGATATGGTCGCCGTGGGCAGCTACTCCGCGGGCACCCATATCGTGCATCTCGATGGCGGATACGGCGGCACAGGGGCCGCGCCCGACATAGCCAAGAAGAACATCGCGATGCCCATCGAATACGGCATCGTGAAGGTCCACCGGTTCCTCACCGATGAAGGCATCCGTGACAAGGTCACGCTGATAGCCAGCGGCGGGCTGCGGACGCCCCACGACATCGCGAAAGCGATCGCGCTGGGGGCCGATGGTGTTGTCGTGGGTACTTCCGAACTGGTCGCGCTGGGGTGTATAAGATGTTCACGCTGCGAAAGCGGTCGCGGCTGCCCGCGCGGCATCGCGACCACCGATGCCGAACTTGCGTCGGATGTGGACCTTGAATGGGGGACACAGCGGATCATCAATCTGTACAGTGCCTGGCGGAAAGAGCTGGTTGCCATATTGAAACGGTTTGGCATGCGCAGCGTCAGTGAATTGCGGGGGCGTACCGATCTTCTGATGCACCTTGATTATACCAATGATGTGGAGACCCATATATGAGAAGCGGGATTATCGAAAAAATCTTACGTTCCCGACAGCGGCTTATCGAAGAGCTGCGTGTACCTTACCCTGCGTCCTATAAAGGTGAAGAAGAGGGCGGCTGCGGAGTGGTCGGTTTTTGCGCCACGGAGCCGGTTGCCGCCCGCCATATCCATGAGCCGTCACGGCAGATGCATAACCGCGGCAACGGCAAGGGAGGCGGGATCGCCGCGGTAGGTTTTATACCGGAGCAGCTCGGGGTCACGCGCGAGGTCCTGAACGACTATTATATGATGCACGTCGCGTTCCTGGACAACACTGTCCAGGGGCAGCTCGAAGAGAAATATATCACTCCTTATTTTAAGGTCGAGACCTCCTGCAGGCTGGATACGGTTGAAGACTGGACGGCTATCCCTTCGCTGGAGGCCAGGCCCCCCGATGTCATGCGCTATTTTGTCCGGGTCAAGCCGGAGGCCCTGGACAGTTTCATTGCAAAGAATGAACTGGGCCAACTGACACGTGAATATGCGGAAGGTGAGTTCCTGAGTCAGCAGGCTGTCAAGCTGAACCAGGAATACTACGCTTCGCTGGGTGATAAAAAGGCCTTCGTCATGTCCTACGGCAAAAATATCATGATCCTGAAAGTGGTCGGGTTTGCGGAGTCGATCACCGATTATTACAAGATCGACGATCTCAAGGCGCATGTCTGGATCGCCCACCAGCGTTTCCCCACCAAGGGGCGGGTCTGGCACCCGGGCGGTGCGCATCCCTTCGGTGCTATCAATACCGCGCTTGTCCATAACGGTGATTTTGCAAACTACAGCTCCGTGTGTGAATACCTTGCCCAGCGGCATATCTACCCCCAGTTCCTGACCGATACCGAGGTCTCGATCCAGATCTTTGACCTGCTGAGCAGGACATATGGGTATCCGCTTGAATATATCATCGAGGCCCTTGCGCCTACCACGGAATTGGATTTCGACAGACTGCCGGGAGAGAAACAGGCCATCTACCGCGCAATCCAGGCGACACACATCCATGCCTCGCCGGACGGGCCCTGGTTCTTCATCATCGCCCGCACCCTTGCTGGGGCCGATAAATTCCAGCTCATGGGGATCACCGATACCTCCATGCTCCGCCCGCAGGTCTTCGCCTTTGCTGACGGTGAAGTACAGGTCGGTCTGATATGTTCCGAAAAACAGGCGATCGATGCGACACTGCACAGCATGTCCCAGGAAGACGGCCGTATCTGCCCCATTGCGGACAAATACTGGAATGCCCGCGGCGGCAGTTCGACGGACGGCGGTTCCTTTATATTCACTGTCGAAAAGAACGGGTCGGGCAAATACGGTCTTCATTGTACCGATAAGTTCGGCGTTCCCGTAAGGCTGCCTTCCGGGGCCGAAATCGGCAATCTGTCGGAAGAAATTATGCTGTCCGGAAAGAATGGCGATAAGATCGCGGCAGGTATAAGAGAACATTTCGATACCGGAAGCGAGGGCCTCTTTCGCTATTTCACGGGCAGCATTGCCGGGTGGTCTCTGCCGGATGTCGCTCGTGCATGCGAGGCGGTCATTTCCCAGGCGAGGGATTCTAACCAGTTTGCCGGGGCCATTGAAGTGATGACGTTTCTCAACGACCGACGGTATGCCGCGGGCACGAAAAAGCGCAAACACATCCTCCAGATCGTTCGCAGTGCTTTGCGCCAGTTGTTCTCCAAAATGCCTCTGATCGGAGAGGGGACATCGACAGCCGAATTCCGGCTTATCAATTACGATACCAGGGGACAGTTGAGGGGACCGCGGGAGGGCGAGACGACTTTGATAATCGATACGCTCGGTTTCCCGCC
Organism: Deltaproteobacteria bacterium; assembly: GCA_022711595.1. Lineage (GTDB taxonomy): Bacteria > Desulfobacterota > Syntrophorhabdia > Syntrophorhabdales > Syntrophorhabdaceae > Delta-02. The sequence continues at coordinate 46,130 of JAKLET010000008.1, forward strand.
GGAAGGGAATGATTGTAATTCCACGCTCCTGGTGGATGCCTACGTGAAGGGCTGGAAGCATTTCATCGTCTATAACTGCGCGGGCCAGCGTTTTACCGGCTGCGGTCTGGGGCCGCATACCGGTGATGTCACGATCGACGTGTACGACAGTGATGGTGATTACCTTGCCTCCGGCATAGATGGTCTGACGATCACCGTCCACGGCAACGCCCAGGACCAGTTGGGGCAGATCATCAAGTCCGGCAAGCTTGTCATCCATGGTGACGTTGGGCAGACCTTTCTGTACGGTGCGAAAGGCGGTTCCATTTTTGTGCTCGGTAATGCCGCCGGCCGTCCTCTTATAAATTCCGTGGGCAGACCGAGAGTGGTGATCAACGGCACATGCCTTGACTTCCTCGCGGAGTCCTTTATGGCGGGTGACCCATTCGCGGGAGGTGGTTTTGTCGTTCTCAACGCCATCACGCTTGACGATGAAGGAAACGTGGTCGATCTCAAGGAGCCCTACCCCGGCGGCAACCTGTTCTCTCTGGCCTCAGGCGGTGCGATCTATGTACGTGACCCTCACAGGTACCTTGTCAGGCAGCAGCTCAACGGCGGCAATTTCTTCAGGATGACCGATCAGGACTGGGAGACCATCCTGCCGTATCTCCAGGAGAATGAGCGTTTGTTCGGGATCAGGGTGGATGGCCTGCTCACCGTCGACGGCAAGCACAGGCGGCCCGGCGCGGTCTACCGGAAGGTCGCCCCGGCGAAACTGTCAGGCACCGCTGAGATGGAATCGGACGAGTGGTAGTTTAAAAATGAGAGAGTGTAGAAAATGACGACAAGAATTTCAAAACAGAAAGCCCCGGGAGACCTTCTGAAGATTGTGCGGGAAAAGGCGGATGTCGATCTGAGCACCTGCTATCAATGCAGGAAATGTTCCGTCGGCTGTCCTGTGGCCGACCGGGTCGAGTCGCCGCCTTCCGAGATAATACGCAGACTGCAGCTTGGCGCAGGCGACGAATTATTACAGACCGGCCTTATCTGGATATGCCTCTCCTGTGAAACTTGCTATGCCAGGTGTCCCAATAAGATAAACTTCGCGGCTGTCATTGATGCCTTGAGATCCATCGCTGTCGAAAAAGGGGTTGCCAGACCTCAAGGCGACGCGCCTCTGTTCAACCGCTTGTTCCTGGACACGGTCAGGTCTTACGGCCGCGCTTATGATCTGAAGGCCATCGTAAAATACAAGCTCGGGACGGGGGACATGAAACAGGATATGGACAAGTTCCCTTCCATGCTGAAGAAAGGAAAAATGGCGATCCTGCCGCCGTCCGGCGCCGACAAGGGCAAGGTGAAACGCATCTTCGAAAAGGCTGCGCAAAACAAAGGAACAGGACGATGAAATACGCATATTATCCCGGGTGCTCTGCTCATTCCACTGCTCGCGATATGCATGAGTCATGCATGGCGGTGTCGGAGGCGCTTGGTATCGAACTCAGCGAGATCAAGGGCTGGACCTGCTGCGGTGCCAGCGCCGCCCATCAGACCGACCGGAAACTGGCGGCCTCGCTGGCCAGCGCCAATCTTCTCAAAGCCAGGCAGATGGGCATGGACATGGTGGTCAATTGCGCCGCCTGTTACAACCGCTCGAAGGCGGCAAACCATGAGGTCGTTCATTCTGACGAAATGAAGCGGGCAATCGCCGAGATCCTTGGAGAGCCCTATGACGGGTCTGTCCCGGTTCGGCATTTTGTCGAGGTGCTTTTGAAAGATTTTGGACCGGCAAAGCTGCGCAAGAAGATCGTTGTCCCGCTGACGGGTCTCAAGGTGGCGGCCTATTACGGTTGTTACCTGGTTCGCCCTCCGGAGGCAACAGGTTTTGACGATCCCGAGAACCCCACTGTTCTTGAGAGCCTCATCGACGTGACTGGCGCTGAGAGTGTGGAGTGGTCCGGTAAGGTGGATTGCTGCGGCGGGATGCAAAACCTTACCCGGACGGAGATTACTATCAAGCGGTCAGCTGCTGTTATTGAGATGGCGCAGGCTGCCGGAGCCGACTGCATTGTCGTCGCCTGTCCCATGTGCCAGATCAGTCTCGATGTGAGACAGGCCGATATGGAAAAGCTCCTCGGCAGGAAATACGATATACCGGTCATCTACATCACACAGCTCATCGGTCTCGCCCTCGGTCTTGCGCCTGAAAAACTTGGATTTAGCAAGCTCATGGTTGATCCGGCAGCTGTTTTGAGGACAGCGAAAGCAGCGGTTTCATGAAAATGCTTATTGATGACGGACAATTGGAGATCATTTAAGGTTAAGATATGGATAAAAGTGAAAAAAAGTTAACAGGCGCGGTTCTGGTCCAGGGTGGCGGTATCGCCGGCATTCAGGCGGCCCTCGACCTTGCTGATTCGGGATTCAAAGTCTATCTTGTGGAGCGTGACGCGGCCATAGGCGGCATGATGGCCCATCTTGACAAGACGTTCCCCACCGGTGATTGCGCTACCTGTATCGTGTCGCCCAAACTGGTCGAATGCGCCCGCAACATAAATATTGAGATATTTACCCTTTCCGAACTCATCAGCCTGGAAGGAGAGCCCGGTAACTTCAAGGCCAGGATCAAGGTCTATCCCCGATATGTAGATGAAGACAAGTGTACCGCGTGCAGCCAGTGCACCGACGTTTGCCCTGTAAACGTTCCCAATCAATTTGACCGCGGAATGGGTACAAGGAAGGCTATCGCAAAGCTTTATGCCCAGGCAACGCCCAACAAGTTCGGTATCCTGAAGAGCGGACACGCTCCGTGCAAGGTGGCATGCCCGGCGAACATCAACGTTCAGGGCTACATCCAATTGATCAAGAAAAAGGAATACCTCAAGGCCGTCAATCTCATCAGGGAGAGAAACCCTCTCTCCGCCATCTGCGGACGTGTCTGCACCCATCCATGCGAGTCCGAGTGTACGCGCAATAATATCGATACATCGGTTTCCATCAGACTGCTCAAACGCTTTGCCTCAGACCAGGAGATGAGAATGGTCAGGTCAGGTGAACTGGCCCTTCCGGAAGAGAAGGCCCCGGCTGCAGGCGCCAAAAAGATCTCCATCATCGGTGCAGGGCCTGCCGGTTTGACCGCTGCCGCCGATCTAGCGGACCGTGGCTATGCGGTGACCGTCTACGAAGCCTCATCGGGGGCCGGCGGTATGCTCCGATGGGGTATCCCGGCTTACCGACTGCCGAAGGATGTCCTGGACTACGAGGTGGAACTTATACGCCGCAAGGGGATCACATTTGTTTACAATACCCGTATTGGCACGGATACCTCTATGGACAAGTTGCGGCAGGAAAATGATGCCGTTTTTCTCAGTGTGGGCACACAGAGCAGCCGGACCCTGGGCGTCGAGGGCGAGGACAAAAGCGGTATCGCTTATGGCCTCGATTTCCTGCGCCGGGCCGGGGACAAGGACAACCCTCCCCGGCTCAGCGGCAAAGTGGTGGTCATCGGGGGCGGCAACGTTGCCGTCGATGTGGCCCGCAGCGCCGTGCGCCTTGGCGCGGAAGCCGTCGAGATGGTAAGTCTGGAGGCGCGCCACGAGATGCCGGCCCTGCCTGAAGAGGTAGTTGCCGCCTTGGAAGAGAATATCGGGGTCAACAATGGCTGGGGCCCGAAACGCATTCTTGGCAACGGAAAGGTCGATGCTGTCGAACTCAAGCGCTGCATCCGGGTTTTCGATGAGAACGGACGATTCAGTCCCCTTTACAACGAGAACGAGACGACGACGTTAAAGGCCGATCGGATCATCGTCGCCATCGGCCAGGCCGTGGATAAAGACTCACTTGGCAGCATGGGGGCGGCTACAGAAGGGAGCTGGTACAAGGTCGATAAGATCACTCTGGAGACGTCCGTAAAGGGCGTGTTCGCGGGTGGTGACAATATCCCCGGCAGCGCCACCGTTATCGGTGCCGTAGCCGCAGGCAAGAGAGCGGCAGAATCGATAGACCGTTACCTCAAGGGCGAGGACATGTTATCCGATCGCTTTGAATCCTCTGTGAGACCGGTCCCCCCAGAGATGCTCCCTGAAACAAGGGGTATGGAAAAGAGGCCCCGTAACGAGCAGGCGATACTTCCCGCAAGCCAGCGCCTCGGGAATTTTACCGAGGTCGAAGAGGGCCTTACCGAAGAGGCCGCCCTGGCAGAGACAGAGCGTTGTCTCAACTGCGCCATGTGTTCCGAGTGCCAGCTGTGTGCCTCCGCATGCGAGCAGCACGCGGTCGACCATACGATGACAGAAAAGATCGTCGAGCTTGATGTCGGTTCCGTTATCCTCACGCCCGGTTTTGAGGAATTCGATGCAACGAAAAAGGGTGAGTACGGATATGGCCGGTATCCCAATGTTATCACCAGCGTTCAGTTCGAACGCATGCTCTCCGCTTCCGGGCCTTTCGATGGCCATGTCATCCGGCTTTCCGACGGCAGGGAAGCCAGGCGTGTGGCCTGGATCCAGTGCGTTGGCTCGCGGGATACCCGCTGCGGAAATGAGTATTGCTCTTCTGTTTGCTGCATGGTCTCCACAAAGCAGTCGATGATCGCCGCCGAGCACCTGCCCGGGCTGGAGGCGACCATTTTCTACATGGACATCCGGGCCCATGGTAAAGATTTTGACCAGTATTACGAGCGGGCAAAGAAACAGGGTGTCGATTACATCAGGGGGATACCATCCCGCATCATCCAGATGCCCGGCACGAAAGACCTGCGGGCGACATACTATAACGAGGCCGATCAATTACAGGAAAGGGACTTTGACCTGGTCGTTCTGTCCGTCGGCATGGAGCCGGGCCTCGCTGCCGTGGATGCCGCCAGGCGTCTTGGTTTTGAGCTTAACGAATACGGTTTCTGTGCCACTGACAGGTTTGCGCCATTGAATACTTCCCGGCCGGGGGTTTTTGTTGGAGGGGCTTTCCAGGAGCCGAAGGACATCCCGGAGACGGTGACCCAGGCCAGCGCCGCAGCTTCGATGGCCATGGAACTGCTGGCCCCGGCCCGCAACACGCTGGTCACCAAACCGGTCTATCCCGATGAGCATGACGTCACCGATGAAGAGCCCCGGGTCGGCGTCTTTATCTGCCACTGCGGCCGCAACATCGCTTCAGTGGTGGATGTGAAAAAAGTGGTTGACACTGTGGCCAACGAGCCGAATGTCATCATTGCCACCGATACATTGTTCACCTGTTCCGATACCAGTCTCGACAATATCCGTGAGACCATCCGCGAGAACAGGCTCAACCGTGTTGTCGTGGCTTCCTGCACGCCGCGCACTCACGAGCCAATCTTCAGGGACACGCTCCGTGAAGCCGGCCTCAACCAGTATTTGTTTGAAATGGCCAACATCCGCGACCAATGCTCATGGGTGCATTCGGCACTGCCGGAGCGGGCAACCGAGAAATCCATCGACCTTGTCAGGATGTCCATCGCCCGTGCCCGCAGGCTGGTCCCGCTGCAGGGCTCGTACTCAAGTGTCGTTCAGAGCGGCCTTGTCATCGGTGGCGGCGTCAGCGGCATGTCGGCGGCCCTGGCACTGGCGCAGCAGGGTTTTGAGACCCACCTGGTCGAAAGATCGGATACGCTGGGCGGCAATTTCCTCGGCCTGAATTACACGCTGGAACACGACGATGCCAGCGGGTTCCTCAACTCCCTGATAGGCCGTGTTCAGAGAAGCCAAAATATCGTCCTGCACATGAACGCCGAGGTGAAGAATGTCGCCGGCTTCATAGGCAATTTTGAGGTCACCCTCAACGAGAACAATGAAGAGATTACGGTGCCATGCGGTGCGATCGTGGTCGCCACCGGGGCCAAACCGGCGGTCACGAAAGATTTCCAGTATGGCCGGTCCTCCAACATCATCACCCAGTCGGAGCTTGAGAGCGCGTTGCATTCGGGCAGTTTTTCTTCGGCTAGCCGCAACATCGTGATGATACAGTGCGCCGGTTCGCGCAGTGATGAGAGGCCTTATTGCAGCCGCATCTGTTGTTCAATGGCGGTAAAGAATGCCCTCAAGCTGAAAAAACAGGACCCCGACGTGAATATCATTGTTCTGTACCGGGATATCCGTACTTATGGATTCAGGGAAAAATATTATAAACAGGCCCGCGAAGCCGGTGTTCTCTTTATGAGATACGAAAAAGAAGACCCGCCTGTCATCTCCGACGATCATAGCCTGGTCACACTGAGGAGCCCCGACTTTCCGGAGCCGGTGGAGATCGAGACCGACACCATCGTGCTCGCTACCGGTATCGATGCTCCGCAGGACAACCGAAAGCTGGCAGATATGCTCAAGGTGCCTCTCAATGCCGACGGCTTCTATGTTGAGGCCCACCTTAAGCTCAGGCCCGTCGAGTTCGCAACCGAAGGCATTTTTCTGTGCGGCCTTGCCCATTCACCCAAGATGTCCGATGAGAATATCTCACAGGCGCGAGCGGCTGCCTCCAGGGCGGCGACCATTCTTTCAAAGACCCAGTTGGAGGTTGGCGGACAGGTATCCAGCGTTGACCAGGGGAAGTGTATCTCCTGTATGACCTGCGTCAGGGCCTGTCCCTACCACGCTCCATTTGTTAACGTTGACGGCAAGGCGCAGATCGCCGCTGCCGCATGTATGGGTTGCGGCATATGTGCCTCGGAATGCCCGGCACAGGCGATCCAGCTCAGGAATTTTGAGTCTGATCAATTCGAGGGTATGCTGCAGGCTTTATTGACGGGATCGGGTGAGGAGAGCTATCCCGAATCCGTAACGAAATAAGGAAAATGGTTATGAACGCGAATAATTCCGAACCGATAATCGTGGCTTTCTGCTGTCACTATTGCGCTTATGCCGCGGCAGATCTGGCGGGATCGGGGCGTCTGCAGTACCCGCCCAACATCCGCATCGTCCGGATGCCGTGCACCGGCAGGCTGGAGGTCAATTTCCTGATGAAGGCCTTTGAGGCCGGTGCAGACGGTGTTTTGGTAGCTGGATGCGAAGAGGGCAGCTGTCACTTTAAGGAGGGAAATTATCTGGCCAAAGGCCGGGTGAATACCGCCAGGCAGTTATTAGAGGAAGCCGGGCTGGAACCGCAGCGGCTGCGCATGGTGAATGTGAGCGCTGCCAGTTCCCAAAAGTTTGCCGAATATATTCGCGAAATAGTGGAGACCGTGACCGGACTTGGTCCCTCGCCTGTCAAAAAGATGGAAAAGAGGACCACAAACCAAGAACAAACAGGAGTAATGCCATGATAGTTGCCGAAAGAAAAACCATCCCTGAACTTGTCGAGATTTTAAAACCCCACAAGAATATACTTGTGCTGGGATGCGGCACCTGTGTCACGGTCTGCCTTTCCGGAGGTGAACGGGAAGTCAGTATCATATCGTCGGCACTGCGTATTGCGTTCCGCGTTCAAGGCCTGGGTTTCGGGATCAATGAGCTCACTATCGAGCGCCAGTGCGATAACATCTTCATCGAACAGGCGGCGGAAGCCATCCAGAGGGCTGATGCCGTGTTGTCAACAGCCTGCGGCGCCGGGGTCCAGGCGATTGCCGAGCGTTTTCCTCACAAGCCGGTCTATGCCGGACTGAACACGACTTTCCTGGGTATTCTCGAGGAGCGCGGTGTGTGGACGGAAAAGTGCGCCGCCTGCGGCTCCTGTGTCCTGCACAAATACGGCGGCATATGCCCGGTCACCCGCTGCGCCAAGCGCATGATGAATGGACCATGCGGAGGTTCCCGAGAAGACAGGTGTGAGGTACGGCCGGACAGATCCTGTGCGTGGCAACTCATCTACCGAAGGCTCAAGAATATAGGTCAGCTCGAAAGACTCAAGGAAATGGAGCCTCCCAAGGACTGGAATTCAAGCCTGTCAGGCGGCCCCAGGGTGCTCATAAGGGAAGACCACAAAGTCTGAAAATGTCGCAACCGCTTGAACAGCTCGAACGGCTTAAGCGGGAAAGGCGAAAAGATGGCTTGAACCGCTTGAATGCCTGAACCGTTTGAACGGTTGAAACGGCTGAAACTCTTGAACTTATTATCTCCCTGCGGTAAGATAGAGCGCTTTTTAAGTAAATTATCATCAGGCGCCGAAATCCATGCTTATCGTTACCAATCTTTCAAAGGCCTACGGGACACAGACACTGTTTGATGAGGCGAGCTTTACCGTTGGCCCCGGAGAGCGCCTCGGTCTCGTGGGACGGAACGGCACGGGGAAGACAACGCTTTTCAGAATGATCCTCGGGGAGGAAGAACCCGATTCGGGGGAGATCCACATCCCCAGAGGCTATACCATCCGCCACCTTTCCCAGCACATATCTTTTGTTGAACGTTCGGTCCTTGCAGAGGCCTGCCTCAACCTTACCGCACACGAGGACGGCCGTGACGAAACGTACAGGGCCAAAACGATCCTCGCTGGCCTCGGCTTTGCCCAGGCGGACCTTGACCGGGACCCCCGGACTTTGAGCGGCGGTTTCCAGGTGCGCCTGAACCTGGCAAAGATACTTATCGCCAGGCCCATGATGCTGCTCCTTGATGAGCCGACGAACTATCTCGACATAGTTTCCATCCGCTGGCTGACGCAGTTCCTTAAAGGGTGGAAGGGCGAGATGGTTCTCATCACCCACGACCGTGATTTCATGGACTCCGTGACGACGCACACCATGGTGATACATCGCGGCAGGATACGAAAAATGGCCGGGACGACCCACAAGCTCTATGATCAGATCATTGAGGAAGAAGAGGTTTACGAACAGACCCGCGTCAATGAAGAGAAAAAACGCAGGGAGATAGAGCTTTTCATAAGCCGTTTCCGGGCACAGGCAACGCGGGCCCGGTCTGTCCAGTCGCGTATACGTCAACTCCAGAAAAAGGAAAAGATGGAGAAGCTTGCCACAATGGAGACGCTGGAGTTTTCTTTCAACGCGGCGCCTTTCCCCGGCAGGTGGCTCCTCGAGGCCGACGGGGCGCGTTTTTCCTATGGGTCTTCGGGGCCGGAGCTCATAAGGGACTTTTCAATAGCCATTAAGAAGCGCGACCGCATCGGTGTCATCGGGAAGAACGGAAAAGGAAAAACAACCCTTCTGAACCTTCTCGCGGGAGGGCTTGCCCCCGTTTCGGGAACCATCACCCATAATCAGAACCTGAAGCTCGGCTACTTCGGGCAGATGAACATCGACCGTCTCGAACCGGAGATGACCATAGAGGACGAGATATGGAGCGTGCAGCCCGACAGAAGCAAGACCGTGGTGAGGGGGATATGCGGCGCGATGCTCTTTGACGGCGACAAGGCCCTGAAGAAGATAGGTGTCCTGTCCGGGGGAGAGCGCAGCCGGGTGCTCATGGGAAAGCTCATCGCGGAGCCTGCGAACCTGCTGCTGCTTGACGAACCTACGAACCATCTCGATATGGAATCCATCGATTCCCTCATCGAGGCCATCAATGATTTTGAAGGAGCGGTGGTGATCGTTACCCACAGCGAAATGATCCTGGACGCGGTTGCCGAACGGTTGATCGTCTTTGACGGCAGCAGGGTCAGCGTCTTCGAAGGCAGCTACGAGGATTTCCTTGCACGCGTTGGTTGGGAAGACGAGGCGCGAGAAGGCGACGAAGAGCGGGAGACCACGGCCGCACCAGCCAAAAGCGTGCTCAGGAAGGAGTCCAAAAGACTCAGGGCGGAGATCGTCAACGACCGCTCGCGCGCTTTGACCCCCATCAAAAACCGTATCAATGAGATAGAAACCGCCATCACCGAGGCCGAAAGACAGCTTGCCGGGGACAATAAAGCCCTCATCGCCGCGTCCCGCAACGGTGACGGGAAGATCATCACGGACCTTTCGGTTGCCATCCACGAAGCAAAGATAAGGATCGACGAGCTTTTCGACGAACTGGAAGTGATCACCACCCAGCACGATGCACTGGCGCAGGAATTCGAGGAAAGATTGAGGGAGATATAAAACATTTCAAATGGTTAAGCCGATCGGGTGGTCACGGGATTACAGAGTGACGGAATCTATCCCGACCTCAAATTCGGGTGTTCCACCGGTGGTTCTCAATCTGATCTCAACGCGCCTGCCTGCTGAAAGAAGGTCCTCGTAACGCCCTCTCAATTGATTGAAATCAGCCGATTCAAGGAACAGTCTCAGCAGTTCCAATTTTTCAGCCAGTTGGCCGTCTTCCTGTTTTGTCTTGAGGAGCTGGCTCAGCACCTTCTCATACTCATTTTTGGCAAGTGTTTCAACGCAATGGGAGAGGCTTGGTTCAAACTTGATCTCCATTGTTCCACCTTCACGGGCAATCATTGTCCGGTAAAGGGCCAGGCCGTCCCGTGGTCACCGTGCCCTTTTAGCGCATGGCCGGTATCGTCTTCTTTGCATTCGATACGCAATTATGATACGTTCAGCCGCTTGTCCTGTCAACTGTCGGGACACGGGAGAGGGCCGCCTCATACAGTTTGTTCCGTATTCTTAAAGACCATTGCCGAAAAGATTTGCCGGTTGTTTTTTTCCTCGATCAATGGTTATTATCGTTGAAGGAGGATGTCATGCCCCTTGCTTTTCATTCCATCAGCCATGGACAGATAGCATTCGGTTTCTTCAACATTGACACGGACATGATGCTTCTCAACGACCATTATTTCTTTGCCGACGACCTTTCGGCCGTGCTCGGCGACATGGCTTCTCGATCCGGCGACGGACTGGTCGATATACCCCTTGATGCTTACACCTTGGATATATCGCGCACAGGCAACCTTATGGGTGCGATCCGCGGGACCGACCTTCGCGGGTTCATCGGTGAGGTCTACAGGCGTTTTCCCTTTCCCGCCGAAGAGGAAAAGTTCAAACAGCAGCCGGAGGGTTTTGAGAGACGGCATATCGTCGAGGAGATCGTGAAGAAATACGCAGACATGAGACCTGTCCACGTGGTCGCCGACAACGCGCACGGTACGGTTGAATTGGGCGGCTATCTTTTCGACAGGGGAGGTTTCCAGGCGCTTGTCCTGTATCTCTGGGCGGGAGGTTACCCGCGCTGGAGGGACGGCCTGCGCCCGGAATACGTCATGGAGATGAAAAGAATCATTGAGAAGTCTGGCAATCCGCTTTTTGCCGGTCTTGGCGCAAAATTGGAAAAAAACCGTGAGGCGTAAGGCGTGCAAAGACCGTGAGGCGTTAGACCGTGAGGCGTTAAACCGTGAGGCGTGAGACGTGAGGCGTGAAACCGGGAGGCTCGGGGTTTATTTTCCTTTTTTTATGCTTTACTCTTTACGCTTAACTCTTTACGCTTTACGGAAATATTAAGGAGCACATTACAATGGAAGAAAAGAAGAGCAAAGAGGAGCGCTATAACGAGGCGCGTATCCTGCACAAATCGCTTGACGAAAAGCTGCAGATGCTGCAGGCGAAACCCTATCTGACCGAGGATGAAGAGCTGGAAATAAAGCTTCTCAAGAAGAAGAAGCTTTATTTTAAGGACATGATGGAAAGGATCAAGGAAGAAAAGTGACCGCGTCCTTATGTTGCCATAAGAGGCAACATTTGTCGAACCATTCATGAACGTTTTCAATAATATTTTGCCAGAACGTTGATGGCCAAGGGTTTGAGAAGCATTGTGAAGCTTGTGAATGATGGCATGGATATTGCTTTAAATTCACAAGGAGCATACGATGCTGGACCGGAGATTGATGAAAGAAGTGATAAACATCCTTATGGAAAGCGCATCATATTTCCGCCTGACCGTGAGTGAGAGGCTCCGGCTGGTGAAACACCTCATGAACGTCATGATGTGACTTAAAGGGATCCATGGGCCATAGAGTTTCAAGGTTTCAGAGAAAAAACCAAGAAGATCCCCGGGCAATTTTCAAAGATAGGGGTTAGCCAATTTCCTCTCTTATTCTATGCCGGCGATGAATTTGCCGATGGCCGTGTTCAACTTGTCGGGTTTTTCGATCATCACCATGTGTCCCGCGCCTTCTATGATCTCAAGGGCTGCACCGGAAATATTTTCCGCAAGGTAGCGGGAATATTTTTCCGGGGTGAACAGGTCTTCGGTGCCGCACATAACAAGTGTGGGAGCGGTGATGTTTCCGAGTGAGCCCATGTAATTGAAACTGTCACAGGCCGTGAAATCGTTGAAGATCGTCCGTGCGTCGTTCTTCAGGTATTCCGCGAGGACTTTTTCTTTCAATGCAGCGGGCATGGCGGGAGAAAATGCTGTGTCGATGATCATCCGGGCCGTTTTTTCCTTGTCCTTCAGGGCGCCTTCGAGAATATCCGGATAGACCTTGAGCTTCGCCCCGGTCCCGATGAGGATGAGCCCTTTTAAAAGCCCGGGATACGTGATGGCGAGGTGCATCGCGATCGCCCCTCCCATGGAATGTCCAACAATATGCGCGGGGGCCGCCCCGCTTTCTTCAAGCACTTTTTTTGTAGCTTCGGCGTAAGCCTCGATGGAGTTGAAAGAATCTCCGTCTGACTTTCCATGGCCCGGAAGGTCGACAAGGACCACCCGGTTTGTCTTCTCGAAATACACTTTCTGCAAAAGCCACAAAAGCGTTGAACCGCCCGCGCCGTGGATGAAAACGATAGGTGTGCCGCTGCCGTATATTTCAACATTCATGTCATTGCCTCCAGTGACAAACATTATAAATGATAGACAACAGAATTCCAAGGACCTGATTACTGCCGTTTCCTTCATCCATGCTCCCGCTTAATATATCTTTACAAATTTATTTATTATTTTCCCGATCTGTAAGCAATATGTGGGTAGTTTTAGTGTATGATTTATCACGTAACGCTTACGCCCGAACATCATTGTTATCTGCACCAACTAGGCTGATACAGAAAATGGACTTAAAAGCCGCCGGATTTCCGTGGGCGGTTGGCGGTTTCGAAGAAACCATGCCCTTTCCGGGTAAGGGCAAACCAAAAAATGAGAGCCATACTTGTTTAAAGTTCTCAAACAACGTGCAGGATAAGAGCCGGATCTGGCATATGAGGAAGCTATGGAACGGAAGGGAATAACGGTAAAGTTAAAGAAAGTCCCAATACTCAAAAGGATTGTACGCTTGCCGGATATATTTGGTGCCTTCCTGCCGGGCAGGCGGCTTCACTTGTATCTTTGCCTTGTTAAGGTTTATTTTCTTGCAACCGTATTCATTTTCTATTCACTTCCGGCACATGCCATCGATCCGCTGATATCTCCGAACACAGGTACAATTGATATCAGCACAATTCGTCAGATTATCACCCCCTATGAGAATCAGGCTGCCGGGATTATAAATATCAATTCCGGCGGCCAGGTGACTAACGAAGGCAACCAGGTGGACAACTACGGCGCTATTAACGTCAATTCCGGCGGCAAGCTGGACAATATGTGGGGGATGATAACAAATAAAACAGGCGGTGTTCTGCTCAACCATGGTACCGTCACTGACAACGGCATGAGCATAACCAATGAATCAGGTGCGACGGTTGGCAATTACAGCATATGGTACAGCTACGGGCCTTTTGCAAACGATGGAAGCTTAACAAACCACAATGGGGGCACATTTGACAACAATAATGCGATGGCCAGTACGGGCACGCTGTCAAATGCCGGCACGTGGCTGAACAACGATTGGTCAACGCTGGACAACTCCGGTACCTTGACCAATTCCGGCACATTCACCAACAGCTCCATGGCCACCCTGACCAATTCCAATGCGCTGACCAATTCAGGCATATTCAATAATTCTGGTGCGTTCACTAACTCGGGAACCCTCACGGTCTCATCCGGAGGCATTTTCAATCAGAATAATACAGCTACATACAGCGGCGCTGGCTCCATTATCCTTGGCGGTACGCTGAACAACACCTCGAACAATGCTTTCGATATCACCACCCTCGGTTTCACGGGCGGTACTTTTAACAGCAACGGCACCGGCTCTGTGAGCATTACCACCGCGACGGTTGCCGGCGGTCAGACCGGAACTATCCAGGGGAGTGGGCCGATTGGGCTCGCCACAGCGGACGTGGACGGGACGCTCAACATCAGTGCTGTCATCTCGGGCACCGGCTCCCTCACCAAGACCGGTGCGGGAACGCTCACCCTCTCGGGCGCCAACACCTATTCAGGCGGCACCTTCATAAACGCGGGCACCCTCACTGTGGGCAGTGATGCCAACCTTGGCAATGCATCTGGCGGGCTCACCTTCACAGGCGGCACCCTCCAGGTGACAGGCGGTTTTACCACGGGCCGCTCCGTCACCCTCAATGCGGGAGGCGGTACCCTTGATACCAACGGCAACGACCTGACCATATCAGGCGTCATGATCGGCGCCGGCTCCCTCACCAAGACCGGTGCGGGAACGCTGGTCCTTACCGGTGCCAACACATACTCCGGCGGGACGACGGTGAGCACGGGCACCCTCCAGGGCGACACGTCGAGCCTACAGGGCGACATCACCAACGACTCCCAGGTCATCTTCGACCAGGCAGCCGCGGGGACCTACGCCGGCGACATGTGCGGGACGGGAACATTGATCAAGACCGGGGCCGGCACCGTTACATTGACCGGTTCCAGCTGCCTCGGCGGGGGAGTGACCATCGTTGCCGGGACCCTGGCCAATGATGGTGCATATATAAATGATATTGGTGCCACGATCAACAACACCGCGGCCGGCACGCTTAACAATACCGGCACACTGGGCAACGAGGGCACACTGGTCAATTCGGGAACACTGAACAACGATAATGGCGGCTGGTTATTCAACGCAGACGGCGCATCCATGATCAACAATGGTATGCTGAACAATCTGGCAGGCGCCCAGCTTACCGTTCAGGACGGTTCTTTCCTTACTAATAATGGTACCCTTACCAACAACGGTTGGCTCGGAAATGACGCCGGGTCGGTCCTGACCAACAACGCTGCCCTGACCAACAACAATGTGCTGGTCAACTTCGCTGCTCTGACAAACAACGCTACCCTGACCAACAATGTTGGTGCCAGCATTACCAACGCGGCCACTCTTACAAACAATGCCGGTGCTACCCTGACCAACAGCGGAACGTTCAGCAACTGGGCCGGTGCGGTCTTTGTCAATAACGGCATATTCACGAACGCAGGCGTTTTTACCAATAATGGCACTCTCAAGGGGATCGGCACTATTATCGGCGATATAACCAACGACGGCATCATCGCCCCGGGCAACTCAATCGGAACCATGACGATCACCGGCAACTACACACATAACGCGGGCGCCACCTACCAAGTGGAGGTCAACGCGGCGGGCCAATCTGACAGGCTTGTTGTTACCGGCACCGCCGTCCTCAACGGCGGCACCGTTTCCGTTCTCGCCTCTCCCGGTATGTATAACGTAAGCACGAACTATACCATCCTGACCGCCGGGAGTGTCACGGGCACCTTCGCGAGCGTTGCGGGCAATCTTGCTTTTCTCACCCCTTCTTTAAGCTACGATCCCACCCACGTCTATCTCCTGCTCACCCGCAACTCCACCAGCTTCGCCGATGTGGCACAGAACTGGAACCAATATGCCGTGGCCTCCGCGCTGGACCGGTCCGCGCCTTCGGCAACAGGCGACATGGCGGACGTTATCAATACCCTCCTTGGCCTCAGCGCGTCCGATGCCAGGGGCGCCTATGACCAGATGGGCGGCCTTACCCACAACGCCCTGACGGGCGTGACCTTCTTTTCTTTTAACAGGTACCTGGGTGCTGTTGCGGACAGGGTGGGGGGATTCATAACGGGCGCACCCTCATCGATGTTCTCAGGGCGACCTGTCATGCTTGCCTCCCGGGCCGATACCGGCAGCGACGCGGGCAATACTCTCCTTGCCGCGCTTGGGAATATGCGCAGTGAGGGAAGACCCCGCTGGGGACTGTGGGCGCAGGGGTACGGAGGTATGGGCGACAGGCACGGCAACGAAATATCATCACGCTACGATTATGATCTGGCAGGGATAGTGGTGGGCTTTGACAGGAAGATGGGAGATTCTCTCTTGCTTGGCATCTCCATGGGTTACTCACACACGAGGCTTAACATGAAGGACTCCTCCGACAGCGCCACGGTGTCGAGCTACCAGGGTTCCCTCTACGGATCATACAAAAAAGATCCTTGGTATGTAAACGGCATCATGGCATACGGGTACAATCGCTATGATACCTCCCGGAACATCATATTCGGTGGATTGGCAAGGACGGCAAATGCCCTCTACGGCGGCCATGCCATGGGAGGATATGTGGAAACGGGCTACCGCTTAACAACCGCTGTCGTCAATATAATCCCCATGGCATCAATTCAGGGGAGCCATCTCACAAGAGACAGTTTCAAAGAACGCGATGCCGGGGCTTTAAACCTCTATGTCGACAGGGACAATGCCTCGTCTATGCAAAGCTCCCTGGGAGTGAGACTGAGGAAGGAGTACGGGGTATCAACGGGTATCGTTGTGCCTGAGATCTGGGGAAAATGGCTCCATGAGTTTTCCAATAACGAGTATACCGTCAATGCCTTATTTGCGGGCTCCCCCATTTCCATCTTTACCGTAAAAGGGGGCAGGCCCGACAGGGACAGTGCCAATGCCGGCCTCTTGCTTACCTGGGAGACAAAAAAGGGCATGGACCTCTATATTTCCTATGACGCTATTCTCTCCGGCGACCGTACCGATCAGGGAGGGTCTCTTGGGATGTGTTATAAGTGGTAAACAGCGGCGCGTCGTAAAGCGACGGGTGTAGTCCTTAAGAATATGAGCTTCCCCCTTCCGGCCCTGGTTTCTGCAGGACGAATACAGCCTGAGTTCAAAGAACATTTCTAAACTTATAAAGATATTGTGCGATAATTATGATGAAGGGTATATTGTCCCTGCCGCCCTGCATTTGATCGGCGGAGGCTTGGACACACATGCGATAACGGTTTGATATCTGCACAAGCAGCCGATGAGTATTGCTGATATATTTCCGCGTCATTTGCACAACAAGGAGAGCCTGATGCAGGGCACATCAAGGACAAAAAGGGAACTGCTCGAAGAGATAACCACCTTGAGAAGGAAGATCCAGGAATTTGAGCAATCTGAAACAACACGAGGGCCGGCGAAAGGGGTCATGCGGGAAAGTGACGAGCGGTTCCGTACTCTTGTGGAAGCAACGAGCGACTGGGTATGGGAGATCGACGGCAATGGCTTTTATACCTATGCCAGTCCCAACATAAAAGACTTGCTCGGATATGAACCGGAAGACATCATAGGGAAGACCCCCTTTGATCTTATGCCCCGGGACAGTGCGGGACGGGCAGGCGCGGCGTTTAAGAAAATATCTGAATCCCGGCAGTCTTTTTCGGGACTGGAGAATATCAACATACACAGGGATGGACGGAAAATTACGCTTGAAACAAACGGCGTGCCTGTTGTTGACGCCAGGGGAAATTATATGGGGTACCGCGGCTTCGACCGTGACATTACGGAACGCAAAAGAACAGAGGAAACCCTGCGCACCATTCAGATCCGGTTGTCGGTAGCAATGGAGCTCGCACATATCGTATACTGGGAATATGATCCTGTAAAGAGCCTGATCCTTCTCAATGATTCTTTCTATGTTTTTCATGGCACCACTGCCGAGCAGGAGGGGGGGTACCGGATGACGATCGAGGAATGCGCTGAACGGTTCATGTATCCTGATGATCGGCCGAGGTTTTTACAGGTTCTAAACCAAAACATCAAGAAAAGAGATACCGAATTTGTCAGCGATTTTGAGCACCGTATTATTCGTCGCGATGGCGAAGTGCGGCATGTCCTGACACGAACAAGGTTCTTCGGGACCGGTTCGGATCATTCTTTTCGGGTATATGGCGCAACCCAGGATATCACCGACCTTAAACGGGCAGAGGAAAAAGAGAAGCGCAATGAAAGGTTTTCCGCTGCGCTCGAGATGGCCGGGGCGATCTGTCATGAATTGAATCAACCGCTCCAGGTGATCTGCGGCTGCGTTGATCTTTTGTCCATGGAAAGCACGGATGACCGATTGGATAAAACACTTGAAATAATAAACGATCAGGTGCACAGAATGGGCACAATAACAAAAAAACTGATGGGATTGAAAAAGTATTCAAACCGTGAATACGCGGGAACCATCAAGATCGCGGATATAGACCAAACGATCGAAGGAGATACCAATTATGAACGCAAAAAGGATCCTTATCGTCGATGACGAGGCCGACATTCTTGATATGATGAAGGAAATGTTTACCAAAAGCGGTTATCAGGTCCTGACCGCTGAAAGCGCCGAAAAAGCACTGGAGATACTCAGCGTCGAGAAGATCATGATAATGTTTTTAGACCTTAAGCTTCCCGGGATGAACGGTATCGATCTTTGCAGACGGATCAGGGAAAGCAACCACATAGCAATAATTCATGCCCTTACGGGCTATGTGAACATCTTTGGCCTTATAGAATGCCGCAAGGCCGGTTTTGATGAATTCTTCATAAAACCCGTTAATATACAGACCCTCCTGGAGGCGGCCCGGATCGCCTCAAAAAAAATAGAAAGATGGAAAATTGACGAATACTATGTGATCTGAGGACAAACCCCCGGGCCATCGCCCGATCAAGGTCTTGAATGTCCCCCCTTTTTTAAGATTATGTCCTTGCAAAAAAAGTGGAACGGGGAGAAAATGAAAAAAATACTGTATCAGGAGCATCCTCGGCAAGCTGGAGTTTTTTATTTTTTCAGAGAACGATCGCTGCGCATGCGGGTAAAAAGGCCCCCTGCGGGGAGGAGATCACCCATGACCTTTATTAAGCGGTTTTCGCTTGTTATTGCACCGGCTGCAGTATTTTTGATAGTTGCCGCAACCTTGCCTGTTCTTTCACAGGAATGCACAGAAGTCCCCGGAACCCGTTATAATGTGCCTTATATCGACAGGATGCTGGGTGAGGCAAACGGGTTTCTCGGAGGCTGTTCAGCCGGCAACAGCAATTGCAGAGAGGCGGATAAAAGGCTTGAAGAAGCAGATGTGGCCATCATTCAAATATTGACAGAATGCACAAGCACGGGAAATTGCCTGAGAGGGGGAATAAACACCATTTCCAACAGGGCCGGCAGACTTGCGGATCTTTCAAGACGGCTTGTGAGACAGTCGGGGATGCGCAGGACCTACGATACTACGCTTGTTACCGTAAACAGCTGGATGAACACCAGGAGATGCCCTGTGGACCGGTGCAGACAGTACGCCAACACGGCGGTCTCCCACAATCAGGAGAACATAAAGAGGAAGTGCGGATTCACGGGCACCAGGTGGACCAGCGATTATAAAGGTCATTACGATTGGTGTTTCACGGCGCCGCAAAACCTTGCCGATTCGGAGACCCAGGCAAGGGCTAACGAGCTCCAGCAGTGTGCGTCCCGGCCCAACCATGGGCCCCGATGCCAGCAGTACGCCAGCACGGCGGTCTCCCAGAACCAGGAGAACCTGAGGAGGAACTGCGGTTTCACCGGCGGCAGGTGGACCAACGAGTACCAGGGGCATTATAACTGGTGCCTTGCAGTGCAGCAGTCCGTTGCCGATGCGGAGACGAACGCAAGGGCCAATGATCTCAGGCAGTGCCAGTCCAAATCTAGATCCTGCCCCGGACCCGGGATGACCATCATCCATAAATTAGTAAACCCTCCCCCGTACACAGGATATTCAGTGATCTGCCGGGACGGCTCAGGGAAACTGTGGATGCAGGGCGCGAACGCCGCCCCGATCACAAGCATCGTCAAGGGAAAACAGAACAGCCAGACAGGCTGCTATGATGGGTCAAAGGTCGTGATCTCTTCAAGGACTATAGAAGGCAGACTTTGCAAACCGTAAATGAAACCGTAAGGCGTTTTAGAGACCGTGAAGCGTGATAAGAGACCGTAAGGCGTTGAGAGACCGTAAGGCGTAAAGCGTGAAACGGCTGAAACTGTTTTTGCGGCCTATCACCCATAACCTGTTTTCTTTCACATTTTCCTTGTAATTTTGGTCTTCACGAAACTATTGTATTACATATGTGTTTTAAATGCCGTTCATGTTCGGAGATTTCCTGGACCGGGGGGTTTTTGTGAAAGCCCGTTTTTGGGGTACGCGGGGGTCATTGCCCGCAGCGGCCGATACCCTGGACGTAAGGGCAAAACTGGTAGAGGCACTGATGGCCTCCCGTGGCCATGTCTTTCGCAACGAAAGGGACATCGATGACTTTGTTGACAGGGAACTTCCCTTTACCGGCCGGGGCTACTACGGTACAAATACGGCCTGCGTTCAGATAGAGGGCGGCACCGAATACGTCCTCTGCGACGCAGGGACAGGGATCAGGGACTTTTCCAATCACCTGGCGGCAGGGGATAACGCGGGCGATACCGACGGACGGCCGAAGCTCTTCAATATTTTCCTTTCCCATCTTCACTGGGACCATATCCAGGGTTTCCCATTTTTCATGCCCGCTTATGCGGAAGGCAGCAGGATCGTTGTCCACGGGTGCCATCCCGGCATGAGGAGCGCTTTTTCGTATCAGCAGGAGCATGCGGACATACCGTTGACTCTTAGGGCCGACATCAGCTATGAAATGCTTGAACCGGGCTGGGAATACGATATTGCAGGTTTTCATGTCAGGACGATAACGCAGAACCATCCTGGCGATTCATTCGGATACCGTTTCGAGAAGGCTGGGAAGAGCATTGTGTATTCAACGGACTGCGAGCATTTCGAAGATTCTGCCGGAGACGATTACAGGTTCCTCGATTTCTTCAGGGATGCAGACCTGCTGATCATCGATGCGCAGTACGAACTTGGCGCTGCAGGCCTGGCGAAGGAGAACTGGGGGCACTCGAGCAATATAGTCGCCGTTGAACTCGGCGTCAGGTCGGGGGTCAGGCGCCTGTGCCTTTTTCATAACGAACCGACCATCGATGACGCTGCTCTAACGGGGTTCCTTGAAGGTACGCGCCGCTACCGCACGCTTTATGACGAGGGCAGCGGTATGACGGTGGATCTGGCTTACGATGGCCTGGAAATAAACATCTGAAAGAATGTTCCATGTTCTATGTTCCAAGTTTCAGGCACGTACTGTTGAACCTGGAACGGTTTTCTAAAGATAATAATGTTTTAGCGGTTTCAGGTCGTCGGTGAATTCGTAGACGAGGGGTTTGCCGGTCGGTATCTCCAGTTTGGGGATCTCTTCATCCGATATATTGTCAAGGTGTTTGACGAGGGAGCGCAGGCTGTTGCCGTGCGCCGAGACGATGACTTTTGCGCCCCGCGCCAGGACGGGAACGATGGTTTCCTGCCAGTAGGGCATGACTCGTGCCTCCGTGTCCTTCAGGCTCTCGGCTACGGGAAGCTCTTCGGCGGCAAGGGAGTCGTAGCGAGGGTCGTTGCCGCAAAAGCGCTCATCTTTCCTGTCGAGGGGAGGTGGAGCCACATCGTAGCTGCGCCGCCAGAGGCGGACCTGCTCATCGCCGTACTTCTGGGCTGTTTCCGCCTTGTTCAGCCCCTGAAGCGCGCCGTAGTGCCGCTCGTTCAGCCGCCATGACTTCCGCTCGGGTATCCACATGAGGTCAAGTTCTTCAAGGACGATCCAAAGGGTCTTCACGGCTCTTTTCAGCACGGACGTAAAGGCGACATCGAAGATAAACCCCGTCTTTTTCAGTGCCTGTCCCGCCTGTTTTGCCTCTTCGAGCCCCTTGTCGGAGAGATCGACGTCGGTCCAGCCCGTGAACCTGTTCTCCTTGTTCCACTGGCTCTCGCCATGGCGCACAAAAACTATCCTTCTCATGAGTCGTCTCCTTATGCGGTGTTTATAGTTGTTCCACGGTATATCCCTGTTTTCTCAGAAGCTCCACGATGCCCAGATCGCCCACCAGGTGGCCAGCCCCCACAACCACAAATACGGTTCCCTGAGCACTAAGGCAGGAGATGATCTTTTGCGTCATGTTCCGGTTCCTGTCGGTCATGATCTTTTCATGGATAGCCTGCAGCCGCTTATCGGCGGCTATCGATCTTTCCATGATAGATGATATCTCTCCCGCATTGCCCGAGCGCCATGCCTCCATTACCATATCCATTTGCGCTATCAAGGATTGCAGATCTTTGATAGCGTATATGAGGAAGTGTTCCTGCTCGTTGTCCGGCAGTCCGGCGAGGAGATTGATCTGGTAATCGATGCTTTCCAGCTCCAGTATTATTTTCTTTCCGGCGGCCTTTGTCAGGAAATATTTATCAATGCCGTAATGCGGGTTGTAACCGGACTTCATCAGCTCCATCGCGGAGAGCATCATCCCAAGAAACCAGGGTTTTTGCCTGTCGACGGCCGCAAGGGGGAACCCCAGGCGAACTGCCTCCTGCCTCACATATGCATACGTTTCAGGCGATATATGCCTGGCTAATGAATCCTCTCCATGGTAGAAGCCGGCCTCGCGGAGCTTTTCAAGGGTATCTTTTCCTATGTTGTTAATGTCTGCCTCCACGGCGAGGGTGTCTGATCCGGCAAAGGCTTCCTCGATGGCCCTGCTGAGCGGATAGGCGCCTTTTTTCATGAAGTGCACCGATCCGAGGAGGTAGACCGTGGCGGTCCTGGTCTGCGTGCGCCAAAGGAAATTTTTTCCCTCCCGGGCGCAGGCACCGGAGGTGACGGCGGTAAGCAGAAGGAAGAGGATCAAAAGGACTGGAAGGAATTGCCGTAATATCCTGTTTTTCATTGTGCTCCCGGAGGTTATAGGTCTGTTGCGAGATCATTATAACAAAAAGACAAGTTAATGACAAAGATTCAAAGGCACCCCCCCGTGTCTTTCCGGTGCGGTGAAACGATGCATCGCAGTATTTTTACTTTTGAGACCCTTCAAGTTCCTTCAGATATTCTATGCGCTTCACCGTTTCAGGGTGGGTGGAGAACACCCCCAGCTTGAGCGATCCCGGATGGCTGGCATCAAGTTTTTCCAGGAGGTCGCGAAAGGGTTTAGTGCCAAGGCCCTTCGAAATGAGGTAGAGCCCGGCCTCATGATCTGCCTCCCTTTCAAATTCCCTGGAATAGCCGCTCTCAATGAGAAGCGTCGGTAGAAAGGCGGCAAAATTGGTGATGGACGTGACATCTCCCGTGATGAGGGAGAGGAGAAAAAGGATGCCCGTACTTTGAAGGATCTGACGTATTGCATGGCGTTTTTTTACATGGGCGATCTCATGCGCGAAGACGCCGGCGAGCTCGTTGTTGTCGGCTGCAAGCGCGACAAATTCATCAGTTGCGATAATGATTCCCGAGGGAAGGGCAAAGGCGTTGGCGCCGATGTGTTTTCCGGAGCGGAATTCTATTGTGTAAGTATCGGCCCGCTCAGGATCGAGCGCGCCAGCGACCTCTTTGAACACACCCTCTATTTCGGCCTGACGCTCTGCGGGGAGCGCGGATGGCCCGACAAGCCGCCTGTCGAACACCTTCAGGGTCTCTTTGCTTGCGGAGGCGGTCACCTGGGGAGGGATCGAGCGGGCAACGCGGTTCGACATGTGGGGTATGCCGTAATAAACGATGGCGATGAGGGTGAAGACAAGGCCCACCATACAGGCGGCGACAGCCTTCCAGTGGGATTCAAGGAAATGGACAAAACTCCAGGAAAGATTGGTTCCCAGGGCGCTCTCAACCATTTTCACCGCTTCGTGGTCATCAGATTGGAGCAGGGCCCCGCCGGGCATCCTTATGGACCTTTTTGTCCTGCCAAGGGGTGGGTCGATGGAACAGTCAATAACGGAAACCTTGATGTCCACGCTGTCCGTTTCGCCCCTGATCGAAAGCGAAACACCGTCGAAAAAGACGATCACGCGATGCGCCTTCGAGATCTTTCCGTCAAAGAATATTGCGTCGAAGGAAGTCATAGGCCGATCTCGATCCCCATAAAGTCTGTTGCGGCGTCGCCCACGGCAGTGATCTCGGAGCTGTCTGCGGCGGTGAAACCGTCAAGGCCTGCGTCGGTGACAACGGTCAGGTTCTCAAGGATGTATTTCGTGCGCCGTATCTTTGCCCAGGGTATAAGCAGTCCGCATGAAAAAAAGATCGCCGCCATGTTCGTTATCCTTATCCAGAGAAGGCGCCCCGCCCTGAGCGTACTTATAAAGCCCGTCCTGCCGAGCCGTGTTTCTACCCAGCAGTGGTTCATGGTCACAGTGTAGATGTATGCCTGCAAGGTGTACCAGATAGCGGCCCCGATCACGTACATGAAGAATATGTAATATAAGAAAATGAATTTGCCCGGTGTTCCTCCCGGGCCTCTGGAGATGTGGTGGGTCAGAAGGCCGGGCAAAACGGAAAGGACGACGAGACAGGACACCCCTATAAGGAATGCCACGAAGTAAGCCTTGTAAAAAGGCCCTTTGCGCCCCGTGAAAGTACTTCCCGTCGTGCCGTAGGCCAGGTTGTTGAGAAAATACCTTTTCTTGTAATACTGCCATGCAGGAAAGAACAGGAAAAGGGTAAAAGGGACGATGCCTCCGAACAGAAGGTATGTTTCGAAGCTCCCCCCGAGAGTGCCGAGGAACTTGAAGCGTATGTTCCTGTACGAGGTATTGTGGGCATTGAAACGGAGAGATTTGCAGACAAGTATCGGGAAGATGAAAGTGAAGATAAAAACGATAATGCCCGCCAGCATCGGTTCGAATTTTTCCGTTGCCATATATGCGATGAACATGGCCGCTATGATCAGATTGCCCCGGAGTATGGCCGCAGGATTGCCATGGAACGTGAAAGGGTGGCCGGCCAGAGTTGTGTTGGCCCAGATGTACCTGCGGTTGCGCACCTTTGCCCACGCGGCATAAATGCCAAGGGTGATGACCGTGAGAAAGAGATTGACTATCCATATCCTGAAATATTCACCGCCGCTTCCGGAGAAACTGAAAGTGTGGCGCTCGGAAACCAGGGGTATCTCCTGAATGCGCGGCGGCGCGACCGGAACATCGGCCGGTTGTGCCTTATTATCAGGTTCGGCTGTGTATGCCAGAGGGTGGCCGCACATGATGCAGTAAAGGGGCCGATCGGCAGGGAGCGTGCCCTCCATTGAGAAATTACAGTTATTGCATATGATCACTGCCACCTGGTTTGCATCCCCCCTGACGGAATTTCGGTTCCGTTTATTATAAACGTGATATCAGGGTATTACAAAATGTTTTTTAACTTTTTGCCGCGGATCGTCACACGGTCTGTCAGAGGGCCCTTTCCGTAATGCGGTTGGATACCTGTGCGGGCATAATGGTCGATGGACAGAAGACATAAGAGTTCATTGTTTTCTGCCGGTCTCCGGCTGAAGGCTGTGTCAGTGATAGATCAGATACGGTCCCGTATCAAATAGACCTGCTTAAATTTAGGGGCTTTCCGCCGCTCCTGGAAGTATGGGCGGCACGGGGCAATCGAGGGAGTCGGCGATGCAGCGCAGGAGCTCCGCTTCTTCGATGGTGACGCTGCCGTCCGTTGTGACACAGACGACGGCCGCCTCCAGAACCTGCTTCTTGATCGGGGGCGACGCGTTAGCGAGGATGTTCAGGGACCTGTCGAGCCCGGACAGGTTTGCCTCGGAACGGGGCAGGATCTTCAGAGGTTCTTTGATGCCGAGTCTGACCTTCGCCATTTCGAATGCGAAGGAGGCCTTTTCAAGGTCAGTCGATCCGTAGTAAGCAAGGATGGACGTCAGTGTTGCGTATGAGGGCAAAACGGGCTTTATTGAAGCGTAGTAGGTTTTTGAGGACCGGCGGGGGGAAAGGGCCGTGCTGATATGTTTGATGACCATTCTCTGCATGATATATTCGAAAAGAGTGATATTTCCGTCAATTTCGACAAGGCGGGAGATGGTCTCGCGAAAAAGGGTGAACTGCTGCCCCGTCATTTTTGTTAGCGCGGCGGTGGCGACGCTCACTAAAGGGAGCCGCCACGAGAGGTCCGTCTGAGTGTCAAGAAGCTTCCTGATGCTTGCCAGATCGTTCTGTTTGTCGATGTGCCCTGATATTATTTCCATCTGTTTGTCATATATCTGCCTGTCCCCGCTCAGCAGGAGGCTGTATATGAGCACAATGGCCGATTCCGGCCTTCTGGCCGCATTGATGAGCTCTTCAGGAAGCGAGGCCAGTATCTTCTGAGAAAAAGCAAGATGTGCATGGTCGGGGATTCCGACGGTCTTAGTGATCCCTTCGGGGTTTAAGGGGATCCTGATCCCCCGGGCGGCAAGCCTGTCCGCAGCGCTAGAAAATTCGGAGAATCCCGCGATCATTGCCGTCTCTTCTTCGGCGGCAATGTCCGCTATCCCGGTCTGCTGCAGGAACCTGCCGTCAAAAGAGGGGTCAAGCCTCGATATACGCTCGGTAAGAGGCGGATGGGTTGAAAAGAGGCTGCTGAACCACCTGGAAACTCCGTTTGCGAAGAAAAGATGGCTCAGCTCTTCCGCGTGCGGATTCTTCACGATCGATCCCTGCGGAAGGCCGCCGATCTTCTTGAGCGCCCCCGCCAGTCCCATGGGGTTTCGCGTGAATTGCACCGCCGATGCGTCGGCAAGGTATTCGCGCTGCCTCGAGATGGCAAATTTAATGATCTTACTGAAGAAGACACCGATGGAGCCTATGACCAGCAGGGCGAGGCCGAGCAAGGGCAGAGGGGATTTCCTCGCCCTGATGGACAGGATGATGCGCCCGATGACGGTGAAGATGAGGATGCCGTTGAGTATACCGATCGTCCTTATGTTGAGGCGCATGTCGCCGTTGAAGATGTGACTGAACTCGTGGGCTACGACCCCCTGGAGCTCCTCCCGTGAAAGTGCCCGCAGGCAGCCGTCGGTAACGGCGATTACGGCGTCGGCGGGTTCGTATCCGGCGGCGAAAGCATTGATGCTGCTCTCCCCCGCAAGCACATAGACGGGGGGAACGGGTATCCCGGAGGCGATGGCCATCTCTTCCACAATGTTGAGGAGCCTTCGCTCCGAAAGATCTGACGAATCCGGGTCTATCCGCCGGCCGCCGAGCGTGGTCGCTATGTAGCCCCCTCCCTGTTTGAGCATGTGGATCTTGTACATTGTCCCGATGAGGATGATGCAGAGCACAACAAAGGGTATCCACAGTGCTGACGTTCCCCAGATGCCTCCCAAAGAGGGTCCGCGGCCCGTACTGTCGGACATGTATGTCCAGAAAACCGCTGCAAGGACAAGATGCATGACAAGCACAAAAGTGCACACGGCAAGGCCGAAGAGAAAGGCGAGCAGGATGGTCTTGCTCTTCGCCTTTTCCTGGTATTCAAAGAAATTCATGGATCTGTCCTGCTGTTATTCAGAACGTGACCTTCGGCGCGCTGCGCTCTGTTTCGTCCGGGATCACAAAGAGGACGGCAGGAGCGAAACCGAACGCCCCGGCGAGGAGTGTGTTCGGAAACACCTCGCGGGATGTGTTGTATTCCATGACGCTGTCGTTATATGCCTGGCGGGCGAAGGACACCTTGTTTTCCGTGGAGGTCAACTCCTCCATGAGCTGCGACATAGTCTGGTTTGCCTTGAGATCGGGGTAATTTTCCGCAACGGCATAGAGGGTCCCCAGCGCTCCGGTGAGTGAGGATTCAGCCTGCGCCAGTCTGTTCATCGCGCCCGGGTCTGCGGGACTTGCCCTGAGGGCGTCAACAGCGGTCTTTGCTATGTTGCGTGCCTGTGTCACCGACTCCAGAACTTCTTTCTCGTGCTTGATGTAGCCTTTGGCTGTTTCCACAAGATTGGGGATGAGATCGTAGCGTCTTTTCAACTGGACGTCGATCTGCGAGAAGGCGTTCTGGTAGCGGTTGCGTTTTTTGACAAGGGAGTTGTAAATGCTGATGGGGACAATGATGATCACGATCAAAATGATGATTATTACGACCAGTACGATACCCATTGATGATCTCCTTCATTGATGGAAATTGTCGGGATATTCAAGGAATCTCTTATTGGCCGGATCACCGCCGTATCTCCCCCGATCGAAAGATGCTATCAAATACCATGGAACGTGTCAAGGGACATTGACGGGCGATGAAAGTCCTATTTTGATGGTGTTGGGGTATCGGTAATATACAGATACCGATATGATCTTTTCTTCAAGAGGAAAGTGGCGTATTCTTCCATTACTATACGGCTTCCCGGGGGCGGGAGCTGCTTTTCCGGAATGAAGACCTCTGTTTCTTCGCCGCTGTCCAGTTTTACCCTGAAGTTTGAAGAAGTTGACTGCGGGCCGCCGGAGGTACCCGCTCCGATGAGGGCCGCCTGCACTTTCACGCCTGTCGGTTTTGCAGGGTCAAGGGCCGCCGCATAAAATGCGATGAGAACGATGCAGATGAAGGGCAGCCATAGATACAGAAACCGTCTGAGCCTTGTGCGGTCCGTGTCGGTGTTCTTTGCGGTCTTATTTGATGAGACAGATCTTTTTGTCTTTCCGGCCATGGTCTGGTTTGTTCTCACAAAATACCAGAAGACTGCATCATTGTCAAAAACCTGCGTGAGGTTTGCCAGGTTTTTCGGTTTGTTCAGTTTATACGGTTTATTCGGTTCATAGGTTTTTTTTCAGTTTCTTCAGTTAAAAAATAACCGAACAAACCATATAAACAAAAGAAACCGGGCAAACCGAACAAACCATATAAACCGTTCCTTAAGGTTTGCCGATGTGACAGCGGGCCGTTTTTCTGGTAATATTGAGGACGATGGCGGTCACTGTTGATCTAAACTGCGATATGGGAGAATCCTTCGGGGAATACACCGCCGGCAACGACGCCGAGGCCGCTGCTTATGTGACATCGTCAAACATAGCCTGCGGAGCACATGCATCCGATCCGACTGTCATGCGGCGTACTATCAGGCTTTGCGGGGACCACAATGTCATGGTCGGCGCCCATCCGGGTTATCCCGACCTCCAGGGTTTCGGAAGGCGCCGGATCGAAATGGACCATGAGGAGATAATTGACAGTGTAATATACCAGGTTGGGGCCCTGAAAGGCTTTGCTGATCATGCAGGGGTTCCATTGCAGCACGTGAAGCTTCATGGGGCGCTCTATCATTACGCCCTGGGCCAGGAGAAGCTGTTTGTTGATATTGCGGAGAATTTAAGGAAAGCTTTCGGGGACATTATTTTACTCACGATGGGGACGGCGGCCTCAATTGAACTGAGATCGATATGCAGGAAGTCGGGTGCGCGGATCGCTCTCGAGGCTTTCCCGGACAGGGTCTATGACGATGACGGGGCACTGCTGTCGCGCTCGAGGCCCGGCGCGGTCATCAAGGATGCCGGGGTCATCGCGCAGCGGGCGATATCGATGGTCAAGAGGAAGGGTACGGAGAGCTTGAACGGCCGCTGGATCGACCTTGCCATAGATACGATCTGTATCCACGGCGACAACAGGGAGAGCATCCTGGCCGCCCCCATGATCCGCCGGCGGGCAGAGCGTGAGGGGATAGAGGTCAGGCCGCTTGGCAGCTTTGTGTGACTCATATGGAGATTGAACGTTTCGGTGAACAGGGCATAAGAGTGATCCTGGGAACGGCGGTCGATGACCGGACCCACGAACAGGTAAGGCGTTTTTTCCTGTATATCCGCTCATTGCAGCCCCCTGGAGTCATAGATGTAATTCCTTCATTCCGGTCTTGCCTCATCCATTTTGACCGGGACCGCGCAGATTATGAACGATTGTCATCACTGATTGTCAAAACGGAGAGAGAGTGGATAGAAATGCCGCTTCCTCAGCCGCGGCGTTTTGAAATACCCGTCAGGTACGGAGGCGATTACGGTCCGGACATGGATTTTGTCTGTTCCTATTCGGGGTTGTCTGCCCAGGAGGTCATTGAGGTCCACTCGTCAGTCACATACCGTGTTTTCGCGCTTGGTTTTATGCCGGGCTTTCCCTATCTGGGAATACTCGACAAAAGGATCTACGTACCCCGTCAGGAAACACCCGTCCTCAAGGTCCCCCAGGGATCGGTGGGTCTTGCCCAGCTTCAGACCGGTATATACCCCTTTGAATCGCCGGCAGGCTGGCGGATCATCGGAAGAACAATGAAAAGACTTTTCGACCATGACCAGGAACCATTCAGTCTCTTTAATTTCGGGGACCTGGTGAGGTTTGTGCAATCATGATCGAGGTGGCGGGGGCAGGTTTTCTGTCGATAATTGTAGATTCCGGGCGATACGGCCATGCCCATATAGGCGTCCCGCCTTCATACGCACTGGACCGTTTTTCCTACGTGCTTCTCCAGTATCTTCTTGATAACCCGAATAACGCTCCCGCGATTGAGGTAATGGGAAATGACTTGCGCCTGAGGTTTGCCGAGGAGATGATATTTGCGATCACCGGGGCAAAGGTTGCCGCAACCCTGGACGACATACCAATCCCCGGTTGGTCGGCAATAAAAGCAAGGAAAGGGAGCTTCCTGCGTGTGCGCGAGGTGAAGGAAGGCCTGAGGTATTATATCGGCTTTTCCGGGACAATGGATATCGGGCCTGTGCTCGGCAGTCATACGACAAACCTCGAATGCAATTTCGGCGGTTTCCATGGCAGGCCCCTTATAAAGGGTGATACGATCCCCCTGAAGAACGTGCGGGCGCGCGGTGAGCTTAAGATGGTCCCGGACACCATGATACCTTCCATGCAGGAACCTCATATGATCAGAGTCATTGCCGGACCGGAGGCCGACCGCTTTGTCCCCAGATCTGCCGCGTTCCTTTCAAACAGGAAGGATGCGGTTTTTTTTAACGCTACGTCCAGGCTCAACAGGACAGGCGTGCGTCTCGAAGGAACACCTTTCGAGTTCAGGCAGGAAGTTGAGAAGAGTATAATATCCGAAGGGATCCTGCCGGGTACGGTCCAGGTGCCGCCGGACGGTCTTCCGATAATCAGCCTTGCGGAAAGGACCGTCGGCGGTTACGCAAGGATTGCCATGGTCGCGGATATCGATATGGACAGGCTGGCCCACATAAAACCACGTGACAGGGTATTTTTGCGCGCCATCGATATCGATGAAGCCGATCGACTCTGGAGAGCGAGAAGGGATGCTTTGTCGTTTTATTGCAAGAAACAATAAAAAAGGTGATGGGCAGCAGGTGGCGGACCATGGATTACAGGGAAGACCATCGCTTGTTTTTTTAAAATCTTTGTGAAATTATTTTCAAAATCCTTAACCTGCAGCAAAAAAATCCGATAAAAATATATACGAATGGGGACTTTAAAAAACTGGAGGTTATCTTGAAGAAATTTTTTGGGAATCTTTCCGTTGGGAGCAAAACGCTCTTCGCGCCTGTTTTGTCGGCAATTCTGCTTGTCCTGTTCGGGATCGTATTTTTTGCGCTGATTCAGGGCGGGCAGCCTGGTTTGTCAGGCGGCGGCAATCTTGTGATCGCCATCTGCCTTGCGGCGATTGTCGTCATAACCCTTGCCTCCGGTTTCTATATGTCAGGGGTGATCCGGGCGCCGCTCAAGGATGTTGCGGAGTCTTTTGAACAGCTTTCCCGGGGCGACCTGACAAGACGAATGAGCGTCAACTCTAATGACGAGTTCGGAACTATGGGAAATAATTACAATAATTTCGTAGAACGTTTCAGCGATGCCCTGTCGGGCGTTGCCGACAGGAGCAGCCAGATATCCTTTGCGGTCAACACCCTCGATGCCACCGCGGGCCAGATGGCCAGGGGCACCGATGTGATAGTGACGGAAATAACCTCTGTTGCAACGGCCAGTGAAGAAATGTCCGCGACGGCAACCGAAATAACAAATAATTGCATAGCCGCCGCAAAAAGCTCCGAGATCGCGAATAATTCGGCCGTTACGGGAGAAAACATTGTTCAGGAGATCATCCGGACCATGGGTCGCATTGATGAGAGGGTAAAGGAATCCGCCTTGATCATTCATAAGCTGGGTGAGCGTTCAGACCAGATCGGAGATATCGCCGGTATCATCAACGAGATAGCCGAACAAACCAATCTGCTCGCATTGAACGCGGCGATCGAGGCTGCCCGGGCCGGTGAGCACGGGCGGGGATTTGCCGTTGTGGCCGACGAGGTCCGCAAGCTTGCCGAAAGGACCACGGGGGCCACGAAACAGATAGGCGATACCATACATACCATGCAGGACGAGATGAAGAACGCTGTTGTTTCAATGGAAGGCGGTGTGAAAGAGGTTGAGGTGGGCAACAACGAGACTGCCAAATCAGGGAGCGCCCTCAGGGAGATCCTGAACCAGATCAACGCCCTGGCATCCCAGATCAACCAGATAGCCGTGGCATCGGAGCAGCAGAGCGCAACAACGAACGAGATCAACAATAATATACAGAAAATATCGAAGATCATGGACGGATCGGCAAAGAACATTTCCGAGAACGCAGATGCATCCTCGCAATTATCGAACCTGTCCGTCGAACTCAACAAGCTCGTCGACCAGTTCAGGCTGCAGGACAGAAGCGACCCGGGGAAAAGCTCGTCCAGTAAAGAAGAAGTTGTGGCCTTTATCGAAAAGGCCGCGGATTATCTGCGTAACTCCAACGACAAGAGAAAGATTTATTCCGAGATAAGCGATCCACAGGGCCGTTTCGTAAAAGGCGACCTCTACATATTCGTCAATAGCATGGAAGGAGAGACCCTCGCGCATGGTCAGAATGCGAAGCTCGTAGGTAAAAACATGCTTGATCTGAGGGATGCCAACGGAAAACCTTTCATGCAGGAGATCACCGATGTGGCCAAAACGAAGGGCAAAGGCTGGGTTGATTATAAATGGCTGAACTCGGCCACAGGAAAAATACTCGAGAAGACTACATATTGCCTGCGCGTGGGTGATGTCTACCTGGGATGCGGGATATATAAATAAAGACCGTTTCAACCGCTTGAATGTTTGAATAGCTTGAACGGGAAAGGCAAAAAAGATGGTTTGAACCACTCGAACCGCCTGAATACTTCAGGGTAGATGCCGGATATTCCTTTTTAAACCGTATTCGGGGAATTTGTCTTTAACACTCAAGCTATTCAAACATTCAAGCGGTTCGAGCGGTTTTTTATTATTCCCCGTACATCACAAAGGCCGACCAGAAGAAGGGGTGCGAAAAGGTGTTGCCTTTTTCCCCGTGGATGAGCCCCGCTTTTGCGGCCCGCAGCGCCTCCTCCTTGGACATCTTTTTGTCTATCAGGTTCTCATAAAAGCTTACCATCAGTTCCCTGGTCCCTTCATCGCTTACGCTCCACAGGCTCACCATGGCTGCGGCGCTTCCCGCGTACATGACGGCCCTTGTAAGTCCCGTCACGCCTTCGCCCCGGGCCATTTCGCCAAGGCCTGTTTCACAGGCGGAGAGGACGACAAGGCGTGCGTTGAACTTGCCGTTCATTATCTCACCGAGGGTCAGGAACCCGTCTTCTTTTTCATCCGGTATCTGGCTCAGGGCGATGGCCTGGAATTGCGGTTCCACGATGCCGTGCGTGGAGAAATGGACAAAGGCATAGCGGTCGACCTCTTCTGACTTGGCGTTTTCTTCGCGGGCATCGATCCTGAGGAGAGACCTGGCGGTCCCACCCTTCTTTTCAAATATCTTCCCGATGCCTTCTATCTCTTCGCCGCTGCCTACCAGTCTTGTAAGGGTGCCGCCCGCGCGCAGGTAATTGTTTTTCGTAAAGGCCGCCGGGGAGTCCGCGCCCCTGTCCTTGTTTTTTCCTTCCTCGGTCCCGGATTTAAAGCCCTGGTAGTCGTAGACAGGGTCGCCGAATCCGATGAAGGTGTCACCGGATCCTCCTTGTTCATACTGGCTTCTTAACACCCCGAGCACCGTTGCTGATTGGATGTATTTCACCCTGTATTTTTCCGTCATGAATATCTTTTTTCCGTCATGCTCGGTGCGGAGCGTTTCAAAAGGAAGATATGCCAGCGTACCCTGAGGCACCACGATGAGAGTCTTGTCGGCCAGAAGCGGCTCAAGGGGCTTCACCAGGATATCGTAAAGGTCTTCGGCGATGTTTGAACGGAAACTCTCACCTTGCGGAAAACCCTGGATGTTCTTGAGGAGACTGTTTATTTTTTTCGCCAGATCTTCCTGATTAACGGGAAGTTCGATGACATTGAAATCGGTTTTTGTGACCGCGAGGCAAAAAGCACCCTGCCTGGAAAGGAAATATTCCGCAAGCACTTCCCCGTCCCTGAGCACCTTTTCCTGAAGCGATTTGACGGTTATGGGCTGCGGGTATTGCACGGATGCGTAGAGGGGGTTTTTGTACCGTATGTCCCGCCTGAGGGCGTCAAGCTTGTCCTGCGCAAGGGAATGTTCTTTCCGGAGCTTTTCAATGGCCTCTTTGTCGGGGGTTTCTTTTTGCGATTCCGCGGCAAGCTTTTTGCCGATGACAAAAAGCTCTCCTTCGAGGGCGTCGCGTTCCTTTTTTGTTGCCGGGTCTATGCCTTTTTCAAGGTTTACACGGGCTTCGGCGAGCTGATCGAGAAAGACCCTGGCCTTCATTGCCTCGATGTAATAAAAGGCTTTTTCGCTCTCCTCGTTGTTGAGCATGAACATGGCGGCGTCTTCGTAGTAGTCGTGTACCTTTTCCATGTAGCTCTTCTTGATATCGGCGAACATTGCCTGTGTGCGCACCTGCTCGAACTTGCCGAGCCCTTCCTCGAAAAGCCTGATGGCGCCTCCGGTGTCTGCCTTCCTGGCGAATAGGGATGCTTTTTTCAGGAGCACGAAGGCTTCAGATTCTTTGTCACCCATTTGGCTGTAAAGGGCAAGGGCCCTGTCGTAGTTCTCGATGGCCCTTGGATAGTCGTTTGCTGACATAAAGACATCGCCTATGCCCTGGAAGGCATGTCCCTGGTCCACGATGGAGCGGGCCCTCTCCAGTTGTTTCAGGGCCTCCTGGAACATGTTGAGCGCCGCCATTTTGTTTCCCTTTTGCAGGTAGATCTCACCGAAGGTCTTGTAGATGTCTCCCTGTCCGATGGGTTCGTTCGTTTTTTTATAGAGTGCCATGGCCGAGTTGAACATGGCGAGGGCGTGGTCGTTCTTTTTGAGCTTCAGATAGGTTTCCCCCATGGTGCGGTAGGTGTTTGCCTGTCCCAATGGAGAGTTTGCCTTGATGTAGAACGTAAGCGCCTTTTCATAGTATTCCATTGCCTTTGCGTTGTTGCCGGCATACAGATAGATATCGCCTGTCGCGCGATGCACGTTGCCCTGGCCTACAGGCTCGTTGGCATGGACATAATAAGGCAGGGCCCTGTCGTACATTTCCAACGCCCGGGAAAAGTTCCTGTTGTAATAACCGATGTCTCCGATGCCTTTGTAAACGTCTGCCTGTCCGACAGGTTCTTTAACCTGCCGGTAGAGGGGAAGGGCTTTTTCATAGATTTCGGCCGCCTTCTGGATCTGACCGATCCTGAGATTGATCTGCCCCATCCTTCTGAGCACATCGGCCTGTCCAAGGGGATACCCTGAGGTAATGAAAAGGGTAAGCGCTTTATCGTAAAGCGTCAGGGCCTCATCGTTCTTGCCGGAAAAGTAATTGATGTCGGCAAGCCCCTTGTTGGCGTAACCTTGGCCGACAAGATAGCGCGTCCCGCTGTACACGGCAAGGGCCTTTTCGAAATACTCCTGCGCCTTTTTGCTGTCGCCTGTCCGGAGGGCCGCTTCGCCAAGCGCCCGGTATACGTCGGCCTCGCCGTTCTTATGACGGGAGGCGCTGTAGCGTGTAAGCGCAATCTCAAAAAAAGCTGTTGCGGCCTTGTGGTCGCGCTGTTTCATGGAAAGGTTTCCCAGGCCGCGGTAAACATTTCCTTCCTCAACCCTGTCTTTCCCGCGCGGCAGCAGGTTGAGAGCGCGTTCGAAGAACGCCTTGGCCTGGGCATTATCACCGGTCTGGGTGAAGACATCCCCCATTTTCCGCGCCACGATGCCCTGACCCGTTGCGGCGGAAGGGGCCTTTGCATAAAGTTCGGCAGCCTTGTTGTACATGAGCAGGGCATTTGTCGTGTTTCCCGTGTAGAAGGCGATGTCGCCGTTGCCTTCATACGATTTTGCGAGAAGGGCGGGGTTATCGATACTGCGTGCGAGCGGCAGGGCATCGTCATAAAGTTTCAGGGCCTCTGCATGAAGACAGACGGAAAGGAAATAATCCGCGGACATGAGCATCATGGAAACCAGGGAACCCTGATCTCCTTTTATGCGTGCTCCTTCGAGAACAAGATTGACAAGGGTGTCATCACGGTTGTCAATGGCGTGCTGGAGGGTCTTTTCAAGGGCAGGCCCTTCGATCTTCTCCCTGTTTTCTCCGAAAGCCGACCAGAAGCCGCTGATACCCTGGCGGTAGGCGTCGATAAGATCACCGGCGAGTTTATCCTGGTCCTTGACGGGAGACGGCCCGGCCAGAGAAATTGCCGTGAAGATGAAAAGGACGACGGGAACCGCCAGGATGATGAAGGAAATCAAAGATGGGCGACTTATATTGTTTTTTTTCATTATGTCAAATGCATCCTTAGTTTATGTCGTTTGGTTTATATTTTCACGGAGTGTTATCAAAGACAAAGGCGGATTTTGTCCGCCTCTGTCTTTGAAGTATATCGACCTTTTAACCGGACCGCATTTACGAAGCAGGCATCAGCGGGGCGGTCCTCCGGAAGGTGGTATGACCGGCGGGTCGGGGGGATCACGTCCCTTGTCTGCAAGACATACATTTACAGAGGTGATGAGGAATATTACCGCCATCATGGTAATAATCAACTTCTTCATCAGAGCCACGCACCTCCTGTTATTTTCTTGTTGACCAGCCCCATTAAAGTTTAACCAGGCAGAGAAATAGTATACTCAGGCGGTTTCGGATCGGGCGGATCGGCAAAACAGATACTCGAGACTGATAATAACAGCAGGGTTGAGATGATGATCCTGGTAAGTGTTTTCATACCAACTAACCCCCTTTCATGTTAAGATACTTCAATAAAGCATCATTCCTCTTATAAGGATATTAGAAAGGACGGAAATTGTCAACGCAACCCGCGTGAATTGAAGCGGTATCTCATTCTGCATGTTATTGACAACATGTCCGGGGAAAAGGCACAATGTTCAGTCAGGATCCTGCGGTGTAATGACGGCCCATTATTTTCAATGAAGAAAGGTTGCCCGTGAAGATATTCCATGTTGATGCATTTACCAGAAAAGCGTTTGCCGGCAATCCGGCGGGGGTGTGTGTCCTTACACATCCCATGGTCGATTCATGGATGCAGGATGTCGCCCGCGAAATGAACCTTTCCGAGACGGCTTTTTTGATCCGCATGGCCGATGGCTACAGCCTGAGGTGGTTCACCCCCGCGGTGGAGGTGGAATTGTGCGGTCATGGCACACTGGCAAGCACACATGTCTTATTCCAGGAGGGCTTTGCGAGGACAGGCGACAGGATAATGTTCCATACGGCGAGCGGCCTGCTTAC
The DNA here is from genome assembly GCA_022711595.1 of Deltaproteobacteria bacterium. Taxonomy (GTDB): domain Bacteria; phylum Desulfobacterota; class Syntrophorhabdia; order Syntrophorhabdales; family Syntrophorhabdaceae; genus Delta-02. The sequence goes on from JAKLET010000008.1 coordinate 83,533, forward strand.
AGCGTGGCAGGAAGGCGATTGGATAGGACTCGATTTTCCTTCCAAGCCAGACAAGGAAATACCCATTCCGGACGATCTTGCTGCCGCGCTCGGTGTACCCGTCCGGTACACAGGCCTGAGTCATTTCGATTACATTGTGGAAGTGGATTCTGAACAGGCAGTGAGAGATATTTGTCCTGATTTTGGCCTTCTTCTCAGGCTGCCCGTCCGGGGTATCATAGTGACGAGCAGATCCGATTCGAATGAATTCGATTTTGTTTCCCGTTTTTTTGCCCCCGCGGTTGGAGTCAACGAAGATCCAGTTACAGGTTCAGCCCATTGCTGTCTTGGGCCTTTTTGGGGCAGGCGTTTTGGAAAGGATGAGCTTGTCGGGTATCAGGCGTCCGGGCGGGGAGGGGTGGTCAGGGTCCGTCTCAGAGGTGAGCGCGTCAATCTTTTCGGTCAGGCTGTGACGGTCATGGAGGGTGAGCTCACCGTATGAAACCTTAAAAAGCAGTTTGTAAGTTTGAATGTTTGATTGTTTGAACGCACAGACCGGACAATAATAAGAATGTTTTTCCGGCAAAATTGCCGGTGCGGAAATCGGCAAAGATACCGAAAAAGACAGATCATGGGTAAAACAGTTTGAGTGTTTCAATGTTTTTAAACCGTTTCACAGACACTCAAACCTTTAAACTGTCCTTTTACAGATATTCCTTTATCCTGTTTCCCATTTCTTCGTAGCGGAAGAGCCTGCTGAAGTCAATTATGCCCGCAAGCGCCCGTGAGTATGCCCTGACCCCACTTTCTTCGAGGATGGAAACGGGATTGAGCCCACCGATAACGATGGCTCCGACCCTGCCTTCATTGACCGGGATGTCCAGGAGCGGCTGACCGGGAAAGCCGATGCGGACAAGGCCGCCAAGCCCGATCCTCTTGAGCTTCTCGGCAAGCTGTTCAACGAGGTCACGGCTCTCGGCCGGGAATTCACGGAAGCTGGCCCCGATACGGCCGCTGCCAGTTTCCACAGCACCCATGTAGTTGGTCATGCCGCTTCGAATAAAGACCTCCAGGGGGTCAATGCTCGTGCCGTCATACATGATGATCTCCACGAAACGAACAGGTTTCTTATCTTCTATCTCCAGAAGCCCGCCGAAGCGTGAAACCGTCGGTATACCATGTTTGAGCAGTACGCCGTTAAGCGTTATGGAACATACCGTCCCGATGCCGATCATGCCTTCCGGTATGGTGATGTGGCCGAGGGACTCACCGGGGGCAAGGAAAGTCACGAGGTGTCCCATGGCGTAACCGTCTGCGTATACACGTTGTATATATTCGATGTTTTTAGCCAGCTGAACGGGGTTGACTATGGTCACATTGATGACGACGGTGCCTGATGTGGTATTGATGTCGAAGCTCATCTGGTAAGTCATGCGGTCGATCTTTGCAGAGAGGAAACCAACGCGCTCGATGATCTTGGAAGAATCCAGTTCGCTCTCACCTTTTTCGGTGATCTCGTGGCCGCGCTTGCCGATCTGCCTGGCCAGACCGTTTCCATCCATCCGCTGGAGGTAGAGTCTCACTGTCCTTTCACTTATATCATGACCGAGAGATTGCAGCTCCTGGGCTATCTTCACGCTGGTGAGCGGCGTGGAGGCGTTCCTGAGAATACCAAGTATCAAAAGGTCTTTCTTCTTTTTCTTCTCCATCGATACATCTCCTTATCGGCAACAGAAACATATAATACGGCAAAATTGCCGTAATGAATTATCATACTTCATCGATTGAGGCTTTGCAACATTATTCATGCTTACGGCCATATATCGATATAAATATTGTTGACAACCATATTGTGCGCTGATATCATATGACAAATATAACGGCAAACACTTGCCGTATAAACGGCAATAAGTTACCATAATAAATAAACTTAAGGAGGTTAAGATGATAGAATGGTCGAAAACAAATGACGCGATCGGGACCGTGAACCGTGGCAACCCCGCTGAATCAGGTCTGTGCACGCTTTGCAGGGCAGACTGTAAGGGCAGATGCGAGACATGGCTGTCAAGCCTGAAGGGCAGAAAGATCCTCTATCCGAGAGATTTTGGTCTCGTAACGGCAGGAAGTGCCAATACAACACATCTTGGCGTGAATTATAACTCTCTGAGAATCCAGGGCTATCTTTATGGTGTAAAGGGACTTCCAAAGGGACTGAAAAGCACCGCGGACGACTGTATCTTTCCCAATGTGAATATAGAATCGGAATTCGGCTCAAAGGTAACGACAAAGACGAGGATACCCATCATGACGGGTGCTCTCGGCTCAACATTCATTGCCGCAAAATACTGGGATTCATTTGCCGCAGGCGCGGCCCTCGTCGGCATCCCCATAGTTGTCGGTGAGAACGTTGTGGGCATCGATAAGCAGGCGGTAATAAATAACGGTAAGATAGAGAAGGCGCCGGAGCTTGACAGAAGGATCGACACCTTCTTGAAATATTATGACGGTTACGGTGCGATCATAGTCCAGATGAACGTGGAAGATACCAGAAATGGTGTAGCCGAATACGTTATCGATAAATACGGCGACAAGGTCATCATCGAGCTTAAATGGGGCCAGGGCGCGAAGGACATCGGCGGAGAGATCCAGGTCGATAATCTTGATTACGCTCTTTTCCTGAAGAACAGAGGTTATATCGTCGATCCCGATCCGATCATTCCAGAGGTGCAGGAGGCATTCAAGCACGGCGCGATCAAAGCGTTCGCCCGTCACAGCAGGCTTGGTTATACCGACCTTTCAACACCTGAAAAGGTCCGGGAAAGCTTCATGAGGTCCGTCAATTATCTGCGTAAAATTGGCTACAAGAGGATATCCCTGAAGACTGGTTCCTACGGTATGGAGGCCCTTGCCATGTCGATCAAATTTGCGACCGACGCAAAGCTTGATCTCCTCACCATTGACGGTTCAGGCGGCGGAACCGGTATGAGCCCGTGGAATATGATGGAATCGTGGGGTGTTCCGTCAATCCTGCTCCACAGCAAAGCACATGAATATGCGACTGTCCTTGCGGCAAAAGGTCAGAGAGTCGTAGACCTGGCATTTGCAGGCGGTCTTGCCCGCGAAGACCATATCTTTAAGGCACTCGCCCTCGGTGCGCCGTTCACAAGGATGGTATGCATGGGAAGGGCGGCAATGATCCCTGGTTTCGTCGGTTCGAACATCGAAGGTGTCCTGAAACCCGAGAACAGGGCAAAAGTCAACGGAAACTGGGACGATCTGGCGCCTTCCGTCAAGGAACTCGGTTCGTCGGCGGATGAGATCTTTGCAGGTTACTATGATGTGCAGAAAAAGGTCGGAGCACAGGAGATGAAGAATATCCCCTTCGGCGCCATCGCAATGTGGACTCTCGCGGACAAGCTTGCGGCCGGTCTTCAGCAGCTTATGGCAGGGGCCCGGAAATTCAATCTCAGAGACATTTCGAGGGACGATCTTTTTGCGGCGAACAGGGAAGTCGAGAAAGAAACGGGGATATCCTTCATCACCGATGTACAGGATGAAAGGGCAAAGAAGATCCTCAATTCATAGGCCTCACAAAAGAACAGCGAACAGGAGGGCAGGCTTTCGGGCCTGCCCTCTTTTTTTGAAGTGTGACGTATATCATTTATAATGGTTCGTTGAATCATGTATATGTATGAGCATACACAGTGGGGTGTATATGGACAGCTTTGGGATTCATCAGAAAAACTGGTCGCGAAAGCGAAGATCGGAAAACCTTTGAATGCTAAAAAATGAGGAGGTGATGCGGAAAAATATCGTGCAAAAACAATGAAGCAAAGAATTTGCTTCTGCTTTTTCTACATGCCCGACACTTTCTGGGGAGGAAGACATGGGCATGAGATCTCATGAGAGAAGGAGGCAAATACAATGATACGTGAGATTAGGTTCATTGTAACCGGTGAAGTTAGGAAACCCAAAATAGGTGATTGGTTCCTCAACGCCAAGAATAACCCCATATGTGCCGCCCAGGATTTCCACATCACGAAATTTCCCATATTGAAGATGGTGGTTGTCGACAATGAGGGAAGGGCGGTTCATACCCACTGCGTAAATATGTAAGCTGTCGATAAAAAAATGTGAACAACGCCCGGGAAAATATCCCGGGCGTTGTCGTTCATACATTGTGTTCCATTTGTTGTTTTATTAATGTCTCACAGGTTTTTTTCGGCTTTTTACATTCGAACTGCCGAGGCGGGTGCAGATATCTTTCCATGTTCAAACAGTTCAAGCATTGCCGTCTCCAACATCCAAGCCATTTTAAGGTGGCAATCGATATCGGTTGTCGGGTAATATATCCGGGGAGGCGAGGCAATGGGAATGAAGCTTGACCACATCGGTTTTGTCGTGGAAAGGATCGAGGATTTCGTCAGAGTGCTCAAAGCCATCGGTTTTGAAACGGTCACTAATCCCGTCGGAGATTATGACAAGAATGTCAACGCTTCATTTGTGCCTGTGGGGGAAAAGGACGACATATATCTGGAAGTGCTCGAGCCAATCGGTGAAAAGTCGGCTGTCTACAATTTTCTGAGAAAGACCGGCGGTGGATTGCACCATCTCTGTTTTGAGGTGGACGATATCGAAAAGGTATCGGGAGAGCTTGAGGAAAAAGGCTTCAAGATGGTTTCGCCGCCTACTGACTGTACTGCATATGATGAGAACCTTGAACGCACCTGCGAGGGCGTTACGAAAATATCTTTTTTCCTCCTGCCAAACCGGCTGCTCATCGAACTGCTGGAAAAAGGCCGTTGAAAGGAGGGTGCGGGACAGGGGCATGACAAGAGATGAAGCCGATCAATTATTGAAAAGATATGTTGGCAGCGAGAGAATGCTCAACCACTGCTACTTTGCTGAAGCCGTCATGCGCCGTCTTGCGAGGCGGCTTGGCGAAGACGAGGAAAAATGGGGGATTGCGGGATTGCTTCACGATATCGACATAGAGGTCACCAACGCCGATCTCAACCGCCATTGCCTTGAAGCGCAGGAGATACTCGCATCACGCGGGATAGACCCCGAGGTGATCGATGCTATTGTGATGCACAATGAAACGGCAACAGGCAGGAAGCGTACAACTCGTTTTCAGCACGCTCTTGCAGCCGGTGAGACCATCACGGGACTCATCGTTGCCACAACTCTCGTATATCCTGACAAAAAGCTTGCCAGCGTTAAACCGAAATCGGTCGTCAAACGCATGAAGGAAAAAGCCTTCGCGGCTTCTGTGAATCGGGATATCATCATGGAGTGCGAACTCATCGGCATACCCCTTGATGAGTTCGCCGCTCTTTCCATTGATGCGATGCTTCAGATCAGCGGCCGGTTGGGGCTGTGAACCGGCAGGGCCGATCAGGATCAGATACCTGACGCAAATGCGCACAGGGCGGTCGGTATTTTTTTGTATTCAAAGCTATGCCTGGAGAAAAACTGAATGAGTGATAATACAAAATCGGGGAACATCTGGAGCGCGCTGAAAGGTTCGCCCTACCTGCAGGCGTTCACGAACCGCCGTATGGCGATAATGGTGCTTTTGGGATTCGGATCCGGCCTGCCTCTTCCACTGACGGCGGGGACTCTTCAGGCCTGGCTTACCACGGCGGGGATCGACATAAAGACCATCGGTCTTTTCTCTCTTGTCGGGCTTCCATACACGCTTAAATTCCTCTGGTCGCCGTTCATGGACCGTTTTGTGCCGCCATGGCTGGGAAGGAGACGCGGCTGGATAGTCTCGGTGCAGATACTTCTGCTTATAGGTATCGCGGTCATGGCATTGAGTTCTCCCGAAAACATGCCGCTCGCCCTTGCCGTAATTGCCCTTGTTGTCGCTTTCTTTTCAGCATCTCAGGACATTGTTATAGATGCCTACCGGACCGATGTTCTTCCTGACAAAGAGCGCGGCCTCGGTGTTGCGGTCTTTATTTTCGGATACAGGATAGCCATGCTTGTCGGCGGTGCGCTGGCCCTCATCATGTCCGACAGGATAGGGTGGCGCAACACCTATTTTTTCATGGCCCTTTTTATGATCTTCGGAATGCTCGGTGCATTCGCTGGGCGGGAGCCGGACAATAAAATCGTTCCGCCCAGGACCATGCAGGAGGCCGTCTGGGGTCCCTTGAAGGATTTTTTTACCCGCAGGTCGGCCCTCATTATCATCCTTTTCATCGTTCTTTACAAACTGGGTGACGCATATGCCGGTGCGTTGTCCACGGCCTTTCTCATACGGGGTGTTAATTTCACGCCGACGGATGTTGGTACCATCAACAAGGGTATGGGACTTGTGGCCACCATAGTGGGCGCCCTTTTCGGGGGAACGCTTATGGTGAAGATGGGGCTCTTCAGGTCGCTGTGGTATTTCGGCATTCTCCAGATGGTATCGAACCTTTCCTTCATGGCCCTGGCCCTGATCGGAAAAAGCTATCCCGCCATGATCATTGCCGTAGCCTTCGAGAACCTTTCCAGCGGCATGGGTTCCACGGCTTTCGTTGCCTTTGTCATGGCGCTTTGCAACAAGCGTTTCAGTGCGACCCAGTTCGCGCTGCTGTCTTCTCTGGCGGTGCTGGGGCGCGTTGTCATATCACCTACTTCGGGATATATTGTTTCCTATATCGGATGGGCAAACTTCTTTTTCTTTACCACCGTTGCCGCGCTTCCCGGTCTTCTCCTTGTTCTGTACCTGAAAAGAGACATTGTTGCCCTGGATGAAGGGAAGATGTAATGATCCTTTAGTCCCTTTAATGGAGAAGCGGACAGCCTTTCAGGGGAGAGGTTTTTCTGTTTCATGTTGATCCGGGTTTTTTGATATTAAACCAAATTATTTTAGATTAAAAATTCTTCATAATTCAGTTGACACCCTTTTGATACTGTGGGATACTGAATTTGAAGTTTCGGAAGTAGATGTCACTAGTGATGCATTGAATTAGATTTAAACATCCCCATGACACAGTTCCGTATTCTTCAAAAAAATTATCAAGGAGGGTTTTAGTAAGATGGCAAAAGGAACTGTCAAATGGTTCAACGAGTCCAAAGGTTTCGGTTTTATAACACAGGATGATGGCGTGGATGTTTTTGTCCACTATTCAGCAATCCAGGACTCCGGTTTCAAAACCCTTGCGGAAGGCCAGGAAGTTAACTTTGACGTCGTCAAGGGTCCCAAGGGACTTCAGGCGGCGAATGTGACAAAACTATAAACAAGGAAAAAAGGGTCTGGTTCTGGCCGGACCCTTTTTATATCTTTTTTTCATTTTTGAAACACTAAACGGTAAACCCTGGTGGTTCTTTACCTTGAGGAAGAGGTCTTAGCACCAGAGCTCCTGGTTTGTCTTTTATATAATCCGAAAACAATTGATCGACCACTTTAAGGGAAACAGAGGCAGATGATGCATGGCGCAGGCAGGTCGCATCATTTTCCTTGATGACAATCCCCACATGGGAAACATCGAGCCCGTCTGTGTCCGTGTATATCCCCACATAATCGCCGCTGTGAAGATTTTCAATAACATCCGGGTTGACCGATGCCGATGGGATGTAGTCCAATATCCGTGTGCGGGGAGTAATACCAGTGAGGAAAAGGGTCCCGTCCGATCTCAGGTTGAGCATCTTCGTGCCTTGCCGTGTTTTTATGCCCCCTATCAAGGCAGTGACATCCATGACGAAGCGTCTGTTGAATTCACGCCAGTCAGTGAAGAAATGGTTGCGTTTTACGTATGCGACGATGCCGTCTTTGTAACGGACCTCCCGGAGATGTTTTATGAACTCCCCGAAGGTGCTTGCAAGACGCATTGCTTCGATACAGTCAATGAAAGTGAAGCAATCGAATCCCGTGAGGTTTATGACGAGTTCTTCGGGTGTGTCAGGGCCTCCGATGAGGGTCGATCCCTCGTAGGGTGTATCGAGGAAATGCCGTGACAGAAAAGCGATGCGCGAGCCGGTATCGCCTATCCCTGAAGCTTCAAGGAGCATTTCATCGATGCCTGCTTCAGACCATTTACCCAGTGTGATCTTTTCGTTCATGAGACTATGTCGAACCTCAAAGAGCTTACCTCCTCCTTCTTTGCCGGAATGAGTGCGGTGTGCGTTCTTCAAAGTTTTCTTCAAGTCCGTAGCGCTGCAGGACCAGGGGCCATTCCGGTTTTTCAATATAGTCCAGGATGGCATAATCCACTTTTGATCTGATCCGGCTGTTTTTGGGAAATCCGAAGGCAAAGAAGAAACGCTTGGTTTCCGTAGGATAGACCGATATCATATTCTTGTAATCGTTGTCCCTGTAATAGATCAGGGTGATCTCATCATAGAGAAAGCCTTCTATCCTTTTATCGAGAATTGCCTTAAGCGCGCTCTGCTCATCTTTGAAGAGGGTGTTTTTCCCGCCGATGTTCTTTAATGCCGTGGATTCGCTGCTGCCTCTGATCCCGCCGAGATGCATATGTCTTAGCTCGTCAGTGCTCACCGCTGCGGCCATATCTCTGGTAGCGGAAAGAGAGCTCGTGAGCGATGCAATAAGCGCGCTCAGCGCTATTGCGCAAAGGAACATCCACAGAAGGCCCAGGATGCGGGCCGGCAGGGACTTGAGCGCGACCCCGAAGCAGACCCCCGAAGCCAGCGTTGAACCTACCCAGTAGATGCCGGAGCCGATCCCTTTGATGATGTTGCCTCCAAAATGGTCCGGATTCGTTCGGTGCTCGATGAGCCAGAGGATAATACCGAGCACGCACAGCGCGCAGCATAGCAGGAGTATGACCCTGAAGGTCCCCCAGGAGAGGAAGATCCTGATGGCCGTCCACCATGGATGGTTTATTTTCTCTGGAAGGGTTGCAACGGCAAGCCTCGAATTGCCGAATGGAAAGGAATAGTCGATCGATTTTTGCCTCTCCGCCGTGACATAGAAAGTGTCGATCGAGATATCAATGCTTTTGTTCTGAAGGGCGGCCAGGAGCTCATCGAACGTCATTTCCTTGAGGTCGTAATCTATTTTCAATTCCTGGGCGATGGCCTTCCATATGTTCATATTGAGGCCTGTCCATTCGCCGCTTTTTTCCTTGATCAGGTAAGGCGGGTCGTGCGTGACCCCGACGACAAGCCTTTCACCTCCGTTATGGCCGGTCAGGGCCGGTTGTGCCTGACAAAGGATGGGGCAAGAGAAAAATAGTAACAGACAGTGCAGAAAAACAACCATTATCGTTTTAAACACCTTGAACCTCCATTGCGGGGTCAAAGAATTCGGTCCTTGCCAGGCCCGGATACCATAATTCAGTGCTGCTTCCGTTCACCTTCCGTGTGAGCGGTCATCTTTCCAGATAAGCGTGCATTTGTCCCTTTCAGGGAGAGGGCCTTTGCATTTTCCATCACCTCTGCCTGTAATGCCGCCGCCAGGATGACAAATGATCCTGCCCGACTCATCGTAAAGATCGCTGTACCTGTCGCAGCACTGCGGGGGGAGGTAATAGATGGTCCTGTCCTGCCAGAAGCATTTATACACCATGGCGGGGGGATTTGCCAGCGGTGCCTTCTCAAGCTCATCGATCTTGCCCTGAAGCCATTGCGGGATGCCGGACCTTTCCTGGCTCGACCCCATCGCCATGACAACGAAGCATTGCACGAAGACCAGCACGGCGGCCGCGGATAATACCGTTGCTTTGTTCACGAAGTCCCCTTCTTCCAGACAACAATAATTAATTTTTTTACAATAACCAATAACCAAATAAAAAACAATAACCAATGACAAATTTCCAATTACCAGCCAGCCTTGCGGCAATGATCGATGATTGGGAAGGAAATAACGAGCAGACAATATATTCTATTGCCTGCCGGCATTTGACGATTGGCCACAGTCTCTTTCCCGGTCGCTGTGTTTGGTCAATGCCATTATCGTTTCACACTGAAACTTAGAAACCAGGACCATTGGAACTGTTTTTTTTCAATACCAATCCGTCAGCATGAACCCGATGCTGAAGCGGTTTACGCTCTTGTTGTAGTCTATGAGGCTTTCGCCGTATCCATTGAAATACTGTATATAGCCGCTGACACGCTCGATGAGGGGGAAGGTCCACTCCAGTTGAACGGCGCCCTTATTGTCGGACGGCCGCAGATTGTTTCTCAGCATTGCACCGAATCTGTGCCTGTTCCAGTAATAATATCCCCATATCTCGCCGTATCCAAGATATTTGTCGATATCGGGATTGTCGTCATCCTTGGTTGTTTCCGGTATCCTGTACCATGTTTTGAGGAGCAGGTTGAACATGTCGCGTTCAAAACCGAAGTTGGCGACGATCCTGTTCCAGCTTCGCGATAAGGGCTGGGAACGGCCGTTCGATTGATGATTGAATCCCACGTTGATGATCCTGCCCTTCAGGCCGAAAAGATCGTAGTTGGTGCGGAAGTTGAGGAGCAGTTCCGGTTCATAGTTCGTTTCACGGAACGGGGCAGAGAAATCCTTGTTGTAGAGCTGCCAGAACGAAAGCTGCGTGTAGGCGAACCACAGGTCCATGTTTTTCCCCAGGACGTCTTCCCATAGCTTCACCTTGAAGCTGATCTGGAATTTGACTTCCGCATTCTGCGCCCTTGCGTCAGGGTCGGCATCGAGGCCCTGGTCCTGGTTGGGGGAGGTGTTGTAGGCAAGGGGAAGTATATAGTTGGGACGATAGGGTCTTATGACGAAGCTGCTTTGCCTGCTCGCTTCATCAAGGTCCCAATGCATGGCCATGACCGATCGGGGAGAAACGGCAGGTTCTTTCGCCGCGACGGCAGTTTCATCGGTTTTTTCCGGCGCCCCGGCATCCCCCGCCGTTTCCGGTTTATGCGGAACCTCCTGCGTTTTCCTGCCCGCCGCCCTGTCGTAGCAATGCAGCCTTTCAGTATCATCTTGTATTGAAGCGCATTCGGCGATCTTGTTGATTGTATCGGCAAGCGCTTCGTACTGAGGCAGCACCAGGGCGGCCGATGCGAGCATGGCGATTATGAGCGCAATGCGCAATCGATAGGTGTACCTGTGTATCGGCATTGTCTTCACCCCTTAATATTATTGCAGGAAAACAATAATATTCTTTGCATAAAAAAGCAACGCAGTAAAAGAGACGTTGACTTTTGGAGGCGGGGCGGATAACCTGCGGACAGGGTGAAGGTCAAATGCTGCTGGCTATACAGATCGTTCATACGACCATCGCAGCGTGGAATTATTACTGTCTGCTCTACATGATCTATTGCCACTGGACAGGAAGAAAATCAAGTGTCCTCGTGGCGGCATATATAACTATAGCCATCGAGGCCGCCTCCATCCTGCCCTTGAAATTTGCCTGCCCCATCAGGCTGTTTGTGGACAGATTATATTCGCCTTATGTGAACGATATGCTTCTGCCGCCCTCATTAGGGCGCCTTGTAATGCCGGTGGGTATCGCGCTTTTCATCATTGCGGCCGGCATAAAGGCGGGAAGGGGCCTGCGGCTGCTTTCCCGGCGATGATACTGCCTGAACCTGGCGGCATGTCACACGGTTGGAATTACCGTTTCCGTGGCCAATCGCCTTTCCATCTGTTATAATCCCCTATGCGGATCATTCCTGGCAAACCTCGCGAGGCCCTGTTCGTTTCGCGTCCCAACCGCTTCGTCGTGGAATGCATCCTTGAAGGAAAGGCCGTCAAAGCTTACATGCCTAACCCCGGCCGACTCTGGGAGCTTCTCCTTCCAGGGTGCACTCTCTACCTTGTGAAGAACAGAATGGAACTGAAGCTTCCCTACACCGTTGTGGCGATGGAGAAAGATGGCTTGCCGGTGCTGCTCCATACCCATATGGCGAATGATGTTGCAGAGATGCTGTTGAATAACTCACTGGTGCCTGGTCTCGAGGGTGCCAGGGTCGTCAGGAGGGAGGCGGTATTCGGTGACAGCAGGTTTGATTTCCTGCTTCAAAAAGACGGGCGCGAAATGGTTCTGGAGATCAAGAACTGCACCCTTTTCGGCGACAAACTCGCCATGTTTCCCGACGCAGTCACAAAACGGGGGAGCCGACACCTCGAAGGCCTTCTGGAACTTGCGTCATCAGGTACCCGGGCGGGTGTGCTCTTTCTGGTCCAATGGCCCCGTGCGCGGTATTTTATGCCCGAGTATCATACTGACCTTGCCTTTTCGCAGACTTTCCTGAGATGCCGGGGCAGGATCTTTCTGGAAGCCGTCGCACTCAAGTGGAACGGCGATCTTACACTCGACCGTCACGTCAGGAAGCTCACCGTCCCCTGGGACATGATCGGCCGAAAGAGCCGCGACAGCGGGTGCTACATCCTCATTCTCAGGCTTGCGAAAGATACCCGGATACAGGTGGGAGGATTGGGAGAGGTCTTTTTCAGGAAAGGTTACTATCTCTATGCCGGTTCGGCTAAAAAGGCGCTCACGAAAAGGATGGAACGTCACGGCAGATTGCGAAAAAAGCTTTTCTGGCACGTCGATCATCTCCGGGAGAGAGCCTTTTTTTACAAGGCCCTTGCCATAAGGACCGAAGAGGACATTGAATGCGCTCTCGCGGCCGGTCTTGAGAAGGTCTCGCAATGGAAAGTTCCCGGTTTCGGGTGCTCCGATTGTTCATGCGTGAGCCACCTGTTCGGCATGGACGCGGACCCTTTGCGGCATCCCCCGTTTATCAGCATGCTCTATGATTACCGGATATGCGCCGTTGAAAGAGAGGTCGTCCATGCGCATCATTGATGTGCATACCCACGGTTTCGGCGGCCACGACTCGAAAGGGGCCAAGCCGGAAGACCTCCTCGGGATGGCCCGCCTTCAGGGGGAGCTCGGTATTGACGCCATTGTCATCACGATCTATTCTTCCTCTTTAGACGAGATGCGCGCAGATATGTCGGCGGTGAAGAGGGCCATGGAAAGCCAGCAGGAAAGAAGGCTGGAATGCTCCGGACAGAAGCAGGCGGCCATTATCGGCGCACATCTGGAAGGGCCTTTTCTCAATCCGGCAATGGCGGGGGCGCTTGACAGGGGATCGTTCCTGCCGGCAACAGTTTCTAACTGTGAAAGACTTATCGAAGGATTCGACAAGGTCGTGAGGATCATGACCGTTGCGCCGGAGTTGGAAGGTGCGACAAAGCTCATCAGTGCGGCTGCCGGCAGGGGCATCATTGTCAGCATGGGCCATTCCGACGCGACCTTCAGCGAGGCGCAGGACGGTTTTAGCGCCGGCGCAACCGGCATTACGCACCTCTTCAATGCCATGAGGGGCATCCACCACCGGGAGCCGGGGATCGCCGGTTTTGGTCTTACGAACCCCCATGTCTACACAGAGGTCATCGCAGACCCTTATCACCTGCACCCGGGGGTGCTGGAGATCATCTTCCGCATGAAGGACCGCATGCGCATCATTCTTGTTTCCGATACGGTCAAGGGGTCAGGGATCGCGGGTTCCTCCGGTGTAAGAAGCGCCAGCGGCAGGCTGCTCGGAGGTTCAATGGTGCTTACGGAATCCATGAAGCGGCTTGTAGAGCTCGGATTTGACCGCGATATAGTAGAAGCAGCAGCCTGCGAGAACCCGGGGAGGTACCTGGGTTTGTAAAACATTGTTGTCATTGATGGATAACCCTTAATTAACATTGACTATCTTGGGCATTTCAATTAGAATATACCTCACATCTTATGTTTGAGAAATTACAGGAAAGATTTGAGTCGACCTTCAAGAAGGTCCGTGGATACGGAAAGCTCACAGAAAACAATATCAAGGATACCCTCCGCGAGGTAAGGGTTGCCCTCCTTGAAGCGGATGTCAATTTCAAGGTGGCAAAGGATTTTCTTGAAAAGGTCAAGGAAAAGGCAATGGGTGAAGATGTGCTCACGAGCATCACCCCGGGCCAGCTGTTTGTCAAGATAGTCTATGATGAATTGCGTGAACTCCTTGGCAGTGCCAACAAGCCCCTCGATGTTGCGGCCGCACCCCCGGTCCCGGTGATGCTCATCGGTCTGCAGGGTTCCGGCAAGACGACGACCGCAGGAAAGCTCGCCATCCATCTTCGGAAAAACGGGAGAAAACCGCTTCTCGTCCCGTCCGATATTTACCGCCCGGCTGCGATAGATCAGCTCGTCAAACTGGGAAAGCAGATCAATGTGGAGGCCTTTACCATGGATGTGGTCAAAGACCCTGTGACGATCTGCAAAGAGGCGAAGGTATACGCCATGCGCAACGGTTTCGACACGCTCATCGTCGATACCGCCGGCCGGCTCCATATCGACGAGGGCATGGTCGGGGAGCTGGTGGAACAGAAAAGGGTCCTTAACCCGAAAGAGACGCTCCTTGTCCTTGACGCGATGACAGGTCAGGACGCGGTGAGCATAGCCGGTGTCTTCAACGAAAAGCTCGGCATAGACGGCATAATCCTTACCAAACTCGACGGCGACACGCGCGGCGGCGCGGCCATATCTATCAAGGCCGTGACAGGCAAACCCATAAAGTTCATCGGCGTCGGCGAAAAGCTTGATGCACTGGAGCCGTTCTTCCCCGACAGGATGGCCTCGCGCATCCTCGGCATGGGCGACGTCGTATCCCTTGTCGAAAAGGCCCAGGACATCTTCGACGAAAAAGAGGCCCGCGAGCTTGAGCGCAAGTTCCGCAAGGATGAGTTCACCCTGGAGGATTTCCGCGACCAGATACGTCAGATGAAGAAGCTCGGTTCGCTGGAATCGATCATCGGCATGATACCCGGAATGAACAAGATCAAGGGCGCCATAAATTTCGCGGAGGCGGAAAAGGACATCAAAAAGACAGAGGCCATCATAAACTCAATGACTGCAAAGGAAAGAGCGCGTCCCGCGATCATCGACGGCGGGAGGCGCATTCGCATCTCCAAAGGCAGCGGGACACAGGTCCAGGATGTGAACGATCTTTTGAAAAAATATATGGAAACAAAAAAGATGATCAAGAAATTTACTAAAGGAGGCGCGAAAGGCCTCCAAAGACAACTCTTCATGAGATAAGGAGGTGGGATTTTGGCTGTAAAATTCAGATTGTCGAGGTTTGGAGCAAAGAAGAAACCCTTTTACCGTATTGTTGTTGCTGACGAACGTTCCCCGAGGGATGGAAGGTTTATCGACAAGGTCGGCTTTTATGATCCGTTGAAGAACCCTGCGGAGATAAACCTCGACAAGGAGAAGATCAAAGCATGGTATCAAAAGGGGGTTAGACCCACGAGGACCGTTGAGAGTCTTTTCAAGAGAGAGGGGGTTTTGAAGGAGCTTTCATAAAACTAACGGAGGTGGATCGTGTTGAAAGAGTTGATCGAGTACATTGCGAAGGCATTAGTTGATAATCCTGATCAGGTCAGGGTTTCTGAGATTGAGGGGGAAAAGACTTCTGTTATTGAGCTCAACGTTTCCAAGGACGATCTCGGTAAGGTCATTGGTAAACAAGGTAGAACAGCACGGGCCATGAGAACGATCCTGAGCGCGGCCTCTACGAAGGTCAAAAAGAGGGCGGTCCTCGAGATTATCGAATAATGAAATGGGTCCCTGTCGGCCGCGTAGTGTCGGTGCACGGCATACGGGGTGAAGTGAAGTTTTACTATTACAACGAGGTGAAAGAGGAGCTTTTAAGATACACCTCGTTGTTTGCCCTTCAGGATGACGGTGATGTTGAATTGGAACCCCTGGAGGCAAAGTACAGAAAAAATTTTTATTATCTCTCTTTTCGTGGGTTTGGCAGTCCTCAAGAGGTCTCCTTCCTCGTCGGAAAAGAACTTTTCGTCAGGGAAGGGGACCTCCCTTTATTGGAAGACGGAGAATATTATGAGTACCAGCTTATCGGGCTCGATGTCCTGGACATGGAGGGAGTGGTGCTTGGAAAGGTGAGGTCCATACTGCACTCCGGTGCGAATGATGTCCTCGTCGTTGCGGGAGAAAAGGAGTTCATGGTCCCAATGGTGGAAGGTTTTATCGTCGAAGTTGATGTAAGGGGCGGGGCCATCCGGGTCGATACCGGAGGGCTTGACTGATGATATTTTCGGTTCTCACTCTTTTCCCCGGCATTTTTTCGTCCCCGTTAAAAGAAAGCCTTCTCGGCAAGGCAGTTGAAAAGGGCCTTGTGGATTTTAATATTGTCAATATACGTGATTTTGCCGATGACCAGCACAGGACCTGCGATGATGCCCCTTACGGCGGAGGACCGGGCATGGTCATGAAGGTAGAGCCGATCTTCAAGGCGATGCAGCACGTGACCGGGGCATACGGCAAAGCGAGGGTTGTCCTTCTGTCGCCCCAGGGAAGGACCTTCGACCAGTTCACCGCAGGGCGCTTTTCCAGGCTTTCCCATGTGTGCCTCATTTGCGGCCGTTATGAGGGAATAGACGAACGTGTGCTTGAATATGTCGATGAAGAGATATCGGTCGGGGATTACGTTGTTTCCGGAGGAGAATTTCCCGCGCTTGTCGTTATCGATGCTGTTGCGCGGTTTATCCCCGGTGTCCTCGGTAATGACGAGTCGGTAAACACCGAGAGTTTCACAGAGCCCCTTCTCGAATACCCCCAGTACACAAGGCCGGAGAATTTCATGGGCATGGCCGTTCCGCCGGTCCTTCTTTCGGGGAACCATGAAGAGATACGCAGGTGGAGACGCAAGGAGGCTATCAGAAGGACAGTCCTCAAGCGCCCCGACCTTTTGAACGGGTTCGAGCCCGGCGAAGAGGACAAAAGGCTCATGCGGGAGGTCATGAATGAGTTCCCCGAATAATGTGAGCATCGGGGTCGTTCATTACCCCGTATATGACAAACGCGGAGATGTTGTGGCTACGAGTATCACGAACCTTGAAATTCACGATATGGCACGAACATGCATGACTTTTGGTATTGACCTGTGCTATATTGTTTCACCTCTCGCGAAGCAGCGGGAAATTGCTGAAAAACTGGTCCATCACTGGATACACGGATACGGAGCGACATACAACCCGGTACGGGGAGAAGCTCTCCGGAAGGTGAGGATCAAGGCGGACATCGATGAGATGATAGCCGATTTCGGTGTTGACCGGAGGCCTTTCATCGTGGGTACGTCGTCCCGTGCGCGGGAGGGGATGACAATGACCTGCGGAGAGTTTGACGGTTTTGTCAAAAAAGGCCTGCAGCCTTCCCTGGTGTTGTTTGGTACGGGCTGGGGTCTCACGGACGAGGTTGTCGGCCGTTGTGATAAAATGCTTGAACCCATCAGCGGCGCGGGTGATTACAATCATCTCTCCCTGCGCGTTGCGTTGGGGATCATACTTGATAGAATTTTTAGTCAGAGAGGAGGACACCATGAATGAGATGGTCGATCTGCTTGAAAAAGAGCATATGAGACTCGACCTCCCGGAGGTCGGCATTGGCGATAACGTGAAGGTCTATACCAGGATTTTTGAAGGCGACAAGGAAAGGATCCAGATATTCGAAGGCGTCGTTATCCGAAAGAGGGGCGGGAACACAAGGGCCTCATTTACGGTCCGCAAGGTATCCTATGGTGTGGGAATAGAAAAGACGTTTCCCATGCATTCCCCGCTTATCGACAGGATCGAGAGGAGCAGCAAGAGCAAGATCAGGCGCTCCAAGCTCTACTATCTGAGGAACCTCAAAGGGAAAGCGGCCAAGCTCAAGGAAAAAAGGGACTAATAAAGACCGATGATCTGCCGGCTGACGGGTCTCGTAGGCGGAATTGATGAGGCCGGACGGGGCCCTCTCGCCGGTCCCGTTGTTTCGTCCTGCGTGGTCTGGAATACAGTGCCGGAAGACAAGCATGGTGTGACCGACTCAAAGCTCCTCAATGAAAAGGAGCGGGTCGGTCTTTTTTCGTGGATAATGGACAACGCTCTGAGTGTCGGTATCGGCATGGCAACCCACGAAGAGATAGATGAACTGAATATTCTTAACGCAACCATCCTTTCCATGGAACGGGCCCTTGAGGCGACCGGACTTGACCCAGACCTGATACTTGTCGACGGGAACCGGGGACTCAAAAACTACCCGAAGGCCCGCCCTGTAGTCGGGGGCGACCGCAAGTGTTTTTTTATGGCAAGCGCCTCGATCATTGCAAAGGTTGTCCGTGACAGGGCAATGGACGCATACGACCGCATATACCCCCTGTACTGCTTCAAAAAGAACAAAGGTTATCCCACAAAACAGCATCGCGCCGCGATCAAGAGCTTCGGCGTCACCCCGGTCCACCGCAGAACGTTCAAGGGTGTAAAGGAGTATTGTGTCCGATAGGCGAAGAACAGGGCTGGAAGGAGAAGACCTGGCGGCCGTGAGGCTGAAAAAGGACGGCTACCGGATCATTGAGAGAAATTACCGGAGCTGTTTGGGCGAGATCGATATAGTTGCCGAGGAGGACGGCTGCCTGGTTTTCGTGGAAGTGAAAAGGCGAGCCGGACGGTCTTTCGGCACTTCCTTCGAAGCCATCGACGAAAGGAAGAAACAGCACATCATACGCTGCGCGCAGTTCTACCTCAAGTCGAACCGGTGCGCCAGGAGAAAGGTCCGCTTTGATGTGGTCGGCATTGACGGCGATGAGATCAGGGTGATCAAAAATGCCTTTGGAGAGGAAAAGAGGTAGAAGAATGGAAGGCGGGGTCCAAAGCCCACTGAACCCTGGGGCCTGTGCAGGAGGTATTGTATGATCGACCGGAAGATCATGGAACTTCTCGCGGCGGTGAGGGACGGCAGGGTTCCCGTGGAAGAGGCCTATGAGAGCTTCAAGGACATGCCCTATGAAGATCTCGGGCATACCAAGATCGATCACCACAGGATGCTCCGCAAGGGCACCCAGGAGGTCGTGTTCGGAGAAGGCAAAACGCTCGGTCAGATCTCCGATATTGTGGCTTCTTTCAGACAGAAGGACCTCGATATCCTTGTGACGCGCATTGACACCGCGACCGGAGAGGCTCTCGCCGGCAGGTTTCCGGAAGGAACATATAACAGCGATGCGCGGTGCTTTTTCGTCATGAGAGATTCGAAACCCCGGGGCAAGGGCATGGTCCTTGTCATATCAGCCGGGACGAGCGATCTGCGGGTGGCCGAGGAGGCCTATATTACATCCGTTTTTTTCGGCAATGAAACTGAAAAGCTTTGCGATGTCGGCGTAGCCGGTATCCATCGCCTCTTTCAGAATCTCCCCGCACTGAAGAAAGCGCGGGTCATAATTGTGGCCGCTGGCATGGAGGGTGCACTTCCATCCATCGTAGCCGGCATAGTCGGTGTTCCTGTTATCGGCGTGCCGACGAGCGTGGGCTACGGGGCAAGCTTCGGCGGATTGACGGCGCTTCTTGCCATGCTTAATTCATGCTCCACCGTTTCCGTCTTTAACATTGACAATGGCTTCGGTGCGGCATATTTTGCCACACTGATAAACCGCTTATGAAGATACTGTATATAGACCCCATATTCGGCATCAGCGGCGACATGATGATAAGCGCTCTCATCGACGCCGGGGTGCCTTTTGCCGAGCTTGAAGCATTGATCGCGAAGATACCCGGCCAGGTACCGGCGGTAAGACCGGTCAGGCTCACGCAGGGTATCATCAATGGCATCCATCTCGAGATGGACCCTTCCGACAGGCACTTTACGATAGACGAGATGGAGGAGGTCATAGACGGCATCGATGTTGAAAAGGCCGTGAAGGGTGACGCGATGGGCATGTTTTCCATGATAGTCGCGGCGGAGTCGAAGGTCCATGAGGTTTCGCGCGACAAGCTTCACCTTCATGAACTATCCAATATCGATACTATCGTCGACATTCTGTGCGTCGCCTATGGCGTCCGGTATTTCAACATCGAAAAGGTATTCTGCGGTCCCGTCCCGTGCGGAAGCGGCACCATCAGGACATCCCACGGTTCGATCCCCAATCCACCGCCGGTGACACTGGAGATCCTTGGAGATCGCAAAATTGTCATTTATGAAGAAGCCCTTGAGCTTACCACCCCTACAGGGGCTGCCATCGTGGCCTATTACACAAAGAACGGGGCCGGGGTTCCCGCTTTCAGGATACTGTCCAGGGGCCACGGTGTCGGGACATACGCCTCGTCACGGCCTGATGTCCTCAGAATCTTCATAGGTGAAAGCGACGGGCCTTTTTATGACGAGGAGGTTTGGGTCATCGAGACAGACCTCGACGACATGGAAATGGAATATATGGGCGTTGTGGCTTCAAGGATCCGCGACGCAGGCGCCCTTGATGTCCTTTTCTTTCCCGTTCTCATGAAGAAGGGGAGGATGGGTATAAGGCTCAGCGTTACAACGGACCCGGGAGGGCTTGAAAGGATCGTGGAGCTGATATTCGCAGAGACCACAACATTTGGCATGCGTTTCCACAGAGATCTGAGGCGCGTTCTTGAAAGGAGAGAGGACACTCTGTCGACATCATGCGGGCCGGTACGTGTAAAGAAGGGTTTTGACCGCGGCGGAGATCTTGTCAAAACGCACATAGAATTCGACGATGTCAGGGCGATAGCAGACGCAAAAAACCTGCCATACCGGGAAATTCTGGAAATAGTCCGGAACGAGATAAAGAAAGTTTGAAAGTCCTGATGAAGTCTTGAACCGTAAAGTGTAAGGCGTGAGGTGTTCAAAGACGAAGGATTTTTACACCTTACAATTTCACGCTTCACGGTCTTTAACGCCTTACGGCCTAACGCTTTACGCTTGACGGTCTCTATTCTTCGTTCTTCAGGAAGAAACGGACGTCATTGAT
Organism: Deltaproteobacteria bacterium; assembly: GCA_022711595.1. GTDB lineage: Bacteria > Desulfobacterota > Syntrophorhabdia > Syntrophorhabdales > Syntrophorhabdaceae > Delta-02. The sequence goes on from JAKLET010000008.1 coordinate 104,242, forward strand.
GACATCTTTCTTAAGCCTTTCGGCGATCTTTTCCTGGATGTCGATCTTCATGTATCTGAGCTGGGTCAACCAGACCGGGTCGTCCACCTCGACGTAGAGTATCCCGCCGCTGATCCTTGCAGGCTGGCAATGATCGGCCATTTTGTCGCCCACGATCTGCTTCCAGAGCGAAAAGACCTTTATCGATTCAAGGTCATTGATGCGGTATCCTTTCAGGACTCTGGCAAGTGTTTTTTGAAGAGGCGTGAGGGCCATCTAAACCTGCTGTTCGATGCGGGGGAAGATGGGCGCTATTTTGTCGATGGCCGCGATGTCCGAAGGGGTATAGAACCGCATTTCCTCTTCAAGGTCCATCCCTTCCATGGGTTTTCCGATTCCCAGCGCCTTCCAGATGAGCTGGGATTTTTGGGGCATAAAAGGATAGAATAGCACGGCCACGATACGTATGCTGTTCCACAGGTTGTACATTACTGTTTTTACCCGGGGATCCTCATCCTTTGCGAGTTTCCATGGCGCCTCGGAATCGATGTACCTGTTGAGCACGGAGATTATCTCGAAGACGCTGTGCAGCGCCTTGTGGAAACCAAAGACGTCCATTTCCCTTTGATATTCAGCGATCAGCTTCATTACCGTGTCTTCCACATGGTCATCCATGCCGCCTTTTTTCTCGGGGGTCTCGATCCTGCCCTTGAGGAACTTGCCGATCATGGTGACGCTTCGGCTCGTGAGATTGCCGAAGTCGTTGGCAAGGTCGCCGTTGATGCGGTGGACGATGGCATGCTGCGAGAAATCACCGTCGAGGCCGAAGGGGACCTCGCGAAAGAGGAAGAAGCGGAACTCGTCGACGCCATAGACCTTGACAACATCGTGGGGATCGACGACATTGCCCAGTGATTTTGACATTTTCTGGCCTTCGATGGTCCACCAGCCATGGGCGAAAACGTGCTTTGGCGGTTCAAGTCCGTAGGACATGAGAAAGCTCGGCCAGTATACCGCATGGAACCGGAGGATGTCTTTGCCTATGAGATGGGCATCACAGGGCCAGAAGGCGTTGAAATGCTCCTCGTCCTCAAGGAAGCCTATGCCTGTCAGGTAGTTTGTAAGGGCATCGAACCAGACGTAGACGATATGCTGATCGTGGTTTGGTACATTGATGCCCCAGCTGAAGCTTGTCCTGCTGACGGAGAGGTCGCGAAGGCCGCCCTTTACAAAGCTTGCCACCTCATTGTAGCGTATCTCGGGCATGATGAAATCCCGGTGTGTCTCGAGAAGGTCGAGCAGCGGCCGGGTATATTTTGACATACGGAAAAAGTAGCTCTCTTCCTTAAGTTTCTCCGGCTTGCGCAGACAGTCGGGGCAAAGCCCGTCTTTCAGCTGCAGCTCCGTGTAGTAACCCTCGCAGGGAACGCAGTACCAGTCCTCGTACTCGCCGAGGTAGATATCGCCCTTTTCCCGGACCTTCTGAAAGATGTGCTGGACCACTTTTCTGTGGCGCTCCTCAGTAGTTCTGATGAATCCGGTGTTGGATATGTTGAGGACCTCCCAGAGGCCCGTAAAGCGGTCAACCATTGAATCGGCATGTTCCCTGGGGTGGATGCCCGATAATGCGGCAGCCTTTTCCACCTTTTGTCCGTGTTCGTCGGTACCGGTGAGGAAGAAGACCCGATAACCCCCGAGCCTCTTGTAACGGGCCATGATATCCGCCGCAATGGTCGTGTAGGCGTGCCCGATATGGGGAATGTCGTTGATGTAATAGATGGGTGTCGTAATATAGTATTTTTTGTCCATGATAGGTCTCCGAGTGTGAATAACCAATGACCAGATTGCAATAGCCGATAAAACTTACAATAACAAATAACCAATATCAATAACCAATAGCCCTGAACCTCTTTTTCATCTGGTCATTGGTTATTGGTTTTCTTGCTGCCAATGTTATTCTTCGGTTTGTTATGGTTGCCGTGGTTCGGTTGTTTCTCTCTTGCCTGCGTACGGTCGTTGTCATTCTTTGGTTTATTCTTGTCGCTTACGTTTGGCGGCTGATTGCCTTTTGGCTGCTCCGCAGCAGAAACGTCCTTGACGGGCAGGGTTATCTCTTTGCCGTCGTCGAGCTGCACCGAAATGGTCGATGCCAGGGCGTTGTGCTTTACGACCTTGCCTTCACCCTGCGGCGTCTTCACCCTCTTGCCGATCTTGGGGAAGTTTTTCTTGCAGGAAACATATGTTTCGTATTCGTAGGCAAGGCAGCACATGAGCCTTCCGCAGATGCCCGATATCTTGGACGGATTGAGGGCCAGGCTCTGTTCCTTGACCATCTTGATGGATACTATGGAGAAGTTGTTGAGGAACTTTCTGCAGCATATGGTGTTGCCGCAGTTGCCCAGCCCGCCGATGATCTTGGCCTCGTCCCTGACACCGACCTGCCTGAGCTCGATCCTGATCTTGAACTCTTTTGCCAGCTCTTTTACCAGTTCGCGGAAGTCCACCCTGTTCTCGGAGATGAAATAGAACAGGAGCTTTGTGCCGCCGAAGAGGTACTCGGTGGAAAGCAGCTTCATAGGCAGGGCCATTTCCTGGATCTTTTTTTTGCAGAAATCGAAGGAGTATTGTTCTTTTTCCTTGAGTGCGTAATGGTCCTTCACTTCCTGTTCGGTAGCCTTTCTGCCGATTTTTTTCAGGCCTTCCCTTGTCGTGTCTGCCGGTTCCGAAATAACGGTGCCGAGGCAGGTTCCCTTGTCAAGCTCGCTTACGATGAAATCGCCGGTCTTTATGTCATCTATTGCTTCGAGCTCCACGATCCCTGTCAGCCTGTCTATACTGACGTAACAACTTTTCATTACCTAATCCCTCGCGACGTGAATAAGAAGGTTCTCAAAAACGAGCCATCGGTTAACATTATACCGCATTATGCGCATGGTTTCCTGTATTCTTTTCATAGACCCCTCGATCCACGGCAGATCGGACGCGGCATCGCCGAGAAGGTCTTCGAGATCGGCGTTGGTAACAAACGACATCTCGCCTGTTGTTTTCCTTACAAATATGTCCCTGAAAAATGAAAGGAGGAATGTGAGGTACATGGTGACGCTATGGTCTGTTGCCGATGCCCGCTCCGCCAGCGATGAAAGGGCGACGAAGCTCTTGTCCTTCCCGCATACAGCCGCGGCAAGCTTTTCCCTGAGAGAAAAATTGTCCTCATCCTGCCAGAAGATTCCGCAGCCGATACTGCCGAAAGAGATCGAAGAGAGCAGCCTTGCCTGGTGCTGATCGCCGTCTGTCATGAAATATGTTTCGAGCTGTTCCCGGGCGAGGGGTGAAAAAGCGATCCTGGAGCACCGCGACCGTATCGTCATAGGGATTTCCCGTTCCGAGGAGGTGATTATAAAAAAATGATTGTACGGCGGCGGTTCTTCCAGCGTCTTCAACAGGGCGTTGGCTGCCTCCATGGTCATCGTTTCCGCGTTGTCTATGATGATGACCCTTTTATCACTCTCAAATGGATGTTCCGAAACCTCTTTCGCTATCATGCGGGAGTTGTCGATGCCTATAGAGCCTTCGCGTTCGATTATGACAAGGTCGGGATGGCTTCCCCTGTCGAGCTTCACGCAGGCACGACATTCACCGCAGCCCGTTTTTTTCAGGCAAAAGAGACGACGGGCAAATTCGAGGGCCGTTTTCCTTTTCCCGATCCCTTCCTGGCCGCACAGGAGAAAGGCATGAGGTATATTCCCCCTCTCCAGGAGATAGGTGAGGAACCTCTTTTGCCGCTCGTGTCCGATGATGTCATTAAATGCCATAACTTTTCAGGACATTATTCACTTTTTCCCGGATGATCTGGTGGATCGCGTCGGCCTTGAGAGCGCCGTCAACAACAAAGAACCTTTTGGGGTCTTCCCTGGCGAGCTTTTCGTAGGCTTTCTTTATCTTCTGGTGAAAAGAGATGTCCTCTTCCTCTATCCTGTCCATCTGGGCCGATGCCGCTTTTCGCTTCAGGCCCCTTTCCGCCGATACGTTCAAAAGGATCGTCAGATTGGGTCTTATGCCCCTGGTTACCAGCCTGTTCAAGGTTTCAATCACACCGAGATCTATCTTTCTGCCGTATCCCTGGTATGCATATGTGGCGTCCACAAAACGGTCACAAATGACTATGGAGCCGTCCTGAAGCGCCGGGAGGATGACCTCTTCAATGTGCTGGGCCCTCATGGCCATGAAAACAAGAAGCTCGGGCAGGGGAAATACATTGAAGCCTTTTTTCAGAAGGACAGACCGCAAGGCTTCGCCGAAGCCGGTCCCGCCGGGCTCTCTTGTTTGTATGATCGACCGGCCTTTCTTTTTCAAGTGATCGGCAAGGAGTGCGATCTGGGTTGTTTTCCCGCTCCCTTCGATGCCTTCGAAAGTGATCAGCATAATGTCCCTATTTCTGCACGCGTTCGATATATGCGCCGGTTCTCGTATCGATCTTCACCATGTCGCCCTCTTCGACAAAGAGCGGGACCTGGACGGTGTGTCCCGTTTCGAGTACCGCTGGTTTTGTGGCGTTCTGGGCGGTATCACCCTTGATGCCCGGTTCTGTCTGGGCCACGAGAAGGCTGACGAAGTTCTGCATGTCGACGCCGATGGTCCTTCCTTTGTAAAAAAGCACCGTAATGACCATGCTTTCCTTGAGATAGTTTTTCGTGTCGCCGAGGCTTTTCTCTTCAATGAATATCTGGTCGTAAGTGGCCTCATCCATGAAGTAGTAATTGGAGCCTTCCCTGTACAGGAACTGCATCTGTTTTTCTTCAATGTCGGGAACTTCCATCTTGTCACCGGACCTGAAGGTCTTGTCAAGGACGTTTCCGGTGATGAGGCTTTTAAGCCTTGTCCTGACAAAGGCCCCGCCCTTCCCGGGTTTTACGTGCTGGAATTCAACAATGGTGAACGGCTCATTATCTTGAAGAACTCTGAGGCCCTTTCTGAATTCTGTTGTGTCGATGATCATATGTTTCCTCCTGCATAAAAACTGTAAGACCGGGCCTTATAGACCTACAGATTCATCATGTCTTTTCTGATGCCTGTCAGAACCCGTGCTTTGCCTGCTGTTATTAGTACCATATCTTCGAGCCTGACGCCACCGATATTCGGCAGGTATATGCCGGGCTCGATCGTGACGATCATGTTCTCTTCCAGTATCCCCGTTGCCACGCTGTTTATGCCGGGCGCCTCATGGACAGCGATGCCCACACCGTGTCCGACGCCGTGTCGGAAGAAGTCGCCGTAGCCTCTCTCTTCAATGTATCCCCGGACGATATCGTCGAGCTGCTTCACTGTCTTGCCGGAGAGCGCATTGTCGATGCCCAGTTTTCGTGCGTCATCGACTATGGAGTAAACCTCCTTCATTTTGTCGGGAATATCGCCGAGGCAGACCGTTACCGTTTCATCGCTGCAGTAGCCGTCGACGAGTGCGCCGAAATCGATGATCACCGTGTCACCGGCCTCGAATTTCCTGTCGGAGGGTTCCGCGTGGGGCAGTGCGCCGCGGGGACCGGAGGCGACAATGGTGGGGAAGGAGGGCCCTTGAGCTCCCCGGCCGCGCATGGCGTGGTCGAGTTCATCGGCGATATTCCTTTCCGTGCTTCCCGGCCTGATGAGGCCCATGATGTCCGTGAAGGCCTGCGTTGCCGCCGCTATGGCCTTCATAACGGCCGCTATCTCCCCGGGCTCCTTGATCTTCCGTATCTCCTCAACTGCGTTGCTCATTGGGACGAGGTTGATGCCGGGAAGATTGTCGGCCCATGAACGATAAGTGTTGTACGGGACATGGGCGCCGTCAAAACCGAGCTGCGAGATGCCATATTTTTTGCACATGTCGTACAGGGCGTCCTGTTTTTGCTTGAGCTCGACGATGCTGATGTCCCGGGTCACCTCTTTCGCATGGGTGATGTACCGGAAGTCGACGATGAGTATGACATCTCCCCTGGTGACCAGGAGCGTCCCTTCGGAACCCCTGAAACCGGTGAGGTAGAATATGTTGTCCATCCCCTTAAGGACGCAGCCGTCTATCCCTGTTTCCTCGATAAGCTCCTGGATGCGTTCTATGCGCGGCTGTCGTGTTGCGGTCACCATAGTTTCTTCTTTAATATTTTCCTTACAGGCCCCGGCGTGCCTTTGTGCCAGTTCTTGCGTTCCTTTTTCAACGCTGTCAGCCGTTTTTTATACGCTGTATTACGGGGCTCCCGCCGGACAAGCTCGGTGTATACCTCGATGGATTTATCAATGTGCCCCTGTTCGAGATAGATATCCGCCAACGTCACAGATGCAATAGCCGGTTTGTCCATATGGGCATAAATATATGATTATATTGGACAAAAAGCAAGAATAAAAAACAGTGAACAGGTGATAGGTCATGGGTTATGGACAGGTAGTGGGTCTGTCTGGTTTCTTCAGTTTCTCTGGTTAGTTACAACCGAACAAACCATAAAAACCGGATAAACAGTATTTGTCTCCCGGACCATGTCCATTCGCTCCCACGCTTCGGACCACACCTGCCTTAAGCGCTCCGGCTCGCATCGATGCATAAGCGACCACAGACCGAGGAGGAAGTTTCTGTAATGTTCGCAAGGGGTCTATTTGTTCGCAGCTCCCTGCGCGCGGACCTAACGTCCCGCATCCGCGGGATACCCGCTAAATGATCCGCTGTTCACTCAATTCGCGTGAACTCGTCGCTTTGCAAGCTCCTCAAACAGCACGCGTTGTCCTTCGGAGCGTTCACGCGGCTCATAAGCGGGTTCCCAGGATCAGCTTCACCTACAAAGCGAGTATTGGATATATCATGAAGAATCACGGATTACGGGTTGAAAGAAAGCATGACACAGGTGCCAGCGAAACAGGTTTTATGCAGATTCGCTTCACGCACGGGTTGGAGATTTCAATTTTCATCATGGCTCAAATTATTTTTCAGTTTTTTAAAAGATGCGTTAACTATTCCAATCTTTGAGGCCTTGCGTTTTTCAATGAGATATATGCCTAAGTGACAAGATTTCGGATGCCTGTGGTTAAAGTGAATGGTGATAAAATAATTCTTGTCGGATGATTTCACGAAAACAAGATTGTCGTCGAATAGGTAATCATCCGGTTCACCAAGTACTTCGTAGTTTTCATAGAAATTCCTTGGGTCAATAACCCGATAGGTTCCCGCTTCCATTCTTAGAATGGAATAATGGAGCCAATTAGCGGGTGAACTTCTTCTTTTTATCATTAGCTCATCTACACCGTCATTATCGAGGTCGATGGAAAACAGTTGCCCTTCACGTTCGAATGGTTTGAGGGAGTGCCAGTCTATGGCAAGCAAGGCGGAATCTTCGATTGGTTGTTCAGCTGCAGAAAAGACCTGCCCTCCTAGTGCACCGGTAACAAAGTCTTGTGCTTTCCGGCGAACAGCCTCACAGATGGCTTCCTTGCATGTAGTCGATGCATCGACTTGGTCGGAAAAAGTCTGGATGGTGCATTCGTAACGGAACCCATCTTTTCTTCCGGAGTACAGGTCTATTTTTTGCGGGAATGTTAACGGGCTAGAGTGGACGGCAAGATAGTTTAGACCTTTATGACGAAAGAAGGAGAGACCCCCGTCGGCACACAGTCTGCCCCCAGTTAGATCGAGCCCTTTTGCTTCAACGTACCCATACGTGCCGGTTCCATCTTTTTTGAAGAAATAATTATCTTCACAATGCCCGCTGCCCCCGCTAAGACGAAACCTGAGTTCCCTGACACCGTCATTATCGATATCGATGGTAGACAACGAAACTACATATCCTTTTATTTCTCGGAGAATGGACATTGCGTTTTCTGTGAATCTGTATTGTTGCAGAACCGGCTTCAGGTTGCCATACTTGCCCAGTTCTTTTTCTGCCTTCGTTCCTATTTTGCGTCCTTCACGAACCATATCCGAGACACGAAGGCACACTTTACTGTATTGCTGATTATCACCTGGTGATCCACGATTATCTCTCTTAAGTGTCTCAGATCCAAAGGTTGACCCGCCAGCAAATACCACGCCTACAACCGTTGTCCAAAACAATAAAGCAAGGATTGTCTTCACTCTTTTCATCTCTGACGTATAATCTACTGTATCCAATAGTTTTTGAGATATTAGCATTTGGAGAATATATCGTCAATAACACGCCGTGCTACGATATGATTGATTAACAATTGAAATGTTATGTATCGGGATTAGGCTCTAGAAACTCACCTTCAGGAAGGCAACTGCAGCACGCAGGATCAGAAAAAAGCTGCCAGGCACTGCACATTTCGTCCCGTACTAACAGATCCAGTATTTAATAAGGTCAGGTTGTTGAATCAAATTGATATGGAAAACCACGCAAGGCTCTGCAACCAAATAGTGCTTTCGCAAATATTAGAATATCTACGCTTGTCTTTGCAACCGCAATGAAAGGCCAAGTATTTTTATTACCTTGAGGACTGTGGCAAAGGAAGGGTTACCCCTGGGATTCAGAGATTTGTACAAACTTTCCCGACCAAGACCGGCGTTTCGGGCAATGTCCGTCATGCCCCTTGCTCTTGCTATATCACCTATGGCAGCCTGTATGAGAGAAGGATCGCCGTCTTCAAACGCCGCTTCAAGGTAGTTCACCATATCTTCTTCGGTTTTCAGATGGTCCACAGCATCCCATGGTCTTGTTTTCATAATTTATCTCTCCTTTTGAATCTCTTTGGCCAACGCCTTTGCTCTGGCTATGTCTTTATTCTGCGTTTTCTTATCCCCGCCGGCAAGAAGTATGACAACGGTTTTGCCTTTACTCAAATAGTAAACCCGGTATCCCGGACCGTAGTCTATTTTGAGTTCCATAACTCCTTCACCTACCGATCTTGTTTCGCCGGGATTGCCAAGAGACATACGGCGTATTCTAACATCTATTCTGGCTTTCGCCCTGCCATCAGAAAGGCTGTTAAACCATTCCTCATACGCTTCGGTCTGTTTAATCTTGACTATGAATACATGGTATCCTATAAGATACATAATGTCAAGGAGAAAGGTTGAGGTAAAGCTAAGGGGAAAATGTACTATTTCGAAATATTTTATTTGACGATTTCTGCAATATCGGGGAAAGGCTTGGTGATATGGGGTGTAAAAACAATTGTTTTGAGGTTGCCCAACCAAATTATTACCACCTGAAAACCGGCATGCTTCCCATCTGCTCAGGATTGTTAATTACACCCCGCAACATATAAAACAACCCTTCCTGACAACCATAAAATCTGTCTTAAAGGAAAAAGATGGCTCCCCAAAGACCATTATGTTTCTACCCGTAGTCGATTACGGGTTAATTCTATTTGCCATGGAGAATGTCCATCCAGCGTATTGCTTCATGCTCACTCACCTTGCCCAGGTAGATTTGTGTTGTCTTTAAGTCTTGATGGCGAAGTATCACCTTTGATACGATTTCTAACGGTACTCCGTTACGGCTTGCATAGGTTGCTGAGTATCTCCTGAGGTCATGGGGAGATAGGACAATCTGCAGCTTGCTTCCCAGCTTTTTGATGAATGTCCGTGCCGTAGAATAGCAGATGGGGAACACATGGGTATCAGAAGCAATATTGTTCCGCATGATGTATTCATTGAGCCGTTTTGCAACCTGTTCCGGCATGAAGGCGACCTCCGATTCATTTCCTGACTTCGGTGTTTTTATGGTAAGCCTCCTTTCTGATACATCCGACACCCTGATATTGAGCAGTTCCCCTATTCTTAAACCACACCGCGCCATAAGCTCAAGCATCAGCCGGTTTCTCTGGTTCTTTGTATTGTAGATCATCTCATCCACAGTTTCTTTCTCAAGGATTGTCTTTGGCGTCTGCCTCGGCATCCTGAATGTTTTGGAAAGCAAAGGGGCATTGCAGGGGTTCTTGAGGTCCGGGTAACATTTTTCGATCATGAAATTGAAGAAGGCCTTAAGTTGGGCATAGCGTAACCTTCGGGTAGATTTGGATAATGTTTTTGTCATCTGCTCCAGGAAGTGATAGATCTCATCGGGCTTTATAGAGTCCAGATCACGATCAGAAAAAAGAGAGTTGAAATGCTGCAATAAATACCTGTAGCTCTCGACAGTCCTTTTCCTGTGGTTTGACTGCTGGTAAAATTTAAACAATGATATTCCCTCTTTCACGTTCATAGCTACCTCCTCTCTATGAAGGTCTTTGGGGGTAGTATGGGTATAGAGCAGAAAGGGACTGATGTGATATTTTATAATGAAAAAGGTGTGTTCTTATAAAGACACACCTAAAAAGCGAGTATTGGATATATCATGAAGAACTGTGGGTTACTGATGGAAGTGTTGACTTTTAACGCTTACTTCGCCTGAAGGTGGTGCCGTTCCCTCGATAGTGTCAAGAATCTTTCGCACTTTTCATAGCAACCCCATCAGTCCGGTTATGCCTTCAGGATTTCAGCGACTTCCTCTTCAAGCCGGTCCATCTTCATATACTGGTTCATTCCCCACTTCGTC
>JAKLET010000009.1 GCA_022711595.1 Deltaproteobacteria bacterium
AGGCGACGGCCGCCGTGAGGAACCCTTTCCCGGCAGACGCGCTTGATAAGGTATCGCCCGAGCTTTTCGACAGCGCCGATTTCTGGGGAAAGGTCATTGAAAAATGCGTAAGCTGCGGGGCCTGCACGTTCCTGTGCCCGACATGCTACTGCTTCAATATCACCGACGAGCAGGCGATCATGAATGGTGAACGGATCCGTACATGGGATTCCTGTATGTTCCAGCATTTTACCCTTGAAACGAGCGGCCACAACCCGCGGCCCATCAAGAACAAAAGGTTCCGGAACAGGGTGGGGCACAAATTCTACTACTACCCGGAAAAGTACGAAGGCGCCATTGCCTGTACGGGCTGTGGGAGATGCATCAGGTACTGCCCGGTGTCGGTTGATATCAGCGAGATCGTAGGGTATCTGAAAGACCCGAAGGCGGACCCGGAAAAGTGGGCCGCAGAAAATAAAAAAGACGCAAAGAATTAGGAGTGCGTGATGACAGGGAACGAGAATCCATACCTTCCTGAATTAGCCACAGTTACGAAGGTAATCGAAGAAACACCGAATATAAAGTCTTTCCAGGTGGTCTTCAACGACCAGGAAAAGATGAAGAACTTCAAGTTCGAACCTGGCCAGGTGGGACAGCTCTCCGTTTTCGGCGTCGGTGAGTCCACCTTTGTCATCAATTCACCACCCACCCGCATGGAGTATCTCCAGTTCAGTGTTATGAAGGCTGGAGAAGTGACCAGCGCCCTCCATGGTATCTACGAAGGCGATGTTATCGGCGTAAGGGCGCCGCTTGGAAACTGGTTTCCCTATAACGATATGAAGGGTAAGAACATCCTTTTCATCGGTGGCGGCATCGGACTCGCTCCGCTGAGGACCCTTATTCTCTACATGCTTGATAATCGGGCTGATTACAAGGATATTACCATTATCTACGGATCGAGGACGCCCCCTGATCTGTGCTACAAAGACGAATTGAAAGAGTGGGAAGAACGTTCTGATGTCAATCTCATCCTCACTGTAGATAATGAATTCCCAGGATGGACCAAGCGGACTGGTTTCGTGCCCACGGTACTGAAGGAAGAAGCCCCGAAGGCCGACAATACGATAGCCATCACCTGCGGGCCTCCGATCATGATCAAGTTCGTTCTCGAAGGGCTCGCTCAGCTCAGCTTCCCGGAAGAGAACATCGTGACAACCCTGGAAGCAAGGATGAAATGCGGTATCGGTCTTTGCGGACGGTGCAACCTGGGTCATAAGTATATCTGCAAGGACGGGCCGGTGTTTAATCTGAAGCAGCTTAAGGAACTTCCCAGCGACGAATAAGCAATACAGCTCAAGAGCTTGAAAGTTTCAGGGTTTCAAGGTTAAAAACTTCAAAGCACATTAAAACCCTCCTTCGTAAAAAAGAAGGAGGGTTTTTTAGTGTTAATTTCCTGAAAAAAGATGTTATGGATCTTGTGTCAGTTTGGAAATGATGAGAAGATGGGGTCTGGAAAAGCTTCTAACGCTGAAACTTTGGAACTGCCTTGCTATTTCCCCAGCAGTTTGAGCTCGTCGTTGTTGAAGGAGGTGATCCTCCAGTGGCCCTCAGGGGCCTTTGCCATGGTAAAGCTCACCGTGTCCTTGCCGCGCTGCCTTACCAAGGCGGTATTGCCTTCCACGGTCACCGACAATCCGAAGATGGTAGCCCGCTTGAGCTTGCCGAACAGGGCCTCGTCGTTGTAGGACAGGAGCAGGTTTGTTATCGCTTCCCCCATCTGTTTCTTGAGCTGCGGAAGCAGTTGGGATACAAGGTCTTTTCCTGCATTTTGCATATGCTCCTCGAATTTATTTCGGGGCGGCTCCTTTTTGTCCATCCTGGAGAAAACATCTTTAGCCATGTTGTCGAGGATGCTGTCCGTGTCAAGGTATTTGAGGACGCCTTTGGCATCACGGTTGACGATTGCTTTTTTAAACATGTATAGGCTGTAATATGGTGTTGAAGTGATGTAAAAAAAGCTGACGGCGATCAGCGCGGCAATAGCGCAACATATGGGAACAACGATTAATGTGCGTTTCTTTTTAGCCGGAGCGCCTTCCTGCACGCATTACCTTCTGAATTTCATTTTATTTCGATCGCGGTGATGATCCATTGCCCTTTGGTTGTTTTTTCAAGGCTCACGCTGGTGTTATCGGCAGTCTCGGCAGTCGCATATAACTCGTCGGCCGATATGGCAATGGGCACCTTGAAAACCGACCATCCCTTGATGGATTTGATGAAGGGGCTTTTTTCGTGGGGGGAGTCTAATTCGTAAAGGAGCTGCTTTTTGACCACCTCGACAGGTTGGTTGTTTGTCATGCTCTCCGGCAGCCGCGAGGCCACTTTATCAATATCCATGAATTCCTGTGCCGTATCGGCGTTGCTGAAGACGACGGCCTTCTTGACCTGTATAAGAGCGTAGCGGGGTGTTTTCTTGAAATGCTGGTAGCCGTACACACAGGCGCCGACGATAATGATCAGAATGATCCAGCGTGCCGCGCCCCCCCTTTCATTTCTCAGGAAACTGTTCATAAGCCTCCTCCCCGGACTTCCTTTTTTCCAGACAGCTTTATGATAATAACCCGAGTTTGCTCTTCAAGAGCTCCCCGAGGCTGCCAAGGCCTTCAGGAGAACGCTCTTCCTCTTTCACCTTGTCCCTGTACCGGGTGTAGCTGTCCAGTTCTATCTTTTCATCGACCTTGGTCCTGCTGAGAGTGACACGGACCCGGTCAGGGTCGACGGCAACGACCACGGCCTGCATGGATGATCCAACGGGGAACATCTTGTTATGGTTTGAGCCTTTCAAGGTTCCCATTTCAACGTTGGGGATGAATCCCGTCAATCCCTCCTTGATCCTCACGATTATGCCTGATGAAATGACCCGCTCCACCCTGGTTTCGAGGAGTTCCCCGATGGGGGGAAGGTCCACCTTTTCCATCACGATCTTGCGTTCCATGGAGAGTGTGAGCCGCCTTCTTTCCGTGCTGATATCAACGACCCTGGCCTCCACCTGCTGTCCTGTTTCAAGCACTTCCTTGGGGTGGTTGATCCTTCTGCCGGCCCCCAGTTTGGAGATGGGGATAAGCCCGTCTATGCCGGGCTCGAGGTTCACGAAGGCGCCGAAGCTTTCCAGGCGGACAACGCTGCCGAATACCGTTGAGTCCACAGGGTATTTTTCGGGAACAGCAAGAAAAGGATCGGGCAGCACGGCTTTCAGGCTCAGCGTGATGCGTTCCCTTGCCCAATCTATGTCCATGATCCTTGCTGTTATCTCGTCCCCTATGGCAACGAGGTTTGCGGCTTTTTCCCCTTTGATCCATGAAAGCTCGCTGAGCGGGATGAGGCCGTCAATGCCGCCGATGTTGACAAATACGCCGAATTTCTGGATCGATCTCACTACACCGGCCACGTCCATACCTGCGGTTAAGGTTTCTTTGAGTTTTTCCTTTTCCTTTTCAAGTTCCTTCTCCAAAAGGGCCCTGCGGGAAAGGATGATATTACGCCCTCTTTCTTTATACTCAAGGACTTTGAAAGCGTATGTTTCCCCTATGTAAGATCCTGCGTCCTTGCTCCCTCTCAGGTCCATCTGTGAATAGGGGCAGAAACACCTGACCTTGCCTACGCGCACCTCATAGCCGCCCTTGAGTTCTCCGGATACCTTGCCGGTAATAGGTATGTCCGCGTCATGAGCGTCTTTGATGCTTTGCAGGGTTATGCTTGGAAAGCTGTGGATCAAAGTAGTGAACTTCCTTGACCCTCCTTCGACTGACAAGAAATAGGCTTCAATTTCATCACCATCCTGAACAGTCACGAACCCTTCATCGTTTATAAACTCTTTTTTGTCAATTACCCCTTCGCTTTTGCCGCCGAGGTCGATGTACACGAAATCGCCCGAAACCCCGGCGATCCTTGTGGTGACCCTCTGGCCCGGTTCAAGCCTTTTCAGTAATTGGGCGCTTTCTTCGAAAAGCTTTGCGAAATCTTCTTCGTGTCCGGTTTCCGGCGTGCTCCTTTCTTCAATATTTTCCTGGTTGTTGATATGTTCGTCTGACATCGTCCAATTCTCCCTAAGTGCTGTAAATATTTTTTGTTCCAGTAATTTACAATTTATTGGGTGTTATGTAAAGCTATAGTTCTTTCAGATAATCATTTGACAATTCTAAGGTCATGGAATAACATATGAAACAGTCGAAAAAACCAACATATCGCAAATGGGCGCGAAGGAGGTACATTTGAGTTCCATACCCTTTAAGAGGTTCTCTGTTATGAAATTGGCGGCTTTAATATCGGTGGCGTTCATATTGTGTTCTGCATTCCCGGTTTCAGGGCAGGACAGGGGGACGCCGCAGCTGACCAGGGATAAAACAGGTTATGCGCTGGGTGTAAGCATCGGTCGAAATATGAAAGACCTTGCGATCGACATCGAACCCGAGATGATCGTTCGCGGGATCCGCGATGTCCTCAAGGGAAAACCTACCCTTTCGGACCAGGAGATAAGGACCGCGCTGGATAATTACGAAAAAGAGGTCATCAAGAAGCTTGGCGCGAAGAACAGGCAGGAAGGCGACGCCTTCCTCAAGGAGAATAAATCGCGCAAAAACGTTATAACCCTCCCGAGCGGTCTCCAGTATATGGTCCTCAAGCAGGGAACGGGTGCGGTTCCCAAGGTGAATGATATGGTGGCGATTCATTACCGGGCGAGGACGGTGGACGGGGTGGAATTTGAAAGCTCGCACTGGAACAATAAGCCTGCCAATATCGTTATCGGCAATACCATCAAAGGATGGACAGAGGCATTGACGAAGATGCCCGGCGGTTCCATATGGCGTCTTTATATTCCCCCTGAACTTGCCTATGGTGAATCCGGCGCCGGTACAACGATTGGTCCCAACGCGACGATCATCTGTGATCTTGAACTGCTGACAGTAAAATAGAAAAGGCCGGAGAGCGTCGGGTTTTAAGTCCCAGATGTTTAGGGTGATACCGAAACGCCTGCTTTTGCATGAAAGCTTAAGACCCGACGCTTGAAACTGTTCACACCTCATGCTTCACGCCTTTCCGTAATGTCTTATCCCTGGTTATTTTCTTCTTTGCTTATTGATTGTTTTCCTTATATTCTGATAATTTGGATATTGGTTGTTACCATTGGACCGGAGGTGAGCAATGAAGGCGATGGTCATTGAAAAGGTCTGCGATCTGAGAGTGGAGAAGCAGCCGCTTAAATTTGTCCAGTTGCCGATCCCGCATGTCGGCGATGCGGAGATCCTTGTCCGGGTATCGTCCTGCGGCGTATGCCACACGGAACTTGACGAGATAGAGGGAAGGACCCCGCCCCCGAAGTTCCCGGTGATCCCGGGCCACCAGGTGGTGGGCCGTGTCGAGAGAACAGGACATAAGGCGGCGCGTTTCAAGGTGGGCGAAAGGGTAGGGGTGGCGTGGATCTTTTCTGCGTGCGGTGTCTGTGAGTTCTGCCGGGAGGGAAACGAGAACCTCTGTGAGAAATTCACGGCAACCGGCAGGGACGTGAACGGGGGTTATGCGGAATATATGAATGTCCCCGAGACCTATGCGTTCAGGATACCCGAAGCCTTCAGCGACCTCGAGGCGCCCCCCCTGCTTTGTGCCGGGACCATAGGGTACAGATCGCTTCGCCTGACAGAAATGCGCGACGGTGAGAATATCGGCCTTGTGGGATTCGGCGCGTCTGCCCATCTCGTGCTGCAGATGGTCAGGTACAGGTATCCAGCCTCGAAGATATTCGTTTTCGCCCGCAGCGCCGGGGAACGCGATTTTGCCATGGAACTGGGGGCCCACTGGGCCGGAGACACAACAGATGTCTCACCGGAGAAAATGCACCGTATCATAGACACTACGCCGGCCTGGGGGACGATCGTGCATGCCCTGAAAAACCTTGAACGGGGAGGGCGCCTTGTCATCAACGCCATAAGAAAAGAAGAAGCGGACAAAAAGGAGCTCCTGACGCTCAGTTATCCGGAGCATCTCTGGCTGGAAAAGGAAATAAAGAGTGTTGCAAACGTTGCCTCAATGGACGTGAGCGAGTTTCTCGAATTGGCTGCGGCGATCCCCATACGCCCCGAAGTGGAGGCCTTTGCCCTTGAAGAAGCGAACCGGGCGCTTATCGAGCTTAAAGAAAGAAAGATCCGCGGGGCCAAGGTGCTCAAGATAGCATGAAGGCAGGTCATGGGTCATGGGCATACCTGTCCTGAAGCATTGTTTTATAAGGAAAGCAATCCGGGAAATGAATTATCTTGGACACCAGTGGGTCATAGGAAAAACAAAGAAGAATGTGGAATAATTTCGTCTATCCCATGACCCATAACCAATCACCCATCACCTGTTTTTTTATTAAAAAACAATACACAAACCGGGTGGGATGATATAGAATGAAGCGTTTGTTTCGGCAGGAAAAAAATAAAAAAATGCCGAAGACGGGACTTGAACCCACACAGGCAAATTGCCTACTAGACCCTGAATCTAGCGCGTCTGCCAATTCCGCCACTTCGGCACCCTATTAAGGTATATGGATGTGATTAATAAGTCAAGAGGTGAAGATGAAAATTTTTAGGTCTTTCGATGGGACCGGAAGATTTCCCGGCCCCGTTCTCACCATAGGCAACTACGATGGCGTGCATATCGGTCACAAGCGCATCATAGGGAGGGTTGTTGAAAAGGCGCAGGAGATTTCCGGGACCCCTATGCTGATGACATTCTCTCCTCATCCCCATAGCGTTCTAAAACCCGATTCCTACATACGACTCATTACGCCGCTGCATCTTAAAGAAAAGCTCGTGGCGGAAAATGGTATAGAGGTCATGTTCGTCATCCCCTTTGATGAACATTTACGTTCCATTCCTCCTGAGAGTTTCATCGAAGATATCCTGATCGACACCCTCGGTGTTGCAGGTGTGATCGTTGGATATGACTTTCGGTTTGGCAGGGGCGGTGTGGGCGACGTGGAAATTTTGAAGGAATTTTCCCAAAAGAAGGGTTTTTATTTCGATGTTGTCGATGCCATAACGGTGGATGAAGAAAAGATAGGCAGCAACAGGATACGCAGGCTCATTATGGACGGTGACCTTAAAAAGGCCAACGAGCTCCTTGACCGCCCGCACATGATCGAGGGAATAGTTGTTCACGGTGTGAACAGGGGAAAGGGGATGGGATTCCCCACCATTAACTTCGAAACCGTCTTCGAACTCATACCCGGGAACGGAGTGTACATTACCGAAGTAGAATTCGACGGACGGAAATGGCCTTCTGTCACGAACATCGGCTTCAATCCAACCTTTGAAGGAAAAAAACTGCTCGTTGAAACCCATATCCTCAATTATTCCGGGGATCTTTATAACCGCGATATAGTGATCTATTTCCATGAGCGCATCAGGGAGGAGAGAAAGTTCGGCAACATGGAAGAGCTGAAGGAAAGGATCACGCTGGACGTTTCTATAGCGAGAGACTACTTTAAAAACCGCTTGAATGCCCGAACCGCTTAAGCCGTTCAAGCGGTTTTACTTTGCTGCCAGCATCACGTAAACCCCGCCGATGATGGGATCGCTGTCGTTGCGGTCCATCAGGACTTTTATCATGTGCTCCTGGATCCTGGTGCCCTGGGGGATGAGCTTGATGCCGCTTGCGGCGTAGATATCTTCGGCGATGGTCATACCCCCCCTAAGCTCTTCGAGGGCGATCTTGCATTTGTTCCTGGCGAAATCTTTGTCATTCTCGATTATGAACTCCGCCACCGATGATGAAACAATGGGGTCAAGGACCCTGTTGGCTGCCTGCCTGATCTCGTGTATGATCTCGTCCCGCGGGTGGCCTGATCTGCAAAGGTCAGCCTGAAGGACGATCCCCCGCATTATACGGGCGCCGATGGGTATCTCCGCTCCGATGAGACCGTCCGGCGTGCCCGAACCGTCAAAGTTCTCGTACTGGTGATAGATGGCCTCCGCGGATCGTTTGAATCCGGAGATGGTTGATATTATAAGAGACCCTATGACGGGGTGCTGGTTGTATATACTGCGGTCGTTCATTACCATATTGCCTTTGTTCTTGTCGGCTATTGAATCGGGGAGCCCGATCTTGCCGATCTCATGGAGCTGGGCGCCGAATATGATCTTGTTTTTTTCCTCTTCATCGACGTTGACTTTATTACATATATAACGGGCGACCTCTTTTGCCGATCTGGCACGGTCGGCTGCTCCAGGGACCTTTAGATCGATGATCTTCAAAAGGATCTCCGTCAGTTCCCTGAAGTTTCTCTCCAGTATCTGATTGGTGGCCGCAAGCTTTTCTTTTTCAGCGACGAGTTCGTTCTGGAGGTGCTTGATCCGTAAAAAGGCCCGTATCTTGCTGGTGAGGATCACAGGAGACGTCGACTTTTCGATATAGTCGTCGATACCATGCTCGAAGGCCTTGACCTTGAGTTTTTCGTCCTTCTCCGCAGTGAGAAGGAGAAAGATCGTCGAAGATATTTCCGGGATGCCCCTGACGCCCCGGCAGAATTCAATGCCGTCCAGGACGGGTAACTGGTAACAGCTCAGTATGAGATCCGGCATGAAATCTCTGGCAAGCTCCAGTCCTTCATGGCCGTTTATGGCCTCCTTGACCTCGAAATTGGGATATCGTGCGAAGAATTTTACGAAGGCGCCGCGAAAATTGGCATCATCATCGACAAGGAGGACCCGGACAGGCTGTTCTTCCATCATTTCTTTTCCGTCTCCGGTACGACAGAAGGGTTCTGCGGCGCTACCGGCTCTGTCTTGGGAGCGACTGAAGGGGCTTTCGGTGTAACTGCCTCTCCCGCCTGCTGCGGGGTTGATGCGACAAGGATGCTCACCCTTCTGTTGGTGTAATCAAGAGGTTTATCAGGGTGTTTAAGGTTGCGGTCGGCGAAGCCGCGTACCTGGACGATCTGGTTCTTTCCCACCCCGTTTTCTTCCAGTATCTTTCTGGCGGTGTTTGCCCGGTCAGTGCTCAATTCCCAGTTTGTATAATTGGGGTTCACATAGGGTCTCGCATCGGTGTAGCCCTCTATGACAATATTGTTCTTTAGCTGTCCGGCCTCCTTTGCTATGAGCTTCAGGAGCTGCACCGTTTCGGGCTTGACCTTTGCGCTTCCAACATCGAAGAAGAGGCCGGTGGAGTTCTCCAAAAGTTCGATGCGCATACCTTCCTTTGTTACGGATATCTGTATCATGTCCTTAAATTTGTTGAAGTCAGGGTTTGCGGCGATGGCTTCTTCAAGTTTTTTGGCCTCTACCTTGAGTTTTTCGATCTCTGACGCAACGTTGACGGTGGGCGCCGGCGCCGCGCCGGAGGAACCCTGGAGAAGGCCCCCGCCGCGGCCGCTCTCAAAAACACCGGGGTCCTTAAAGTATGCGGCAACCGCCTGTTTGACTGCGGCGCTTTGACCAACGATCCACAATACGATGAAAAGGGCCATCATGGCTGTGACGAAGTCCGCGTATGCCACCTTCCATGCGCCGCCATGGTGGCCTGCGTGCCCCCTTTTCTTTTTTACAATGATCCTTACAGGGGTTTGATGGTCGTCGCCCATTATTTCACCCCCTTGACAAAGGTTTCCATCTCCTGAAAAGTCGGCCTGTATTCGTTTGGTATGGACCGCCTTGCAAATTCGACCGATACAATGGGGTTGAACCCTTTGGCGAGTGATATGATGCCCGATTTGATCGATTCGTAGACCTTGGATTCTTCTTCGGCAGCCAGATCCAGGTTGGTGGCAAGCGGCTGAATAAAGCCGTATGACAGGAAGATACCGAGGAATGTGCCGACGAGGGCAACGGCCACTTTATGTCCGACTTCCTCCGCGGGACCGCCGATGGCCTGCATGGTGATGACGATACCGAGGACGGCAGCGACAATGCCGAGGCCCGGCATGGAGTCGCCGATCTTTTGAAGGATCATTCCCGGTTTCGCCCCTTCCTGGTGATGGGTGTCGATATCGAGGTCCATGAGACTTTCAATGTCATGGGGGGCTATGCCGCCGAGGACGATGAGCCTGAATGTATCGGACATAAAGGAAATAAGATGATGCTGTTTCGTAATATTGGGATACTTGGTGAAGATCTTGCTCTGATCGGGGTGTTCGATGTGGGATTCAAGCGCGATGAGCCCGTCTTTGCGCGTTACCTGGAAGATCTCGTACATGAGTTTGAGCAGGTCAAGATAGAGCTGGCGGTTCACCCCGCCGCCCTTGAGACTTCCCATCACCTTCCCGATGATCTTCATGAGGAGGCTTTTCGGGGCCGATATGATCATTGCCCCGAGAGCCGCCCCGCCTATTATGAGAAATTCCACAGGCTGTATGATCAGCTTGAGCGGTCCGCCTTCGAGTACAAAGCCTCCGAATACCGATACTAAAACAATTATTGCGCCAACAAGGACGAACATAGCGTAGTCTTATCCCCTAAAAACCCTGTTTCCCGCACGAACTATCGGGCACCTTCCCTTGCCGGCCGTCGAGAGATGACCGGCCTGCACCTGTATCATAATAATTATCGACCAACAGGAGAAAAGGATAAGGGGATAAGGTGAAAACTGTTCCGGTTTCTTCGGTTTCTCCGGTTTATTCAGTCTGTTTAGTTTGTTTAGTTCCTTAGGTTAACAGGATATCTGGTTTTTCTAACCAGATAAACCAGATAAACCGGGTAGTTGAAACGGTCAGGGCGGTTGGGGAGGTTCAGAACCCTTCGTCCCGATAGACGATCCTGCCGTCCACCATGGTAAGGAGGTTTTTCCCCTTGAGAGTCATGCCGTCAAAAGGGGTGTTCCTGCCCTTTGATGTAAAAAGGTCTTTGTCTACGGTCCATTCAAGGTCGGGGTCGAAGATGATAATGTCGGCACGCCCGCCTTCGGCAATCCCGCCGGACTTAAGACCGAGCAGCTTCGCAGGGTTTACGGTCATCTTCGCCAGGAGCTCGTTCATTGTGAGTACGCCTTCATGGACAAGACCAAGCGCGAGCGCCAGGGCTGTTTCTAAACCGGAGATCCCCGAGGCTGCCAGGTCGAACTCCACGTCCTTGGAGGTTATCTCGTGAGGAGCATGGTCGGTGGCGATGATATCAATGGTTCCCTTGCGCAGCCCTGCCTTGATGGCCTCGACATCGTGTTTCGATCTCAGCGGGGGATTTACCTTCGCATTCGTATTATAATCGAGTGTGGCCTCATCGGTAAGGGTAAAATAGTGGGGGCAGGTGTCGCAGGTGATCTTTTTAAAACCTTTTTTAAATCGTTCGATGATATCGATGCTGCCGGCAGTCGAAATATGAGTTAGATGGATAGGAGCGTCGACGTAACGGGCCACGGCGATGTCCCTCTCGACAATTACCTCTTCCGCGATGGCGGGGACGGCCTCAAGTCCGCTCAGCAGCGAGGCGCGGCCTTCATGCACGTACCCTCCGGAAAGTGTTTCGTCTTCGCAGTGGGAGATGACGGGTATCTTGAAGATCTTTGCGTATTCGAGGGCCTTTCGTAAAAGCCCGGCACTGCGGACCGACCTGCCGTCATCGGAGATCGCCGTGATCCCCGCTTCGAACATCTCGCCTATCTCGGCGAGCTCTACGCTTTTGAGCCCTTTCGTGATGGCGCCGCATGGCAGGACCCTGCAGGACCCCTCGGAAAGGGCCTTATCAATGATGAACTTGGTGACGCTCCTGTTGTCGTTTACGGGGTCCGTGTTGGCCATGCAGACCACCGTGGTAAAGCCGCCGCGCACAGCGGCAAGTGTGCCGGTCTTTATGGTTTCCTTGTATTCGTAACCCGGCTCCCTCAGGTGTGCATGAACGTCAATGAGCCCGGGAGAAACGATCTTACCCGATGCGTCTATGACTTTTATCCTGGAATCCGGCCTGCGTGCTCCTCGTGAGATCTCTTCGATTACGGGGCCGTCGATGAGGATGTCATATAAACCGTCGATACCGCTTTTCGGATCGATGAGACGTCCCCCTCTGATGAGGACCTTCATGCTTCACCCCCGATAAGGAGATAAAGGACCGCCATGCGGACCGCGAGGCCGTTCTCTACCTGGTCGAGAATGACGGAATAAGGACCGTCAGCGACCTCGTCGGTTATCTCGATGCCCCTGTTCATGGGACCGGGATGCATAATTATGACATCGTTTGCCGCCCGTTCGACGTGGTCTTTCCTGAGTCCGTAGAGTGTGGCGTATTCTTTTGTGGATGGGATATATGTTGTGCCGCCGCGTTCCTTCTGGATCCGGAGCATCATGATGACATCGGCACCCTTCACGGCATTGTTCATGTCGTATTCCACCGTGACCCCCAGCGTTTCCAGGTGAGGCGGGATCATTGTAGGCGGCCCGCAGCAGACGATCCGGTTATCGAAATTCTTCAACGAGAAGATATTGGACCTTGCTACCCTGCTATGGGCAATATCACCGACGATGACCACCTTGAGCCCGTCGATGTGCTTTTTTTTCTCCCGGATAGTGAAAAGGTCGAGAAGTGCCTGTGTGGGGTGCTCATGTGAACCGTCGCCGCCGTTAATAATGGATGAATCAAGTATCCCGGCAAGCATATGGGGGGCCCCGGGCATGCCGTGACGGATGACTATGGCATCGGGGCGCATCGATTCAAGATTCCTTGCTGTGTCTTTGAGGCTTTCCCCTTTGGTGGAACTGCTTGTGCTTGATGATATGTTGATCGTATCAGCGCTTAAACGCTTTGCCGCGATCTCGAAAGAGGTCCGCGTTCTGGTGCTTGGTTCGTAAAAGAGGGTGATGACCGTCTTGCCGCGAAGAGTGGGGACTTTTTTTATCTCCCTTTTGGAGATATCTTTGAAGGATTCCGCTGTGTCGAGAATAAAAAGGATCTCCTCTTTCGAGAGGTCACGGATGCCGAGGAGGTCTTTTCTTTTCCAGTTCATGGGGTCTTTACTATCACCACTTCGTCCTTGCCGTCTATCTCGCTGAACCTTGCAAGAACTTCTTCTTTTATACTGACAGGGCAGACGATCCCCGCATAATCCGGGTGTATGGGGAGTTCCCGTTCACCCCGGTCAACAAGTACGGCAAGTTGTATCTTCTTCGGTCTGCCAAGGTCCATGATGGCGTCAATGGCCGCCCTGGTGGTCCTGCCTGTGTGGAGGACATCATCGACGAGTATGACGGTCATATTGTTCACGTCAAAGGATATTTCCGTTTTTTTGACTTCCGGCCATTTGAGCTTCGATATATCATCGCGGTACATTGTGATGTCGAGGACCCCGAAAGGCAGCGTGATCCCTTCAACACTTTTTATTGCGTTCTGGATGCGGTTTGCCAGGTGAATGCCCCTTGTTCTTATCCCGATGAGGCACAGTTGAGTGCAGCCTTCGTTCTTTTCGAGGATCTCGTGAGTGATCCGGTTGATTGTCCTCTGGATGGCTTTTTTATCGAGAATGACCTTGTTTTTCATTTAGTCGTCAAAGTAGATGGCTTTTTCTTTGCAATGTTCCACGCAGGCCCCGCATTCAATGCAATCTTCAGGCGTCAGCACTATGACGGTACCATTGCTTTCCGTGAATACCTCATAGGGGCATATCGTTACACATTCCCCGCAGTCTGAACAGATCTTCCGGGAGATATAAGGTCGCACACTATGGTAGTACTATAAAAAGTTTTCGGGAAAAAAGCAATGGGAATAAAAGACGGCTCGAACCGCTTAAGTGTAAAAAAACTGCTTCCTTGAAAGAGTTTTAATCTCTAACGGTTCAAGCGGCTCAAGCAGTTCAAACATTCAAGCCGTTCAGGCGGTTCAACTATTTTATATCTTGAAACCCTGGAACGAATTAAAAAAAGAGGAAGGTCTGGTCCCTTCCCCTTTTTTTAAAAAAGAGAGTTTTTAGCTATTCAGCGAATAGTGCGCTTACCGGTGCCGTTTGCGTTTTTTAGCGGACGTCCGCGTGGGCAATTGGCCCGGGGCGGCCTCCCCGGTCTTACCCAGTCAGTAAGAGTCGGCCGGTTCTTTGTTTTCTTCCTCGATGGTGCCGTATTCAGGTTCGCTTATTTCTTCTGCCGCGCTTTCTTCCTGCGGGTGATCGATTTCCGTTGAGACAGGGATGTTTGCCGTATTGGAAGAGGGTTGAGCCCTGTCCATTGAGCAGGCGCCGTTGAACACAGCCCCGTTCTCGATCATGATAAAAGGTGACTGGAGATCGCCATTGTGTGTTGCGGTGCTTTTCAGCACGATCTGTTCATTGGCTGTAACGTTGCCCGTTATCACTCCGTGAGAGATGAGTGTTTTTGTGTTGATCGCCGCCGTGACCTTCGCGGTCGGGCCGATCACGAGCAGTCCTTCGGAGAAGATCTCGCCGTCGAAGATGCCTTTTAACATTACTGAGGTCTTGAACCTTATAGTACCTTTTATTTCCAGATCTTCCGCGACAACGGTCGTGATCTGATTTTCGGCTACTTCCCTGATCTCGGGAATGTGTGATGCCATGCCGTACCCCCTTTAGAATTATTTGTCTGTTTCGTTATTTAACGGTGATGTCCTTTGCTCTCATCGCGCATGACCCGTTGAATACAGCACCGTTCTCGATGATGACGTTCGGCGTGGAAATATCGCCGTTGTGTATTGATGTGCTCTTAAGGGTCACCTGTTCGTTGGCGATGACGTTGCCCGTTATCTCTCCATGGGAAACGAGGGTCTGCGTGGTAATGCTTGCCATGACCCGTGCGGTGGGGCCGACAACAAGGAGCCCTTCCGAGTAAATCTCCCCTTCAAATATGCCTTTAAGCATGACAGATGTTTTGAACCTGATGGTGCCTTTGATCTCCAGATCGTCAGCAACGATGGTAGTGATATCTTTTTCGTCAAAATCGCTGCCATTTGATGCTTTTTTTTCGCCTATCATGGTCAACTCTCCTTTGTTGTTTAAAATAGTGTTAAAGATGTTTAGCATTTCGCACGTCCTTTCATTATGCAAAAAACTTACCACAAACGGAATGTTGATATATTTTTAATGTATAGCATAAGTGTTTCCCTATTACAACGTGGAAAATGAAGGAAAAAACGAAGTTGTTGCTTTTCTGTTTGTCTGTTTTCTTGACAGTGATGTCAGAAGATCCGCTCGACCTTTTTGTCTTTTTCTGCTGCTTCGGGAGATTCTTCTCCGGATTCTTCCGCTGCAACGGCCCTTTGCATGTATGAGTGACCGGAAAAGAATGCGCCTTCGGCAATTACGAGCTTGAAGGTGCGGATGTCACCCTCTACAACGCCGTCCGGTTTTATCTCGACCATCTCCTCCGCGTTTATGCTGCCTTCCACGGTCCCGTCGATGATGACCTCCCGTGCTGACATTTCTCCCTTAACGGTTCCCGACCTTCCCAGTATGAGGTGATCGGCCTCTACGCTTCCTTCCACGGACCCGTCAAGCCGCACGACACCTTTTGAGACGAGTTCTCCCCTGATAAGCGAGTCCTGGCCTATCAGGGTTTCAAGCGATCCCTGTTTCTTGCTCAGCATGATTATCCGTCCTTCAGGAATTGGTGTGGATCTACCTGTTTACCGTTCTTCCAGACCTCATAATGCAGATGGGGGCCCGTCGAAATCCCTGACGAACCGGAAGCGGCGATCTTTTCGCCCTTTTTGATGGTCTGGCCGACCTTTACGAAATTCTCCTTGTTGTGAGCATATGCGGTACTGAGACCATGTCCGTGCTCAATAACCACAATATGGCCGCTCCCGCTTGTCCAGCCGGAGAAGCTGACAATCCCGTCGGCTGTGGCCTTAACGTCAGTGCCCATTGACGCCCGTATGTCAAGACCGGTGTGAAACTTGCTGACACCGGTGACAGGATGGTGACGCATTCCGAAATGTGAGCTGATCTGTCCATGGATCGGCCAGCCGGAGGGAGTTGCAAGGAGTACATTCTTCTGCTCGGAGATATATTTTTTGATTTCCGCAACGGATTCCAGGGTTTCCTTCATCTCTCTCTTGATCGCCTCTATATCGATCGACCCGGAATCTCCAAACTCGGCGGTTTTGAGGATGTTGTTCTTTGATTTGAGTTCCACGAGCCTCGAAAGTTCGTTGTTTGTTTCTTTAAGCGAACCGATGGTGAGCTTCAATTCGTTGAATTCGCGGGAGAAGTAAGAGAGTTTACTCTTCATGACGTAGTATTCGGCGGTCCTGACCCCGGCGATAATGGTGTAAGCGGCGCCTATGACCGCAAAGGCCATGCAGGCAAGCAGGCCGGCGATAGGCAACCGGACTTTCAGGGGCTGTGATTTTGTGTGTGGAACGACCAGGATGGTAACGGACGTCATGCATCTTTTCATGAAACGGCTGAAATTCATCATATATCCAAACCCAATTGCAAACTCTATACCGTTATCGATGTTATTGTCAAGTTCTTAACATGAGAAGGATAAAGAAAACAAAAAGATTATGACGCTGTTTGTTTGAACTTATCAGGTATTTGGTCTATCATCAAGATTGTCTTAGGTTATTCTTGTCGGCGCTGAACTTTCTGTGATTTTTTTCTTCTTATTGGCCGGGATTGGCTATATAATAATGTATGGCTTCGCGTATTACATATAATTGTTGTTTGCTCTTATTATTCTCCCTTTTGATAATCTTCACCGTGTCGGAAGGTTTTTGCAAGGATGACCTCAAGATCACCAAGGACAAAGACGGGACGACCTACACTGTCGGCTCTGACGAGTCAAGAGAAAAAGCAGTCGAGGAAGAAGAGCGCGACAAACAGAGGGCTTGGGATATGCTCAAGAACTCCAACATTATCATCGACAAACGGAAATAGATGGAGAAGGGCAAGGTCATCATCGTAGAGGATGAAGAGCATATTCTTTCTATGCTCAGTGAGTTCCTGACAGCGAACGGCTACACCGTCGATCCTTTTATCGACAGTAAAAAAGCGCTCGCGGCATTGAAGAATAACGGCTATCATGTCCTCATCACGGACCTTATGATGCCCAAAGTTGACGGACTTCAACTCATCAACTTCATCCAGAAGGAATATCTCGATACGCTCGGTATTGTCATGACCGGCTACGGGAGCATGGAAAGTGCCATCAGCGCCATGCGGTGCGGCGCTTTTGATTATATTCTCAAACCCTTCAAGTTCGAAGAGGTCCTTGCCACAGTAGACTCGGCCATGTACTATTTCAAGCTCCTTAAAAGCGACAACATACCCAAGGGGCTTACCCTCAAGGCCAATCTTCTCAGGCGGTACGCGGAGAACAAGATCATCCGGGAGAATACTATCCTGAGGAGCGCGCTGAAGGACAAGTATAAATTCGAAAACATCATCGGTGTCAGCTTTGCCATGCAGAAGGTCTTCGAGATGATAGAGCGTGTTGCCGATACGAACGCGACGGTTCTTGTCACGGGGGAGAGCGGCGTTGGAAAGGAGCTTGTGGCGAGGGCCATCCATTACAACTCATCGAAGCGTGACAATCCTCTTGTCGTCGTGAATTGCGGTGCCATACCCGAGAGCCTTCTTGAAAGTGAGCTTTTCGGATATGAGAAAGGCGCCTTCACGGGTGCCGTCAGCACCCGGTTGGGCCGGTTCGAACTTGCCACCGGGGGCTCCATCTTTCTCGACGAGATCGGGGACATGAGTTTCAATCTCCAGGTGAAGCTTCTGCGGGTCCTTCAGGAGAAAGCCTTTGAACGCATCGGCGGATCAAAGACGATCAAGGTCGATGTGCGCATCATTGCGGCGACCAACCGCAAGCTCGAGGACCTCGTCAGTGAGAACAAGTTCCGTGAGGACCTCTACTACCGGCTGAATGTCGTTCCCATCCACATCCCGCCGCTTCGTGATCGCCGCCAGGACATACCGATCCTCATCAATTTTTTCCTTGAACAGTCAAACAGGATAAATTCCGCCTCCATTGAAGGTTTTTCCGAAGAAGCCATGAAGGCCTTGATGGAATACGATTTTCCCGGTAACGTGCGTGAGCTTCAGAACATTGTGGAGCGCATGGTGGTCCTCAAAAGGGACGGGCATATCGATATCGAAGACCTCCCGGAAAAACTGTACAGTATTGAGAAGGAAGACGCGGTGCTGCAGCAGGAGACCTCCATTGATATCGATAAAGGGTATGATACCCTCGTTTCCGAGTTTGAAAAGACCCTCATAATAAAGGCATTAAGCGAAACCCAGGGCGTAAAAAGCAAGGCCGCCCAGGTCCTCAACATCAACCGCACAACCCTCATAGAGAAAATGAAACGCCTCGGCCTGGACTGATTGTCAATAAAATGACGATTGGGTCACAGGTCACAGGTCACAGGTCATGGGTGATGAATAGGTTTCTATAGTTTCTCTGGTTTTTTAAGTTTCTTTAGTTATTTAAACCAGATAAACAGGATAAACCAGATAAACAGGATAAACCGCGGTCTTTCCTATGACCTATCACTCGGTTTCTTTGGTACACTTCTTGCAAATTGTTCAGCCATGCAAATGCCTGAAACCAAACTTCTCGAAAATGCCTTCTATGAATTTTCAAAGGCCTCGGATTCCATCATAAGCCATTACGCAACGCTGGAAGGCCAGATCAGGGAACTCAAAAGCGAACTGGAAGAAAAGAACAGGGCATTGGAGCGGGCAGGCGAATACCTTTACACGGTGCTCGATTCCCTTCCTGTCGGTGTTGTCGTCATTGACGGCAGAACTGTTCTTTTTGCCAATAAGAACGCTGAAGAGCTCATCCCTGAAGGCATCATCGGCAATCTTGGCAACGGGCACAGCAAGACCGGCGAGATCAAGAACGGCCGCGGTCATTACAGGTGGAAGAAGGAAGGGCTGACCAACGGATTCGAAGGCAAACAGGTCATCGCCATTGAGGATGTCACCGAGATGGAGCGTATGAAGGAGCACATGGAGCGTGACGAGAGGCTCATGGCAATGGGCGAAATGGCGGCCCGCATCTCCCACGAGATAAAGAACCCGCTGGGAAGCATGGAGCTTTTCCTCTCAATGCTCATGGCGGGTAAGATGCGGGCAAAGGACCGCAAGTATGTAGAATATGTACTTTTCGGTGTCAAGACCATCGACAGGATCATAAACAACATCCTTTCCTACACGCGGCCAAGAGAACTTGCATTAAAGAAGGAGGAACTGAGGTCGATCGTCGGGGACACTCTTGATTTTATGAGCGTGTCGACGAACGCGAGGAACATCAACGTTAACTTTGCCCCGGGCAGTTCCGGGTCGGCCTTTTTCGATCCCGACATGATGAAGCTCGTGGTCATGAACCTTGTGAGCAATGCCATAGACGCGGTTGGCCAGAACGGGAAGATCAAGGTGGATATCAAGGAAAACGAACGCTACGGTGTTCTCATTGTGAGCGACAACGGGCCGGGTATGCCCGAAGAATTGCGCAGGAACATTTTCAATCCATTTTTTACAACTAAAGACAAAGGCGTGGGTCTGGGACTTTTCATCGTCTACAATATTGTGAAGGCCCATGGCGGCTTTATTGAGGTTGAATCCGAAATGGGATCTGGTTCATCCTTTCTTATCTATATTCCCAGGGAGAGGTTGACTGTCTTATGAAAACGAACGTCCTTGTAGTCGATGACGATAACCACATGCGCATTGCCCTGAAGGAATCGCTCGTGCGGGCCGGCTACAATGTCGCTCTCGCGGAAGATGGCAAAACTGCCATGACGGAGATCGACCGCAACATTTTCGATCTTGTCATCACAGATGTGAAGATGCCCCACCTGAGCGGCATCGACCTGTTGAAGGCCATCAAGGAATCGTCGCCGTTCATGCCCGTCATACTTATGACAGGCTACGGAACAGTGCAGGATGCCGTGAAGGTCATCAAGGAAGGCGCCTATGATTATATCCTTAAGCCCTTCAATACGGAAACCCTCTACAGTATTGTCAAGCGCGCCCTCGGCGTAAAGAATGGAAAGATCGTTTACTCGTCGCGGGCAATGAAGGAAGTGCTTCTCAAGGCCGAAAGAGTGGCCGGGTCGGATGCCACCGTTCTTGTTCTCGGGGAAAGCGGCGTCGGAAAGGAAGTCATTTCAAAATATGTCCATGAGAAATCCGACAGGGCGGATATGCCTTTTGTGGCCGTGAACTGTGCGGCGCTGCCGGAAAACCTTCTGGAAAGCGAGCTCTTCGGTTATGAAAAAGGCGCCTTCACAGGTGCGCTGGCCAGGAAACCGGGCAAGTTCGAGCTTGCCGATAAAGGCACCATCCTTCTCGACGAGGTCACAGAGATGGACCTCAGGCTCCAGGCAAAACTGCTTCGAGTTCTCCAGGAAAAGGAGGTGGAGGCGGTCGGTTCAAGGTATCCGAAGAAGATCGATGTCCGCGTTATCGCCACGACGAACCGCGACATCGTTAAGACCGTCTGTGAAGGCAAGTTCCGTGAAGACCTTTATTACCGCCTCAGTGTATTTCCGATCACCATCCCGCCGCTTCGCGACCGCAGGGAGGACATTGCGCCCCTCGTCGGCCATCTTCTCAAAAAGCATTCCAGGGGGATGGACATAGGGGTGAATGACGAAACAATGCAGTATCTCGAGGCAAGGCACTGGAAGGGCAATGTGCGCGAACTGGAGAACGTCATCGCCAGGGCGTGCATTCTTTCCAACGGTTCAGTGATCACCATGAGCCATATCGGCGAGGCACAGCCATTGCAAGACATGGCTGTCGGATCGGTGAGAGAAATGGAGACGAAGCTCATTATTGACGCCCTGAGATCGGTAAAAGGCAACCGTACAAAGGCCGCCGCGATCCTGGGCATTACGGTACGGACCTTAAGGAACAAGATAAACGAATACCGCACAATGGGGATCGATATCCCGGTGAAGGAGTATTGATGGAGATTGTTGATCTCATAGGAAAAGCGCTGGGTGTGAGGGCCTTTTACCACAAGGTCATATCCGGCAACATCGCGAATTCGCAGACACCGGCGTACAAGGAAAAAGACATTGATTTCAAAAACGAGCTCGGCAAACGGCTCGGTGCCGCGGCGGGAAAGAGAATGTCCGATCCTTCCGACTACAACGTCACCGAGAATCAGGGAAACGACGGCCTTAAGAGCATCGACGGGAACACCGTAGACCTTGAAGGCCAGACGGTAAAATTGACCGAGAACCAGCTCATGTACCACGCGCTGGTCCAGATAGCGGGAAAACGATTTTCGCTTATGAAATACATTATAAGCGAGGGAAAGAGGTAATAACATGGGAGCTTTTGACATCTTCAAGATCAGCGCTTCGGGGATGAAGGCACAAAGGACACGGATGGAGGTGGTTGCATCCAACCTTTCCAACGTTCACACGACGAGCACTGACGAGGGCGGTCCTTACAGAAAAAAGGATGTTGTCTTCAAGGCCATCGATGTTTCGGAGGACAAAAGCTTCGGCGGCACCCTCAGCAAGAAGATCGAAGGCGTAAAGGCCGAGTCGATCCAGGAAAGCGAAAAACCCATGCAAAAGGTCTTCAGTCCAAGTCATCCCGATGCCGATGAAGAAGGGTACGTTACCTATCCCAACGTGAACCTGATGGAGGAAATGACGGATATGGTGGCCGCCACGCGTGCCTATGAAGCGAACGTGAACGTTCTCAATACAACGAAGGACATGTTCTTGAAGACTCTCGATCTCATTAAATAGGGGGCAGATCCATGAAGGTAGAAAATTTTACCCTCCCCAATTTCGGCGAAATTCAGAAACCGGCCAATGAAAAGGCGAAAACCTCTTTCAGCGATGTCCTGAAAGACTCCATCAAAAAGGTTGTGGAGATCGAAAAAGAGGCGGATCAGGAGGTTGAAAAACTGGTCAAGATGGAAAACACGGACATTCAGACCACCATGATCGCTATCGAGAAGGCGGATCTGTCATTCCAGACGATGATGCAGATACGGAACAAGATCATATCGGCATATGAAGAGATAATGAGGATGCAGGTGTAACCGATGGCGCCAATGGACGAGCTTCTCAATAACACCAAAAACTATCTCAGGACAGCCCCGAAGAGCAAACTCTACATGTATCTCTTTCTGTTCATAGCTCTTGTCGGCGGGTCAATCATCGGTCTCTCCTTTCTTCAGAAGGAGAACTACCAGACGCTTTTTGCCGGTCTCTCGACGGAAGACGCCTCCGCGGTTGTCGCCAAGCTCAAGGAATTGAAGGTCCCATACAAGCTCAGTCTCGGAGGCAGTGCTATCGCCGTACCGAAGGAAAAGGTCTACGATGTGCGCCTTATGCTTGCCGGCCAGAACGCGCTCCCCGGTGCCGGCGGGGTGGGCTTCGAACTCTTCGATAAGACGAACTACGGCATGACGGAGTTCATGCAGAACATCAATTATAAACGGGCCATTCAGGGGGAGCTTTCAAGGACCATCAACCAGATGCCTGAAGTGAAGGGCTCACGGGTGCATATCGCGATCCCGGAAAAGACGCTCTTCACCGACCGCGAGAAGGACGTCACCGCGTCGGTCTTTCTGAAACTCAAACCGGGCAAGACCATATCCAAAGAACAGGTGGCGGGGATCGTCCATCTTGTATCAGGAAGCATTGAGGGGTTGAAGCCCGATAACGTGACCATTGTGGATTCCTTCGGAAAGACGCTTTTCAAGAGCGGTTCCTCGGGTTCGGCAGTTGCCCTCTCGGGCCAGCAGTTCGAGCTCCAGAGAAGCGTGGAGAAGACGCTGGAGGAGTCGGTGCAATCGATGCTGGACAAGTTTATACCCGCCAACAAGTCGATCATACGCGCCAATGTGGAGCTCAACCTCCGGAAGGTGGAGAAGGTCGAGGAAGAATATCAACCCAACAAGAGCGTGATCACCGGCGAGCGTAAAAGCAGGGAAAAGGTTGTCAACAGGACAGGCTCCACGGGCGGTGTGCCGGGTGTAGCATCGAACGTTCCCAATATCGCGGGTAAAGATAGCGCGAAAGTGGAAACATCTGCGAGTACGTCCAGGGGCAGCGAATCCGAGCGGGAGGAATC
The DNA here is from genome assembly GCA_022711595.1 of Deltaproteobacteria bacterium. Taxonomy (GTDB): domain Bacteria; phylum Desulfobacterota; class Syntrophorhabdia; order Syntrophorhabdales; family Syntrophorhabdaceae; genus Delta-02. The sequence goes on from JAKLET010000009.1 coordinate 23,005, forward strand.
ACAGACCACATATGAGGTGAGCAAGGTGGTAAGGAAGATCATTGAGCCTCATGGCGATATCAAACGGATATCCATCGCCATAGTCCTCGATGGTAAATACGAGAAGGTGAAAGGCCAGAAGGGCGCAGAGGAATTGAAGTATTCGCCCCGTTCCCAGAAGGAACTGGATGATATCAAGGGCATCGTTTCAAGGGCGGTAGGAGCCGACGAAGAGCGCGGCGACAAGATCGAAGTGCTCAATGTTCCCTTCGAGGTGGAAAACATGGCCGACGAGAAAGGCCTTATCGAGTCTGCCGAACGCAAGGAAATGATATTCAACTTCGGAAAGTACGCCTTTTACATGGTGATACTCGCTGCAATTTTTCTCTTCGTCATCAAGCCTCTCATGGGTGTGCTGAAGGCAAAGGCGGACCGGGCACCGATGTACCAGGTCAAGGATATTTACGTTAAGAGCGGTGTGACAGGCGGTGAAACTGCAACACCCATCGAGAACAAGCAGCAGAATGCGCTCAACGATGCGATGAAGGACAAATCGATTGTCGGTTCCGTAATTAAGGAATGGGTGAAAGAAGGAACATGATAATGGACTCCGAAGACATCTCCGGACTCAGAAAGGCCGCGATCCTTATCCTTACAATGGATGACGAAGTGACCAAGGAGGTAATGAAGGGACTCGACGAGGAAGAAATAGAGGCCATAGGCAAGGAGATATCCAATCTCAAGCTCATCCCCGACCATCTCGTGCAGAAAGTCCAGGATGAGTTCATGTCGCGGGCGAGTAAAAAGGGCAAGAATGTCGTCGGCGGTGAAAGCAGGTTCCGCATGCTTGTCAAGAACAGTTTTGACGAAGATAAGGCCGAACTGCTGCTGGGCAACCTGGATACCAAGAAAGGGATCCCCGGCGAGTTCCTGAGACGCTGCGACCCGAAGGTGCTCGCGAACCTGCTCCGCGGCGAACACCCGCAGACTATCGCCCTTGTTCTGTCCACACTGGGAACAAAGAAGGCGGGGGACGCCATTTCTTCGTTACCGGACCGTTCCCAGACGGAAGTTGTAGTGAGAATGGCGAATCTCGAAAAGGTGGACCTTTCGATCCTTGCCGAGGTGGAAAGCGTGATAAAGGAACAGCTTGAAAACACCCTCGGGGGCGCCGAAGGCAAACAGCTTGGCGGTGTCGAGGTGGTTGCCAGCATTTTGAACCAGATGGACAGGACCCTCGAATCGGAACTTCTCGGCAAGCTCGAAGAGACGAACCCGGAGCTGGCCGAGCGGATACGGCAGCTCATGTTTACCTTTGAAGATCTTGCGCATCTCGACGACCGGAGCATCCAGGTACTCCTGAAGGAAATATCTTCGGAGGACATCGGCCTTGCATTGAAAGGCGCCTCCGATGTGATGAAGGAAAAGATCTTCTCCAATATGTCAGAGCGGGCCTCCGCCATGCTGAAAGAAGACCTCGATGCCATGGGCCCGGTGAGGCTCTCCGATGTCGAAAAGGCCCAGGTCAGGATCGCCATGGTCGCCAAGAAGCTTGAAGGCGAGGGAAAGATATTTCTTTCCCGCGGAAGCGAAGAATTCGTTTGAAAAACCCTGATATGGAACCCTTTATCCTATACGATCTGAACATGGAAGAGCAGGAAGAAAAACCTGAGGCAGAGGGGACAGGGTTCATTGTGTATTTTGATGAGCAGGAAAGCGCCGGAGGAGAGAAGGCGACGACGGCGCCGCTGAACGTGGAGGAAGAGGCGCGTAGGGTATTCGAAGAGGCCTTCGCGCAGGGCGAGAAGGCCGGTCACGAGATGGGGATGAAAAGAGTGGAACCGCTCGTGAAAAGACTGGGAGGGATCATCGCCGAACTTTCCCTGTTCAAGGAGCAGCTCGTCAAGCGGGCGGAACACCTTTCAACGGAACTTGCTTTTATCTTTGCCGAGGCCATCATTCTCAGGGAATGCCGGGAGCATCATGACACGATCCTGCACATGATCAGAAAGGCTCTTGCCCTCTGCGAGGAACACAGCGGTACGACGATCCGTATGCGCCGCGAAGACGCGCAGCATATCGCGGAAGAAGACCTGAGCAATTTCAAGGTCATCAGGGATGATACCCTCCACGAACCGGGGTTTGTCATCGAGACGAACTTCGGAGATATCGACGGGCGGGTTTCTGTCCAGATAGAAGAACTGAAAAAAGAGTTCCTTAATGGAAAACTCGATTGACGATACCCTGTCCCTGACCAGGGACATGCTCTCCGGTATATACCCCTACCGTGTTTACGGGAAGGTAAACCAGGTCGTGGGCCTTGTCATCGAGGGAAAGGGACCTATCGCCTCTGTGGGAGATTCGGCGTTGATCTACCCCGTTGACAGCACGGTTCCCATCGATGCGGAGGTTGTCGGTTTCAAGGAAGGCAAAACCCTGCTTATGCCGCTGGGCGATCTCAGGGGTGTAGGCATCGGTTCGAGGATACTCTCAAAAAAGAAGACTGTCGATATCATGGCCGGCGAGGGCCTTCTGGGCAGGGTCATAGACGGTCTGGGCAATCCCATGGACGGAAAAGGGCCCATTAACTGCACGGAATCAGTTCCCATCTACCGCGAGACTGTCAACCCCATGCGTAAAAAACGCATCACAGACCCTCTGGACCTGGGGGTGAGGAGCATAAACGGTCTTCTGACATGCGGCAAAGGACAGCGCATAGGGATCTTCGCAGGTTCAGGTGTGGGCAAAAGTGTCCTTCTGGGCATGATCGCCCGCAATACCGAAGCCAATATCAATGTGATCGGGCTTATCGGGGAGCGCGGTCGTGAGGTGAGGGAATTTATTGAACGAGACCTTGGCGACGGCATCAAGAATTCTGTCGTCGTTGTCGCAACATCCGATCAACCGCCCCTGATAAGGGTGAGGGGGGCGTTCCTCACGATAGCACTGGCCGAGTATTTCCGGGACAGGGGGAATGACGTGCTGCTGCTTATGGATTCCCTGACCCGCTTCAGCATGGCGCAGAGAGAGGTTGGCCTGGCAATAGGCGAACCGCCCACGTCGAAGGGATACACACCAAGCGTTTTTTCGCTGTTGACGAAGGTCCTGGAACGGGCAGGCAACGGAGAGGGCGAAGGGACCATGACCGCGATCTACACCGTGCTTGTTGAAGGTGATGACCTCGATGATCCCATAGCTGACTCGGCGAGGTCCATCCTTGACGGACACGTCGTTCTTTCACGCAAGCTCTCCGATGCAAACCATTACCCTCCCATTGATGTCTTGAGGAGCATAAGCAGGTTGATGAAGGACATTTCTCCAAAGGACCAGACAGAGTACGCTGCCAGGATCGTTGAGATACTCTCGGAGTTCGAGCGGGCCGAGGACCTTATCAATATCGGCGCATATACCCCGGGCAACAGCCAGAAGGTGGACTACGCCATCTCCATGATAGACAAGGTCAAGACGTTCCTTACCCAGGATGTCGACGAGAAGGTCACGCTGGAGGAAACGCAGAACAGCATGAAGATCCTATTTTACGTGTGAGAAGAGAGGTCATGGGTAATTGGGTTATAGGTCATGGGAAAAAGAAGAGAGATTATGGGCAATGGGTTACAGGTCATTGAGTAGACAAGAAAATTCAATATCCTTTGTTTTTCCTATCACCTATAACCTATTACCTGTCACCTGTTTTTTTCTCCGGAAAAACTTATGGATAAGAAACGCATAGACCGGATAATCGAGATAAAGGAAAAGCTCAGGCAGGACAAGGAGCGCGAGATCGAAGAGACGGTTTCGAAGATGTCCTGCATCTGCGATGAGATCCGGAGCGTCGACAACGACATAGAAAAAAACTATGAAAAGATCTCGGAAACGCCGCTTACCGGCAACGACTTCGCCGTGATCAAGGATTACCTTGAATACCTGGACATAACAAAGACAAGCCTTATCTGCGAAAAAGAATCCGCCCAGGAACAGATCGATGTTTTAAAAGCCGAGTTCTTCGAGATCGCCCGGGAGCTGAAGATGCTCTGCACACTCAAGGAAAAGGTCGCCAGGGTCATCAAGAAATCACAGAACAGGCGCGAGCAGAAGATGCTTGACGATATGGCCCTGCGTCTCGAAGACAAAAGGATGTAAGGCGGCTTGAATGCTTGAGTGGTTGAATCGCTTTAATGTGAAAAACCAAAACTAAAAAAAGACAGGTCACCCCTCTCTTTGGAGGCCGGGAGGGATTTGGGTGAAGAACCTCTTGAATGCTTGAGCGACAAAGACATCACAAAAACCCTGACCTTGCTTAATATACGCCTGCGTCGGCTCCTCGTCGACGCCTCGGTATCATCTTCGATACAGGGCCGGAATAGATTCTTTTATCTTGAAGCCCATTAAAAGCTGTTCCATATGTTCCACGTACTGGAACCGGCATGTTCTCTCCGCCGGGGGATCCAATGCTGATCAAGTCATTTTAATTCATCTTAAAGTTGCGGCGTGAATAAGGGGGTGCGTGGATATGTTATGTATATCACCTACTACTAAATAGATCCAAACCGATCGGGTCCTGTTGATCACCACCTGTACTGTATCCCCAGCGTCCCCGCGTGCTGTGTGTTGTCCCCGGAGAAGCTGCCGTCATAGGTGAAATGGAGGCAGATGTCCTCTTTCGTCTGCCAGGTAAGGCGGAACCCCGCACCGAGGGAGTCCCTGTTCGGCCTGTCGCCCCGGACGGTGAAGGTGGATGTCGGATACCCGGCAAAGGAGGCGTCGAGGGCATAGTCACCGTTTGCGAACTCGTGGTCCCATGCGACCTTGAGCTCGGGGGTGAGGGTGTCCGAGGAGGATATCTTATAGTCTTTCGTGAGCCTCATACCGAGGGAGCCGACAAGGGAGGAGGTGTGGTCGGAATCCGCGCTGAGGCTCAGCGCCCCCGCGTCCCTCTCAGTGAAGCCGTCCCGCATGAGGTATATACCCGTCAGTGAGGCAAGGGGGATGATATCGACGGGTGATGTGGTAAGACGATAGCCCCCCTCGAGGTATCCCCCCAGGGTCTGTCCGGCATAGGAGGCCTTCGCCCTTCTCGAGACGGTGCCGAAGGCGATGTCCCTTCTCGTGTCGTAGCGGTTGTACCCGCAGGCAGCGATGCCGCTCACGTAAAAGGGATTCATCTTATAGATCCCGTAGAGGGAGCCCTGGTAGCTCGATACGGTGGCACTGTCGGAGAGATCCTTCATGTCCACCTTCGTGTGGGAGTACCCCAGAGAGGCGCCGACAAGGAGAGAAGGTGCGACCACCCTGTCGAACCCCGCGGAGAAACCGGCCATGTCGGAGTCGTAGCGGGAGGAGATGTCGTTACCCCTCCTCTGCCCCAGGCTGCCGTAGCCCTCGGCCCAGAGACCCCGGGAGGTGCCGGTCCTTCCCGCCGCATTCGAAAGGGCAGCCATGAGGGTATTGCCCGCGTCACTTCCCGTATCTGTCCGGGAGGCGAGCATGACAGGCCGGTTGGCGAATGACGACCGGGGTCCTCCCGAGATGAACCCTCCCATCCTCCCCGACATGACACCCATGTACTGGCTGAAGGAGGAGAAGGTGGCACCGGTGAGGGCGGTGTGGGAGAGACCTCCCATCTGGTCGAAGGCGCCCCGGGCGGAGGGGGCGGAGAAACCGAAAAGCGTGGTCATGACACCCGCCATGTCGCCCGTCGCAACGGGGGCTATCCTGTCGAGGGCGGATGCCACCGTGTACTGGTTGGACGTGGCCGCCACATCGGCGAAGCCCATCGTGTTCCTGGTGAGGACCAGGTAGACGGTCGTCGGATCATACCTTAAGGAGGGGGTGAGGAAGGCGAGGTTGCTTGTTACGTTCCCGAATGTCCCTGTGACACTCCCGGCAGTGAGAATGGTGTAGGTGGTGCTCAAGTTATAGTTGCCCGACTCGGCAAGAACCGACACCGTTCCCCCGTTTAAAGTGGCCGTGCCCGTCACGATCAGCTTGTCCGACTGCCCTGCCGCGTTGACCTCCACCTGGTAGACGGCACCCGCGTTGTGGGTGTAGTTGCCCGAGATCGTGAGGGTGCCGATGGAGTTGCCCGGGGCGAGGGTGCCCGAGTTCACCACATCCCCGTTTATCGTGCCCGTGCCCTTCAGTACACCCGATGCGCCTATAGTAAAGGGGCCCAGCAGAGTGTTTGTGGCAATGAGAGACCCCCCGTTCACGAAGGTGCCGCCGGTATATGTGTTGGCACCGGAAAGGGTGAGAGCACCCGACCCGGTCTTGGTGAGAGAACCGGCGCCGGAGATCACGGAACTCACCGTAAGGGCTCCGTTCACATCCGCCGTTGTCAGTTCAATTGTTCCCGTCCCTCCAATGGTTCCGGTTTGACCGCCTGCAACTGTGGCCTTGGCTATGCTCACGGTGCCAGAGCCATTATTATTGAAGGTACCCCCCGAAAGATCGAGAGTAGTGCAGGAAAGGCTCCCCGTACCTGTGTAATTCAGGGTACCGCTTACGTTGCCCGTTGTTATTGCCGTTGCGCCGCTGCCGGCGAGGACGCCTGTCGCTGTGGGACTGACATCCAGGGTCGTGACGGAAAAAGTGCCCGCACCCTGGTTGTTAGTCAGCGTACCGGCAAGACCGATGGAACCTGATCCGGTATACGTTGCGGCGGCTCCCTGCGTCAAAAAACCGGTTGATGTTACGTTGATCACGCCCTGATTGTTCAGCGTACCGTTATTGGCGAACGTTCTGGAATTGGTCAGAGTAGCGCCTGTGTTGTTATTGAGGATACCCTCATTGGTCAGGGTGGCAGCCCATGGAGAGCTATTAGTGAGATTACCGTTGTTGGTCAGGGTTGCGCCTGCTTTGTTTGTCAGGGTGGCCCCGTTCTCGATCGTGCCATTGTTAGTCAGGGTTGCGCCTGCTTCGTTTGTTATAGTATCGGTGCATTGCAGGTAGCCGGTGCTCTCATTTGTGATTGTCCCGGAATTGGACATCCAGCGGTTGTAAAATCGCCCGGAGTTGGTCAGGATTCCGCCGGCGCTGTTGGTTGTTGTCTGGGTACTGCCGTAGAAAGCGCCTGAATTGTTGGTAAATGTTCCGGAGTTGGTCAGTGTTCCACCGTTGAGCCAGATATAACCGTTGTTGGTCAGGGTGGCGCCGGCTTTATTGCTAAACCCATCCTGGATGTTAACGGAAGCATCAGTGCTGTTGTCAAAGACACCGTTGTTGGTCACGATGACATAGCTAAGGAAATTGCCGTTGTTCGTGAGGGTGCCCCCGGCATTGATCTCACAGGTGTCCGCAAGGCCAACTGTAAAGTTGACGCCGGCAGCGATTGTCTTATCGGGAGGCACGGTCAGGGATTCCGCCAGCGCAACAAACGGCGGGAGAATAAGCAAAAGGCAGAGCAGAACGCAACCCTTGTATCGTCGCGGAATCATCGAGAACACTGTAATCCTCCCTGCTTGCAGCCGGGGAGATCACGCTTGTCCATGAACCCCATATCTTCCCGTGAGGGGACAAAGAATCATCTCTTCTGTTCTGGCAATGATGTGAAAGGGATTCATAATTATTGTATATAGCCGTCATACATGAGTCAAGCGTAAAACGTGCATATGGAACGAAATCCGGCGGTGGCAAGCCGGGACCTGTCCGCTTATATCGGACCCGCCATATCGTACTCTCTATTACGCATTGAAACCTCCGATGCCCAGGAAGTAATTGATATTACGGAGTACAGGAAGCTACTCACGATGCCTTGCCCAGCAATGTGTGGGAAAATATCGTCCTTCCGATAGCATGATGAAGGACCGTGAATGCCGGGAGAAATGCGGCACAACCTACGGTTCAGCAAGGGGTGTTTTTGGACGATTCACTTAAGCCTCTTGATTCGGCAATCTCATCCTTCTGGTTCTACCACTCGTGCCACTTCACCACCACATTTCTTGCATGTGCCCCGCAGAACGAGCAACCGCCTTTCCATTTTCCCATCGTGCAGTTCCATTGGTACACCTGTTTTACAATGTGGGCACCAGACCGACTCGATGATGTCTTTTCTCGCTTGCTCCGGCACTTCGTTCCATCGTTTCTTTGCATCAGGGGTAAGCTTCGGCAGGGATATGACTGTTGTTTGTTTGGCAAAAAACTGTTTAAACTGCTCTCTGGCTCTGAGGAAACCTTCCTCGGTCATTGCTACCGATTTTGTCTTGCCTGCGGGGTTTGATATATATCCTTTTTCATGAAGCCTGTTCATAGTATCCCAGTCAAATCCCTTCCAGGCTCTCGCCCCCAGACCCTCATGTCTTTCATGGGTAACAAGATAGAGAAGGGCCAGGGTGTAATCATCTATCTTGTTTTCGTCGTAGTCCATTCACCTTCCCGGGTCTCAGCCGAGAGCCGCCAGCCCCTTGCGATCGATGAGGTCGAGCAGGCGCTGGGCGGGACCGCTTGGTTTCTTCTGTCCCTGTTCCCACTGCTGTACCGTTGACTTGCCTATACCAAGCATGGCCGCAAAGACGGCCTGGCTGACGTGGTTGGCTATGCGAATACGGCGGATGTCTTCGGGCTTGAATGGACGCTTCATCGGCAGCCGCAGTGCGTCAATCTTGCGCAGGGTAATTTCGTCCATAGCTCCGACTTTGAACAGGTCGCGGGCCATCTCGTTTGCAATATCGAGAATCTCACTCATTGCTGCACCTCCCATATGGATCCTTCCGCCAGAAGCCTGTTGATCTGGCTGTCAGTCGCCGAAACAAAGGCTTCGGCAACAAGGCTCAAAGCAGCCTCTTCCTTGGCGGAAATGTTGGCCTTCTTGCTTTTGGCAAAAGCGTAAAGAAAGATAACCCGCTCCGAATTCGGCCTTTTATACCCCACAATCGTCCGGTATCCTCCACTTTTCCCGCTACCCGTCCGCGCAAGACGTTTCTTGAACAGGCCGCCACCAAGATCTGCTTCAACTTTACCCTCAACGATTTCTATCGCAGCTTTTAACAAGAGAGAACCGGGTATATTCTCACCATGTGCCCAACGGTTGAACCATTTGTTCTTGAACACCCTCACGTAACTAACTATATCACTTAGTGAGTCAGTATGCAAGGCGCATTCTCGAAATGATGATGGGCGTAGCAGAAATTTATCCGTATTGTCATTGAGTGCCGGCCACTACAGCAACAGCCTTAATTAACAGCTGAAATCTTCGCGATTTTGGAGAAATTTCGTGTTAAAGATTACAGCCAATAACATAATCAATAACCACCAAGCCCTCGCGATCATGCCACCACATATTGATATAAAAAGCGCCCCAAAGACCGCCCTGTTACTGTTCGTAATCAATATGGGGATGCCGGTCATCTGCCATGAAGTATATCCATCCAGCGTATCGCTTCATGCTCGCTGACCTTGCCGAGATAGATCTGGGTTGTTTTGAGATCCTGATGTCTCAGGATAATCTTGGACACGATTTCCAGTTGAAAGGTTTGATTATTGGGGGTTTATCAGATTTGACGCTTTTAGGAAGAACTGCGTGGAGGGGGTTGTTTGTGAGGCGCGACTTCGAGCACGGTTGGGACCCGCTTGACGAGGGAGAACGTTCCGTAAGGACGGTCCGCGTGTCTGAGCCCCGGCTTTGACGGGACGAGTTCGCGGACCGAGTGAATTCCGAGTCTTAGTGGGTAATCGCGCCGCAGGCGGGACCAAAAGCCGAGCGCAGCGGAGTGACGAACAAATAGTCCCCCCTCCGCACATGACGGAAACTCCCCCGCGCCAGTCTCTGGCTGCTTAAGCACTGATGAGAGCCAGAGCACGGCACGGGGAAAGCGGTTTCTGAACACAATTCTTTTTCCTTTCAACTTCTCGAAGCAGACAAAAGCTTTTCCAGCGTTTCATGAACGGCAACAGCAAAATCCGGATCGTTGATGTTGTACGGGAATACGCGTAACGGTATTTTGGGTGAAAGCTTTTTCTCCATGATCTCTATAAATACCTTGACGGCCTTTGGATCGTAAAAGGGCCCGCCGGCCCGGTCCCAGACAGAGAACCCGCCTGAGGGAACGAGGACGGCCGCCGGCCCCTTTGCCTTGCTGCAAAATTTCACCAGTAAGCGGGCAATTGCCGCAACCTCCTCTTTTCTTGTTCTTATGGTGGTGATGGCGGCGTTATGGATGTGATAGCGGCGGCGCGGAAAGCGCTGACGGGCGCTTTTGAGGGGACCCGTCACCAGGAAATCGATATTGCCGGGGACAATGATCGTCGGCACTCCCCTGGTGAGCGCGGCTAAGCCGCGCAGAGGGCCTGCGTCATAGTCGCCGCCGAAGCGGTGGTCGGCAAGTTCGTGGAGCGAAAGGTCGATAACCGCCTCCACCTGCTCATCGCGGATAAATCCCTCCATGGCCTCTCCGCCTGATCCGACCGTATGAAAAACAATAACCTCTTTTCCGCTTTTTTCGAGGCTCTTCCGAAGGGCCTGGGCGCAGTGTTCCGTGGTGCCAAGCGTGGAGAGGACAACGGCCGGTTTGCCGGCCGTCCAGATCTTACCGGCACCTTTTATCATGCCTGCCATGGCAAGGGCGCCGTTGCGCAGAACCTGCGCGGTGATGCGGTTGATGCCAGAAAGATCGCAGACAGAATGGACCATAATGATGTCCTTTGTTCCCACAAAGAATCGAGTGTTGCGGGAGGCCATGGTGGAGATCATGACCTTGGGGAAACCCACGGGAAAGCCGCGCATCACACCTGTGCCCAGCGTGGTGCCCATGGACCCGCCGATGCATATGATGCCGTGGATCCTTTTTTCCCTGTACAGCCTTTGGGCACACACGGCCGCGCCATTGATCATCACCGCAAGGGCTTCCCCTTCCTGTTCCAGTTTTCTCACCTGTTCAAGGGCCATGCCTCCGGCGCGGGCGACTTCTTTGCGGCCCACGGTCGCCTCGAAGGGTGATTCCCCCATGATACCGGCGTCGAGGGTAAGGACGGGGACCCCTGTCTCCTTAAAACAGTCCATCAGAAAGAGCGCTTCTTTCCCTTTTGTGTCCATGGTAGCAACAACAAGAACACTTCTTTTTTCTTTTATCATTTGACCCCCCAAGATCTTTTCTCCTTCAGACCGGATACCATAGGTAACATTATTCTGCAAGTTGAAGAATTGCCATTGAAGGAAAGAAAAGCAGCGCGCTTGAACTTGATCGCACGAACAAATGGCCCCTCCGTACATAACGGAACCCCCCTCTCTTTTTAACCATACAAACCAGATAAACCAGATAAACCGGTTTTCTCAACTGGGAAATAATTTCCCATTCGTGGAAATAATTTCCTTTGAAAAAGGTCCTCTTTTCAACCCCTCCGTTTTGTAAGTGGTTGATATTATAGACTGTGGCAGAATGGCATGGAATTTGTTTTATGGGTGGGCATGGAAAAACAAATATTTGATTGTCTGATGGCAAATTTAATCGGCATGGGTAAGCAGTTTCTCCCCCGAGGACAGATCGCGCTTTCAGAAGAAGGGCAAAACGCCTTTTTTGACATCCTTGCAGGGAAGATGGGAGACGCGGAAAACGTGCCTTTCTTTTCCATGCCCGTGGAAAACGCGGTCGACACGGAAACGGGAGTGCCTCAGGAAGAAGCAGGCGCCGGTCAGGGCCCCGTCGCGGCAAGCCTCGATCCCGGAGATATTTCGCTCCTGGTCGCGTCCCTTCTTTCCGTCCGGGACATTTCATTCGACATTGGCAAGGCCTTTGAGAACAAGGACGCGGGTGCCCCGGATATCATCGGGTTTTTAAAGAATGTGCTTGAAGTTCTTTCCGACGGCGACCAGATCGAACTGGAAAGTACCGAAGAGGGGATGGACGTCCTTGCTGCTGCCTTGCCCGAAGAGGGCGAGAGTGATGGTCTCGCGGAACAGGCAAAAGGAAGCGGAAATTTCATGGGACAGCTCGCGTCGGTCATCCACCAGTTGAACCGTCTCGCTGCCCGGGGCAATGAGGAAACAACCGGTCAGGCGCAAATGGCCCCCCCTGCTCCCGGGATAGAGATCCCCGATGCTGCGCGGGAGACAAAAAGGCCTGATCCGGCCCCTCTCGCGGCAGATCAGACGAAAGGGTCCGCACAGACCGCTGTCAGCGAAGGTCAGGAAGCCCCTGCGTTTGTCGTCGAGATCGTAAAAGCGGCAAAAAGGATCCAGGCCCGGGAGGTATCACCGGTAAAGGACGACCGGTCAGAGGTGTCACCCCGGATACCAGCCGCGGCAGATGCGGCAGATGCGGCAGAGGCAAAGGACAGCTTTCTGATCAGGCCGGCACGCGCGGATGCCGTTGAGGACAATGCGGAAGTGCCGAAAAAGGTTGTTATACGGGTACTGGAAACCAATGAGGCAGGCCCCGGTGATGAGAGGGAGGGCCGCATTGCCGCCCATCAGGACCATTCCCGTCAGAGCGTTCAGAATGCCTCCGAGACAAAGGCATCGGGCAAGAACGATTTCGGTGCCATGATGGTCGACAAGATCGAAAAGATGACGGAGCAGTTTGCCGGCAAGAATATGAACATGGATATGGTCGTGAGGCTCAAGATAGATGAAAAGGAGACACTCCTCGTTGGCCTCAAGGAAGATGGGGGCAGGATCAACGTTGAAGTGAGGACGACGAACGAGAACATGATGAATTTCCTCCAGTCTCAGAAGGAGGACATCGCGAAAAATCTCGAGGGAAAGAACATCCACACCTCGATCCATGTCGATCTGAACCAGGACGGGTCCGGCAGGCGTGACAGAAAAAATGACCATGCTGGCAGGGATGACGACGAACAGGATAAACAGGACTTCAGTGCCTTTGTAGAAGCATTGTCATAAGGAGGAAATATGTCGATCACAGGCATTACCAGCACGCTGGACACAACGGGAACGAACGCATCGGAAACAACAGCGACATCATCAACAACCAAGCTGCTGGATCCCGATGCCTTCATGAACATGCTTGTGACCCAGCTCAAGTACCAGGACCCGCTGGATCCCATGGAGACGAACGAGTTCATGAACCAGCTGGCTCAGCTTACCCAGGTTGAAAGGCTCCAGAACATTTACGATTCCCTTACCGACCTGGAGACGACCATCGAAACAGGCAATCTCCTCGACATGATCGGAAAGAAGATCGGTGTCGACGGTACCACGCTTTCGCAGGGCGATGAGATACTGATAACGCCCTCGGCCGATTACGATAAGGTGGTGCTGACGATCACGAACGTAAGCGACGGCACCACATCTGAAGTGACCCTTAACAAGGGCGACGCCCTCACGTATACAAATGAGGCCGCCGGTGATGTGACCGTGACGGCCTATGCCAAAAAGGACGGGTCCGTCGTGAATTGTACAACGAGTCTTTATCGTATCGTCCGCGGGGTCACAAGCGGCAGCGGCAGCGTGTATCTTCTGGCAGGCAACGGGGACAAGTATGCTGCAACCGATATCACAGTAATAAAGAATTAACGGGAGGTAACACACCATGTTAAGTTCATTTTTTTCAGGGATCAGCGGCCTCATGGCAAACAGCTCTTCCATCAACGTAGTCGGCAACAATATCGCCAACGTGAACACCGTGGGTTTCAAGGGGAGCAGGGCGAGCTTCGAGGACGTTCTGTACCAGTCCATCAACGGGACATCCGGCACAAGTCAGGTCGGCCGCGGCACGGCGCTCAGTTCTGTCGACACGTCCTTCGGCCAGGGCAGCTTTGAGAGCACCACGGAATCGACAGACCTGGCAATAGGCGGCAAGGGGTTTTTCATCGTGCGCAACGCCGAGAATGAGACCAATTATTACACAAGGGCCGGCCAGTTCCGGTTTGACAGCGACGGTTATATGACGAATCCTGCCGGGGAGATCCTGCAGGGAAGGGAGATAGACAGGATAACCAACGCTCCCTTTGGTGTTGATACGGACATCATCATTTCCCAGGCACCCAGCGAACCAAGGGCCACAGAATTGATCGGCATGAATGTCAACCTCCAGTCTGACAGCCCCGTTGCGGGAACCCTGGGAAACCTCAGCGGTGTCGCCAACGGATCGGTTAACAGTGTAACACTCAGCGACGGTAAATACCCGAGGGCCGGGACCTATACGCTCACATACAACGCGGCGACGGGCGTAACGATCACGGCGGCCCTTGTCAATCCGGACGGCAGCGCAGCGGGAGCCGCGACCTACGGGCCGGTCGCCGTTGCTGCGGGTACCACCTATACCAATTTGGGCGGTTCGGGACTGGATATAACAACCGATGCCGCTCTCACGGACGGAGCTTCCAGGACCATAACCTTTTCGGGATTCTCCTCCGACTATGTGAGCGCCACGGTCAACCCGTCGACCACCTCGAATTACTCATCATCGATCACCGCGTACGACTCTCTCGGGCAGCCCCACGTTGTGACGGTCTATTTCCGCAAGGCCTATGAGACGACGACGCCCCAGACAAGCGTGTGGGAATGGATGGCCCACCTTGACGCAGCCGATTCCGCGACAGGCGTGAACGACCTTGCCGGTTGGGGGACCCTGACGTTCAATAACAACGGCGCCCTGACAACCGGCGGAGGTGCCACGAGCGTTTCATTCGACTTCTCCCAGGGAGCCAATCCGGCCCAGGCGATCGACCTGGTTTTCGGTTCAGGCTCCGGCGGGGGGACAACTACCCAGTACCCCATCGCCTCGACGACGAACTTCCAGACACAGGACGGCTACCCCCCCGGTGTTCTCCAGAACGTGACGGTAAGCGGGGAAGGCGTGATCTCGGGCCACTATTCAAACGGGCAGATCCTGAACCTTTACCAGATAACGCTCGCCAACTTCAACAATCCAAACGGGTTGAGAAAGGAAGGGAGCAATCTCTATTCGGAAACCATAGAGTCCGGCGTTGCCTACACGAATGCGCCCGGTGAGGGCGGTCTCGGCAAGATAAGCGCCAACTCCCTGGAGCAGTCCAACGTGGACCTTGCAACAGAATTCGTCAAAATGATCATCGCCCAGAGAGGCTACCAGGCAAACGCCAGGGTGATCACCACAACCGACGAGGTCCTGGCGGAACTCATGAACATAAAGAGGTAAGAAGTGCGAAAATAAAAAAGGGGCCGGGAAAACCGGCCCTTTTTTTATTTTCGGGGTTATGGGTTATGGGTTATGGGTTATGGGTTATGGGTTATGGGTTATGGGTTATGGGTTATGGGGGGGACTGTCAACCCGATGACGCGGGAAACCTTCCGGACGAGTTTAACGAGGTCTGCAAGAAGGTTTGGAATGCCCGCAGCGAAGGTTTCTCTCTCCATCTCCATTATCATCTAACCCCTTGTAATGAAAAGTAAATGAGATATGAAGATTGGTAATTATCTTTTTATCCATCACCCATCACCTGTAACCCATCACCCGTTTTTCCATTTGGCACACTTATTGCTTCCTACCTCCCGCAGGAGGACCTTAAATGGCAAGGGAAAAAGCAGACCGCGAAGAAAAGGAAGAAACCAGGAAACAGGGACCCGTGGAAAAGGGACAGGGACAGGGACAGCCGGAACTGGAGGAACCTGTCAAAAAGAAGGGTAAATTCAAACTTATCCTCATTATCATACTGGTTCTTATTGTCGGAGGCGGTGCCGGAGGTTACTTCGTGTTCGGTAAGAAGCTCATGGCAAAATATATGGGAAAGCATACTGAAGAGGAGCCAAAACAGGAAGCGGCCCAGAAAAAAGAGCTTGTCGGACCTATCCTACAATTGGAGCCTTTTGTCTTTAACCTCACCGGAAACCAGGCAAAGTACGCAAAGGTGACACTTGGCATAGAGGTGAAAGACCCGAAGGTCATGGAAGAAACAAAAAAGATGGTCCCCGTGATCCGCGACAAGATCCTTTTTATTTTCGGCACCAAGGCGCCTGAAGTTCTCATGGATGTCAACCAGCGAGAGGCGATCAAAAAAGAGGTCCACGCAAGCCTGAAGGTACTTTTCAAGGATGGTGAGGAACTTAAAGGCGTGTATATCACTGATATCATAATCCAGTGAGGTAATGATGGAACAGGTTCTTTCACAGGCTGAAATAGACGCGCTGCTCGGCGGGATATCGGAAGGGGATATCCAGACAGAAGCACCGCCCGAAGAGGTGCAGCCTGAAGTACAAAGAGAGGTGGCAGATTTTGATTTCATTCGCTTCACAAAGGGAAAGAAAGAGAGGCTGCCAGCCCTCGAGTTCATATATGACAGGTTCTCGAAGTCTTTCCGGTCGGCCCTTTCCCTGTTCATGGAAAGGGAGGTAGAGGTCGGCCCGGCGCCTATTCAGTACATTGAGTACAGCGAATTCATAAAGACCCTCCCCCTGCCGACGAACATGAACATTGTCGTGACGGAGAACCTCAACGGGTTCTTTATAGTGATCTTCGATGCGAAGCTGATCTTTTCAGTCCTGGAGACGGTTTTCGGGAGTTCCACTATATCGGCCCCCAGGATCGAGGGAAGGGAGTTCACCAAGATCGAGTTCAACGTGATCAAGAAACTCATAGACCTTGTTTCCGTGGAGATGGAAAAGGCCTGGGAGCCTGTATACAAGATACACTGCAAATATTCACGGTCGGAGATAAACCCCAATTATATCACAATGGTAGCCACTGAAGAAACCGTGAGTCTCAATGAGTTCTCCATCGAGATAGGGGACATAACGAGCTGGATGAAAATATGCATGCCCTATGGCGTCCTCGACAGCATAAAGGGCTATCTTATCTCGACGCCTTCACGGGAAGACATGGAGATGCGTGAAAGATGGTTCGCAAGCATGCGGCAGCAGATAATGGAAGTGCCGATAGAGGCGCGGGCTGTTCTGGGGAGAAAGAAGATGTCCCTCCAGGAATTTGCGAAACTGGGCATTGACAACGTGATCATGGTCGATCGTTACGTCAATGACGCCATTGACATCGAGATCCATAAAAAAACGAAGTTCCGGGGCAAAATGGGCATTTTCAAAGGCAGCAAGGCGGTAAAGATCGAGGAGATCGTTCAGTGATTAAGCTTTGGAACGATCTGTATCCGGCCCTGCCGGCACCGTGCCGGATAGGGACCATGGAGGAAAAATGGAAGAACTTTTAAACGAAACACCAGGTCCGGTCGCGAACGAATCGGCAAAAAGATTCGAGATGAACATTGACAGTCTTCTGGACATCTCGGTGGAGATCTCGGTTGAGATTGGCCGGACAAAGCTTACCATCGGGGAGCTCCTCGCCCTCACGAAAGGCTCAATAGTGGAGCTCAACAAGATAGCGGGCGAATCTATCGATATCTACGTCAACGACAAGCTTCTCGGCAAGGGTGAGATCGTTCTTGTCAATGAGAGGCTCGGAGTGAGGGTAATGGAAATACTCACACCCAAGGAACGCGTCCAGGAGCTTGGTTGATGGATACCTATCTGGGCATAGTGAAGGTCATTTTGATCATGGCCGGCATGATCGCCGGTATCTACCTGCTGAGCAGATACGCCGGCAAACTGAATCTCAAATTCAAGCCCAAAGGGGCGGAAAGCTACGGTTTGAAGAAAGTCGATACTGTCTATCTCGGGTACAAGAAGTTCATCTCCGTGGTCGAGGTCAAGGACCATGTCCTTGTCATAGGGGCGGGAGAAAAAGAGATATCTCTTCTTGCAAGGTGGCGGAAAAAGGGTGATATCGAATGAGAAGCCTTGTTATAGCATGCATTGTTCTTTCACTTGTCGTTGTACCGGTGGTCGTCTCAGCCAAGACGGACAAAAAGGCAGCACCGGCCGCGGGCAATATACTTAACTCAATAACCGGCTCTGACGGGGGGCGCAACCTCATCAATATAGTCATCGTGCTGACGGTCCTCGCTTTTGCCCCGGCCATCCTGCTGCTCATGAGCTCGTTTACACGGATCATAATAGTCCTGTCATTTTTACGGCAGGCAATGGGCATTCCGCAGCTTCCCCCGAACCAGGTGCTCATAGGCCTCTCCCTTTTCCTGACGCTTTTCGTTATGGCTCCAACCTATGACAGGGTCAACGAGAACGCGCTCAAACCCTATCTTGCAAACAAGATGGGTTTTGAAGAGTTCATGGACAATTCATCGAAGGAAGTGAGCGCCTTCATGCTGAAGCACACGAAAGAGAAAGACCTTGCGCTTTTCCTCAATATCGCGAACCTGAAAAGGCCAGAGGGGCCAAAGGATCTGCCGCTTCGGGTCATTGTCCCGGCCTTCGCCATCAGCGAATTGAAGCGGGCCTTCCAGATAGGTTTCCTCCTGTACATACCGTTTCTCATGATAGACATGGTTGTCGCCAGCGTTCTTTTGTCGGCAGGCATGATGATGCTGCCGCCGATCTTTATTTCTCTTCCCTTCAAGGTGATGCTCTTTGTGCTCGTGGACGGTTGGAACCTCCTCGTGGGGTCCATTATTAAAGGTTTTCAATAGGAGATATTATGAGTCAGGACCTTGTAGTCCAGATATTCAGGGATTTTCTTAAATCGACGCTTGTGCTCATGTCGCCGCTTCTGATCGCGTCCATCGCGGTGGGGCTCATCGTGAGCATCTTTCAGGCGGCCACGCAGATACATGAAATGACGCTTGTTTTTGTGCCCAAGATACTTGTCATTTCGGTCTGCCTCATCGTTCTTTTCCCATGGATGATGAATTTTGCCATCACCTTTACGGTGAACATTATAAGCAACATACCGATGTATGTGAGATAGATGAACGTAGCCATCGACATAGAGGCCCAAAAGTTCATACTCGTTTTTTTCCGGGTTGCGGCAGTGCTGTTCATGGTGCCGCTTTTTTCGGCGCGCTTTGTTTCAGGCCTGTTCAAGGGTGGGCTGGCCCTTCTTATCGCCTTCCTTCTCTACGAGCTCGTCAAGACGAACATTGTGCTGGGGCAGGACACTTTTTCCCTTTTCCTGCTCTCAGGAAAAGAGGTCTTCGTGGGCGCCGTCATCGGTTTCATCATCCGGCTCATTTTTATCTGTGCCAGCATATCGGGCGAGATAATATCCTTTCAGTCCGGTTTTTCCTTTGCCCGCTTTATGGACCCCTATTCGATGACGCAGGTGTCGATCCTGGAGCAGGTCAAGAACATAATAGCCCTTATAATGTTTTTCGTCGTGGACGCGCACCACATGCTCATCAAGGGTGTGGCGTACAGTTTCAGCCAGCTGCCCGTGGGCGCAGTGACCCTCAACTCTTCTATCGCGGGCTACCTTGTGACCGCCACGGGGAAGATATTCGCGGCCGCATTCAGGATAGGCGCCCCGATAATCGTGACGCTCTTTCTCGTAGAACTCTCCTTCGGCATGCTTTCCAGGATGATCCCCCAGGCAAACGTATTTGTTGACGGCATTCCGATGAAGATACTGATAGCCGTGACGATGCTGGGTCTTTCGCTCGGCTATATCGTACCGAACATAGGCGGTCTATTCAAAGGACTGGAAACGGACTTTATCCGGGTGATCCGGATGATGGGATAAAAAATGGCTGACAGCTTTCAGGAAAAAACGGAACAACCAACTGATAAGAGGTTGGAGGACGCGCGGAAAAAAGGTAAGGTGGCCGTTTCCCGTGAGATCAACACCACTTTTATCATCCTCTTTTCCACCATTTTCCTTTACTTCACCGTTTCAAAGGGTTTCCAGGAACTGTTCAAGGTTTACGCAAATTTCACCCGCAATGCCAACATGGAGGTCGGGGCAGGGAACATCTATGATATCATGTTTTTCGCCGTTACCCGCTGGTGGATGATCGTCCTGCCGGTGTTCGGCCTTATCACCTTTCTCGCCCTCTTCAGCGGTGTCCTCCAGTCGGGTTTCATGTGGAGCTTCGAGGCGATGAAGCTCAACCTCAACAAGGTCAATCCCGTTGAGGGGATAAAGAACCTTTTCTCGAAGAAATCGGCCGTAGAGGTCCTTAAGGGAATAATAAAGATAATTCTCCTTATCTATATAGCACGCAGCCTCATCATGAAGCAGATGCCCGTGATCTTCGGCCTGACGGGCCAGGATACGGCATCCATAGTCAGCTTCCTCGGCGAGGCCTCCTTTGCGCTGACCCTCAAGGTCGGCATAGTTTTCCTCTTCCTTGCGGCCCTCGATTTCATGTACCAGAAGTGGGATTTCAAAAAATCCATGATGATGACCATGCAGGAGGTCAAGGAAGAATTCAAGGAGCGTGAAGGAAACCCCCTCGTAAAATCGAGGATCAGGACCCTGCAGCGGGAAATGGCGCGCCGCAGGATGATGGAGGACGTGAAGACGGCCGACGTGATCGTGACCAATCCCACCCATTTCGCAGTGGCGCTCAAGTATATGGCCTGGGAGATGCCTGCCCCTAGGGTGGTTGCAAAGGGTGCCGGTTTCATGGCCGCCAAGATCAAGGAAGTGGGGGCGAAGCACCGGGTACCTCTCGTTGAGAACAGACCGTTGGCCCAGGGCCTCTATTACGCAGTCAATGTGGGCGATTTCATACCGGAGAAGTTCTATCTCATCGTGGCCGAGCTCCTTGCAGGCATTTTCAAGAGAAAGTCGAAGGGGGCACTGTAATGGGTGCGATGGCGGCAGGACTGAGGAGCAAGAGCGACATTCTCGTGGCGGTCAGCGTCGTTTTTGTTATCATGATCATGATCGTTCCCCTCAACAGCTTTTTCATCGACATCTTTCTGTCGATGAGCATATCCATTTCCCTGCTCATACTTTTCATATCAATGTATATAAAGAAACCCCTTGATTTCTCGGTTTTCCCGTCGGTCCTGCTCATTGTGACGCTCTTCCGCCTTTCTCTGAACATTGCCTCGACACGGCTCATCCTTGTTCACGGAGATGAGGGTACCCAGGCAGCGGGTCTTATCATCAAAGGTTTCGGGACATTCATCGTCGGCGGGAATTATGTGGTCGGCGCCGTGGTCTTCCTTATCCTCATGATCATCAACTTTGTTGTCATAACAAAAGGTGCCGGAAGGGTGGCGGAAGTGGCGGCCCGCTTCACCCTCGATGCCATGCCCGGAAAACAGATGAGCATAGACGCCGATCTCAACGCGGGCCTCATCGATGACACCACGGCCCGCAAGCGCAGGGAACGTGTTGAAATGGAGGCCGATTTTTACGGCGCCATGGATGGTTCCAGCAAATTCGTCCGCGGAGACGCCATCGCCGGGATCATCATCATTTTCGTAAATATTGTGGGCGGTCTCGTTATCGGTGTCGTGCAAAAAGGGATGCAGATCAATGAAGCCCTCTCCGTTTACACGATCCTGACCATCGGCGAAGGCCTTGTTGCCCAGATCCCGGCGCTTCTCACATCCACTGCCGCGGGTATCATCGTGACCAGGGCCGCGAGCGAATCCAACCTGGGAAGCGATGTCGTTTCCCAAGTCTTCACCCAGCCCAAGGCCCTTGTCCTCGCGTCATTCGTCATCCTTTCCATAGGCATGGTCCCGGGCATCCCCCTCGTACCTTTTCTTATCCTTTCATCAATAACGTATGGCGCGAGTCATATAATGAAGAAGGCCCCCGAGGAGGAGATCGTGAGTCTTCCGGAGGTTTCTCCGGAAGCGAAGGAAAAGGCGGAGCTTATACAACCCCTGGAGATACTCGAGATCGAGATCGGGTACGGCCTCATACCAATTGTGGACGCCGAGCAGGGCGGGGAGCTTCTCGACAAGATAAGGGCCATCAGGAAACAGATAGCGGCCGAGCTCGGCATTGTCGTACCGCCCATGAAGCTGCGCGACAATCTCCAGCTTGGCGCAAACGAATATGTGGCCCTGCTCAAGGGTATCGAGATGGGAAGAGGCAGCCTCTTCACGGGGAGCCTCCTCGCAATGGGGCCGGAGGGGAAAGAGAAACCGGCCGAGGGGATCCCCACAAAAGAACCGGTGTTCAATCTCGACGCATACTGGATAGCGGAAAAAGACAGGGACAGATTCGTTGCCGAAGGGTTTACCGTCGTCGACCACCCGACCGTCATCGCCACGCACCTTACGGAGATAGTCAGGAACAACGCCCATGAGCTCTTGACGAGGCAGGAGACACAAAAGCTCATAGATACTGTTTCTTCGACACACCAGAAAGTTGTTGAGGAGATAGCCCAGAACCAGCTCAATATCGGGACGGTCCAGAAGGTCCTGCAGAACCTCCTCAGGGAGCAGGTGTCCATCCGCGATCTCATAACGATCCTCGAGGCGATCGCCGACGCATCTTCGTCGACGAGGGACCCCGATGTCATAACAGAATATGTCCGGCAGCGCATGGCACGCAGCATCCTCAAACCCTATCTTGTCGACGGCATCCTCAATATACACATACTTGAAAAGACGCTCGAGGAGAAGCTTCTGAACAGCGTCCAGACGACCGATCAGGGATCGGTACTTGCACTTGACCTGGCCTTCAGTCAGCGGTTCATCGAAAAGATCGGCAATGAAGCGAAGAAGGCCATGCTCCAGAACTACCAGCCGGTACTTCTTGTCCACCCGATCCTGCGGGGGAGGCTGAGGAAGTTCCTGGACCGTTATATCCAGGGGATCACCGTTATCTCCCATAACGAGATACCGCCTCAGATCAGGATACAATCAGTGGGGGTCATACGGATAAATGAAGGTTAAAACTTTTACATTTGACGATATTCGCAAAGGGATGGATGTTATCAAGGACCAGTTCGGCCCTGATACCATTATCATGGACATCAAGCAGAACAGCCTGAACGGCAACGGCTGGATCAAAAAGGGCTGCGAGATATCCATCGCCGTCGAGAACGACCCGGCAGCCGCCATTGAAAGCGACATCGGAGAGATAAGGAAAAAAACGGAGGCGATCTGGAGCGACGCGGCACGTTATCTCACGGAGCGCCTGACGTCCATAGAATCGGACATGATAGTCGACAGGCTCAAGGCATACCCTATGCCGCTCAAGGTCCTGTATGACAGGCTGGCAAGATCGGGTCTCGACCGGTATGTCATCATGTCGCTTTTGTCCGAGGTATATGCGGAGATAGGGACAATAGCGGAGAACAGCACAAAAGCCGTCTTTTTCCTCAAGGCCAAACTCGGCAAACGCATTGCGCTCTTCAACGCGGTGACAACGGATGAATCGCTCCTGCTGATGGGCCCCACCGGTTCCGGCAAGACCGAAACGGTCAAAAAACTTGCCTTCGCGATACACAACAGGGACATCAACGTTTCCGTGATCGGCTTCGACCCTGTCCGGAAAGGAAGCTGCGACGAGCTCCAGGCATTCTCGGCAAAAACAGGCATTTCCTTTCAGTTCGCGACCACAATAGAAGACCTCCTCAAGAAGTTCCGCGAAACTGAAGGCAGGAAGCTCGTAGACGTGACGGGCCATCTGGCATATCAGAAGGAGGTCCTTGACCCCTTCAGGGAAATAAAAAAGATCGCTGTTTTCTCAGCCGGGTCCAGGGACGAAACGATCGAGAACTACCTTGACAACATGAAGGGGGTTTCCATTGCAGGGCTCATCTTTACGAGGCTTGACGAGGAGCGCCGTCTTGGTCACCTGTGCAATACCATCATGAGGATCGGAAGGCCCATCGCGGCAATGACAAGGGGCGCCGGGGTGAATGATATCCTGATCCCGGACCACGAAACGTTCGGTAAGCTGCTCATAGAGGAAAAGGCATGTTGAAAAAACCACACAAGACGATCACGATCACGAGCGGCAAGGGAGGAGTAGGTAAATCCTCGATAGTATCGAACATGGCATACCTTCTGGGCAACATGAACAAATCGACCTTTATCCTCGATGCCGACCTTTCGCTCGGAAACATCGACATCATGTTCGGCATGGTCTCGAAGTTCAACGTCAAGGACCTTATCGACGGTTCCCGGCAGATAGACGAGGTTATCATGGAGGGCCCCTGCGGCATAAAGATCATTCCTGCGACATCAGGCGTGAGCGAGTTCGCGAACCTGGACACCAACGAAAGGTCGATCCTTCTCACATCGCTGCGCACCCTTCCGGAGCATGACTTTCTGATAGTGGATACCTCCGCCGGGATATCGTCCAATGTGGTTTATTTCAACTCCATGAGCGAAGAGGTATTTGTGGTCATCACGCCGGACCCTGCGAGCATTACAGATTCCTACGCGGTGATAAAGGTCCTGAGCAAGAAAACGGGCAGAAAGGATTTTAATGTCATTGTAAACATGGTGAAAGACGAAAAGGAGGCGTTGGGGATATTCAAAAAGATCGTCAACGTCACCGACAGGTTCCTGGATGTCTATCTGTACTATTTCGGCTTTATTCCTCTTGACAAGAACATAAACATTGCCACGAGGAAACAGAGGCTGTGGGTCGAGTATTTTCCGGACTCTTCAGCGACGCGGGCCCTAACACAAATCTGCAACAGGTTGGTGACATAATTATGTGGAAAAAAGGTTACGCAAAAACTTACAAGGATGAACGTGAAAGAACGATCGACGAGTTTATCCCCATAATCAAGCACCTTGCCTACAAGGTTTCCAGGCGTTACGAGGATGACGAGATCATTGAAGACCTCATGTCCGCCGGCATAGTGGGGCTGCTCGAGGCGATGGAGAAGTTTGATGCCTCCAAGGGGGCCAAGCTGAACACCTTCGCCTACCTCAGGATACGCGGCGCCATGATCGATGAGCTGCGTTCCCGTGACTGGTTTCCGCGCAGCGCCAGGTCGAAATCGAAGAAGATCAACGAGGTGGTGAGAAAGCTCGAGAATAAGCTGGGCAGGCTTCCCAGCGAGGAAGAGGTTGCCGAAGCGCTGGGTATGGATCTCGACGAATATTTTACAATGCTCAAGAACTACGGGAACCTCTCCGTGCTGAGTATTGAAGACCTCCACGAACTTCTGGGTGAGGACCGCGACAGGATCATACGCTATGTGACGGAGGATACCGACGATCCGGAGAAATGCGCGGAGATCCTGGAGCTGGAAGGGCTCATGGCAAAGGAGTTCGACAAGCTGCCGGAGAGGCAGCGCTATGTGTTGAGCCTTTACTATCACGAAGACCTGAACATGAAGGAGATCGCCCGGGTCCTTTCCATCACGGAGGCGAGGGTGTGTCAGATACATTCGCAGGCCATTCTCAATCTCAGGGCCACAATGAAAAGATATCTCCATCATTAAGGTTTTGCTTCTCCCGTCCGATAATACCCTTGACTGGTATGGAACGCGACGAGATCCTGAGCCGGCTCAGGAAAATAGATATACTGCCGACCTTCCCGGCCGTAGTCGGTGAAGTGATCAGTGTGATAGAGGACCCCATGAGCTCAGCGGCCGATCTTGCAAAAAATATGGACCCTTCGATAGCTTCCGAAGTTCTGCGCATTGCCAACACGGCATATTTCGGTACGCGCAGCTTCCGCAAGATCACCTCCATCGAACACGCCATCGCCATAGTCGGCCTTGAGCAGATCTCGCAGATCATCCTCCATATGCCGTTTTTGTCGATGATGCGGGGAGAGGATGACACGGACAAGGAAAGGTTCGTGAAGCATTCCATGATCTGCGGCATACTGTCAAAGGTGGTCAGCAGGACCATTCATACAGGCGACGAACATGCTGTTTACATCGGCGGCCTGATGCATGATATCGGAATAATTGTCATATATCGTTATTTTCCCGACGAGTGGAAGATGATAAAAAAGCTTGCCAGCGAGGAGGACATTGCGAGGACCAGCGCGGAAGAGGAGGTCCTTTCCTGCGATCACGGCATGATCGGGGCGTGCCTGCTTTCCATGTGGAATATCCCGCAGTCGATAACGGAAGCGGTCATGTATCATCACAGACCGCAGCTGGCCAAAGAATATGTTTGGAACACAAAAGTGGTCGATGTAGGAAATAGATTTGCAAAAAAGATCGATTTAAGCGATAATTTCGAAAGTTTCGATGAATTTATTAATAATAACAAAGAGTTTGTCGGCATGGTCGAGAGTGCCGGGGTTGAGGTTTCGCTTTCACAGGAACTTGATCTTTTTGAGGGCTCATACGGAATGCTGCGAAACGCGAAAGGATTGCTAGGGAGTGTTGGAGAAAAGACGAATGATTAAGGTACTGGTGGTTGACGATTCGCTGGTGATGCGAAAGACGATATCAAGGATGCTGTCGAGGGACAACGCCATCGAAGTCGTGGGAACCGCAGTTGACGGAAGGGACGCGCTTGACAAGATCGAGCAACTCAAACCCGATGTGATCACCATGGACGTGGAAATGCCTGTCATGAACGGGATCGAGGCCCTCAAGGCCATCATGTCGAAAGACCCTATACCGGTCATTATCATGAGCGCCCTGACCCGCGAAGGTGCCGAGATCACGATGGAGGCACTGCAGCTCGGCGCCTGTGATTTTGTCACCAAGGACTTTACAAATGTCGGAGGGTCGCTGGCAGCCAAAGAAGCTGAAGTGGTCACCAAGATCAAGAACGTCGCAAAGAACAAGGTGCGGTTCCTCCTTCGGAAACTCGATATCAAAAAGCAGCCTGTCGGTATGGAGCCAGGTCAGAAGGTACGCCACGAGGTCCTTGCCATAGGCGCGTCAACGGGCGGCCCGCCGGCCCTGCAGCACATCCTCATCAGTCTTCCAAAGGCCTTTCCTGTTCCCGTTGTGATATCGCAGCACATGCCGAAGATCTTTACCCAGTCTTTTTCCCAGCGGCTCAATGCGGTTTCACAGCTGAGCGTGAAGGAGGCGGAGGAGAATGAACCCCTCAAGGCCGGGTACGTCTACATTGCCCCCGGCAATACTCACATGGCGCTTAAAAAGAAAGGAAGGGAGGTCTGTGTGGAGTTTGTCGACGGCGCCCAGTATATCTACCGGCCGTCTGTTGATCTCCTCATGGCCACCACCGCTGAAGTGTATGAACAGAGGTCTATCGGGGTCATCCTGACGGGCATGGGCAACGACGGGCTTGCGGGGATGAAGGAGATGAAGGCAAAGAACGGCTACATTATCGCCCAGGACGAGGAGACCTGCGTGGTCTACGGTATGCCCAGGGCGGTCGTGTCGGCCAACCTGGCAGACGCGGTATTACCGATCGATAAAATTTCAGAAGAGATCATGAGGGTGCTATGATGTCTAAGGTGAATGATCCAGTGGCTGAAAAGAAACTGAGCAGGAAAGAACTCGGGAAATACACCGCCCTTATAAAGAATGGAGATAATTTCGAGAAGGAAAAAGCGATCGATGCCCTTGTGGCTTTCGGCGGCAGGGAGGTCGTGGAAAGCATAATACCTATTCTCCAGGAAAAGAACACTCCTGCCAGGATGGCCGTACTTGATGTTCTCAAGAAGATCGGCAGCGATCATATCGACGGTATCATTGGAATGCTCAGCGACGAAAATGAGGACATCAGGGTATACGCCTGTGAAGTCCTTTCCTTTTTGAGCGACAAGCGCTCCGTTCCGCACATTGTGAAGAAGGTGTACGAAGATACTGATAATGTGCGCAATGCGGCCTGTATGGCCCTCGGGGAGTTCGATGATGACGAGGCCGTGAACGCCCTGCTCGATGCCCTCAAGGACGAAGAGTGGATAGCATTCTCGGCCATTCTCAGCCTGGGGAGGACGAAGAGCCCAAAGGCGGTCCCAAAGCTTATTGAGTTTTTCAGGACAAGCGGAGAAGAGCTTTCAAGCGCAGCCTGTGAAGTCCTTATCGAATACGGTGACAACGCCGTCCTCGACGAGGTGTTCGATGTGCTAAAGGGATGGGACAGGCAGAAGAGGAGCATCTATCTCAAGATCATCCTTGAAATAGGCAGCGAGGAGATCTTTGGCAGGCTTATGGAAAAGATCGGTGACGAGCTTTACGAACACCTCCTTTATACTGTGGGCAAAAGCAGGCAGCAATCGCTTGATGCCATCCGGATGTTGACGAATTTCAGGACGCGTGAAACCTGTGATGCCATCCTGGGGGTCCTGAAAGGGATGGAGCCCGATGACGAGAGGTATGAGGAGGTGCTGGAGCTTTTCGCGTCCCTCAGCGATGTGTGGTCTAAAAATATTGCGGAATACATGTCCCTTGATGAGACGGGTCTTTTTCCCTTCATCAGGGCCTGTACGATGACGGGCGTCAGGATAAAGGAAACAATGCTTCTCGACCGGTTCCTGAGCGCCTCCGTCGATGTGAAACGGGAGATCATCATGAACGCTCCGTCCATAGTCGACGGCACCGGTGCGATCATAATAAAGGAAGCCATCAGGGACACCGACGGCCATATCAAGGGTTTTGCTGTCGAGGCCGCTGGAAACCTGGGCCTTAAGGATCTCAGGGAAGACATCATGGACATACTGAAGAAGGATTTCCATGATGTAAGGGTCAAAGCGCTCAAGACGCTCATCCGTCTCGACCCCGGCACCGCAATGGTACTGGTTGAGAAATTCGTAGATAAAGGAACTGCGGACGACAAAAAGGTCTATCTTGCCTCAACGGGGCTCATAGAAGGCGGGAAGAACCTGCCCTTCATTGTAAAGCTGCTCAAGGATGAAGATGAGGGGGTGCGCAGGAGCACGATAGGTATCATAGGAAATTTCATGGACGACGAACGGTACGTTGAACTCCTCCAGAAGATACTCATGGACGACGATATACCCCACGAAGTCCTCAAGGTAGTGAAAGACAAGAGGCTCAGCAGGTTCAAGGACAGGCTTGTATCGATCTTCGAAGACAAGGCCAGGGAGATGTGGACAAGGTATTATGCGCTTTCAGCCCTTGGTTCATTCGAAGACCCCGGACTTTTCGATATCTTTCAGAAGGGACTTGACGATGAGAACGGGCTTATTGTCATAGGGTGCATCCGCGCGCTGGCGGACTTGAACGACATGCGGGCAATGCAATTCATCCGGCCCTTTATGGATAATTCCAACGACGACATAAGATCGGCGGCCGAGATGGTGATCAGTAAAATGGAAAGCATTTAGGGTATTGTCATGACCAAAGAAGAATTTACCGTCCTGAGAGATTTCATCTATGAGAAAACGGGTATATACTTCGCAGAAACAAAGACCTATCTGCTTGAAAGCAGGCTGACCAACAGACTGAACGAACTCGGCCTGAGCTCTTTCGAGGATTACTATTACCATCTCAAGTATGGAGCCGACAAGGCAAAGAATGAACTGGCCAACCTTTTCGACGTGGTAACGACCAACGAAACAAGCTTTTTCAGAAATCCTCCCCAGCTCGACGCATTCAAGATATTGCTGCAGAAGGCATATCTGAACGGCAACAGTTCGGTGCCCCCCATACGGATATGGAGCGCCGCATGCTCGACCGGTGAGGAGCCTTATACCCTTGCGATCATGATCATGGAGATGATGGAGGCCGGCAGGGTCAATATCCCTTTCACCATAGTTGCCACCGATATCAGCACCAAGGTCCTCGAATCGGCGCGCAAGGGTGTCTTCAGCCAGTACAGCGTGCGCAATACCGATGAGATCATAAAGAAAAAGTATTTTACAGAAGAGAGCAATGTGTATAAGCTAAAGGATACCGTAAAAAAGAACGTAAAGATCGATTTCATGAATCTCATGGACGATAATGCATATAAACTGTACCGGCAGATGGATTTTATCTTCTGCAGGAATGTACTCATCTACTTTGACGAGAAGATGAAAAAGAAGGTAGTCGACCATCTTTACGAATGCCTCAAACCCAAGGGTTTCCTTACGATCGGCCACGCTGAATCGCTCCACAATATTTCACGAGCCTTCAAACCCCTGGTATTTCCGGGCACTATCGCATATCAAAAAGGGTGAGCAATGAAGACCATACTTATCGTAGATGACTCCGCAACGATCAGAAAACTGCTTGCATATATCCTGAAAAGGAAGAATTATGTGATCGCCGAGGCGGAAGACGGGATCGATGCCATGGAAAAACTGGGTCACGTTCAGGTCGATCTCGTGATCGTGGACCTCAACATGCCCAATATGGACGGCATCGAGTTTGTAAGGAACCTGAGGGACAATTATTATTACATGGACACGCCCGTGATCATGCTGACGACCACGAAAGACGACAAGCTGAAGAAAGATGCCTTTGACGCCGGTGTCAACATGTTCCTTAATAAACCGGTTCAACCGAATTTTTTGCTGTACAAAGTAGAGAGCCTTATACAGGACGAGGAGGAAATCAATGGATGATCAGGCCCTTCAAAGAGACGAGATGCAGGAGATCATCGATGAGTTCATAGTAGAATCAAGTGAGCTCATGGACAATGTCATTCAGGACATTGTTGTCATCGAACAGAGCCACGATGAAGAGGTGGTGAACAGCATTTTCCGGGCCGTTCATACCATAAAGGGGACTTCGAGCTTTTTGGGGTTCAACACTCTTTCACAGCTTGCTCACAAGGGCGAAGACGTCCTCGGTCAGATCCGCAAGGGCGAGATGTCGACGAGCCAGGAGGTGGCGGACATCCTTCTTGAGTCTTTTGACCTGATGAAACTCATGATAGAGGACATCCGTGAACACGGGAGCGAGCAGCAGGACGCCTCTGTTGTCATCGGTAAACTGATGGGTCTTCTTGACCCCTCACAGAAGCCCGCCCCGCAGCCTGAGGAAAAGAAAAAGATCGGGGAGATCCTCATTGAAGAGAACATTATCACAAAGAGCGAGCTCGACGAGGTCCTCAAGAAACAGGAAACGGAGAAGGACAAAAAGGTTGGCGAGATCATCCTTGAAGAGAAATATATCACCGAAACCCAGCTCAACAAGATCCTGGTTAAGCAGAAGACCCCGAAAATGGAGGAGCAGAGCATCAGGATCGACGTCAAGAAGCTCGACGATCTCATGAATCTCGTAGGGGAGCTTGTCCTCGGAAAGAACAGGCTCATTCTGGTCAACAGCATGGCAAGGAAAGGCGATGACAGCGAGAATGTCTTCGATAACCTCGCCGATATAACGAACTACATCGAGGTGATCACCAACGAGCTTCAGTTGTCCGTCATGAGGGCCCGCCTTGTGCCTGTGAGCAAGGTTTTCAACAAGATACCGAGAATGGTGAGAGACCTCTGTTCGGAATTCAAGAAGGACATAGAGCTCAAGGTGGAAGGCGAGGAAACGGAGCTTGACAGGTCGCTCATCGAGGCACTCCATGATCCTCTCATACATATAATAAGAAATTCCGTCGATCACGGCGTGGAACTTCCCGCCGACCGCACTGCCAAAGGAAAACCGCCAAAGGGGCTTCTTTCGATCAGGGCATACAACGAAGGGAACCACGTTATCATCGAGATATACGATGACGGCAAGGGTATCAACATCCAGGCCGTCAAGGACAAGGTCAAGGAAAAAGGGCTGATGACAGAGGCGGAACTGGCGAGCCTTTCACAGAAAGAGGCCATGAACCTTGTTTTCATCCCCGGCCTTTCCACGGCGCAGAAACTCAGCAGCGTTTCCGGCCGCGGTGTCGGGATGGACGTGGTAAAGACAAACATTGAAAAGATGAACGGACAGGCCTACATTGATTCCGAGGAAGGTAAGTGGACAAAGCTCACCATCAAGCTCCCGCTGACCCTTGCGATCATGAGGGCGCTCATAGTGAAGGTGCGGGAAGAGCTCTTTGCCATTCCCCTCAATACCGTTACCGAGCTTGTCAAGCTTCGCGAAGGTCTCATCAAGACCGTCGACAAGAATGAGGTCCTTGTGCTGCGCAACACGGTCATTCCCATCGTCGACCTCAGAAAGGCCTTTCTTTTCAAGGGAGAAGAGGACAACAGCGGTTATATCGTGATATGCAATATCGGTGACAAGATAATAGGCATCAAGGTGCATTCGGTCATAGGCCAGGAAGAGGTGGTCATCAAACCTCTCGGCGAGTTCCTGAAGGACATCAAGGGGATCAGCGGGGCCACCATCAGGGGCGACGGCAAGGTGATCCTTATCCTCGATATCCCTTCGGTGATCATAAACTACGCGAATAATAAAAAACTTCATTTGCAGGCCCAGCCCCAGATGCAGGCGGGAGCAATGAACTAAAAAAGCAGGTCACGGACGGAAAGATATATCCTGTTTGTTCGGTTTGTCAGGTTTCTTCAGTTTCTCCGGTCAGCAAAACCAAACAAACAGGTTCACTGGCTGTTCATCGTTTCGTACTCGATAATTGCATTATTTTCGATGAGGTAAAGATCATCTGCGGAGATGTTGATCTTTTTAAGGAGATCGTTCATCTCATCAGAGCGTTCCCCTTCAAGATTTTCAATGATGGAAACAAGATTTCCCAGGAGTCCGTCCCGATGAAGGAGCGCCTCCTGTATCTCTTCGGAGAGGTTGAAATCCTTCAGGATATTATCGAGCGGCACCTGGAAGAGGGCGTCGATGAGTGAAAGGACGCCTGTGATGAATGCCTTGTCGGCTGCCCCCGTTTCGTTGGCGATGCGCTTCATGAGGAGTTCCATGATCCTGCCGCGTATGACGGCCCTCTCGAAAAGGGGCGCCGATCTGGTGTCGTACCCTTCGCCGGCAAAGAGAAGGAGGGTGACCCACTTCTGGAGGTTCCGGTATCCGAGCAGGGTGATCGATTGCCCGATGGAGGTTATCTTCTGAGGTGTGTAAAAGGACGCCGAGTTCATGAACTGCAGCAGCTTGATGTTCAGCTCAGGATTCTGCCTGAAGAGGCCTTCAATAACAAAGAACTCCTCCTCACGCGCCAGGAGCCTTGAGAGCTCAAGGAGAACGATCTGCGCGGGTGAAATTGACTTTCCGGAAATGAGAGCCGGTTTCGCAAAAAAGTACCCCTGGAAATAGTCGAAGCCGAGATCAAAACAGGTCTGGAAATCTTCCTGGGTTTCCACCTTTTCCGCAAGCAGCTTAAGATTGTGCCTCTTCAGCTTCTTCACGAGATCGGGCAATGCCTCCATGTCGGTGCCCATGAGGTCGACCTTCACATAGGAGGCTATATTAAGCATGTTCTCGATAGAACTGTCATAGGCAACGAGATCATCAAGGGCGAAGTGATAACCGATGCCGCGTGTTTTTTTACACAGATCGACCACGCTGTCATCGATCCTGACGGTTTCCAGCAGTTCCAGAATTATCGATCTGTTCGGTAAAAGTTCTATTATGCCGCTTTCGAGCACCTTATCATCCACGTTGATAAAGCCCATCTTATCGCCGATCAGTCTGTTTATGCCGATATTATTGAGGGCGTTGACCATGACGCTGGCCGTCGCCCGTACGTTGTCGGTCACGTTGGCACCGTTCGTGCTGCCGCTGCGAAAGAGCAGTTCGTAGCCGAAGATCTTTTTGAGCCTGTTGAGGATAGGCTGTCTGCCTATGTGGACCTGCCTTTGCTCTTCGGAGACGCTCTGTTGGCCTGTTTTTCCATTACCAGTTGTTATTGTCATATCAGGTCGTCATTATGCCTTTACATAATTTATCGGTTATAGTATTCATTTATTAAGAGGGTGGAAGCAGGAATTATTTAAGCTCCGACGGTAATTTCCGATTATATTCGAGAGGAGGATGACTGAATGAACGATGGAGCCATTCTGCAGCTTGTTACGTTTAAACTTGGAACTGAGGAATTCGGTGTGGATATCCTGAAGGTTCAGGAGATCAACAAGATGATGAACATCACGAAGATCCCCAATGCGCCGGCCTTTATTGAGGGTGTCATAAATCTCAGGGGAAAGATCATCCCGATAGTCGATCTCAGGAAACGCCTTGGTTTCAAGGAGCAGCCTTATGATAAATCCACCCGGATAATCGTTGTGGAGCTGGAAGGCCTGGTGCTCGGTTTTATTGTTGATTCCGTGTCAGAGGTATTGAGAATCCCGGAGAACACGATAGAACCGCCGCCGTCCATGGTAGCGGGCATAGAATCTGAATACATAGAAGGTGTGGGCAAGCTCGATGACAGGCTACTTATTCTCCTTGAACTTAAAAAGGTGTTTTCGTCTCCCGAGAGAAAGGACATTGAGAGCATCGAACTGAACTAAGCATCATGGATATTTTATGGACCAGTCTTTTGACGTAAATCTTTTGAGGAATGTGCAGGCGGCCGACAGCAAATCGTCGGTGGCGAAGGAATTCGCTGGTTTGCGCAAAAAACGTGAAAAGAACCGGGAAAAACGGCATGCCCAGCAATCTTATCCGCAGAAGGGGACGAAAGGCTACAAGAATGAACCTGCCGAAAGCGGCGAGGAACGTGAGCACATCGATATAACCATATAAAGACAGGTCATGGACAATAGGTGATAGGTTTTTTTGTTTTTTCGCTGAAAAAAATTCCTCGTGGGAAAAAATTTCCCACTCTCAGGGCCGTTTCAGCCGTTCCAACCGTCTCAACTGCTTAAGCCGTTCAAACGGTTGGAACCCTTCCTTACATTCAAACATTCAAACATTCAAACATTCAAGCCGTTCAAGCCGCCTTTATCTTTTACCGTTCAAGCTGTTCAAGCATTCAAGCGGTTGCAACTGTCTTTATGGCATATGTATTGCACTACTTCCGGCCATGAGCTTTTATCTGACAGTCGCCGGAAAATACATCAACGAAAAAAGACTGGACATGATCTCGAACAACGTGGCAAACGCCCTGACCGCGGGCTTCAAGGCCTCTCGACCGGTGTTCAGTGTCACCACGACTGCCGAAGACCAGACGGGGCGCCAGACCCAGTTAAAGAATGCCTATGTCAACCTTTCCGACACCTATATCGATTTTTCTGACGCATCAATCGTCGAAAGCGGAGCAACCCTGGACATGGCCATCCTTGGCAATGGTTTTTTCGTTGTCTCAACCGATGAAGGCATGAAGTACACCCGAAACGGGCAATTCATGCTCGACAAAAGCGGACGCCTGGTGACCATGAGCGGTGAACCGGTCATGGGCAAGGGCGGAGAGATCACGATCAATGTTTCGGACGGCAAGGAGATCATGATCGAGAACGACGGCTCCATCTTTCTTGGAAAGGACCTCGTTGACACGGTCAAGGTGGTCGAGTTCAAGAACATGAAGAACATGAAGCCCACCGGGAAGGGATACTTTACGAACTCAGGCAACGAGGCCGAGGAAACGCCAAAGGTGTACACCATCCGCCAGGGCTCTTTCGAAACCTCGAATGTGAATATTGTCCAGGAGATGGTGGAGTTGATCCATACCATGCGGGCTTATGAATGCTACACAAAAATCGACCAGATGCTTTCTGATGTCAACGGCAAGCTCGTTGAACTGACGAAATTTTAGGAGGAACCCATGATCAGGGCTTTGTGGACTGCCGGAACAGGCATGAACGTACAGCAGATGAACCTCGACGTCATTGCCCACAACATCGCCAATGTCAATACCAACGGTTTTAAAAAGAGCAGGGCCGATTTTCAGGACCTCATGTACCAGACCTTAAGGCTCCAGGGCGCGAGAACGGAAGGAGGCGCCATGGTCCCGACGGGCATTCAGATCGGTCTCGGCGCGATGCTGTCCTCGGTGCAGAAGGTCTTTCAGCAGGGCGACTACCAGAGGACCGATAATGAACTTGATGTTGCCATAGAAGGGAATGGTTTTTTCCAGGTCAACCTGCCTTCGGGAGAAAAGGCCTATACAAGGGCCGGTGCGCTGAAGACGGACGCAGAGGGCAAGATAGTGACATCTGATGGCTATACCATTGAACCGAGCCTTACCATACCTGCCAGAACAACCAGTATTTCCATAGAGAATGATGGCAGTGTATCGGTGCAGATCCAGGGACAGACCGCACCGCAGTCTCTGGGACGCCTCGAACTGGCGACCTTTATCAACCCCACGGGGCTCAGGGCCATAGGCAAGAACCTTTTTATGGAAACCGATGCGAGCGGTACGCCCACAACGGGAAATCCGGGACAGAACGGTATAGGCACCGTTCTGCAGGGTTTTCTCGAGATGTCCAACGTCAATGTCATGCAGGAGATGATCAATATGATCATCGGGCAGCGTGCCTATGAGGTCAATTCAAAGGCGATCCAGGCAGCCGACGAGATGCTCCAGATGTCCAACAACCTGAGGAGATAACGTGAAATATACGGCCCTTATCCTCATTTCCACCCTGATGATCATGTCGGCCGTGCCGGTCTGCGCGGCGGCAGGGCAGTCAACGACAGAGGCAAGGATAACCCGCTTCATCACGGAGATCTACGCGAACGGAAATGATGTGAGGGTGAAACTCAACTCCATCCCGGAACAATTCAGGGAGAAGGTCAAGGTAAAGAACGTGAACTTCGCCAAAGTGCCTGATGCCAACGGAGACGGTGTATGCGCCGTGGAGATCGAAAGCGCCCCCGGGAAGGTGCGTACGCTCCAGGTACCCTTCAAGGTTTTCACGAAACGCCAGCTTTTCATGCTCAAACAGGCTGGACAAAAGGGTGACATCATCAGCAAAAAGGATATTTATGTCCGCGAAACGTACATGAACGGAAAAGGGACCGATTATCCGCCTTCAGAGGAAGACGTGGTCGGCAAGGCGCTTAAGCGCGATGTGCCGGCAAATACGGTTGTTACCGGTCAGATGCTGGAATCCCGCGTGGTTGTCAAGCGCGGCGATATCGTTACCATAATTGCCGAGAGCAACAGGCTCGTCGTGCAGGCAAAGGGCAGGACAGTGGAAAAAGGCAGCATCGGCGAAACGATTCGCGTAAAGAACATCAGTTCGGGCAAGGAGTTGATGGCGAAAGTGATCAACAGCAGTACCGTAAAGGTCGAGTTTTAGGAGTGTGATACCATGAAGGCTGTCTGTTCAATAATTTTAGCGTTTTTTTCGATGGTCCTGTTTGCCGGGTGCCAGACGCCGGGTTCGTCGAAGATCAAGGACGAACCGTTTGTCATCGACAACACTTACCGGACGGCTTCGCCCGGAGTGAAACCCAAACCCGGGTCCATATACCGCGGCGTGAACAGCAACAGCAATTTTCTCGGTGACCACAGGGCGCGAGGGGTTGGTGACATCATCACGGTCAATATTGTTGAGGTGACGAGCGCCACGGAGAAGGCCGGCACGACAACCAAGAGGGACTCTTCGACAAATGCCGGTATCCCCAATCTGCTCGGGCTCGAGACAAGCGCATATCCATCCACCTGGAACCCGGATAAGCTGATCAGCGCAAGCACGCAAAACGACTTTGAAGGTTCCGGTGAAACTACGCGCGGCGGTTCCCTGAGAGCGACCATTACGGCACGGGTCGTCGATGTACTTCCCAACGGCAATCTTGCCATCGAAGGGAAGAGGGAGATCAGCATCAACAACGAGAAGAAAGAGATACTTGTGCAGGGCGTTGTAAGACCCAGGGACCTTGCATATGACAATTCGGTCTATTCCACACAGATCGCCGACGCGAAGATCATTTACACCGGAGTGGGTGTCCTTGGTGAAAAGCAAAGGCCGGGATGGCTCGCGCGGATAGTCGACATCGTATGGCCCTTCTGACGGAGGCAGGCATGACCTACAGGCAGCGTGTACACCGCAGTTCGATGATAATCTGCACGATCTTCCTTCTCCTTGCGTTCCTTCTTTTTATGATCGGTATCGCTGACGCTGCCCGCATCAAGGAAATGGCATATATAAACGGAGCCAGGAGCAACCAGCTTATCGGCTACGGACTTGTGACCGGTCTTTCAGGCACTGGTGACAAATCGAACACGATCTTTACGAACCAGTCGCTGGCCAACATGCTGGAAACCATGGGGATCAGGGTGGATCCGAGATCCACAAAGGTCAATAATATCGCCGCCGTTATGGTTACAGCCAACCTCCAGCCCTTCGCGCGCACCGGCAGCAGGATCGACGTGACGGTCTCTTCCATCGGCGACGCAAAGAGCATTGAGGGCGGAGTATTGGTGGCTACACCCCTGAAAGGTGTTGACGGCGCGGTCTATGCCATTGCCCAGGGGCCCATTGTTGTCGGCGGTTTCCTGGCGGGCGGCCAGGGTGCATCCGTCCAGAAGAACCATACCACAGTGGGGAGGATAGCGAGCGGGGCCACCATTGAACGGGAGGTGCCGTCCGAAGAATACAAGGGCGATGAGATAATGATAGCCCTCAAGATGCCTGATTTCACCAACGCCCGGAGGATAGTTGAGAGGATCAATGACACCTTCTCAGCCGTGGCATACGCCAGGGATGCCGGGACGATCAACGTGAAGATACCGACCGATATGAGGCAAAACCCCGTGAGGTTTGTTTCCATCGTGGAGAATCTCGATATAAAGGCGGACAGTCTGGGAAAGATCGTTGTTGATGAAAAGACGGGAACAGTTGTCATAGGCGAGAATGTGCGCATCTCGACGGTTGTCATATCCCATGGCAACATAAGCGTTCAGATCAAGGAGGACGCAAGGGTGAGTCAGCCCATGCCTTTCAGCGAGGGCAGGACGGTCACGACGCCCGACACGCAGATCAAGGTCCGGGAAGACAAGGGAAAATTCTATCTGCTCCAGTCGGGCATAACGCTCAGGGAACTGGTCAACGCATTGAATGCAACAGGTATCTCAACAAGGGACGTTATCACCATATTGCAGACCATAAAGGCTTCAGGGGCGCTGTTTGCCGAACTTGAGGTCATATAAGGAAGGAGGCCGCTTGAAGATGTCGGGCAATACAAGTGTGGGGCAGGTGGCGATGAGTCTACGCACGGCAGCTCCCGTGGGCGATATAAAGATGGAGCGTGCCCTGTCGGGCTCATCAGACGAGGACAGGGAGAAGGTATGCCAGGGTTTCGAATCCTATATGATCTACAGTATGATAAAACACCTGGAGAAAACGACGAAAATGTCGAAAAAGGGCTATGCCGAAGAAACTTACATGGCCATGGTATATGAAAAGGTTGCCGATTTTCTCGCCGAAAAGGGAGTCGGGATAAAGGAAATGCTCATGAAATATTCCGACAAAGAAAATGCTAAAGTAATCACAAAAAGCGGCGATAATATCGATAAGTGATAGAGGAGGTGGACCATGAAGATCGAAAACGGCAACAAAACCGACCTGCTTGACAGTCTTGTAAAGACCTCGCAGGTAAAGCCGCAGAAAGAAGCCGCCGTGGGAAAACCGCGGGAGGAAGAGGCCAACACCTATGACAGGGTGGAGCTTTCCACGAGAAAGCAGGAGATCGACCGGTTGACGGAAAAAGCCAAAACACAACCGGCGGTGCGGCAGGAAAGGGTCGAAGAACTCAAACAATCGATCGAGGACGGGACGTACAACGCGAAAGGCGAGATGGTTGCAAAAAGCATCCTGAAAAGCAACATACTTGACGAGCTGCTGTAATGAACGTAAATACCGTCATCGAGATAACGAAGAAAGAGGAAAAGACCTTGAAAGAGTTCCTGGCTGCACTTCGGGCCGAACGTGATGCCATTATTTCTTTTTCTCTCGAAGGCATCATTGAAGGGAACAACAGGAAAGAGGAGATTCTGAGAAAGCTCGAGTATCTGAAGACTGAAAAGGAGAGATTCCTGGAGAACGTCGACGACAGGGAAGAGATCACTTCCAACAGGACCATCCAGTCGCTGAACGGAGAGATGGCCGCTGTTATGAAAGAGATCAAAAAAGCCCTCGACAAGAATATGAAGCTCCTTTCCTTTTCCATCGATCACGTAAGGTCTTCGATAGAGAACATCATCGGGCATATCAGCACCATCGGTTACGGCAAGAAGAGAGAGGACCTCTCTTCCGTTCTCCTCTCCAAAGTTATTTAAGTCCACTTAAAAAGGCAGAAAAATGGGAATTACCTCTATCCTTAATATCGCCAAGCTTGCCCTTACCGCGCAGCAGACGTCGCTCCAGGTCTTATCGAACAATATTGCCAATGTGAATACTCCGGGATACGCACGTCAGGAGGCCGTACTTACAGAAGCGGACTCTGCGCGGACCGGTTCGGGGTTCATTCTCGGCAACGGGGTCAGGATCGAGAAGATAATGAGCCATTACGACAAGTACCTCGAGTATTCAATGGCAAAACAGAATAACGCGCTGGAAGAACAAAAGACATATGCCAACTTTTTCGGCCGCATCGAGAACGTGCTCGACGAGACGAATTCAAAGCTTGCATCGAATGTCACGGCGTTTTTCAACTCATGGCAGAGCCTCTCCGCGGACCCGCTCAGCTCTGTTGCCAGGGCCGATGTGGCCATGAAAGCCACCAACCTGTGCCAGGGCATAAGGAACACATATACCGAATTGAAGAACCTCCAGGTCGAAGCGGACAACAACGTGGCGAAGGAAGTGAGTGAGATAAATAACCTGCTTTCCTCCATCGCCGAACTGAATAAAAAGACATATGAGGCCGCGGCCGGCGGCAGCGAGAGCGAAAGCTTCGCCAGTCAGAGGCTGATAGCCCTCCAGGAGCTTTCCGGGAAGCTTAACCTGCAGTATTTTGAGGACCAGAACGGCGGTCTCACGGTGATGACGGCCGACGGGAAAAGCCTTGTGGAAAAAGGGAATGTGTACGAGCTGTCGGCGGAAAAGTCAGGCACGGGCAATTTTTACAGCGTCCACTGGAACGGCAGCCCCATACACTCGGTTGACATTACCAACACCATCGGCGGCGGAACGCTTAAAGCCTACATAGACCTGAGGGACAACCAGTTGACAGATTTTCTGGACAGCATGGATGACCTCGCTCAGTCGCTTATGACGGAAGTGAATACCATCCACAGCACCGGTTACAACGCGGGTGGAACTACGGGAGTCAACTTTTTCCAGAACATGACCCAGGATTATGCCGCCAACATAGACCTCGGCGACGAGATCAAGACTGACACAGGCTACATAGCGGTGACATCGTCGGCATCGAACCCGTCGAACAACGATATCGCGCTTGCCATAGCTGACCTCGGAAGTGCTGATGTAACGATCGGGGGAAAGAGCACGACGTATGCGACATATACCGCGTCGATAGCCAGCACCATAGGAGGTCTCTCAAAGAACGCCCAGGACCTCACCGGGTACCACGAGAACCTGATGACCATGGTGTCGAACCAGCGGGAGAGCATCTCCGGGGTTTCCATAGACGAGGAGATGTCCAACCTCATCAAGTTCCAGTATGCTTATCAGGCCGCGGCCCGCCTCATTACGACAGCGGACACTCTTATGACCGCCCTCATGGAGATCTGAAGATGAGAATATCAGAAAGTATGAGATACAGGCTGTTCCAATCCTGCATCAACAAGGTGGGCCAGCAGCTTACCGATATCGAAAAGAAGATCTCAACGCAAAAAAACATCAATGCCCCCTCGG
Organism: Deltaproteobacteria bacterium; assembly: GCA_022711595.1. Lineage (GTDB taxonomy): Bacteria > Desulfobacterota > Syntrophorhabdia > Syntrophorhabdales > Syntrophorhabdaceae > Delta-02. The sequence goes on from JAKLET010000009.1 coordinate 64,155, forward strand.
ATAACCCCATTGTCTTCGCAAGGTCCGTTGAGTATGACTCTGAACTGAGCATCAGCGGCCAGTTCAACGACAATCTCCAGCGCCTGAAAACCCTTGTGAGCATGTACGATACGTCTCTGACTACCGTGGAGGACCAGCTGGAAACCCTGGGAAGGCTTGCCGCAGGATACGGCACGGCGGACAGCAGCATCCGGCAGTCAAGCGTGGAAGAGTTAAAGAACATCATTGAACAGCTTGTCACCGTGGCCAATACGAAGCTCGGCAACACCTATATCTTCGGCGGTCAGCAGGCCGACAGTGCCCCGTTCCGGCTTAACAACGATTACTCTGTCACGTATAATGTGTCCCAGGAAGGTGAGGACGCGACCGATATCTACCTTGACAAGGGCCAGCTCGGGCAGTTCGGGCTCTCAGGCAGGGAGGCGCTCTACAGCACCACGAAGATCGCATTCGGAAGCGTCAGCAATGCCTACGCGGGAGATACGTATTCGAATACGGAAAGCTTTGCCTATGTCATCAGCGCCGCAAACCGCACGATGTATGTGAACGGAGCCGCCGTGAACCTCACTGCGGGCGTTTATAACGGCACCACCCTGGCAAAAGAGATCCAGACCCGGCTCGGAGCGGATTATTCCGTTGCCTTCGATTCGAGCACCAGGAAGTTTGTCATTACGAACAACGCGGCAGCTGCGACGACCTTCAACTGGTCCAATCCCCTTGCAACGGCCGCCGGCACCCTCGGTTTCGACAGCGTCGATTCGGTTATCGCGAGCGGCGCGACAGAGATGAGTGATCTCGATACGGGCAGGAAGGCGTTCCTCGTGAGAATTGAGACCGGCGGGGCCGCAACGGGCGCCGTCGCATCCAGGGCAACCTACCGGTACTCCATTGACGGGGGAACCACGTGGTCGGCGGCCATGGCTGTCAATACAGGCGGAGCTGATACGACGGCGGACATCACCATTGATGCGACGAACAATACCTTTTACCGCAACGGGGCGGCCGTGACGCTCACGAACGGGACATACACCGGGGACAGCCTCGCGACCGAGATCCAGACACAGCTCGGAGCCGGCTACACCGTCGGCTACGACGCATTGACAAGGAAATACACCATTACCAACAACTCGGGCAGCGTGGCGACCTTCAACTGGTCCAATACCGGGTCAACCGCCGCCGGCGTTCTTGGATTCGACAACGTCGATTCCGTCGTCAGCAACGGGTCGAATGATGTCGGCGATTACGACGCGGGCATGTTCATTGACGGCGCGGGTGTGGCGAACGCGACGAACAACCGTATCAAGATGCTCTTTGGGACAACGAACACTCCGCTTAGTGCCAATGACACCTTTGAAGTGAAGGACCTGAGTATTTTCGAATTGCTGAAGAATTTCAAGGACGCCTTTGATGCGGGCAACACAACCTGGGTCGAAAAGAACATCCGGCATATAGACACGGCAAGGTCGTCGAACGAGAAGAACAATGCCGTGGTTGCATTCGAAGGCACCCAGGCAAGCATGCTCCTGGAGAACAATGCCGCAAAGAAAGCACGGATCGAGGACATGCAGGGCGAACTGGTCAACGCCGATACAGCCCAGCTCGGCACGGAGTTCAACGTTCTCCTCAACACATATCAGACCCTCCTGGCCGCCTTCTCCAAGATGCAGTCCATAAGCATCCTCAACTATCTGTGATAAAGAACCGCTTCAACCGTTTGAGCCGCTTGAACCGTTTAAACTGTTCCAGCCTTTTCGCTTGAACGTAAAAAGGTGTGGATCGTTCCAGCGGCTTGCAGGTCATCATAGACCAGGCGCTATTTGGGCATGAGGTTCTTCACTTTTTTGATCTCTTCTATCCTGTGGTTCCTGTTGCTGATATAAGGAATGATCATTTCGACCTTGCCAGTTTTAGGGTTAACGGCAACAGATTTCGGTATGAACCTGCCTGCCGCCGGGGAATTCATCGCTTTTATGACATTTCCGGGAATGCCGGCCGAATCGTTTCTCGAAACATAAACAATGAAGGCATTGCCTTTAAGTTCCCTTATCACGTCCAGAGTAGCTTCTTTGGCCAGGCCGCATTTGCTGTTTTCATCGGAATAGACGAAAACTATGGGCATGTTCGTTGATCGCGCTTTTTCCTGTACATTTTTCAATGAACCCACCCTGTATACTTCAGGGGGCAAAGAAAAACCCGCAAAGGAGACCGTAACCAAACACGTCAGAATGCAAATAATTGCATATGTAAATTGAAATGCCCGTTTCACGTTATCCTCCCCCAACGTGGAATGTCAGTATCTGAAAATGACCAACCCTTAACGGGGATGCTCTGCCCCCATTGTACCACCTCCAAAGATAATTTCTCAACCAGATGGATCGGGGAATGCCATTTCAAATGCAACGTACAGACAGAATAAAATAAAAACAAAATTACAGATTTACATTTAAGCAGCTCAAGCGTTCAAACGGGCGAAACCGTCTTTATTCCAGTTCGAACTTGTAACCCACGCCGTAAACCGAATGGATGAGCCTTGCCTCCGGGTTTGCGTTCTCGATCTTTCTCCTTAACTTCTTGATATGGCTGTCGATGGTGCGTTCGCTGACTATGCGTTCATCGGGATAGATCCTGTCCATGAGCTGCTGACGTTTGTATATGCGCCCGGGGTTTGCAAAAAGGAACTGAAGGAGCTTGAACTCCACCGCGGTGAGTTCCAGGTCACTCCCGTCGAGGCTTGCGCGCCAGCGGGGTTCGTCCAGGACAAGTCCGGCCGCCTCGATCGCCTGCCCGTCCTGTGTCCGTCGAAGAACGGCCTTTACCCGTGCTATAACCTCGCGGGGGCTGAATGGTTTACATATGTAATCGTCTGCTCCCAGTTCGAGTCCAAGGAGACGGTCGATCTCTTCTATCCGGGCCGTTACCATTATTATAGGGATGCGGGAGAATGTCCGTATGTCCTTGCATACCTCCATGCCGTCGCGTCCCGGCAGCATCAGGTCGAGGAGGATAAGCTCCGGTCTGTTCTCTTTTACCCAGGGGACCACATCGGATCCGTTATCGAGGCAGGAGGGTTCGAAGCCGGATGCCCTCAGATAGTCGGCAAGGAGGCTCGCAAGTTTCGGTTCATCCTCAACAACAAGAATGGCCTTGTTCACGGGCCTGCCTCCTCAAAGGGGATGACGATCCTTATCAACAGCCCTCCCAGCGATGACGGTTGTGCGGTTATGGTTCCCTCGTGAGCAAGGACGATGTTCCTGCAGATCGAAAGCCCCAGCCCCGCGCCTCCCGACGAGCGGCTCCTGGAATTATCCACCCGGTAGAGGCGGTCGAAAAGCTTGTCCATATCGTCCGGAGGGACCCCGGGAGAGGAATCTTCGAAATCGATCGCTGCATGGCTGCCGCCGCATCGCAGACGGACGACAAGCTCTCCCCCGGCGTCGGTGTATTTCAGCGAATTGTCAAAGAGATTTGAAAAAAGTTGTCTCAGGCGCTCGCCGTCCGCAAAGATATACCTGCATTCTTCCGGGATGTCGGTGGTGAGTTTTATACCTTTGCGTGTGAATTCGGCACGATGGGTCCTGACGGAATCACCAAGCGCCCCGGCCGGATCCAGGTCTTCCTTGCGGTAGGTCAGTGCCCCGAGGTCGGAAAGGGTAAGCTGATGAAGGTCGTCAACAAGGCGGTGGAGCCTGACCACCTCCGCATGGAGTGAGCGGATGGCGTCCGGTGTTGTGTCGCGGACACCTTCCAGCAGAGCTTCGATCTCGCCGCGCAATACCGCAAGCGGGGTCCTCAGTTCGTGGGAGATGTCGGCCACCCATTGACGGCGGGCCTTTTCGTTCTTTTCGAGAGTCATGGCCATGGAATTGAAATCCTGTGCGAGACGTCCCAGTTCGTCTGAAGAGGTGACGGCAACACGGACCGAGTATTTTCCGGAGGCAAGCTCGCGGGTCGCCATAGCCAGGGCCTTGATGGGACGTACCACGCGTCTCGCCAGCGGCAGGGATATTGTCATGACCGCGAATATCAGTCCCAGTACCGCCGCGATAAGGGCCAGTTTTTGTTGTCTCAGGAACTGGAACTGATGGGGGCTGAGAAAATGTCTCGGCGGAAGTATGCCGATATATCCCACGGTCCGGCTGTTGTTAAGGATGGGTGTGTAATCCACCTCGCCGTGTCTTGCCGGTTGTCCGAACAGCGGCTTGTGCTCGGCATCGAGGATGATCAAAGGTATCTTCGGGGGATGTACTTTGTCCGGCGGTGTTGACCTTTGTTCACGTGCGGTATACCTGATCCAGTACGATGGGTCTGCACGGAGAAAATCCCAGTTGCCATGTTCCGAATAGTCCCGTTCAAGGTTGTTTTTTATAAATTCCGCCTCGTCTTTTGCCATGGAGTTGAGATACTGAAAAAATCCCCTGTCTATGTTCCATCTCATGATGATGAACATACAGAGGATCGCGAGGCATGTGGCGGCAAGTATCGAGAGGAACAGCCGGTATGTGATCCCTATCTTTACCATATCGAGCCCGTTTCGGGGTGTGTCATGTTCAGTATTGTACAACGCATTATCCTGAAATAGGCAGCCTTTTTGGACCTGTCGGAAAATATCCTTATTTCTTCCATATTTTTGACACATTCGCCTGTTATCTTTGTGGACATGGAAAGAAACGGAAGGGCAGGAGAACAGCGGAAGAAAGCATGGGTCCCTGAACAGGCGGGAATGAACAGGCACCTGATAGCGATATCGGCAGCCTCATTTCTTCACAATAAAGATCAGATCAAGGAGGTTAATATGAAAAAGGTGTTGGTTGGTTTGACCGCGGGTGTTCTTTTCATCGCGTTTACCGTCCATTTTGCATGCGCACAGGCGCCCTTCGGCCCGGGCCCGGGTCATCCCGGTGCGGGAATGGAGATGGGGCATCCCCTCTGGATGGAACTGCCCGATCTCAACATTGACAGTGGCCGGATGGAAGCGATAAAGGAGATAAGGATAAAGGCGGTAAAAGAAACCATCAGAAAAAGGGCCGAGCTCCAGATCGCCTCGATAGAACTGCGTGAGATCCTCGGGAAAGACCGTGCGGATATGCAGGCCGTGGAGACAAAGCTGAAACAGATCGCGTCCTTCCAGACGGACATTCATCTTTCCCATATAAAGGCAATTGAAGAGATAAAGTCGAAGCTGACAAGTGAGGAAAGGAAAAAATTAAGGGAGTTTATTGAAGCTGCCCACGTGAGGCCCCCGGAGCATCTGTATGGAATGAAAGGCCCAGGGCCTTGCGACCAGCCGCCTCCTCCCGAAAGACGCCAGGCAGGGAAAAAGACACCGCCGGTCAAAGAAAAGGCGCGGTGAAAAAAGCTCTGGAGCATATTTAAAGGAAATTGGAACCGATGAAGACCAATAAACGTCGTTTTCACGTGGGTCCGATATTGATGGCGGTCTTTATGATCGCGATGTTTGCCCTGCTGGTTTTTCTTGGCGGATGCGCGAGTGTCGGACCTGATTATGTCAGGCCCGACACGAAGGTGCCAGCGGTATGGAACACACCGCTTGGGGGAGGCCTTACCCGGGCAGGCATGGATCCCGGGGTATTAAAAACCTGGTGGGCCACACTGAATGATCCCGACCTGTCCGGCCTCATAGAGCGCGCCGTGGCAGGAAACCTGGACCTGAAAAAGGCCAGGGCCAGGGTCAGACAGGCGAGAGCACAGCGAGGTGTCGCAAGCGCAGATTATTTTCCGACCCTCGACGCTTCCGGCTCCGGTAGACGAAGCTATAACAGCAAAGGTACCGACGGCAAGATAAACGACCTTTACAATGCGGGTTTCGACGCGGCGTGGGAACTGGACATATTTGGCGGTATCCGCCGCTCTGTTGAGGCGGCCTCTGCCGACCTGCAGGCGGCCGGGGAGGATTTGAACGATGTCCTTGTGTCGCTGCTCGCGGAAGTGGCAATAAACTATATAGAAGTGCGTGCCTTTCAGACAAGGATCGCCTCGGCTGAAGGGAATATCTCAAAACAGGCGGAAACACACCAGGTGGCCCTGTGGCGTCAGCAGGCAGGTCTCGGTGACGAGCTTGCTGTGCAGGAAGCGCTCTATAATCTTGAGAATACGCGGTCTCAGCTGCCGGTACTGCGCTCCGGGCTCGAGGAGGCATTGAACAGAATTGCCGTTCTGCTGGGCGAACAGCCCGGCAGCGTCCACAGGCAGCTCGAAAAACCGGCGGCCATACCTGCTCCGCCACCTGATGTTGCCGTGGGAGTGCCGGCAGATATGCTGCGCCGCCGGCCCGACGTGAGGCGCGCGGAACGCGAGCTTGCCGCGCAGACGGCGAGAGTGGGCGTGGCAACGGCGGAGCTTTATCCGAAATTCACGCTCATCGGGTCGATCGGTATTGAGGCTCTTTCACTGAGCGATCTTGTTTCCACTCCCACGAGGACATACAGTTTCGGCCCCGGGATCTCCTGGCCCATATTTCGCGGCGGGGCCATACGGAGCAAAATCGAGGTGCAGTCGGCCCTGCAGGAGCAGGCGCTCATCGCTTACGAAAAAGCGGTCCTCGATGCCCTGGAAGAGGTGGAAAACGTGCTGACGGCCTACGCGGAAGAACAGAAAAAGAGAGAATCCCTTCGCATCGCCGAAGGAGCTGCCCGTAAGGCTGTCGATATCGCCCTCGGAAAGTATGAGGCAGGCTTGACCGATTTCCTCGTCGTTCTTGTTGCCCAGAGGTCTCTCCTGTCGTTTCAGGACCAGCTGGCCCAGAGCGACGGTGCCGTGACATCCAACCTGATAAAATTGTACAAGGCCCTCGGAGGCGGATGGGAATCGATGGCGTCCGGCGGGGAGAAAGGGAAGATAAAGGAAAAAGCAGATGGGACCAAAGATTGACCCGAGGTCATTGATGAACAAGGTTCTGGAGACGGGCCCCCTTAAGTTTTCCAGGCGGCTGAAGCTGTACGCGGCGCTTGTGCTTCTGGTGATCGTGTCGGCAGCCGTGATCTTTGCCGTGTTCGCCGGCAAAAGATCGGGTGTGGTGCAGTACAAGACCGACCAGGCCCGGCGTGGCGACCTTGTCGTGATCGTGACCGCAACGGGGACCCTGCAGCCGACGAACAAGGTCGATGTCGGCAGCGAGCTCTCGGGGACAATTAAAAGCGTTGAGGTGGATTATAACAGCAAGGTGAAGGCGGGCCAGATCCTGGCGAGGCTGGATACCACGAAACTGGAGGCAACGATAGCCCAATCCAGGGCCTCCCTGGAATCCGCGAAGGCAAAGGTGCAGCAGGCGCAGGCCACGGTGGTGGAAACGAAGGCAAAGCTGTCACAGTATCAAAAGGTCTGGGATCTAAGCGGCGGCAAGGTGCCTTCCCAGACCGAGATGGATGCGGCGAGGGCAGCTTACGAAAGGGCGAAGGCCGACGCGGCAAATTACTCTGCAATGGTCTCTCAGTCACAGGCCGCCCTCAAGGCCAATCTAACAGACCTGTCAAAAACGGTGATCAAATCCCCCATAAACGGAATTGTCCTGACCAGGAGCATCGAACCCGGGCAGACCGTGGCCGCGTCCTTTACAGCGCCGGTGCTCTTTACCCTGGCCGAGGACCTGACGAAAATGGATCTTCACGTGAATGTGGATGAGGCTGACATCGGCAAAGTGCAGGAAGGACAGAAGGCTGTGTTCAGTGTGGCCGCCTACCCGAACCGCATGTTCGAGGCCGGGATCACCCAGGCCCGTTATGGCTCTTCGACAACATCCGGTGTGGTGACATACGAAACGGTGCTCAAGGTCAGCAACCCGGACCTTTCCCTCAGACCCGGCATGACAGCGACCGCGGACATTACGGTCAAAAAGCTCGAAAATGTCATTCTTATATCCAGCGCGGCATTGCGGTTTACACCACCCGTTCAGCAGGAAAAAAAGACCTCCACCGGCCTTGTCGGCGCGTTGCTGCCGCGGCCTCCGAAATCCGGGTCCCAGCAGCGCGACAGCCTGGCCGCGGGCAAACAGCAGCGGCGCATCTGGACTTTGAAGAATGGCAAGCTTACGCCCGTTTCCATCACGATAGGGGCGTCAAACGGGGGCGTTACGGAGGTTACGTCAGGAGATATCCAGCCGGGCACCGAAGTGGTGACCGATGTGATCACGGGGACAAAAAAATGATCGCCGACGCACATCTGAATGATGTCGGCAGCGGCAGCCGCATCATCGAGTTCAAAGGGGTGACGAAGGTCTACGGAAAGGGCTACGCGACGGTCGAGGCCCTTCGGGGAGTCGATCTTTCCATAGACGAAGGAGAGTTCGTCGCAATAATGGGGCCCAGCGGATCGGGCAAATCGACGTGCATGAACATCCTCGGATGCCTTGATATGCCAACGGCGGGAACGTATATGTTCAGGGACGTTGACGTGGGCGGTCTGACCCGCAACCAGAGGGCTCTGCTTCGCCGCCATTACCAGGGTTTCATATTCCAGGGATATAATCTTTTGAGCCGCACCTCAGCGCTGGAGAATGTGGAGCTCCCCCTGCTGTACAGGGGCGCCGGTGCCCACGAGCGGCGGGACCGCGCCATGGAGGCGCTGGAAACGGTCGGTCTCAAGGGGTGGGAGTCGCATACACCCGGCGAATTATCAGGAGGCCAGCAGCAGCGGGTTGCCATCGCCCGCGCCATCGTCACCGGGCCCGCGGTCCTTCTGGCGGACGAGCCGACAGGAAATCTCGATACGGCCCGCAGCAGGGAGATCATGGATGTGCTGACCGATTTGAACAGGGAAGGCGGTATCACGATCGTGATGATCACCCATGAGCCCGATATGGCCGTTTATGCAAAACGCCAGGTCCATTTCCGGGACGGGCTGGTCGAATCCGATGCATTGAACGGGGGCGCGAGGTAATGCTCTGGAACACGGTCCTGCTGGCGCTGAGAGAGATCAGGCGAAACGTCATGCGTTCCTTCCTTACCATACTGGGTATCGTCATAGGTGTGGGGGCTGTCATCACCATGGTGACCATCGGCGGCGGCGCGACCCTTCAGGTCCAGCAGCAGATATCCAGCATGGGCAGCAACCTGCTCATGGTGAGTCCCGGGAAAAGGCTCGGTCCCGGCCAGTCATCGGGCAACGTTGCCTTCAAGGAGGCCGATGCGGAGGCGATCATCAGGGAAATAAGCTCCATTGCCGCCGTGGCGCCGGTCTCGTCGCAATCCATCCAGGCAATATTCGGCAATCAAAACTGGACGACCCAGGTGACAGGGAGCGACAACCAGTATTTCCATGTGACGAACAGGACCGTTGGGACGGGCAGGCAGTTCAGCGAGAGCGAGCTGCGTGCCGGAGCGGCCGTTTGCATCATAGGGGACACTGTGCGAAAAAAGCTTTTCGGAGGCCAGGATGTGCTGGGAGAGAAGATACGCCTGCAAAAGCTCTCATGCGAGGTGATCGGGCTTCTTGAGGGAAAAGGCCAGAGCAGCATGGGTATGGACCAGGATGATGTTGTGGTCGTCCCTCTTCGCACCCTCCAGAGGCGTATTACGGGAAACCAGGACGTCGGTCTCATACAGGTTTCGGTTCAACAGGGGGCATCGACCGACAAGGCCCAGCAGGACATAGCGAAACTGATGCGCGAGAGACGGCATCTTGCCCCGAGTGACGACGATAATTTCCATGTCATGGACATGAAGGAGATCTCGAAGATGCTCACGGGCACCACCGAACTCCTCACGGCTTTGCTAAGCGCCGTTGCGGCAGTGAGCCTGCTCGTGGGCGGCATAGGCATCATGAACATCATGCTCGTTTCGGTCACGGAACGGACCCGCGAGATCGGTGTCCGCCTGGCCATCGGCGCCATGGAGCGCGAGGTGCTCATGCAGTTCCTTGTTGAGGCGGTTGTCCTGTCTTCCCTGGGCGGCCTTATCGGGATCGTTCTGGCCCTTGTCTCGTCGGTGTGGCTTGCCGGCGTCCTTCGTGTACCCTTTGTGTTCAATGGCCCCATCGTCTTCGTCTCTTTTCTGTTCTCGGCGGCGGTGGGTATGATATTCGGGTATTTCCCCGCCCTGAAGGCGGCAAGGCTGGACCCCATCGAGGCGCTTCGCCACGAATGATCAAGAAAGTCCAAGGTTCCAAAGTTCCGGTTAAAGACGTCAGGCGTAAAGTGTGAAGCGTAAGGTGTGAAACGAAAAATCACCCCGCCACTTTTTTAATACCGGGACGGTCCATAGACCTGAAACGTTAAAACTGTATTTCTCTGTATAACATCCACCCTTAAGTTTTTTTTCAAGCGTTCGATAACTGTTTCATGAAGATATTAACCGTGCTCACCGGGGAGGTGAAAAAAATATTTGAAGTGGGCACAAATCAGGCAGTAAACCCCAGGCGAGATCGCCGGGAGAAAAAATCCTAGAAAAGGAGAAACATTATGTCAGACATTTCTTTAACATCAGGCATGAGGGCGAACCTTCTGTCCCTCCAGTCAAGCGTCAAGTTACTCGACAGAACACAGGAAAGGCTGTCAACGGGCAAGAAAGTTAACTCCGCCCTCGATAATCCGGTCAACTTCTTCACCGCGCAGTCACACACGTCACGTGCGAACGACCTGTTGGCATTCAAGGACGCCATCTCAGAATCGATCCAGACGATCAAGGCTGCTGACACGGCGATCACCGCCATCACAACCCTCATCAACTCCGCAAAGGCCGTCGCCGAAGACGCGAAAGGCACCCTGGGCGAATCATCCTACAGCCAGACATTGACGGTCAACACGACAACGGGGCTTAGCGGCGGCAACACGATCTCCATCGGCGGATCGACCTTTACCGCGGTAACATCTGCTGGATCCGACACAGGGGCCAATTTCTACATCGGCGGCTCGACAACGAGCGACTGGGCCATCGGTCTTGCACAGGCGATCAACAGGACAACTGAGGCCACCGACGATATGACGGCATCGGTTTCAAACAACGTCATCACCATTTCCGCGGTCGACACGGCCCACACGATGCAGACAGGCGATATTAACGTCGGCGCATACACCAGCGTATTCACCGAATCCAGCATAGGCAGCGGCACCGAGCTCGCCGCGAAGGTGACACAGTACAACACCCTCATGAGCCAGCTCAACGACCTCAAGTCCGACGCCTTCTACAAAGGCAAAAACCTTCTCAACTCCGAGACCATGACGGTCCGCTTCGGCAACGACCACACACTGTCAGTTACCGGTTTTGACGGCTCCGCCGCCGGCCTGGGTCTTGATGCGACCGCAAGCTGGTCTTCCGAGTCGACGATCCAGTCATCCATCGACAAGATCACCGACGCACTCACAACACTTCGCATCGAGTCTTCCAAGCTCTCCAGTAACCTGAGCATCGTCGATGCCAGGGACGAGTGGATCTCAAGCATTGCCAACGTTCTCCAGACCGGTGCAGATAACCTGACACTGGCCGACACCAACGAAGAGGGCGCCAATATGCTCATGCTCCAGACGAGGCAGTCACTGAGTACTTCCGCTCTGAGCTTGTCAGCACAGGCAGCACAGTCAGTTCTGAGGCTTTTCCAGTAGCAGCGGTCAGCTTAAAACCGGGAGAGGGTCTTCGGGCCCTCTCCCGTTCACCACCTTTCAGGGGAGGTGAGGGAATATGTCAGTGGATAAGATAGGAAAGATAGATTTAGGCGCAGGCATTCATCAGCAACCGGCGCACCATAAACAATCAAAGACGGTTGTCAAAGATGATCAGGCGGTTGTCCATGAAGTGGCGCCGAAGGAGAACGCGGCAAAGGTGAGCTACCCGCCGTTCCTGCCGGTCGGCGATACGCAGAGCATCTATAAAAAGTGAAGGACATATGGCGCTGAAAATAAAACTGAAACCACACGAGAGGCTTATCATCGGAGGGGCCGTCGTGGCGAACGGCGATACGAAGTGCGACCTCGTGATCGAGAATGAGGTACCCGTTTTGCGCGACAAGGACATACTGAGGGAAAAAGAGGTTAACACTCCCTGCAAGCGGGTATATTTCATGATCCAGCTCATGTATGTCGACGGCAAAGACCTCGTTGAAAAGCACAACATCTACTGGTCGCTCGTCAAAGACCTGGTGGAGGCTGCTCCGAGCACCGCGGACACCCTTGCCGAGATCAGCAGCATGATCATCGAAGGCAAGTATTACCCGGCATTGAAACTGGCCAGGAAGCTGATAGAATACGAAGAGGGGGTAACCGAGCATGTGCGCAGGGCTCAATGCCTATAAACAGAACGTAAAGACCACTGTCTCAGGACGCGAGCTCGAGGCGTCGGTACTCACGAGGGGCGCCATGCTGTTAAAAGGCTGCACGGAAAACTGGGAAGGAGAAGGCCATTTCAAGAGGCTCGACGAGGCCTTGAGGTTCAACCAGAGGATATGGACCATATTCCAGGACGAAATGATCCGCGAAGACAATCAGCTCCCCGGCGATGTGAGGGCGAATATATTGAACCTGAGCGTTTTTATCGATAAACGCATAGTGGAGATCATGAAAAAGCCTGCCCCGGAAAAGCTCGATATCATCATCGAGATCAACCTCAATATCGCAGCCGGTCTGCGCGGCTCCCCGGGATAAAACCGGCTTTTTCAGTTTCTACGGTTTCTTTAGTTTGTCTGGTTTCTCCGGTTTTTTTATCCTTCCATGCAATCGTCATTCTGACGCAGGTTGTATCCGTTTATTTTTAATTTCTCTTGTTTCTCTGGTTGTTCGAACCATACAAACCATACAAACCGAACAAACTGTTTAAGTTAAATGAGTGTATTACGCAGTTCCGTGAGGGCGATGCGGACGCGTTCGACGGTTTCGGGCCAGTCGTTCAGAGACCTTTGCCGGAAGAGGCGCATTGTTGGATACCAGGGAGAATCCTCGCGTTCGAGGAGCCACCGCCAGTCGGGCACATAGGGCAGAAGGTTCCATACCTGCGCGCCAAGGGCCCCTGCTAAATGGGCGATAACGCTGTCGACGGTAATGACCAGGTCAAGATTGCAGATCAGCCCCGCGGTCTCGGTGAAATCCTTTATATCTTCGGTAACGATGGAAAGGTTTTCCGGGAAAAGCCTTTCGGCCTCCTTCACCGCCTCACCGTACTGGAGGCTGTAGAAGCGGATGCCGCTCATGGAAAGAAGGGGAAGAAGGTCGCTGAAGGTAACGGAGCGGGCGGTATCGCCTGCGTATCGTTTGTTGCCGGACCAGGCTATCCCGACGAGCATGAATTTGCCGGCCCGGTGGACAGCGGTTTTCTCCATCCACTTCTTTTTTTTATTGTTGTCGATAAAAATATAGGGAACACGTGCCGGTATGGAGTCGACGGTGGTGCCCAGGATGTGCGGCAGGCTCATAAGAGGCTCTGAACGGTCATGGGGGACATGGGGAACGGAGAGATCGGCCTTTCTCGGGACAATGCCGTCCGCGCCCTGGGAAAGAGAAAGCAGTTCCGCGAGCTGGGGCTGTGATTCGAAGATGACCCGGCCCCCCCGTTCCTTCAGCAGAGGCAGGAAACGGACGAATTGAAGCGTGTCTCCCAGGCCCTGTTCGCACCTGACAAGGATGGTCCTGCCGGAGATGCCGGGGTCCTTCTGCTGACGGGTTGCGCGAAGGTATGAGAATTCTGCCTTTTCAAGCCTTTTTTCATAGAGTTTCAATCCTTCATCATAATTGCCGTGAAGGAGCAGGAGATAGGAAAGGTCGAATGCCGCGTCATGCGAATCCGGAGCGGCAGCAAGGGCCTTTCGATAGCATTTTTCCGCTGATCCATATTCCCCGAGCTCCATGAAGGTGTTGCCGAGGTTGTCGATGGCGGGTGCGAAATCAGGTTTGAGGTCCACACAGCGGTCAAGGTGCCGCTGCGCCTCATGGAACCGCCCTTGTTTCAGGAGCATGGTGCCCAGGTTGTAAAGCGAAACGGCAAAAGCGGGGTCGATGGAAATGGCCTGCCTGTAGTGATCTTCCGCTTTTCCGAGATCACCCCGCGCTTTGAGCACATTGGCGAGATTATTGTGCATTGCCGGTGACCCGGGTTTCATGGAAAGCCCGTACCGATAGATCAGCTCCGATTCTTCCAGTCTTCCCTGATTCAGGAAAAGGTTCCCCAGGGCAAAAACGATCTCCTCCATGTCCGGCCTTGCTGCAAGGACCTGCTTGTAAAGTTCTTCCGCCTTTTCAAGATGTCCGGACATTTCACAGGCCTTTCCCATATAAGCCAGGGCTTCGGTCATGGAGGGGTCGATGTCGAAGGCCTTTCGGAAATGGGTCGAGGCCTCTTCGATACGGCCCTTTTCAAGGAGCGACCTGCCGTACCGAAAACTGGACAGTGCCTGGTCCGCCGGTCTTGCCGCAAGAAAGGGCGGAGGGGACGGGCTTTTGTTCCCGCTCATCATTGGGTCCCTGTTCTTTTTCGGACCATGTTGCCGCGGCACTCCCGGACGAGGCGCGCCGAGTCCTGGTGGGTATTTCCGCTCTCTTCCATCATTTCGAGAACGCAGAGTGCATATTCGGTCCTCCCGGCGGAGATGAGCTTTTGCACAAGGGAGTGAAGGGCGATGGAACAATTGTAGTTGTTCGATCGCAGCCTTTCGAGGTGCTTTCGTCCCTCTTCCTTCATTCCTTTCATGAAATACGCCGCTGCGAGGGCGACCCTGGCGGGCGGATAATCGGCTGTCCTTCGAAAGAGTTTTTCGATGAGTGAGACGGCCTCGTCCACATCACCGACGCACAGGGAGACCGAGGCATAGCCGAGCACTGCCTCCTTCGATGAAGGGTCGATCTCGAGGGCCCTTTTTGCTGCATCGAGGGCCTTTCCGAACTGTCCCGTTTCGAAGTAGCACGTTGAAATGTTGAAAAAGGCCTTGTGGTTACCCGGTTCCAGGGCTATGTACCTTTCCCAGAGAAGGATCGCTTCTTCGTACCGGTGCAGTTCCGCCGCCTGAACGGCAAGCTCCCGCAGGGCACCGAGATTGATGCTGTCCGCGTCGAGAAGCTTTTTCTTTCCCAGGAGGTAATACATATCGGCCTTTTCATGCATTTTCGCTTCGTCGAGCTTTCCGTAATGGTGGACGGGGACATCGCAGGACCGTATTTCAGCCCCGGCGCGCCACAGGGAGGGCTCAAGCATTTCGTGGATGGGGTTTTCGAAGCGGAACCGTTCATCATTGATAAGGAGCCGTACCTTTGACGTGGGGATCCAGCCGGTGCCCGACTCCTCTTCGGGGTATTCCCCTTTGTTCTCCGTCCAGCCGCCAAGAGAAGGATTGGTCGTGTAATTTCTCGTGACAAGCGTGTAAGCGACAGGCTGTCGGGGATTCTCGCGGATAATGGCCCGGAGCTTGTCGTGGTCCCGGGCCGAGATCACCTCGTCTGCATCATGGACAAGGACCCATCGTCCCCGTGCATGGGAAAGCGAAACGTTTCGGGCCTCGGAAAAATCGTTCGTCCAGGCAAAATCCAATACCTGCGCGCCGAAGATGGAGGCGATGTCCCTTGTCCGGTCCGTCGATCCCGTATCGACCACGATGATCTCATCAACAACGGGCGCCAGGCTCATGAGGGACCGGCTGATGTTCTTTTCCTCGTTTTTCACGATCATGCATAAAGAAAGGGTGCCTTGCCGCGTTTTGCCGGGGTCTATCGTCAGCGGGCCAAGCCTGCCGCGGATCTCGAGCCCGACGGTGACAAGTCCTTCATCAGCCCCGAAGCGCACCAGGCATTTTTCTGTTTCGCTCATGGCGGCCACGGTTTTCTCCTGCCGCAGAAGGAGATCAATGAAGAGCAGGGCGATGCTGCGGCTGTCGGGATGGAGGTCTTTTGCCTCTGAAAGGATCATTTCGGCCCTCTCATATGTTTCCTGGTCGATCACCGCACTCAGGTATGCGACGCCGTTGTCCTTCCGTGTGGGAGCAAGGACGAAGGCCTTTTCAAGAAGCGCGAGCCCCTCTTTCTTTTCGCCGGAGGTCCATTTCAACAATCCCAGGTTCTTGTGCGGTTCCGCAGATCCCGGGTCGGCCTCGATGGCACGCCGGAAAAAACTTTCGGCATTGCCGGGTTCCCCTTTCTTGTATGCAAGAAGCCCTTTCAGGTCCAGGGCGGGCCCGCTGCCGGGCCTTGCGGAGAGCAATCTTTCGGTGTATCCATCCGCTTCCACGTCGAGATCCAGCGCCTCCGTGGCGTATCCGAAAAGCTCAAGTGACTCAGGACTGTCTTTTTCGCTGTCAGGCATTGCCTGCAGGGCATCGAAGGCCTCTGCGCCTGCCTGTGAATCGATGAGGATTCGTCCGAGACGCAGGTAGATGTCCCTGTGGTCCGGCGCAGACTTGATCGCTTCTATCAGTGCGTCGACGGCATCCTTGATCTTGCCCCTTTCGAAGAGGAGCTGCGATCTTTCTATGGCCGCCAGGACTGTCAACTTCCTTCCCGTTTCGGGGTCGGCCCCATTCCATTTGGACAGCAGGGCCGCGGCGTCGCCGTGCCTGGTATGTGAATATCTGTGAACATAAACATCGGCGGCGACGGTGTTTTTCGAACCCGCCAGTGAACACCTGATAGACAGGTCTATTCCCCATGGCATGAGGAGGTAATCGAAGGAGGGGTCAAGAAGGCCGATCCTGTGGATGAACTCCCTCTTGAAGAGCATGCAGAAGGAGGACAGGCGGAAGACGTTGAAACGGCGATGGAGGTTTCGCGCACGGAAGACGCCGGCAAATTCATTTATACCGCTCCCGAACTTCGCGAGGTCAGCCTTTATTACCTGCTGCGGTTGGGATGTGTAGTTTGTCATTGGCCCCGCAATGCCTGTATCCGACGCATAGCGGAAGCAGTCCCTCATCCCCTGGAGCCAACCCTCGGTGACGACTGTCGACGGGTCCAGAAGCAGGATGAATTCCCCGGCCGATTGCCCGATCCCTTCGTTGACAAGATGCACAAAACCCCTGTTGTGCTCATCCGCAGTCAGCCTGTATTCGAACCTGTTCCCGAGGATCTGTTTGATCAGTTTATCAGTTTTCTTGCTGAATGCCTTTGTGATGAACAAGAATTCCAGGCTTTCTTTCCCGGAGTGTTCGACGATCGATCGCAGGCATTCTTTCAGGCCGGCTCTTCCCTCGGGCAGGACCATGATGATGGTGATCTCCTTTTCACCGGGCAGGGCACCCGCGGTCTCGTTTCCGCGATCAGTGACTGCTGGAGAGATGGAACGTTTACCTCCGGCAATTTCCGGTGATGGTGACTGCTCCTTTGCGTCCATCAGGATGGGGGGGGATAAATGACCTGTGCCGCAGACCCCGGCTGAATCGTTTGTCAGCTTATAAAGCCGTTGTACGTGTATGTTCTCAGGGGCTTGTGCCAGGGCTTTTTCGATGGCCCCTCGGGCCTCGCTGATTTTTCCTGTATTCAGGTATGCTTCCGCGAGGTAAAGGGACATACGCCAGTGGCTGAAACCGCTCGCGATCAATCTGAGGAATTCTTTGGCTGCGGCTTCATATTCATTACGGCCCATAGCCGTGAGGGCGAACCAGAGACGAAAGTACCCTGATGATAGAGAAGGGGACATGAATACCGAATAAAGAATTTCGATGGCCGACAATTCTTTGCCCTGTGCAGATCGTATGCTGTTTTCGGCCGCAAAGAGAGTTTCCTCATCATAATTGCTTCCGTCATAGAGGCGGCTTATAGTGCATGCCTTTACCAGGGGAGAGAAGGGGAACCCGCCGGGATCGTTGTATGCTATCAGAATGTCGCCGAAAACCACACATTGATAACCTTCGTCTATAGTTCTCACAAGGTCGCATACCTTATTGAGAGACGGGTAGTCATCATTTATATCCGGGCCGGCGAACATAACTGATCCCAGAAAAAGCCTGATATCGTCCACGAGGATCACGGAATCTTTTCTCCCGGATCGTGCAATGGCGCCTATTTCCTCAATTATCGGGGTTTCCTTGTCCGATCTTGCCGTACCTTCACCGCTGTAGTGCCCGTCAAGCCAGAAGAGGATCTTCCCTTCAACTTTTTTGATGATCCCGGGAAGGAGCGCCGCGGAATCGCCGTGGTGTGCATGAATGTTCTTTATCCCTTCGAAACGGGACCTTGCAGTCCGGTAATTGCTTTCATCCAGCTCCACGGTGTGGACCTCCCGGAACAAACGGGACGCACCGATGGTTGTATTTCCCCGAAATGTTCCCGTTTCAATAAATACGTTTGCCTGGAAGATTTCCTGGATCCTTTTCAAAAATTCCGGGTTTAAAGAATAATCACGCCTTTTTACAAAAACGAGAGGCATGGGGTACTCATTTTCTATGCGTATTCCAGGCAGTTCGTCATCAATCGGCGGTTCGCTTTGCAGAAAGCCGGAGATTTCCGTGAGGATGTCCACTGCCCGATGGGAGGGGTCGATCTCCCTGAGCTTTTCAATACAGGTCTTCAGTGCCTCGCGGTTTCCGATGACGGCGGCAAGATGTCCGAATATGGCTATGAGATCGGGGTTCTTCGAATCTTTAAGAAGGGCATTTTTAACCGTTTCCACGGCCTCGCCCGGTTGTCCCGAGGCCACCAGGGCATCGACGAGCCGCGCAACTATCTCCGCATTACCGGGCTCCCGGGAAAGCGCCGCCTCGAGTATCTGGCGGGCGTTGCCAGGTTCGTTCAGCTGGATGCAGACGTCGGCGAGCTGCAGGCACAGGCCCGTTTCTGCAGGCATTGCCGTCAGCGCTTTTATGAGGGAGTCCCGGGCCTTCCCGTATTCCTTTTTCCCGGCGAACAGGGTCCCGAGAGCCGCGTGGATAACACCCGAATCGGGATCATTGATGAGAAGCTCATTGAAGACGGCTATCGCTCCGTCGACATCACCGCGGTCCGTGGCATCTTTCGCCCTGGCGAACGCTTCGTCAAGCGATGCCCCCCCATCGCGTTTGAGGACGAGGGGGATGTGGTCCCTGCCGGCATTGTAAGGCCGTGTGAGGACAGCCGATATATCGAAGGGGCTCCCGTAGGATACCTCCTTCGGTATCCCCCATTTGTTTTTGAAGGTTTCCCATGCCGTTGCAAGCGCCTCGTTATACACGGTGTTTCCCTGGCCCTGGGGGCCGCCCTTGTGGTGAATGAAGATATTGTTCGCTATCATGGCCTTGAAACCGGCGACCACGGTCCTCCAGGTGTAGTCATCGTCCTCGAAGCCGAATTTGCCGAAAGAGGCATCGATGGAGCCTATTTTGTCGACCACTTCACGGGTGATGAACATGCAGAAGCCGACCAGTCTCAGCGTCGGTGTCAGAGTTTCTCCGGCCTGACCTGCCCACTGTGCGGCAAATGATTCAAGCTCACCTACATTACTGTATGCTGCGCCCCGGACGAGCTGCGCCCCGGACACGTAGTTCGACCTCGGGCCCATCATGCCTATCGAGGGGTCACGCTGCGCGTGGGCGATGAATTTCGACGTCCAGCCTTTCGTGACGATCGTGTCGTTGTCGAGGAATATGACGTACCTGCTTGCCGGGTGGATATGGGTCATCGCCTGAGCCCTGCCCGCGGGGCACCCGAGGTTCACGGGGCTCTCGACGAGGTGGACCCCCGGAAGCGTCCGGAGGTAAGGAAGCGAGTTGTCCGTTGAAGCATTGTCGAAGACGACGATCTCGTAGGGTTCGGAGGTGTTCCTTGAAATGGAGTCGATACAGAGGCGAAGGTCTTCAAATCCGTTGTAATTGAGGATTATGATAGAGACCACAGGGGATATCTTCGGCCGGCAGGGCCCGGGCCCCTGCTGCGGGGAGGCGCCTCCATTGTCCATTCCCGGAAAATTGCGGATCAGTTCAATATCGACCCTGTCCTTTTCTTCGCCCCGTTTTTCCTTCATTGCCCTGACCACCTCCAGGCTGGCGAATTTAAAACCGTCAAAATAGAAATGGTTTTCGGGGTTGAAGATGATATCATCGCGGGTCATGGTGTAGTGACGGATCTCTTTGTTGTGACTTCCAAGCCCTCCCGAGGGGTCTTGAGGCAGTGCGTCCCTGAAATGGAAGTAATCGATGTCCCGCGCGTCGCGGATACCGTAGAGCGCCATGACGGCGCTGCCGGTGAGGCACAGGAGTTCCATCTCATTGAGGTCTTTGCCTGCACAGAATTGCCGCAGTGTTCCATAATGCCGCTGAAACCGGGGGAAGGCCGCGGGTGCCGCGTGGTTCAGGAAGTGGATACTGTTCTCGTTGAAAAGGAGCTGCGAAACCCGGACGGTTTCCTCGTGAGTGTCGTTGATATGAACGGAATGGTTCGATATCCTGTAGATCTCCCTTATCTCGTCCTTGGCGTCCTTCAGCTTCTGAGGGTTGTCGGTCTCTATGAGCAGTACCCTCAACGGGGAGTCGGTCCTGAAACATTCCTGCACCTTAAGGCGCGCACCGCCGAAGTTGTTCGAGATATCACCCAGCCAGTTTTCGTTCTTATAGATCTGTGTCATCAGAAGAAGCGGCCCGTTATTGAAAAGGCGCACTTCCTTTTCGTAGAAGATCGAGCCGTATCGCTGCAGTATCGTCCTTACCTCTTCGTCGTGTCCGACCGCGGACGGGAACAGAAGGACGAGATAGGTGTTTTCCTTCAGTTTGCAGTGCTCATAAGCAATTGCATCGCAGTGCTCCCTGGAAAGTCCCCTTTCGAGGAAAAAGTTGTAAGGGTAGGCCCAGGTATCAAAGGAAAAGCCGAGTGTTTTTACCGGTATCCGGTAATACATGCACGCGGCCACCCGGTGGGAACCCTCTATGAGGTCGCCGCCGTGTGTGACGGGGACCATGGACATGTTTTCATCGAACCCCTTTGCCCTGACAGAGTCGATGATGGCATCGAACGAGTCGATGAACGCCGTTTCCCCCTCTTTACCCGAACCGTCGGGTTCCCGGTACCCGTTGAACGCCCTGATGTGCTCCGAGTACATACGGCGCGCCCAATCGCTTCCGACACCCATCTCCCGGTGTTTCACATAGATGTATTTTGCCGGAAGGTCGAACCTTTTGTGGCTGAAAAACAGCGCGGGATCCATCTCGTCATAACGGATGCCGTTTTGCATCGGCAAAAAGCCCGTGAAATGCGGATTTAAATATTTCTGTGCCTTTTCGGGCGGGACCATCGCGGTCTTCCCGTTCTTTCGCGAGGACAATCTCTCTCCGACGTAGCGGATAGCGGCAAAGACATCCTTCGAGAACTTCTCGACGGTGAAGGGATGATAACGTTCCGATGTGACGAATTCCCAGCCGCTCTTCCTTATCTGTTCATATGTATCGGTACCCCTGATGGAGAGCAGGTGATCTGTCAGTTCGTCGAGGGTCTTGAAGCGGCTCATGTCGATGAACGTATCTTCAGGGATGTATTCTTTCGCATCAGGCATCGGGATGTACACGGGCACCGTCCCCGTGATCATGCTGATCAGGGGATCATAGGTAATGTAGCCGGGAGAGATGCAGTTGTCTATGCATATGGAGAAATGATATTCGGCGTAGGTTTCGCGCTTATCAGGGGTCGTCCCCTTGTACAGGTCCGTGAAAAAAGGCGACGGGGCCTTGTCGCTGTTCCAGCCGTGTCCGTACAGGTCCAGAAGGCGGTCTCCCCTTTTTTCAAAGTACGTAATGACATTCCTCCGGAAGCTGTACAGCTCGCCGGGTACCTGGGAGGTCTTGTTTGAATGCATGATGAAGCAGAGGTTTTTTTTCTCTTTTTTCAGATAGTGTTCACGTTTGGCCGGGTCGAACTTGACGGGGAAATGGTAATGGAAGAATTTCCTGTTTGCTTTTGTGGACGTTGTTTCCCATGTCAGGACGGCTTCATAAAGATAGTGACTTTTTCTGATGTAATCCCAGCCCCAGTAATTATAGACCGGCGGTTCATGGAGGAAATAGATCACCCTCGACGGGTCAATGTTGTTCTTCAGTATGAACTCAAGGATGGCCGGGGTGGGTTCCTGCATCAGCCATATGTCGACTTCGCTTATGGAGCCGTACATGTCAAAGGTGTTGAGATGTACACCCTGCTGCGCAAGGAAGTCCTTCAGGGCGATGTACCTGTCGAGAACGTTGTTCACGTTGCACGAGGCCGTTTCAATAAACATCTGGTTCTTGAGCCAGTTGCCATATTCTGTTACATAAGCTATCTTCATGGGGCTCCACCGTTGTTCTTGCCCGGTTTGTCGGCTACGACATTGAGCATCATCAATTGGCCGTTCTCCTTGTCCATATGGGGCAGATAAGCCTGACTGTAGTCATCTATGTCCAGGCTGAACAGCTCCGTGTCCCGCCAGTCGTATCTCCTGACATGTGTAAATCCGGCCTCCTCCAGGCCTTCCCGCAGGAGGTCGTAATCAAAGACCATGCCGTGCCGGTCGTAGGCGTCCTTTTGACCTCCTATGACGAGCCCCAGAAGTTCCGAGATGTTCCTTGTCCTGAGATATCTCGAGCATGCCGCCTCAAAATCTGCGGTGGAGAGCCTCAGCGTGCCTCCCGGCTTGAGCTTCTCGTACCAGTGGCGCAGGACACCTTTCCATTCGGCCCTTCCCATGTGTTCTATGACGGCGCATGAATAGATAAAATCGGCAGATCCGTCCTTGAAGGGAAGATTTCTGATGTCCGTAACGACGTCGATCCCTGGCGCGGGAAGTATGTCGACATTGATATAGCCGGGAATACGTATCTTGCCGGCTCCGAGGTGCAGTTTCATCACTTCATATCCTCTTCAGGCATGTGAATGCAATTTTCCATGTCTGCGGCGAAGCGGGCGTTTTCAGATCGCCGGCGTCCGTCACAAACATTACCTGGAAACCGCTCAGGTGAAGGAGGTCTTTCAGCGTTTCCGGTGTCCACAGTCTCTGGGTGTAGTCATAGGTGAAGCCGGATATTTCACCAGCCGCATCGGTTATTGTGACGTTGTTATGCATGAGGACGATCTCGCCGGAAGGTCCGGGAGAAGGGATACTGGAGACCTCAGCCGACGCGCCTTCCCTGAGCTGGACCCTCTTAACCTGTTCTTTCGGGGGGCTCAGGATGGCCGCCACACCGTTCCAGCAATCAAAGACAAAGACGCCCTCAGGGGAAAGTCTTTTGTGTATGCCGGAGAAGAAGTCGAGCAGCGTACCGGTGTTCAGGATATACGAAACGACATTGAAAAGACTTACGGCCAGTTCGAAGCCTGATGAGGAAAGGCCGGCAATGTCGCAAACGAAAAAAGCGGGGTTTCCATCCGGCCGTTGGATCTTTTTTTTGGCGATGGCTATCATTCCGGCGTCTATGTCGATCCCGGTGGTTTTGCAGTGGTTTTCGGCAAAACAAAAGGCGTGGTTGCCTGTGCCGCATCCGACGTCGAGGACTGTTTGAGGCGTCCGCCCGGTAATATCGCCGAACCTTTCAATGATAGCCTCAGTTTCGGCACGGTAGTTTTTGGAAGCCGTGTAAATGCTGTCGTAATACTGGTAGAACAGGGCGCTATTCACCGTAGAACTCCCGGATGCGGCCGCAGATCCTTCGGATATCCGCCTCTGATAACGATGGGTATATGGGCAGGCACAATCCGTGATCGTAGCCGTATACTGAATTGACGAGGCCGGCGCCGTCGTAACCGGCCGATCCGCCGTTCTTGAAACAGGGCTGCCTGTGCAGCGGGTAAAAAAAGGACCGTGTCTGGACGACCCGCTTATCAAGGTATTCCATGAGCTTTCCGGCGTCGGGCACGAGGATGACCACCCTGAAGGGGACATGATTGGAGCCTTTTTCAACCCCGGGGAAAGTGACTTCGCTGATCCCGTCGAGCCCTTCCCGGTAGAGACGGTATATCTCCAGTTTCCGCTTGATGATCACGGGGAGTTTCTCCAGCTGCGCGAGACCGATGGCGGCCTGTATGTCGGTGATGCGGAAATTGTATCCTATGGCAGGATGGATGAAGGATCCCCGGTCGAGCCTGCCCTGGTTTCTCAGGTAAAGGAGGTTCTCGTATATCTTTTCGTCGCCGGTGACGACATAGCCCCCTTCGCCTATGGTGATGGTCTTGTCGGCGAAAAAGGAAAAACAGCCCACATCGCCGAACGATCCCGTATGTTTTCCTTCATAGGTGACCCCGATCCCCTGTGCCGCGTCCTCAATGACCTTGATGCCATGCCTTCCGGCAACATCCATGACCGCCTTCATGTCTGAGGACATGCCGAAGAGATGCACCGGCATGATCGCCCTGGTCTTGCCGGTGATCAGCCCCTCCGCGTTTTTCATGTCGATCTGGAAGGTTTCCCTGCTTACGTCGGCGAACACGGGTTTTGCCCCTGTGAGAATAACGGCGTTGGCGGAGCCTATGAAGGTGCAGTCGGGAACGATCACCTCATCACCCGGGCCTATACCAAGCGCGAGAAGGCCTAAAAAGAGCGCCAGGGTCCCGTTGGGTGCGAAAACTCCGTATCTGCAGCCTATCATGGCATTGAGCCGATCGCTGAATTCCTTGCAGAAGGGGCCTTCCGTCAGCCAGTTGTTCTCAATGACCTTTGTGATGTTGCTTAACTCTTCAGCCCCTACCCAGGGGAACACCTGTGGTATCTTGTCCATTGTCTTTCCTATATGGTCCTGTATGCCAGAAAGGGTTTGTAAAAGCCATAGAGCCTGACCATTTCCTGTATCCCGTAATCGAGGGTTTTTTCAACGCCGTAACCGAGGGACTTGATCTTGTCAAAGGATACCTCGAAATTCCTTACATCGAAGTCATCAAGGGAAGAATCGATTATGGTGCATCCCGTCACCTTGCTGATCGCCTCGGAGATCTCCTGTTTTGTGAAGTTCAGACTGTTATCGCCCACGTTGAAGACGTTGCCTTTCATGGACGGGTAGTGATCGAGGACGAAGAGGTATGCCCGAACGGCGTCACAGATATGGATGAACGTCCTTTTGGAGGTGTTCTCGAAGAGCACGATGCACCTGTCGTTGACCGCTTTGTAAGTGAAATCGTTGACAAGCAGGTCGGTGCGCATCTTGGGGCTCACGCCGAAGACCGTCGCGAAACGAAGGGCCACGCTGTGCTCGCGGAGCATGATGAACTTCTCGGCCTCGTATTTTGTGATCCCGTAAAGGCTGACGGGTTCTATGGGCGTGTCCTCGGTGCAGAGGTTGCCGGATTTTCCGTAAAATGATGTCGTGGAGGCGTAAATGACGATCTGCTCCCTGCCGAGCATGGTACAGAACCTCTTTGTCGCTTCAACATTGATGAGCTGCGCCGAGTGGGGGTTGGCCTCGCATGCCGGGTAACCGCTGATACCGGCCAGGTGGTATATGACGTCCTGTTTGCTGAGGTCGGATTCCTCAACGTTCCTGATGTCCTTTTTCAGGATGTTCAGGTTGGGATATTGCATTAAAAAGAGCACAGGCTCGTAGCCGTACATGAAATTGTCCATGATGGTCACGTTGTGGCCGAGCTTGAGCAGTTCATATGAGAGCAGGACACCCTTATAGCCTGCGCCTCCCGTAACGAGAATATTCATGACAGCCTCCTCATGGCTTTCTGATCATCCATTTTGTTCCGATAATATCCAGGTGAAGCGAGTGTTCTTTTATAAACCTGTTGACCGCTTTGATCACCCCTTCTCCTCCCGAGTGCCAGTCGTCACCTGCCAGGATCCCTTTCGGTTTTACGAGGGGCCAGTAATCCTTAAGATCTTTCAGGACATCATCTTCTTCATGGCTGCCGTCAATGTAGATGAAATCGCCTTGAATATTATGATGCTGTAACCATTTTGCCCCCACGCTGCTTGTGTTGGGGAAGGGAACGATATAATTCTGCAGCCCGCTGTGGATGACATTTGCCAGGAATTGATGGTACAGGCATGGATACCCGTTGATGTAATATTTCCGCAAGCCCCATGTGGGATCATTACAATCTATCATGTTGTTGACGGTACCCAGCCACGTGTCGATGCAGATAACGGTACCGTCTATGTTCTTTTCCTTCAGACGCGACGCAAAATGTATTGCCGAAGCGCCCTTCCAGGTCCCTATTTCGATTATTAAACCGGCATTTATCTCATCAATGTACCTGTCGAAGATGTCATTGTCCGTTCCTCCGGTGATATCTTTTGAAAAAGCATTGAAGTTGAAATTGTTGTAAGGATCATCAAATGGCATCAATCCCATTATTTTCCTGCATTTTGAATAACCGTGCACGGGTTGTTCAATTTTTACATTAAAATATTCCCCGTTCAGGTTAAAATCGGTGTTATCGATGTTGGTGATTTTTTCCCAATCGACGGTGCCGCCCTTTAAGAAAAGGCTGTACAACGCCTCCGTTTCAGTGTTGCTGCTATTGTCAAATTCATTGCAATGGGTGTCTTGAACGCGATTGACATGTGTTGCTATGCACTTGCTGTGACGGAAGCTTGCAAGGCAAGGGGGCGCCTTGTCCGGGTATTCCTGGAGATACCCGGCGACGGTGCTCTCGAGGAAATTGGGGTTTGTGATGGCAAGGACGAATGGCCGCGTCAGTCTCAGCACGTCGTCTTTACGATATATCGTGGCGGGGACCGCCCAGGGGTAGTGCCATCTCACGGCAACGGGGTTGTACCATTTCCATTTCAGCCAGTCGCCATTGTCGATGAGGTCTTCGGGCACCGGGGTGATATTTGTCCCGACCCTCAGGGTGAAATTTAAAATGTCCTCGTTTTCATCAAGGACCTCTATACATTTTTTCAGATCAAAGGGTTCGGTGAAGATCATGTCATCACAGCACATCAAGATATGGTTATCGGATTCGTTAAAGAGGGTCTGGATATCGCGGCTGAAGTTTTTCTCGGGTACCCACCTGATCTCCGGGTACTTTTCAATGAGGAGATCGTAATAGATGTTGCCGCTCTGTTTGTAAAGAACAGCGATGTTCTCCCGGCCGATGCCTGAATGGTGGAAGAGGCTCTCAAGACATCCCTGCAGCTGCAGAGGCCTGTCCTTTGACAGAAAGATCGTTGTGAGAGGGGTTGTTGCCGTCTTTCCCTGAACCAGGTTTACATATTCCCGTGCGACGCGAAGCATGCGTGCGTCAGACGGGTACTGCTGCAGAAGGTCCTGTATGGTTCTTGTGGCATCGGGTGTGAGGCCGAGTCGGTGGGCCGTGAACAACAGGCTGCGCAGTGCTGAATAATTCAAATTATCCAGGCTGACAGCCTTGCCGAAACACTCCAGCGCCTGCCGATCTTCTCCTTTATCGAGAAACTCCAGGCCCGTTATTTCGAATTCCTTTGATCTGCCCATATGCGGAATGTCCTTGTGGATAGTGACCCTCCTCGCATGAATTAAGCAATAATTATGCCAGAGAATATTCAAAGGTCCTGATACCGATGGATAAACATAAAGAATAATTATGTCGTATGGTTACAATACAATAGAAATGGAAGCGCCTTCAGGATGTTAATGTCAATTGGTTGACGAAAAATATTTTATTTAAGTTGTTTATGTTTACAGCCGATAAATATGAACGAGAGGATAGTCAGGAGGTTTTTATCATGAAGATAGGATTGACCGGATACCCACTGGCGCAACTGACGGGCGGCGAGACGCTGAAAAAGGCGGGTACCGGGGTGAAAAAAGGCTCCGCGGACCGCGTCGATGTCCCCGTCCTTTCCAATGTTCCTGATAAGGCAATTGTCAGGTACCTGAGGACCGTCGATGAGATCCTTTCAGACATAATAAGGATCGTCGACGATGACGCGTCCCTGCCGGGCGGCGAGGAAACGGCGGCAATTTCTCAAAAGACCTTTCAACAGGCAGCCATAACCCCCCGGGATGCAGTCATCTATCTTCCGGCCGGCGTGCCTGCCGGCGAAGAGGGTCCTGAAGGGCTCGATGAGCAGCTTATTATAATAAAGGATGTCCTGTCCGCGGAGGCGAAGGACATACGGGGGCGGCAGGGAGAGATCGCCCTGGTTGGTTTCGCAAAAGAGATCGCCGATGAATTGTCCCGCATCGATACCGGCATGACTGCGGGGGCCGTTGATATCAACGCGGTGAATGTAAGGGACAAGTTCATTGTCTCCGTTGACGCCGCCGCCGGCATACCTGTCTACTCGGTCATTCGCCACGATCCGTCAGGCGGGACGGTTCTCTACCACAACACCGCGGAAGGACTCGATGACGCAGCGGCCGCCTCGACAGTGGCAAAGATCGCATCATTCCTGACACGCAATGCCGGAGAAACATTGCCGGAAAGCGCCGCCGCCGTCCCGGATGGGTCCCTTATAAACATGAGCGATGGGAGAAGAACGGATGATAGCGCGGCTTCCTTAACAAGAACCGATCTGGCGGCCGGGAAATTTGCCCTGCCCGATGGTTTCGATCCTGTTAAGGCCGCAAAAGAGGTGGCATCTTTTCTATCTGCGGGAAAGAGTTCGGTAAGATCCGATAAAGCGCAGGACGACAAAAGCTATGATATCGTGAAGGTTTTAGAATATCAGGCCCCCGCGAACGACACGCTCCGGTCGGACGATTTTCCCGGCATCACCATACGCGTCATACCTTCCACGGCCCTGGCAGCTGCCTCAGTGAAAACGGCCGGCGTGGAGAACAGGCAGGAGGTAATAGCGGAAAGGTTTGCCTCCCTGGCGGATGTGATCGGCACGATGATCGAATACGAAGAGGACGATGAGGGAGGCCCCGGTGAGGGTCAGGTCCGTCTTGAAGCCATGCGGACGTCGGTGAAAGAGGCCGTGAGGGAATCGTTGTATACGGCCATAGGAAGCGGCAAGGCCAATCAGGCGGGCCCTCTGAATGAAACTTTGGAAGGGATCGGGATCGATGAAAAGGGCCTGCTCAAGGTGGACAAAAAGGTCTTTGCCGGGACGCTTATGGAGAGAAAAGACGAAGCAAGCCGTTTTGTCCATAATTTTGGAAATACCCTTCACGACAAGGTCGCCTATTTCTTCCATCCTTTCGCCGGGCTTTACGATATCTCCACGGGAGAGGCCGGTGTGCGGGGACCGGGAAGCAAAGACGGCATAGCCGACGAAGAAGAGGAAACAAAGGCAAAGTTCGAGAAGAGGCTCAACGAGATCCAGCTGCTTCTGGAAAGCTCATACGAACTGAAAGAATCCTTTATGAACACGAGATTGTCGGGCCGGACAGGGCCGGATGGAGAGCAGCGGTGAAAAAAAGGATCTCGGATACCGATATCATTCTGTTTGAAGAGCTGACGGAGACGGCGCTCAGGGAAGAGGATGGTACGGCCTTTATAGGGTTTCTTATGCAGCGGGAAGACCTGGCCCGTCGTTTTGCCGGATCGCCCGGATTGACCGATAGGACCGTTGCGGAAAGGTTATTTGAAAAGGAGATGCTGGTCATCCAAAGGCTTGAAGAAGAGCGCATGAAGCTGCTTGTCGAGATGGACATTTATTCCCAGGGCCGCCGCGCCATTAGGTCCTATGGGCCGAAATATCCCCTGCCGCCGCCCGTTTCTTTTATAGACCATAAAAAATAAAAAAAAGCTTAAGTCATTTTCCTGTTGTCCGATAAAAATACAAGGGAGAGGATGATGACGATATCCGATTACCAGATAAGCAGTGTGATAAGGACCTACATGAAGAACATGAAGGTCCGGATGAAACAATCTGGTGACAACCACGACCAGGAAAATCGCGAAGACGAAGTGAACATTTCCAGGGAAGGAATGAAAAAGATGCTTTACGACAGGATTGGCGAGCAAGTCACTGAAAAGCTGAAGAGATACGATGAGAAATGATGAAAACTTCCGGATCCTCATTGTCGACGATAATAGAGAACTCAGGGATATTCTCGAAGAATACCTGAAGGGGAAAGACAGCCAGGTAGAAAGTGCATGCAACGGGAAAGAGGCACTTGAGAAACACGGCAAAGACCCCTTCGATCTGATAGTTACCGACCTCAACATGCCTGAACTGACCGGCATGGAGCTCATCAGAACGATCAAAAAGGACAATGACGATACAGAGTTCATAATAATCACGGGTTACGCGTCGATGGATACGGCCGTGGAGGCGGTGAAGATCGGTGCCTTCGATTACATCGTCAAACCCTTCAGAATGGAGGAACTCCAGGTGGTCGTAAAGAACGTCCGCGACAAGATCATGCTGAAAAAGCTCAATGCGAAGCTTCTGCAGACCCTTCAGGGTTTTTACGACGAAATGGAACGCTACCGTCAGAAGAAGCCGGAGGCTCCGGCCGGCGTTGAGTTGCCTGCGAATGGAGAACAGGCAAGCGATACGGAGAAGATCGTCAGCGAGATCAGAGATCTGGAAAAACTGAGAAAGGGGAGACTTCTCATTGAATGACAGGATGTCATCAAGGCGGCAAAAAAACGGGGACATACGATGATCGAGGGAACAAGGATACTCATCGTCGATGACAACCCCGAGGTCATCAATATACTTGCCGATTTTTTAAGCCTCAACGACTGCGAGATCTACAAGGCCACCTGCGGTAAGGAGGCCCTTGATATGCTGGACAAAAAAGACGTGGAGATCGTCATACTCGATGTCCAGCTCCCTGACATGAACGGCATATCTCTCATAGATACCATCAAGGTCAGCAAGCCAACGACGGCGATCATTATGGCGACGGGCTATTATGATCCCAATTTTGTCATCGATGCAATGAAAAAGGGCGCCTCTGATTTTCTCCTCAAACCTTTCGAACTCGACAAGCTGATGCTCGTCATGATGAGGGTCCTCAGGGAGCGCAACCTCCTTATAGAAAAAGAGAACATTCTCCACAACCTCGAAGACAAGAAGAAGATAGAGCACCTCAACAGGGAACTGCAGAAAAAGATCAAAGAGCTCACAACGATGTACCATATATCGAACAAGTTCAATTCCATCAATATCTTCGACGATGTCTACGAGAAGATGGTCCATATAGTGGGAGAGATCCTCGACGTAAATTCCTGCGGCTATTATATGCCCGACCGGGAGGCCGGCGAGCTGATCCTGTATGCCGGACATACGAAGAACGGGGAAAACCCGAAATCGGACTGGCAGCGGATCAGCCTTACCGAAGACTTCGACCGGGAGGCCCGCGCGGCGCGCAAGCATATTGTGAGGGACAACAGGGTCTATCTGCCCCTCGTCATTCAGGGGGAATCGATCGGGTTCATCATGGCGGAAGCGAAACAGAACGGTGCAAGGGGCGCCAGGTCCCTCGAGAACGATGTGTTCTTTCTCAAGCTGATCGCCGACAAGGCCTCGACGCAGATCGAGAACAGAATGCTTTACGAAAGCCTCTTCGAGAATATCCTCCACACACTGAGGTCGCTCATTGTTGCCATTACCAAGCGGGACCTTTATACAGAGGGGCACTGCAAGAGGGTCACCAATATGAGCCTTGCCCTCGGGGACCGCCTTTGCATCAACGAATACGAAAGGGACGTGATAAGGGTTGTCGGCCCCGTTCACGATCTCGGGAAGATCGGCATTCCCGATAGTATACTTTTAAAGCCGGACCGGCTGTCAGACGATGAATATTCCGTCATGCAGAGCCATTCCATATACGGCGAGGAGATCATGAGCCGTTTCGAGATCCTCGCGAAGGAGGCGAAGATAATTCGCCACCATCATGAACGATACGACGGCAAAGGGTATCCAGACCGCCTGAGCGGCGAAGAGATACCGATGTGTTCCCGGTTGATCGCCGTATGCGACGCGTACGACGCCATGGTAACGGACCGGCCTTACCGCAAGGCCCTGGGCATTGAAGAGATCGTCGCTGAGATAACGCGCTGCAGCGGCAGTCAGTTCGATCCCGCCATCTCCAGGGCATTTGCCGATGTAGTACGGGACGGATATGAGTCGTGATGATGAAAGAAGGGAATATTTCAGGATCCGCGACAATCTGCCCGTGGAATTCCGGCCAATCTCGCGCGAAGAGTTTCTGACGCTTCAGGACAAGATCCGGTACAACTCAACACAGGTTGTCGACAGGATACACGAGCTCTATTTTCTCAATGCCCGTGAGCCCGGCGCGGGCGAGAACGATCAGCTCTATGGTTATATGCAGGTGATCAACAGAAAGCTGGATATGATCATAGAGATACTGGGAAGGTCTTCTTCGGCGGAGCACTACAATGTGATCCATACCGACGTGAACATAAGCGGGGCAGGGATCCAGTTCCTCTGCGGCATGCCCCTGACCGAAGGTGATTTCATTGAGCTGAAAATAATAATACCCGTGTTCCCATATCCCAAGATCACATGTCTTTGCCAGGTGCTGCGGATGGAACAAGGCCCCGATAACAGGGTCGCCGAAAAAATGACGGCCTTCAAGTTCATGGTCATCAACGAGAAGGACCAGGACATCCTGATCAATTATATCTTCCTGAAGGAACGTGAATACCTCCGTCAGAAAAAAGAAACGGAGAGTTGATGAGCTATGGATATTGCGACAATACTCGGACTGCTGGTTGGCATAGGTTCCGTTCTCGTCTCCTTCATGATGGAGGGCGGTCACCTCTCAGCGCTTATCCAGATACCTGCCATGGTGCTCGTCATTTTCGGGACATTCGGCGCGGCGACAGTCACCACTTCCATTAAACAGCTTATCAATCTGCCGAACCTGATGAGGGTGGCCATGTTCGAAAAGAAGATGGACTCCCAGCAGCTCATAGACCTTCTCTTCGATCTTTCCCAGAAAGCCCGCAAGAACGGGTTGTTAAGCCTCGAGAAAGAGATCGATTCAATCAAGGAACCTTTCCTGAGAAAGGCCATCCAACTGGCCATCGACGGGTTTGAGACGAACAAGATAAGGGAGATCCTCGAGATAGAAATGGCCTACATCGAAGAACGTCACAAGGCGGGGGCGAACTTTTTTTTAAAGCTCGGCGGGTTTTCCCCGACACTCGGTATCATGGGGACCGTCCTCGGGCTTATCCACGCGCTGGGCAGCATGGAAAGCAGCTCCAACATGGCCTCGGCGATTGCGAGCGCTTTCATCGCAACCCTCTGGGGTGTGGCCTTGGCGAACCTTATCTACCTGCCTCTCTCGGATAAACTGAAATACAAACACCAGGACGAGGCCCTTTACCTGGAGATCATAACGGAGGGCGCCATATCCCTGGCCATGGGAGACAATCCGCGGGTGATCAGGATGAAGCTTGTATCGTTCCTGCTTCCCGACAAACGCAGGGAGGAAGGCAGATGAGAAGAAAGAAGAAGGGGGAGGAGCACGAGAACCTTGAGCGCTGGCTTATTACTTATGCCGACCTTATCACGCTGCTGCTTGCCTTCTTTATCATGATGTACACCTTTTCGAAAAACGATACTCAAAAGTACCAGGAAGTGACGGGTCACCTGAAGACCATCTTCACCGGCGGGCCAAGCGTGG
Organism: Deltaproteobacteria bacterium; assembly: GCA_022711595.1. Classification (GTDB taxonomy): domain Bacteria; phylum Desulfobacterota; class Syntrophorhabdia; order Syntrophorhabdales; family Syntrophorhabdaceae; genus Delta-02. Next base: position 97,485 of record JAKLET010000009.1, read on the forward strand.
CGGCCGCCGGGTCCGCCCCGGGTACGGCCCCGTTTGAGATCCCGCTAAAGGTGCCGGCCGCCGGTGAGGACGTGAAGGGCAAGCTTGAAGGGGAGATCAAAAAGCTCAGCGGGAACGATGCCATGGACAAGAACATCTCGGTCATCACCGACGAGCGCGGGATCGTCATAAGGATCATGGACCAGGCCTTCTTCGATGAAGGCAAGGCCGATCTGAAGGACAGGGCGAAGCATACGCTCGACACCATAGCCCCGGTCGTCAGGACGATCAGCAATCCGATCAGGGTCGAGGGCCATACCGACAACACGCCCATCGCCACGTCTGAATTCAGGTCCAACTGGGAGCTCTCGGTGAGGCGTGCCACGGAGGTGGTGCGTTATTTTATCGAAAAGCACGACCTTGCACCCATGAGGGTTTCCGCTGTCGGTTATTCGGAATACCGTCCTCTGGCGCCCAATGATACCCCCGCGAACCGTTCCCGCAATCGAAGGATAGAGATCATCGTGGCAAAGTCACTGATCGAAGAAGAGAACAAAAAATAATAACCTCACCGCGTTGTTTTAAATAATGTTTATATGATATGGTAACTGAAAAACCTTTCTCAGGTCTTGGAAGGCCGTGAGGCGTGAAGCGCAAGGTGTTTTAGAAACCGTGAACCGTAAGGCGTGAGGAGTGAAGGGATGGAAGAGAAGGCGAAAGAGAGGGAAGAGCGTCCGTGGGGGTATTTTGAGGTCCTGGCGGATTTGCCTGATTGCAAGGTGAAGAGGATCGTCGTCTACCCCGGCTGCCGGCTGAGCCTTCAGAGGCACCGCATGCGGGACGAGCATTGGCTGGCCGTCTCCGGCAACGCAGTCGTGACGCTCGACCGCGAAGACCTGCCTCTTGGCCGGGGCGGATCGGTCGATGTTCCCTGCGGTTTTCTGCACCGGGTGGAAAATACCGGCGCCGCGGACTTTGTCTTTATCGAGATTCAGACGGGAGATTATTTTGGAGAGGACGATATCGAACGGGTGGAAGATGACTATGGAAGGGCGTAAATATTGGGGTTACGCAAAAAAAAGGAAAGTGAATAAAATTTCAAATAATCACAAAAAAATAGTTGCATATTTCGTAAATTAAGGAGTATAAACTATTTATAAGGTGGTTGTTATGGGAACTACCGTCAAATAATAATCTAAAGGAGGGGTATGTATGACAAAGGCAGAATTGATTAGTAAAATGGCAGCGAGTTCAAAGATATCCAAAGCTGCCGCCGGCAAGGCCTTGGAAGCTTTTCTTGATGGCGTGAAAGCTGCACTGAAGAAAGATGAGCGCGTAACACTCGTAGGTTTCGGCACCTTTGCTGTTTCAAAGAGGAAAGCACGCAAGGGCAGAAACCCGAGAACCGGGAAAGAGATCAAGATCCCCGCACGGAAAGTACCTAAATTTACAGCAGGAAAAGCCCTCAAGGACGCCATCTAATCAGATTCGAACTGGTCTTTTTATAAATGCCTCCCTCGGGAGGCATTTATTATTCTGCTATACGGGGGTTCACGTCGCTCCCCCTCCGCGAACATGGTCCGCAGGGCCCCTCCCTCTCACCCGCCATGCGGGCAATTACGATTTTTCCGGTTTCTTTGTTTTTTTTGGTTGTTCAAACCAGACAAACCAGATTATTTGGAAGAGTGTTTCAGTAGGAGGTTCGAGGCGTTTGTTATGAGGGTCTGTTCGGCGTCAAGGTCCCCGGAGAGCTTTTCGTGCACCACGATGTTCCCGTTCTCATTGCCCAGTGAAAGATAAATTTCTATCCGGTCCCCTTCAATGTCGGCATGAATGCCGAGCGGGACGTGGCACCCTCCGCCGACCCGGGCCTGTATGGCCCTCTCTATGGAAACCTCCCGTTGTGACTGCTCGTCATTGATGGTTTGAAGCAGCTGCATGATGTCGTCGTCCGGGCGTGTCTCTATTCCGATGGCCCCCTGACCGCAGGTGGGCACCATGATGTCACAGGGAACGATCTCGCTGGCAAGGTTTTCCAGGCCCATTCGTTTGAGGCCGGCGAAGGCAAGTATTATACCGTCGAGGTTCTCTTTTTCGATCTTTTTTATCCTCGTGTCCACGTTGCCCCTGAGCGGCACCACGTTTATATCCTTGCGGTACCTCAAGAGCTGTGCTTTCCTTCGCATGCTTCCCGTTCCTACGCGGCAGCCTTCCGCCAGGCTCCCGAGGCCGCTGTGTTTTGAGGATACGAAAGCGTCGCGGGGGTCCTCCCTGGTCAGCACGGCGCCGATGCAGAGGCCTTTTTCAAGTTCCGCAGGCACGTCCTTCATGCTGTGCACGGCCATGTCGATGCCGCCCTTTGAGAGCTCCTCTTCGATCTCTTTGACAAAGAGCCCTTTCCCGCCGATAAGGTGCAGCGGTGTGTTCCAAACGGTATCACCCGTCGTTTTTATGGTCCTGACAGTGAACTCATGACCGTGATGGGTCTTTTCCAGGGCGTCTATGACGATCCGGGTCTGCCTGAGGGCCAGTTTAGAGCCCCTCGTTCCCACCACCCATTTCTTTTTCATCGTCTTCCTCGAATTGAAACAGCTTTTTCAATGTTTCGAAAACGGCCGGATCACCGTTTTCCTTGATAAGGGCCAGATACGGATGAACGAGTTTGTTCATGATGGAACGGGTCATTGCGTCGATGTTTCTCAGCGTTTCTTCATCTGCGCCTTTAAGCCTGCTTACAGCCCTTTTCAGTTCATTTGTTCTTATCTCTTCAGCCAGGCCCATGATGTGGCTTATGAGGGGGTTCACATCGACACGCTTCAACCAGTCGGAAAATTTCGCAACCTCTTCATCGATAATATCGCGGGCCTTTTCCGATTCCCTGACCCTGTCCGCGAGGTGTTTCTGGGAAAGCTCCCTGAGATCGTCGATGTCGTAGAGGTAGATATTCTCAATGTCGTTCACTGCCGGGTCCACATCACGGGGAACGGCAATATCGATAAAGAAGATGGGCCGGTTCTTCCTTTTTTTCATTGTTCCGTGCACCAGGTCAGGGCTGATTATGGGCCTGTCGGAGCCCGTTGATGTCAGCACCATGTCGACAGTTGTCAAAAGCCCGGGAAGTTCCTGGAATGCCCTGGCATCTCCGATGATCTCGCCGGCCAGTTCCCGCGCTTTCTGGTATGTCCGGTTTGTGATGTAAACGTCGGAAATGCCCTCCTTCCGGAAATATTTGAGGGCCGTTTCACAGACCTCGCCTGCTCCGACGACAAGGATCTTTTTCCGGTCAAGGCTGCCGAATATCTTCTTTGCCAGTTCCACGGCCATCGATGCGATGGAAAGGGGATTGTAGCCTATCTTTGTCTCGGTCCTGATGCGCTTGGCGACACTGAAGGTCTTGTGGAAGGTCTTGTTGAGAAAGAATCCCGTGGTGTTTGCGGATGTGGCAAGGCGATAGGCGTCCTTCACCTGTCCCAGTATCTCCGGTTCCCCTATGACCATTGAGTCAAGTCCGGAGGCAACAAGGAAAAGATGGCGGAATGCCTCGTCATCGGAAAAGCTGTACATATAGTCCGTGAACCACTCGTCAGGGGTCGCGAATGTCTCCGAGAGTATTCTTCGTATCTTCTGGAGTGTCTTTTCCCGGTCCCTGCCGGAATAATAGATCTCCGTTCTGTTGCATGTGGAGATGATGACCGATTCGCTGATCCCTTGCTGGCGGATCTTTCTCAAAAGGGAAGGCAGGGCTTCTTCGTTGATGTAAAGCTTTTCCCTTATCTCGACGGGTGCCGTGTTGTGATTGAGTCCCAGTATGCCGATGGCCTGTTTTTTCATGTTCTGTCTACAGGTAAGAGTGTTTTCCTTTCAGGAGGAAATTGACCCCCAGGAATGTAAAAAGGATGAGGAAAAAACCGAGGATCATCATATACGACGTTTTTCTCCCCCGCCATCCGAGCGCCAGCCTGTTGTGAAGGAGTATGGCGTAAACGATCCAGGTTATGAGCGACCATGTTTCTTTCGGGTCCCACCGCCAGTATGAGCCCCAGGCAAAACCGGCCCAGATGGAACCGGTTATGATCCCCACGGTGAGAAACGGGAAACCGAGGGACATGCACCTGTAGTTTATCGAGTCAAGGGTTTCCAGTGAAGGGAATTTACCGGAGAAGAGGAAGCCCTTTTTTCTTTTTATCTCCTTTTCAATGATGAGATAGAGCAGGGAGACGAAAAAACCGAGAAAGAAGACACCGTTCCCCAGGAAGGAGAAGATGGTGTGAACAGGCAGCCATGCGCTTTGGAGGGCCGGGGCCAGAGGCTTGATCTCATTGGGAAAACGAAGGGACATGATAACGATGAGACAGATAAGGGGGGCGATGATGCTCCCGATCGCGTGGACACGATAGACCTTGTTTATATAAAGGTAGAAGCCGGCTATGCAGAGCGCGAGAAAGGAGAGGGACTCGTGGAAGCTTGTGATGGGCGTGTATCCAGCCTCGAAATAACGTGTGAGCATGGCGGCGAAGTGGAACACGAACCCTGCGGCGAGAAGGCAGTAACCCGGCCTCTCAAGGAGAGGCCTTGTCCTCGTCCATGCGAGGTAAAGCGCGTATGTCAGCGTGGACGCAAGATAGAGGCACAGTGCCGCATAATATAGAAAGATGTTCATCCTGCGTGGTCACCGAAGATCTTCTTCATGCCCTTCAGACCGGCGCCGATGACTTCCCTGATCTCCATGCTGCCGGCATGCCTCATAATGGCGCCGCGTTTTTTGCTGTCAGGGACGGTTTTCAGGAGATGCTTTCTGAAAGCCGCCATGATGCGGATATAAACGGCATGGTCCCTGGTGACGGTCTTTTCGATCTCCTTCCGCAGCTTTTTTGATGCGAGAGGCAGAAGCCCTGACGTGGAGATGGCTATGGTGATATCCCCCTTTCTGATGATGGAGGGGACTATAAAGTCGCATTCCTGGGGTTTGTCCACGACGTTGACGGGAATCCCCCTGGCACCCGCATCCTTTCTGACCCTTGTGTTCACGTCCCGGTCGCCGGTGCACGCGAAGATGACGGCGGCATTGCCGAGGTCGCCGCGACGGTATTTACGCGGCCGGACTCGAATAGTTCCCGTGTCTGAAAGGGAGGAAAGTTTTTTTGTGACCTCGGGGCTTATGACGGTGATGGAGGCATCGAATTTAAGGAGCATCATCACCTTTCGCTCGGCAACACTCCCGCCGCCGACGACAAGGCACTCTTTCCCCGTGATGTCCAGAAAGAGAGGGTAGTAATGCCGCTTTTCAGTATCTGATCTCAAACGCTGCAAACTCACCTGCATATTGTTCCCATGATACGTCGGCATGCTCGACGAAGGCCCCCGGGGGGCCTTTGCCGGACCACCTTACCAACTCTTCGACGTCGTCCTTGCCGCCTTCACAGACGATCTCCACGCCGCCGTCATGGAGGTTTCTGACCCATCCCGTAACGCCAAGTTCCAGGGCTTTCTTCTGCGTGCTGTAACGGAAATAAACACCCTGGACAATACCGTTCACGATGATATGGGCCCTTTTCTTCATTATGGGGAAAAACCTCTCATCAAATGACCAGAACCTCCGTCAACCAAAGCCTGTAAACATTTTGTTGTTGGCGGATGGTTTTTGTATTATACTTATCACAACAATCCCATAAAATCAAAACCGTGCTCACTAATGGGGGAAACATAAATGTACAGGGTCGGCATAGACATAGGTTCGGTAAGCGTGAACGTTGCGGTTGTGAACGAGAACGGCAAGGTTGTCAAGGCCAGCTACATAAGACACAAAGGCAAACCGTTTATTGCGGCCAAAAAGGTCATCGAGGAAACCACGCATGATTACGAAGTGGACCTTATATCCACGACGGGGACGGGAGCGAAGGTGTTCGCCTCTCTCATCGGGGCCCCTTTTGTAAATGAGATCGTGGCCATAACGAAGGCGATGGGGCGCCTGTATCCTAAAACGGGGAGCGTCATCGATATCGGCGGTGAGGATTCCAAGCTTATCATTTTCGAACCGTCGCGCAAAAAGAGCACCACCCTGCGAGTGAAGGATTTTTCAATGAACGCGCTGTGCGCCGCCGGCACGGGGTCTTTTCTCGACCAGCAGGCCTCCCGGCTCAAGTTCACCATAGAGGAGTTCAGCGAGGTCGCCCTGAAGGCGAAGAACATACCGAGGATCGCAGGGCGCTGCACCGTCTTCGCGAAATCGGACATGATACATCTCCAGCAGATCGCCACACCCGATTACGAGATCGTCGCGGGTCTCTGCTACGCGCTTGCGCGTAATTTCAAGGGGAACATCGCAAAAGGCAAGGAAATAAAGATGCCCGTCGCGTTCATCGGGGGCGTGGCGGCCAATGCGGCCATGCGGAAGGCCCTGAAAGAGATCTTCGAATTGTCCGATGAGAACTTTTTCGTACCCGAGAACTTTACCTCAATAGGGGCCGTCGGGGCAGTTTTTGCCGTTCTTGAGGACCCGTCGCTGAAGAAGAAGTTTGCGGGGCTGGACAGGCTCAACGCCTACCTGCAGGAAGAGAATACCGAGACGACCCACGAGCCCCTTGAGATCTCTCCCGGGAACCTCAACATAACCTACGACATGAAGCCCGTTTCCACGAATATGAAGGTATACCTGGGTGTCGATGTCGGGTCCATAAGCACCAACCTTGTTCTCATCGACGAAGAGAAGAACGTCCTGGCAAAGCGCTACCTCATGACGGAGGGAAGACCTCTTGAGGCAGTCAAGAGAGGGCTCGCGGAGATAGGGGAAGAAGTGGGTGACAGGGTGGAGATCGTCGGTGCCGGCACGACCGGTTCCGGACGCTACCTGACGGCGGATTTCATAGGCGCCGATATCGTGCGCAACGAGATCACCGCCCAGGCGCAGGCGGCAATAGATATCGACCCGACGGTGGACACGGTATTCGAGATCGGCGGGCAGGACTCGAAGTACATAAGCGTCGACAACGGCGTGATCGTCGATTTCGAGATGAACAAAGCCTGCGCAGCGGGAACGGGGTCCTTCCTCGAAGAGCAGGCGGAGCGTCTCGATATCTCCATCAAGGAGGAGTTCGGTTCACTTGCCCTTAAGTCGAAAAAGCCCGTAAAGATGGGCGAGAGATGCACCGTTTTCATGGAGTCCGACGTTATCCACCAGCAGCAGCGCGGCGCCGACAGGGAGGACATCGTCAGCGGCCTCGCTTATTCCATCGTGCAGAACTATCTCAACAAGGTCGTCGCCGACAAGAGAGTGGGAAAGAGGATATTCTTCCAGGGCGGCACCGCCTTCAACAAGGGCGTTGTCGCGGCCTTCGAAAAGGTCCTCGGGATGCCGGTCACGGTCCCGTCTCACCACGACGTTACCGGCGCAATAGGTGTGGCGATCCTGGCAATGAAGGAAAGGACCTGGGATAAGAGCGGTTTCAAGGGTTTTGATCTCAGCAAGCGGCCGTACGACATCGATACCTTTGAATGCAAAGGCTGTGAAAACCTCTGCGAGATACGCAAGGTCACCGTCGAGAACGAGAAGCCCCTCTATTACGGGAGCAGGTGCGAAAAATATGACGTCCTGCGCAAGGTGGAAAAGAAGGACATGGCCGACCTTTTCTCCATGCGCGAGGAGATACTCAACGAGATCTACGACAAAAAGGCGGACGGGCCCAGGATCGGCATACCCAAGGTCCTGCACATGCATGAAATGCTGCCTTTCTGGAAGAGCTTTCTCACCGAACTGGGGTTTGATGTCGTTGTGTCCGATATGACCAACAAGAAAACGGTGAGGGACGGCGTCGAGAACATCATCGTCGAGAGCTGTTTCCCCATCAAGCTTGCCCACGGGCACGTTGTCAATCTGATACAGAAAGGAGTGGACAGGATATTCCTGCCCAGCGTCATCAGCCTCAGAAAACCATCGGAGCACGCGCGCAACGCCTTTGCCTGTCCTTACGCGCAGTCTCTTCCATACACGATCAAGGGATCCATTAATTTCAAAAAGAAGGGGGTACGTGTTTATACCCCCATAATCCGTTTCGGCGAAGGCAGCGAAGTGGTCTTCGCCGACCTTGTGGAACACTTTAAAAAGTACAAGATAAACAAGGCGAGGGTAAAAAAGGCCTTCGCGACGGCGAGTGGTGTCCAGGACACCTTCTATAAACGCCTCAACGAGATGGGCAACGCCTTCCTCTATGGCTCGAGGGAGAACGAAAAGTCAATGGTCATCATCGGCAGGCCGTACAATAGCGCTGATCCGGGAGCGAACCTCAACATACACAAGAAGCTGCTCAACCTGGGCGTACAGGCGATACCCATGGATATGCTGCCCGTGAACGATATGATCGAAGACCCTGTCGATCTCGAACACATGTACTGGGGCTACGGCCAGAAGATACTTAAGGCCGCCAGGGCCATAAAGAACAACAGGAACCTCTATGCAATTTATGTGACAAGCTTCGGGTGCGGACCGGATTCCTTTATATCCCATTTCTTTAAGAAGATCATGGGCAGCAAACCCTACCTTTCCCTCGAGATAGACGAACACAGCGCCGACGCCGGGATCGTAACCAGGCTGGAGGCTTTCCTGGACAGTATCAACAACGCCAGCTTCGACGAAAAAGTGATCGAGCGTTCCGTTACCGCCTTCGAAATGGACGGAAAGCGCAAGAAGATATACATACCCAACATGTCCGATCATTCGCACACCCTTGCGAGCGCGTTCAGGGCCTGCGGTGTGGACGCGAAGGTCATGGACGAATCAAGCGAGGAAACTGTCCTGATAGGGAGGAAGTTTACCTCGGGCAAGGAATGCTACCCCTGCATCCTTACCACCGGCGATATGCTGAAGACGGCGCGGGGGGAGGATTTCGATCCCGCACAGAGCGCTTTTTTCATGCCTTCCGGTGAAGGCCCCTGCCGCTTCGGGCAATATCACCGGTTTCACAGGATGGTCCTCGACGAGGCAGGTTTTACCGGCGTCCCCATCTACGCCCCGAACCAGGACCACCGTTTCTACAAGGAGCTCGACATAGTGGGCGGGAAGTTCTCCCGTCTGGGGTGGAGGGCGGTCGTTGCCACCGATCTTTTGATCAAGATGCTCCACGAGACGCGTCCTTACGAGAAAAAACCGGGGGAAACGGACAGGATCTACGGCGAGGCCCTTGCGGATGTTTCCCGTTCCATCGAGAGAGGAGCGGAGGATATCGACGTCGTCATGAGGGAGGTCCTGAAGAAGTTCGCGTCCATCGAGCGCAGGTCTGAAAAGAGACCGATCGTGGGCCTCGTGGGAGAGATCTATATCAGGTCGAACAGGTTCAGCAACTCCCAGCTGATAAGGGCCGTTGAAGATCTGGGCGGCGTTGTCTGGCTCGCCCCCGTGTCGGAGTGGATATCCTACGTGAACTTCACGGGCAAGAGAAAGAGCAAAAAACGCGAGAGCCTGCTGGGCGTCCTGAACTTTATCATGACCGAGTATATCCAGAATAAGGACGAGCACATGCTGGAGGAGATCTTTGTTCCCTTTATCAAATACGGGCCGGAGCCCAAGATCAAAGACATCCTCGAGAAGGCAAGTCCCTATATCCACGACAGCTTTGAAGGCGAAGCGGTGCTAACCGTCGGCAAGAGTGTCGATTTTATCCATAAAGGTGTTTCCGGCATAATCAATGCCATGCCTTTCACATGCATGCCAGGAACCATTTCGAGCGCCATCATGCGACTTATCCAGAATAACCATGACGTGCCCGTGATCAATATCGCCTATGACGGCCAGGGTTCCGCGAACATCCTGACCAGGCTGGAAGCGTTCATGCACCAGGTTAAGGAGCATATTCAGGATTGATGGACAACCCTCTGGTTGACATTGTAATAATTTTAATATTGCTTATTCTCAACGGGATCTTCTCTGCCGGGGAGACGGCGATAGTTTCGTCGCGCAAAAGCAAGATAAAGGAACTGCAGAAAAAGAACAAGGACCGCAGGACACAGACACTCCTGCTCATGAAGGAGAACCCCGAGCGCTTCCTTTCCACCGTGCAGATAGGCATCACCCTTTTCGGGACGCTCGCCTCGGCGATCAGCGGCGTCATGGCCGTCAAGTACCTCATGCCCCTGATAAACAATGTGGTCTTCTTGAGGCCTTTTTCGGAGTCCATCGCGATCGCCGCCGTTGTCTGCGTCCTGACGTATCTTTTCATCATTTTTGGTGAACTGATCCCGAAGTACATCGGCCTGAGCTACAAAGAGAAAGCGGCCCTTGCCGTTGCGCCTTTCTTCGATCTCGTGTCGCGTATCTTTTTCATTTTCGTGAATTTCCTTTCCATATCCACGATGTTCTTCGTGAAGGCCTTCGGGCTGAGCAGGGGAGAGGAGCACATCGGTGAGGGCGAGATAAAGATACTCCTCGAGGAAGGCAGGCAGAAAGGCGTTTTCGACAAGACCGAAGAGGAACTGATCAACAGGGTCTTCCATTTCAGTGACCGTTCCGTGCGGGAGGTCATGGTGCCCCGCCCGAATGTCTATGCCATCGACGTGGAGGACAGCAAGGAGAAGGTGCTGGAGTATATCATCAGCAACGAGTTCTCCCGCTATCCCGTGTACCGTGAAAATTTCGACAATGTCATCGGTTTTGCCTATCACAAGGACATCACGAGACATATCTGGAGGACCCAGGAGTCCTTTGAGCTGGAGAAGCTGCTGAAGCGCCCGTTCTTCGTCCCCGCGACCATGGAGATCAGCATCCTCCTCAAAGAGATGCAGCGGACGCGACACCACCTCGCCGTCGTCATCGACGAATACGGCACGGCCGTTGGCATCATCACCCTTGAGGACATCATGGAGGAGGTCTTCGGCGAGATCATGGACGAAACGGACGTCGAAGACAAGATAGAGCGCCTGCGTGACGGATCGTATCTCATCGACGCCTCCTATTCGATCCGGGACCTGAACAATCGCCTTGATATCGACCTGCCCGAATCTCCCGACTACGAGACGCTCGGCGGTTTTATCATGACCCAGCTCCAGGGGCTTGCCAGGGGAGGCGAGATCATCTACTACGACAACTACCGGTTTATCGTCGTTGACATAGACGGGAGAAGGATCGTCAAGGTCAAGTTCGAGAGGAAGGGACAGAAGCAAGTCCCGGCGGGCAGGGAAAGAAAATAAGCCGGTGGCCTGGTTCCCGCTGCTGTCCAAAAAAAACCACATTCCCAAGGTGCTCTCCTTACAGAACAATTACGAAGGGGGGGAAATGGTGCACCTCTCTTGTTTACATTCATCATGTGGTCTTCATAATGGGAGAAGGCACATCTCTGTATAGACATCATAGTTAAATTTTCCCTGAAGGTTAAAAAAGACAGCAACAGTATTGCTGCTAACATTGTTTCCGGCAGTTGGATAATGAAGCGTCCGGGGGGATGCATCTCATAATACAACAACTTGGGATTTAACAAAATATTCGATGAGAGTGTTAAAGCTTGCAGCAGCCCCCGTATAGGTTTGCCGGGGGCGTGAGGATCGCATGTGGTCCTTCCCGCGGGAAAAGAGATAAAGCTGAGCATTTATTAAATAAAATAACGGAGCATATGACACCTTATGGATAATAAAAACCAGGCGGACAGGTCCAATAAGAAGACATGGTTCAGGGCAAACAGATCTCTGCTCATCATGCTTCTTGTTATCTTTGTTCTCTTCGTTCTCTTCTCCTTACCTCGTATCTGTTCTTATGCCAGAAATTATATTCTTGCATGGAAATCACCATACAAGGTTGTAGACTCGGAAACGTGGCCAGTATCAGATTCGATTACAAAGGTATTATGGCTCGATAACGATCGGGTGTTCTTTCATTCCAATGAACGCATGGCTCCTGCGAAAAGCCCAAGAAGAGGTGTGGTCTGGGACACGAAAAAGAAAACGGTGAGTCTCTCCATTTTTTTAGGAGATTATAATGAATCGGGTAATGTTGTCTGTGTAAGGGACGACGGTCAGGTTCTTTTCTACAAGAAGGACAAAGATACGGGAAAGAGATCGTATTGCCTCGGGTCCATAGACGGTGAATCGAAAGAGCATCCTCTTCCGAATGCCGACATGGTCATGGATGCACGCTTCGACTGCGATTGGGTCACCAGGAAGAAATACGTGCACCTTCCCGCCTTTCATAAACTCCGGGGAGAGAACTATCTGGAAATCGTTAAATACGGGAAAGAGGACCTTTCCCGCAAGTGGCACCCGGGAAAGCTCCTCTACCATGAAAGGGAAGGCGCGAAGCCGGTGGAGATGCCTTTTGAAACTGAGGCAGCCGGGTTTAGCCATTATGTTGCTTATAGCAGTATTCTCGATGCCTACGTCGCGTACCAATACGGAAATCCGGTTGATCCCGCCACGGGACGATACTGGATCCTGAAGCGTGACGGGACCTTCACCGGACATGCTTATCCGCGGACAATGCCCAAGCAAAGCATCCATGCGTTATTTCCCGTCAGGCGGGGTTATCTTGTTCACGGGTCGGGCGGAAAAAGGATAACCTACTCTGATTCCGGGGACGCGGGCCTCTATCTGATGGACGGCGACCAATACCAGATGCTTATAAAAGGTAATATCCATCAGATTGCCATTTCTCCGGATGGCTGCAAAGTTGCTTTTGAGCATGCGAGGTCGATCGAAGAGAGCTCGTCTCGAACAAGGCCGTACCGAACCATGAAGATGGTAGATCTATGCAAGCAAGGAGGAAGCAGGTAATACCTATGACAGACAGACAAACCAAACCAGGCACAATGAAAAAGGGTATGAACAGGCAAAACGACAGGGAAGGACAGAGCTATAAGCGCGGTCTTTCAGATGCTGGGACAGGCGAAGGCTTTGAACCGGCCGGCATTTTTCAACGGCTCAAGACAAGGATAATGGGGCTCGAGTTATATCAGATCTTCGTCGAACGGCCGAAAATAAGGCGGTCATCATTATGGATATATCTCCTTATTCTGCTTACCTCAATTTATGGATATACATGTTTCTTGCAGTTATTTAGCCCCCCGTTTACATTTGACGAGCTTGATGTAATAGAGGGGACTTACGAGAGTTACAACAGGAAGGCACGATCCGGCAACTCAATCACAATACGTCTGCCCGATGGCAAGAAGCGGAGATTTGACACCTTCATCGACTGGCCCCAGGTGCAAAAACTTGAGAGCATAAAGGGGAGATCGATAACCATTTACTACAATAAATCGTTCAGCTTTTTTTTCACCAGAACATTCGAAATAGAAGCAATCAAATTTGAAAACGAATTCATCGAGGAATATACAATCAAGGAGTATGAGAGAAGAGTAAGGCTGTACAATTCATTTAAAACCCAATTATTAGCCTGTGTTGTTATTATAGCAGTCTTATTGTTCTTCATATACATGATGAATCGTAAACCCGTACAATGGCCGGTCAAAAAGGAAGGAGGAGCAAATGGCGAGGATTGATTCAGTAAAACTGATCAGACTCAATAATAGGACAGCACACAACTATGAATTGGCAGCAAACCTCATATCAGTGAACGGGTCAGGCGTACAAATCGGTAACGCCGTGCGTGATACAACAGAACAGGGGGACGCGGTTAGCTCTATCATTACCGGCTTGAGTGTGGCTGAGACATTTTGCGCTCTAGCGAAATCAACAATCAAGGGTGCCAGCGGGGTACTGGCGGTTGCGGCATTGGCGAATGATTTAGTTACGGAATATGGGGTCAGGTCTTGAATTATCACAATTCCCGTGATATCATCTCCCCATTGCCCGCCCACTGCGTATAGAGTATCCCGGAGCCCTCTATCACGTCACATCGAGGGGGAACGCGGGAAGGAAGATATTCTTTAACGAACGGGGCAGGAAGGAGTTCCTTCCTAAAAAACTATGGCCTTTGCCGGTTTGGAGAGCAGCTCTTCCGTATGCCGGCGTTCTTTCTCCAGGCCCTTTTTACCCATCATCGCCTTTGTGTATATCTTGCCCTGTTCGACGCCGGGTTGGTCGAAGGCGTTGACACCGATGAGGTGTCCCATCAGGAGCGTCACCATCTCAAAGAGGTAGAAGAGGGCGCCAAGATTGTAATCGGTCACCTCGTCGAGCACAAGGGAGATGTTAGGGGTCCCCGCCTGCGTGAGGGAGAGCCTGGTCCCCTGGAATTCGGCATGGAAGAGGTCCTTCATGTCCTTGTTGGCGAGGTAGGCGACATCATCGAGATAATCGAAGCTTGCCGGTATGGGCACTTCCCGTGTCGCGCTGTAGAAGAGCACGATGCACTTGTCTTTTGGGCCTTCCACGTAGAGCTGGAGCTGTGAATGCTGGTCGGTTACGCCCATGGATTTTGTGGGCGTCGGACCGAAGCCTTTCTTGCCAAGGCTCTCCGCCTCGAGCTGCCTGAACCAGTCGGCAAAGCCCGAGAGCCTCTCGCAGTAAGGCATGAGGACGTGGATGTTCTTTCCCTTTTTGTCCATGAGACAGAGGATGGCGGCAATGACAAAGGCCATGTTCTCATCACCGTCATAACGGGTGATGTGGGCCGCCATGCCGGCAGCGCCGGCACACATTTTATCGATGTTGATGCCCATGAGGGCACAGGGGAAGAGCCCCACGGGGGTCAGCACGGAGAACCTGCCGCCCACTCCGTCGGGCACGTTGAGGACGCTGAAGCCCTCTTTGGCCGCTATCTTGTTGAGGATGCCTTTTTCCCTGTCCGTGATGAGGACGATCCTTTCCTGGAAGCCGGGGGACTTTTTCATCAGTTCCTTGAAGATCATGAACTGCGAGATCGTCTCCGGCGTTTCGCCCGATTTGCTGATGACAACGAGAACGGTTTTATCGATATCCGGCAGGACCGTTTCGATTATGGCACCCATCTTGTGGGGGTCGATATTGTCGAGTATGAAATAGCGCGGTTTGCCGCCGCGAAAACGTTCCTCATGGTTGTGGAAAGGGTCGAGGAGGGCGTCATATATCGTCTGTGTTCCCAGAGAAGAGCCTCCGATGCCGAGGAGGACCATGTTCTTTATGCCCATCTTGCCGATCTTGTCCGCGAGGGACCTCATCTCGTCGAACTGGAAGCGCGTCGAGGGCAGCATCATGAAAGGCATGGGCGACGCGATGAGCTTTGAGAAATGTTCGCTCAGGCGGGCGATGGTCTCTTCCAGTTCTTTGCGGCCTATACCATTTTCGCCAACCCCATCGGGTAGAGCGTTCGTGATGTCCAGTGTTATGGTGTTCATTTCTTCTCCTCGAATATACCCATGTTGCGGAATTTATCGTACCGTGCCTTTTTCAATGCCTCCGGGCCGAG